>CAYPMO010000024.1:0-52802 GCA_964412015.1 uncultured Gemmatimonadaceae bacterium | reverse complement strand
GAACGGAGGGGGTGGGATTCGAACCCACGAGGGCTTGCGCCCGCCGGTTTTCAAGACCGGTGCATTGAACCGCTCTGCCACCCCTCCTTGGGTGCTACTACCACCAGAGGCCACGACCGGTGCATGGGCCTGCGGTGCGCTCGCGCGCATCCTCGGCCGTCTCGCGGACCGGCCTCATGGTCTCCGACCACCGCCTCGGCCGCTCGGCTGAACCGCTCTGCAGAAGGATACGCCGCGCGCCGCCGTATCCCAAGACATGGACCCGCCCCGGTCCGCATCCGACATTAGGACACTTGCCGCAAAAGGCACCTTCCGAGAGGACGCACATGGCCGAGCCCGAGTCGGTGGCAAGAACCGTGCTGGCAGGCCGATACCACATCGATGCGGAGTTGGGCCGCGGAGGAATGGCCACGGTCTACCTGGCCGTGGACACCAAGCACGGCCGCAGGGTCGCGCTCAAGGTGTTCCGCTCGGACCTGGCGGCCGCAGTAGGGGTGGAGCGGTTCCTTCGCGAGATCCAGATCACCGCAGGACTCAATCACCCGCACATCCTCCCGCTCCTCGACTCGGGCGATGCGGATGGGCTCCTCTTCTACGTCATGCCGTACGTGGCGGGCGGATCGCTGCGGCGCTTGCTGACGGGTGAGGAGCGGATCCCCGTCGAATCCGTGCTCCGTATCGGCCGTGAGGTCGCTTCGGCGCTCGACCACGCGCACGCGCAGGGCGTCGTGCACCGGGACATCAAGCCGGAGAACATTCTCTTCAACGCGGGGCTGGCCGTCGTCGCGGACTTCGGGGTGGCCCGCGTAGTCAGTCTCGTTCCGCACGACCACGTGACCCGTACGGGGGTCGCGGTGGGCACACTTGGCTATATGAGTCCGGAGCAGGCGATCGGCTCCGCAGAGGTGGACGCGCGCACCGACATCTTCAGCCTTGGATGCGTCGTTTACGAGATGCTCATCGGCGGCACGCCGGCCGGCTGGCCCGTTCCGGACGACGTGCGGCTGGGACGCCTGAGCGATGTTCCATCCGCGCACCGCGCACGCCTCGACGAGCTCCCGGGCCGGGTGGAGCAGGTCCTCTCCCGCGCGCTCGCCCTGAAGCCCCAGGATCGCTTCCCCACGGCCGGCGGGATGATGGAGGTGCTCGTGGCCGCGTCGGAGCATACCCCTGCCCTCACCGAGGAGCGGATCAAGCGTCTCCTGGATCGAGCGGCGGAGCTGCAGGCCCTCGAGCCGCAGGACCCCGGATCACTCACAGTCGGCGCGGTGGAGCAGGTCGCGGCCCAGGTCGGGATCCCGCCCGAGCACGTCCGGCAGGCCGCCCGAGAGCTCGCGCTTCCCGATGCTACGCGAGTCGCGCCCACGGGCGCTGCGCACACCCCCGCCCGCGTGCCGGGCGGCCGGGCGGTGGGCCGACCCGGCGCCTCGATCCACGAAGGAAAGTGGGACCACCTGGTGTTCTCCCGGGTCGTGGGGGGCGAGACCGCCGAGTCGGCCTTCCCAGCGATGGTGGAGGAGATCGAGGCGGCGCTGGGCATCGAGGGCCATGCGTCGGTGTTGGGCGGCTCCTTCACCTGGAGTCCGGCCACGCAGAGCGAGGACGCTCGCCGGCTCGTGATCTCCGTTCGGGTCAAGAACGGCACCACCGACGTGAACGTGCACGAGGAGTTCGCGGTCGGGGGGGTCCGGCGGCTGTTCGTGGCTGGTGGCGTCCTCGCGGGCGGACTGACCGGCCTGGGCATCGGTGCGCTGGTGGCCGCCCCGCCCGTGGGTGCGCTGGTGGGCGTAGCCCTCGGCGTTCCGGCGGCCATCCAGGCGGTCATCCGTCTCGAGAAGCGGATGCGGCGGGCGCAGCTCGAGGGACTGGCCGTTCGGCTGGAGCAGATGGTGGAGGATGCGCCGCGGAAGAAGTAACGGCTCCGGACCCCCGCGCTCCCAGAGGGGTTGAAGCCGCGCTATGTCCGCTTCGCCACGTCCGTCGACGACCGCCTCCGGCCCACGTCGTCCCCTCTGGAAGACCGCGCTCCTCTGGCTCGAGCGCGCGGTCACGGCCGGTCTGTTGGTCTTCGTGGCGATCCGCCTGGGCCCACAGCTCGGGGCGCTCGTGGGCTTCGCGCCGAATCACGGAAAGGCGCCCGACTTCGCGCTGGAGACACTCGCGGGGGACACGATCCGCTCGGTGGACCTGGCCGGTCACGTCGTGGTGGTGAACTTCTGGGCGACCTGGTGCCCGCCCTGCCGCCTCGAGATGCCCGCCCTGCAGAAGCTCCACGAGCGGCTCGCTCCCGACGGCGTGGTCGTCCTCGGCTTCGTGACCGACGTCGGCGACGACGCGCCGGTACGCGCGTTCCTCGACGATCGGGGCATCACCTACCCCGTGGGGCGTGCGACCGCCGAGCACCGACGGACGTTCGGCGGCATTCCCGGAATCCCTACCACGTTCGTCATCGGCGGGGACGGCGTCATGCGGCACAAGGTCGTGGGCTACTTCGCGCCTCCGGCCATGAATGCGGCCGTGGGACGGCTGCTGGAGGAGACGGGGGGACCGTAAGGAACCGGCGGACGGACGGATTGCGGCGCACCCGCGCCGCGGCCTTCGGTAACGATCTCCTGGTCCTGGTCTAGTCGTTCTTCCAGCGGATCTGGAGCTCCACCTCTTCGTCCTTCCCTTCCCGTTCGTGCTCCACGGAGATCAGCGCGTCGGAGGGGACCGAGACCCGCTCCCCGGCGATCTGGATCCGGAATCGCTCGCCGCTCTCGATGGCGTCCGCCAGCCGACGCAGCTTGGCCACGAACTGCTTCGCGGGTACGGCTCGCTCGACGTCTCGGGATCTCCTGCGCATGGTCGCCGGATGGGGGTTGGAGGTCGGGGTCGAGCTGATTCCTAATGCCGGAACATGCGCCGGCCGGTGAATACCATCGCCATGCCGTGCTCGTCGGCGGCCTGGATGGACTCCTCGTCGCGGACCGACCCGCCCGGCTGCACGATCGCAGCGACACCGGCGGCCGCGGCGGCGTCCACCCCGTCCCGGAACGGGAAGAACGCGTCCGAGGCGAGCACCGATCCCGCGAGGTCGAGCCCGGCGTCCCCCGCCTTCCAGACCGCGATCCGCGAGGAGTCCACACGGCTCATCTGGCCTGCGCCGATCCCGAGCGTCGCGCCGCGGGCGGCGATCAGAATCGCGTTGGACTTCACGCTGTAGACCGCGGCCCACGCGAAGCGGAGGTCGTCCATCTCGGCCCCGGAGGGCGCACGCCGGGTGACCACCTTCCAGTCGGGCGCGTCCGTCCCGTAGAACGGCGGCATCGGCGGGGTCTGGGCGAGCATGCCTCCGTACACCGACCTCAACACGCGCCCGTTCGGCAGGCGTCCGTGCGCGGCCACGAAACGGGAAGCGGCCTTCAAGTCCTCGGGGGCACCGGCCCACCAGCCCGACGTGGGCTCGAAGTCGAGCCGGGTCTCGAGGCCCGGCAGCGCGATGAGCCGAAGGTTCTTCTTGGTGGTGAGCGTCGCCAGCGCTTCCTCGCTGTACGACGGCGCGACGATGCACTCGATGAACAACTCGGCCATCCGGGCCGCCGTGTCGCCGTCCAACGGACGGTTCACCGCCACGACGGACCCATACGCGCTCTGCGGATCGCACCGGAGGGCGTTCGCGTAGGCCTCGGCGAGCGAGTCGGCGACGGCCAGGCCGCAAGGCGTCGTGTGCTTCACGATGCACGCCGCCGGGCGCGGCGAGAACGCGAACGGCGCCAGACAGAACAGCGCGCCGTCCAGGTCCAGGATGTTGTTGTGGGACAGCTCTTTACCGTGGAGCTGCTTGAGCGCGGAGAGACCCACCGGCGTGCCGAATCCATAGAACGATGCCGCTTGATCGGGGTTCTCGCCGTAGCGGAGCGTCTGCACCCGCCGGAGGCCGAGCGCAAGGTCCTCCGGAAGCGGGTCCGCTCCCGTGCCCGCCTCGAGGTACGCGGCGACCGCCGCGTCGTACGCGCTGATATGATGGAACACCTTCGCGGCGAGCGCGCGCCGCAACGCTCTCGCGTCCCCGTACCCATCCAGCGCGGCGAGCACGCTCCCGTAGTCGCTCGGGTCTACCACGACCCACACGTCCTCGTGGTTCTTCGCGGCCGCGCGGATCATCGTGGGCCCTCCGATATCCACCTTGGACATGGCCTCCTTCACGCCCACACCGCCCCTGGCGATCGTCTCCCGGAACGGGTAGAGGTTGACCGCTACGAGGTCGATCGGCCCGTAACCCATCGCCTCCATCGCCGCCAGATCGTCCTCGCGGTCGCGACGGCACAGGATGCCGGCATGCACGGCCGGGTGGAGGGTCTTCACGCGCCCATCCATCATCTCCGGGTGCCCAGTGATCTCGGCGACGTCCTTCACCGCGAGGCCCACGTCGCGCAGGGCCCGGGCCGTACCACCCGTCGAGACGAGCTCCCAGCCACGCTCGGCGAGGGCCCTTCCGAAGTCCGCGATACCGCTCTTGTCACTCACGCTCAGCAACGCCCGCTTCATATCCGCCGTCCAGATGGTTCGGGTTTCGGGGACCGTGTCACCGGGCCGGCCCTGCCAGACGGGTGTCCGGGACCAGCGAGAAGGCCTCGCCGGGCAGCACGAGGGGGCCGGACTCCCGCCCCTCGAGCACGGCCCGACAGACGTGGTCGGCAGCCAGGGGGTACAACCGGTGCTCGAAGACGAGCACCCGCGCCGCCAGCGTGTCCGGGGTGTCGTCGGGCAGGACGGGCACGGGCCACTGGGCCACGATCGTGCCTCGGTCGTATTGCTCGTCCACGAAATGCACGGACGGCCCGCTGATGCGCATGCCGGACGCCAGCACCGCCTCGTGCACGTGGTGGCCCCACATCCCCTTCCCCCCGAACGAGGGGAGGAGCGCAGGGTGGATGTTCAGGATGCGCTTCCGGAAGCGCGTCACGACCGCCGCCGACACGAGCTTGAGATATCCGGCCAGGAAGATCACCTGCACGCCGTGCTCCTCCAGGGCGGCCAGCGTCTCGCCGGCGACCTCATCCTCCGCTCGTCCCTTCGTGCGGATCACCCGCGTGGCGACGCCCGCCTGCCGCGCACGCTCGAGCGCACCGATCCCGTCCCGGTCCGCCACGAGCAGGCGGATGCGCCAGAGGTCCGTCGGATGGTCGAGCAATGCCTGGACGTTGGTCCCACTACCCGAGGCGAACGTAGCAGCCGCCAACGGGGCCTTCGGGGCCGCCGCCGGGCTCATGCGAGACGCCCTCCGTAGTGGGCGACCAGGAAGGGGTTGCCCACGCGTTCGTCTCCGACGGTCGTCGCGTCCCCGTGGCCCGGGTGAAGCACCGTCGGGTCGGGCAGGCTCAGGACCTGCTCCCGGATCGAGCGCATGAGCGTGTAGAAGTCGCCGCCGGGGAGGTCGGTGCGCCCGATCGATCCCTGGAAGATGACGTCGCCCACCAGCGCGAAGCCGTCCTCGCGGGAGATGAAGATCACGTGGCCCGGGGAGTGACCGGGGGCGTGGCGCACTTCGAAGGCCCCCTTCCCGAGCGTGAACCGCTGTCCGTCCCCCAGCTCATGGTCGGGGTCGGGCTGCGCGGGCACGCTCAGGCCGAACGCGGCCGCCTGCTCCTGCACCGCGCCGTACATCCGCAGATCCGACGGGTGCAGCCATACCGGCACGGTCGGATGGGCCTCCCGCACGACGTGGACGCCCTCGACGTGGTCGAGGTGCGCGTGCGTCAGGAGGACGGCCCGGAGATCCAGCGCTTCGGCGGCCAGCGCCGCCACCATGCGGTCGGCTGACGCTCCCGGGTCCACCACGGCCGTGGCACCCGAGTCTTCGCACGTCACGAGATAGCCGTTCTCCGCGAAGCCGCCACCGGTGAAGGCGCGGACGAGCATCACGTCACGCGCACCCGCATCCGCTCGGACGAACGCCGGCCCGCTCGAGGTCCCTCTCCTCATCGGAGGAACCCTTCCAACCCCCCGAGAGCTCGAGCATCGCGCGAAGCGAGCGCTCCGCGCGGACGCGGATGTCCTCGTCGAGCACTACCTCGTACTCCCCGTGATCCATGCACCACGCCAGCTTGGCGAGCGTGTTCAGCTTCATGTTCCCGCACACCGCCGCGCCCGACAGGGGAACGAACGTCTTGTTCGGGAATTGCTGTTTCATCCGGTCCACGAGGCCGCGTTCGGTGCCGAAGATGACCTCGTCGTATTTGTCGGCGTATTCGACCATGCCCGCGGTCGAGGTGACCACATCGGCGCGGTCGAGCAACTCCCTGCGAGCCTCGGGGTGCACGACGAGCAACGCCTTCGGGTGGGCCTTCCGGGCGCGATCCAGCTCCTGGAGCACCATGTCGTCGTGGACGTAGCAGTAGCCGTCCCAGGCGATGATGTTGTCCCGTCCCGTGCGTTGCTCGACGTAGCGGGCCAGGTTGCGGTCGGGTACGAACAAGATCGTGCGCTCGCGAGGGATGGACTCCACCACCTTCACGGCGTTGGACGACGTACAGCAGATGTCGGACTCGGCCTTGACCTCGGCCGTCGAATTCACGTACGCGACCACGACGGCGTCCGGGTGCTCCGCCTTGAGCTTCCTCAGGGCGGGCGCCGTGACGAAGTCGGCCATGGGGCATCCGGCCCGGAGGTCCGGCATGAGCACGGTCTTCTTCGGGGAGAGGATCTTGGCCGTCTCGGCCATGAAGTGGACGCCGCAGAACACGATGACGTCCGCGTCGGTGGCGGCGGCCTCCTGTGAAAGGCCGAGCGAGTCGCCCAAGAAGTCGCTGACCTCCTGGATCTCGACGCGCTGGTAGTTGTGTCCCAGGATGACCGCGTTGATCTCCCGCTTCCGCGCCCGGATGCGCGCGCGGAGTTCCTCGGCGGGGAGCGCCGAGTAGTCCAGAAGCGAAGGAAGGGCGCCATGTACGGCGCCAACGGGCGAGATCAAACCGTGAACGAGCTCCCGCAGCCGCAGCCCCCGGTGGCGTTCGGATTACGGAACGTGAATCCCTGCCCCATGAAGCCGGTGACGTAATCGATCTCGACCCCTCCGAGGTACTGCGCACTGAAGGGGTCGACGAAGACCTTCACGCCGGACACGTGGAACACCTCGTCGTCCGACTCCGGGCCGTCCTCGATGTTCAGTCCGTACTGGAAGCCCGAGCACCCGCCGGGCAGCACCGCCACGCGCAGTCCGGCATCACTCTCCACCCCATGCTCCTGGATGAAATCCTGCACCTTCTGGACCGCCGTCTGTGTGAGCGTGAGCACGAGAGTCCGTACCTCCGGATGTCGGATCATGAACGTCGGGTGGTCCCAAAGTACCGGTTGGGTCTACCCCCTTCCCGCTGCTCGGGTTTCCGCCCGGGATTCCGTAGCCGGGACGAGGAACCTACCCGGGTCCCCCGGAGGGGTCAACGAGCCGCCTGCCCGCGTCGCCGCCCCTTAGGGACGATGCGAGAGGATGTGCGCCGCGGCCGCCGCCAAGTCCTCGACCACGGCCACCCCTGGGGGCGCGGCCTCCTCCAGCTCGCGGCCGTATCCGGACCGGACGAGGATCCCGCGACCTCCCAGCTCGATCGCGGGAAGCACGTCCGTGATCTTGTCGCCGACGTACCACGACCTTCTCAGGTCCAGGCCCAGGTCCGTCGCGGCCCGCCGGAACATGCCCGTCGCGGGTTTACGGCACTCGCACGGCCCCGTGTAATCGGGGTGGTGGGGGCAGTAGTACGTAGCGTCCAGAGCGACCCCGGCGTCCTGGAGAATGCGTTCCAGACGGGCGGCGACGGCCCGGTAGTCCTTCTCCGTGTAGACGCCGCGGGCGATCCCCGACTGGTTCGTGACGACGACCAACGCGTAACCCGCCCGCCGCAGCGACGCGAGCGCCACGAGGGCGCCAGGCGTCGGATCCACACCGACCGGATCCGCCAGGAAGTGACGCTCGGAGATGAGCGTGCCGTCCCGGTCCACGAACACCGCCGGCCGGTGCCCCGGCATCAGGCTCCAAGCTCCGCCCAGGCGTCCAGTACACGGCGGACCAGCGTATCCTCCTCGTCCGGAGCCACCGTACGCAGATCCAACAGGAGACGCGCCTCCTCGATGCGGCCCACCACCGGAGGATCCCCGCGGCGGAGCGCGCCCGCCAGCTCGCCCGCCCGTGTCCCGGCGTCGAACGACACCGTCCACGACGGCAGCTCCATGTCGGGATACGCCCCCCCACCCACAGCGCCCTTCGCGGCCTCCGCGCGCCACGCGGTCAGGCCGGCCGCGGTGAGGCGGGCTACCAGCGCCTCGGCGCGCGCGCGGAGCGTCTCGACGGACGTGCGGAGCATCGCGAGCGTCGGGATCTCCTCGAGCGCCCGCTCGGGGTCCCGGTACAGCCTCAGCGTCGCCTCGAGGCCGGCCAGCGTCACCTTGTCCACGCGGAGTGCCCGGCAGAGCGGGTTCGTGCGCATCGCGGCCACCAGGGTCGCGCTCCCGACCACGAGGCCCGCCTGGGGACCGCCCAGAAGCTTGTCCCCGGAGACCACCACGAGGTCGGCACCCTCGGCCACGGCTTCACGGGCGCGCGGCTCGTTCGGCAGGCCCAACGCGGCGGGGTCCGCGAACAGCCCCGACCCCAGATCGTAGAGGAGAGGAACGCCCGCACCACGGGCGAGCGTCGAGAGCTCGGCCAGCGTGGCCTCCTCGGTGAACCCGGAGATCCGGAAGTTCGAGCGGTGTACCTTGAGCACGGCGGCCACCTCGTCCCCCACCAACGCCTTCGCGTAATCCGCAGTCCGGGTCCGGTTCGTGCTCCCGACCTCGACGAGGCGGGCGCCCGACCGCTCGAGGATCTCGGGGATGCGGAAGCCGCCCCCGATCTCGACCAACTCGCCGCGGGAGACCACGACGCCCCTTCCCCGCGCCACCGTGTTCAACGCGAGGACCAGCGCACCGGCGGCGTTGTTCACGACCAGCGCGTCCGGGGCGCCCACAAGCTCCGCCAGGATCGAGGCACAGTGGTCGTAGCGCGAGCCGCGCCGACCCGTCTCCAAATCGAACTCCAGGTTGTCGTACCCTCGCGCCGCGCGGGCCATGGCCTCGCGTGCCGTCCCGGCGAGCGGCGCCCGTCCGAGGTTCGTGTGGAGCACGACACCGGTGGCGTTGATCACCGGCCGCAGCGAGGGAACATCCGCGGAGCGAAGGCGGTCCGAGGCCCGGCCCGCCCACCAGTCCGCAGACGACACGTCGCCCGGCGCGTCGTGCGCTGCGACGACGTTCCCTCGCACCTCGCCGGCGATGCGTCGCACGACGTCCACCACCCGTTCACGTCCGTGCCGGGCGATCAGCGGCGCGAACGGCCCGGAGTGAAGAAGCGCGTCCACGGAGGGGATCCGTCGGCGGGGATCGTCCGTCACCTCCGCCGCTCCACGAGCATGGGGACGAGCCGTGTACCGGCCCGGCCTGTGTCCGGCGGGACGGTGTCGGCTACGGCATCCATGGTATCCGGCGGGATCGTATCGGGCGCCGTCGCCATGGTGTCCGGAGGAACGGTGTCGGCCGCGGCCGAGTCGGCCGTCGCGGTGTCTGGAGGCGGTTCGCGCACGACGACAGCCTCGCCTTCGCCCCGGCCCACCCCGGCGACGTTGATCACGCCGGCGATACGGACCCGGTAAGGGAGACTCGACCGGAGGAACTCCGGAACGCGCAGCACCAGGCGGCGGGACGGCAAGGGTCGCCCGTCCGGAGCGAGAAGCTCGGCCACGAGCGAGCCAGAGCGTGCACCGGGGCTCGGCCGGCCTCCCCCGGAGGCCGACGGCAGGGTCGGCGGAAGCGGGTGCGTGCTCTGCGGAGGTCTCGGGACCGCGAGGGGGCGACGCGGCGCGGTCACACGACCGGTATCGGCCCTGCTCGTGTCGCCTCGGATGGAATCGAGCGGTAGCGTGTCCCCACGGACCGGGATCTCCTCAAGCGCTTCCTCCGCACGCCGGCGTGCCTCGGCCGAGTCCAACGCCGCGAACGAGTCCGCCAGCTGCCGCACCCAGGCCACATACTCCCGCTCGTGGAAGACCGATACGCGTCCCATTTCGGTCGAGTCCTCCCGCACCACCCGCACGTCGAACAGGTCGGAGCGCGTCTCCGGATCCAGATAGTCGTCGAACTCGACCAGCACGGTGAGCGAGTCCAGCACCGTCGCCCGGGTCAGCCGGGCGGGCGTCGTGTCCGGCTGGAGCACGCCGATGTCCGCGAAGATCGTGTCCGAGCCGGCTACATCGAACGTTCCGGATCCCTGGAGCTCCATGCGGTCCACGAGACCGTCGCGGTTGCGGTCCTGGAACGCCGTCACCCGATAGCGCGCCGGCGGCAGATAGCGGAACACGTACACGCCCCCGGTGTCGGTGCGCGCGTGGTACGGGACCGAGTCCCCTCCTTCCGCCATGGCCACGACCTCGAGGGCGTCCACACCCTCCGCGGTGACGCGGTCGAAAACGATGCCGGCGACCGCCGACGCGTTGTACTCTCCACCCGTGGAGAACACCACCTCGAAGGGCGTCCGGAGCTGGTTGTTGAACAGGTCGCGGACGACCGGGAGCAACGTGACTCGGTAGACCAGCCCCGGCCGGAACCCACCCTCGAGGTCCACCTCGATCGACTGGCGCCCGTGGCCCACCCGTACCTGCCCGGTACGCGGTGACACGACGACGGCTTGATCCAGCGTACCCGAGGCGACGCGCTCGCTGATCCGCTCGTCGAACTCGAAGCGCACCGGACCGCGGAACGGCTCCGTGAGCACCGCGAACGGCTCCGGACTCGTCGCCACCACGACGGGGGGCCGGCGGTCCTCGGGCCCGCCCGGAGGTGCCCCTTGCCTGGCACACGCTCCGACGAGACCGAAGCCGACCGCCGCAGCGGCCGCGGCGAAGAAGCTCCCTGAGCGGCTCAGTGTCCCACCCCCTGGAGCGCCTCGAGCTTCTCCCGCAGCTTGGCCGCCTGCTCTCCGAGGGCGGCAGCCTTCCCGCGCTCCTTGTCCACGACCTCGGCGGGAGCCCGGGACACGAACGCTTCGTTCGCCAGCTTCCTCTGCGAGGCAGCGAGCTGGCCGGCCAGACGCTCGATCTCCGCCCCGAGGCGAGCCCGCTCCTCTCCAAGGTCGATGACGCCCTCGAGCGGCAGGAAGATCTCGACGCCGTTCCGCAGCACCGCGTGCGCCCCGATGCCGCCGAGCACGGCCTCCGTATGGACGCGATTCACCCGAGCCAAGCGCTCGAGCGCGGCCCCCTGTTCCGCGACGGTGCGGGCGAACACCGCGTCGGACGTGATCACGTGGATGGCGACGCGCGTGCCCTCTCCGACGCCGTACTCCTTCCTCAGGCGCCGGACCTCCACGATGAGGTCCTGGAGCCCCGCCATGAGCGCCTCGGCGACGGGGTCGCGGCGAGCCGGGTTCGGCTGGGGCCAGGGCGCGACGATCAGGTCCGCGGGGCGTTCCTCACCCTCCGGCCACGGGAGCCTCGACCAGAGCTCGGCGGTGATGAACGGCAAGATGGGGTGGAGCAGCCGCAGGGCCCCGTCCAACACGGTGACCAACGTGGTCCTCGCCGCCTCGCGGCTGGTCGCATTCGCCTGCGGGACGAGCCTCGCCTTGACCAGCTCCAGATACCAGTCGCAGATCTCGCCCCAGAAGAAGTGGTACAGGTCCTCGGCGACCTCGTGGAGGCGGAACCGCTCCAGATCCTCCGTGGTGGCGGCGACCGCATGCTGCAGGCGGGAGAGGATCCACCGGTCCTCCATCTCCAGGGTTCCGCTCAGGCGATCGAGCGGCACGACCGGGCCGTCCCCGAGGCTCATGAGCGCGAAGCGGCCCGCGTTCCAGATCTTGTTCGCGAAGTTCCGCCCGGACGCGAAGGAGCCTTCCACGTCCTCGTGGTCCAGGAGGATGTCCGTGCCGATCGCGCACTGACTGACGATCGTGAACCGCATGGCGTCCGCGCCATACTCGTGCACGACGTGCAGCGGGTCGATCCCGTTGCCCAGGGATTTCGACATCTTGCGCCCTTTGGCGTCGCGCACGGTACCGTGCAGGAAGACCTCCTTGAACGGCGCCTCCCCCATGAACTCGTACCCGGCCATGATCATGCGCGCGACCCAGAAGAACAGGATCTCGGGCGCGGTGACCATCGTGTGTCCCGGATAGAAGGCCTTCAGGTCTTCGGACTCCCGAGGCCACCCGAACACGGAGAACGGCCACAGCCACGAGCTGAACCACGTATCGAGGACGTCGGGGTCCTGCTCCAGCGCAGTGTTCCCGCACTTCGGGCATGCCTTCGGTTCCTCCCTCGAGACGATGACCTCGCCGCAGGGGCAGTACCACACCGGGATACGGTGCCCCCACCACAGCTGGCGAGAGATGCACCAGTCCCGGATGTTCTCCATCCAGTGCTCGTAGACTTTCCTCCATCGCTCGGGTGTGAAGGTGATCGTCCCGTCCCTCGACGCCCGGAGCGCCGGCTCCGCGAGGGGCTTCATCCTCACGAACCACTGCAGCGAAAGCCGCGGCTCGACCACGGTGTGGCAGCGGTAGCAGTGCGGCACCGCGTGGGTGTGAGGGTGCTCGTCCCCCAGGAGCCCCTCGGCGCGGAACGCCTCGAGCACGGCCTCCCGGGCCTCGAAGCGGTCCATGCCCCGGAAGGCCTCCGGCGCATTGTCGCTGATGCGGGCGTCCGGCGTGAGGATGTCGAGCACCGGGATCCCCGTTCGTGACGCGATCTCGAAGTCGGTCGGATCGTGCGCGGGCGTGACCTTGACCATCCCCGAGCCGAACTCGGGGTCCACCACTGCGTCGGCCACGATCGGGATCGTGCGGCCGGTGAGCGGAAGCTCTACCATCGCGCCGACCAGCCCGGTGTAGCGATCGTCGTCGGGATGCACGGCCACGCCGGTATCACCGAGCATCGTCTCGGGACGCGTGGTGGAGACCGTCAGATACCAGCGCCCGTCGTCGAGACGGCCGAGCGCCGCCGCGCCCTTCGCCTCGGCTTCCGCAGCCGCGTCCCACGCCTCTTTCGCGAGCGGATAGCGCAGGTCCCACATGCGGCCCTCGACCTCGATGGGCTCGGCCTCCTCGTTGGAGAGCGCCGTGTGGCACCGGGGACACCAGTTGATGATGTACTCACCCCGGTAGATGAGGCCTTTCTCGTAGAGTCGCACGAAGACCTCGCGGACCGCACGGCTCAAGTCCTCGTCCAGCGTGAAGCGCGTGCGCTCCCAGTCGCAGCTCGACCCGATCGCCTTGAGCTGGTCCAGGATCGTCCCTCCCGTCTCACGGACGAACTTCCAGACCTCCTGGACGAACGCCTCGCGACCGAGGTCGTGCCGTGACTTCCCCTCGGAAGCGAGCCGCCGCTCGACCACGTTCTGGGTCGCGATGCCCGCGTGGTCCGTGCCTGGCACCCAGAGCGCGGCACGGCCCTGCATCCGCCGCCATCGGATCAGCACGTCCTGGACCGTGTTGTTCAGGCCGTGTCCCATGTGGAGCACGGCCGTCACGTTGGGAGGCGGGATGACGATGACGTAGGGATCCCTCCCGTCCTCGAGCACCGACGACGCGCTCACGTGAAAGTGTCCGCCTTGCTGCCACGCGCGATAGCGCGCGGGCTCGATCGAGCGGGGATCGAAACGGGGGGCCAGCTCCTTCGACACGTCGGCTGCACTCGGCTTGAGGTCCGCGGCATGGGCACATGCCGTACCGCAAGCCCCAAAGATGGCGCTCGCGGCGGGGTCAGACCACCCGCGGACCGACGACTCCGGACGGCTTCAGACGGCGCGCGCCGAACGGCGCGGTGCGGCGCGCTCGGACGCGCGTGTCGCCGAATGACGCTCCCCCGGCAAGGGGGGCACATGCACGCCCGGCCGGTCGCTGGCGCCAGGCTCTTGGCCGCTTTCCTTGACCGCCTCGAACACGGAGCTCGACAGAGCCAGAAACGCGGCCGCGACCCGCGGGCTGAAGTGGACGCCGGCGCACCGTGCCACCTCCTGGGCCGCGTCCACGTGCGAGCGCGAATCGCGGTAGGCCCGCTTCGATGTCATCGCGTCGTAGGAATCGCACACCGCGAGGATCTGCCCGACGAGCGGGATGTGGTCCCCCCTCAGACCCTCGGGATACCCGCCCCCGTCCCACCGCTCGTGATGGTAGCGCGCCCCGGTCGTGAGGTGGCGCAGGGGAGGAATCCCCTCCAGGATCGTCGCGCCGTCGGTCGGGTGCGCGCGGACCATGGCGAACTCCTTGTCCGTCAGGCGCCCGACCTTGGCCAGGATCCGCACGGGCACGCGCAGCTTCCCGAGATCGTGGAGGTAGCCGCCCGCCCACAGCGTGGCCATCATGTGCTCCTGGAGCCCGAGCTGCGACGCCACCGCGACCGCCAGGGCGGCGACACGCCGGGAGTGCCCGGCCGTGTACGGGTCCTTGGCATCGATGAGGTTGGCCAGGATGCCCAGGAGCTGGTCGCTCGAGAGCGGCGACACCTCGTCCGGAAGCAGGTGCTCCGTCGCGCGATTGACCGCGTGGCGGAAGGCGGCCGCGTCGTAGTCGGGGATCTCCTTCGCCCGGTGGAGAGCCAGGTAGGTGTCCGCGGCCTCGGGGCCGAACTCGACACCCCTCGCTTCCTCCACCACCTCGCGGATGGCGTCGGGGCCGAGCGAACCGCGCTGCGGACGGCGCTGCCCGAGGGCCACCACCGTGTCCGCGATGCGCAGGATCTGTGCCCCGATGGGAATCTCGTCGCCGGCGAGCCCGTCCGGATATCCGTTCCCGTTCCACCACTCGTGGTGATGTCGCACGAGCGGTGCCAGCTCCTCGAGGTGGGGAATCAGGCCGACGCGCTCCTCGGAGCGGATCGGGTGCCGCTCGACGCGGGCGCGCGCCTCAGGCGGTAGCTCGGGGACCGGGTTCTCCCAGAACTCCTCGGCCAGGCCGACCATCCCCATATCGGAGAGGATAGAGGCGAAGAGGAGCTCGGAGGTCTCTCGCTTCCCGAGACCCATCCGCTCCCCGATCTGAACGGCGACCAGGGCGACCCGCGGCCCGTGGTCCACGAGGTAACCCTTGGCCGTTCCCATGACTTGGGTGAGGGCGTCCAGGAGTCCGGCGTAGAACGCCCTGCCCGAGTGCATCTTGGCCATGCGAAGGCTCGATTCCGCGGGGGGGGGCCTTCATCGTGCCCCGCCGGCCCCCCCGGGTCCGGCAGCGCGACACTGGCGACAGATGTTTATGCAACGACGACCGATTTCAACCTACAATGCGGCCGAGAATGGAAACAAGAGCCATATGTTTCCACGTTCCTGCGATGTGGGTTGCTATCGGCGGGGCGGCGTGGTGTCCGGCTTCGTCTGGGCGCGCTCGCGGTCCCGCCGGGCACGGATGGCCTGCGCCCGTTCCTTCCAGGAATCCCGCACAGCTCCCGTCTCGGCTCCCCGCGTGATCTCCTCCCACTCCCAGGCTCGCTGCCTCGCCGCGTCGCGCTGACCGATGGGGGTCCCGAACGCCAGATTGAGGAGCGGAATCGTCACGTCGCCCAGGTGGATTCCGCTGGGCGAGATCCCCCATCTCTTTCCCTGTGCGTCCGTTCTGGTCCAGTCGGTCAGGGCGCTCTCCGCCGCCGCCGCCGCCGCAACCGAATCGTGCCACTCGGCGATGCGGCCGGCGAGCGCCAGCTCTTCACGCTGCTCGGGAGTGAGGTCGTTGAGGCTCCGAGCGAGGGGCGCCCACAGGCGGGCGTCGCGGAGGACCGGTCGCATGCGCTCGGCGGCCGTGAGCGGCGGCCCGCTCATTGCGGGCCCATAGGTCTCGCCCACGTTCGGCGCGCCTGGAACCTGCCCGGGCGCCTGCACGGGCGCGAGCTCGACCGGCTCTTCGGGCTCGTCCGCGCGCACGGCGGCCATGTCGACCTCCGTCGCCTCGATCTCGATGACGCGGATTCCCGGGGGCGATGTGCCGCGGGCCGGGACGACGACGAACGGTGGAGGCGCGAACTCGACCGAGAAGAGGGTGGGATCCGCGGCCACGAGGATCACGTGCAGCAGGACCGACAACCCGAGCGCGAAGGGGAAGACCCGATCGTACGGAGCGCCTCGCCGTCGCGCGCCGGCACCCCGGTCCGAACGCGGAGCAGCGCTGACGGCCGGTCGATCCATGCCTGTGCTAACCCATGCGTCGCGCGCGGTTCCTGGCCGCCCGCGGACGATGGATCCCGCTCAGAGTATCCGCCCCAACCGCGTCGCGGCCTCTTCGAGGCGCGCCTCGGGCACCGTGAGGGCGATCCGGAAAAACCCTTCCCCTCCGTCGCCGAGCCCGGAGCCCGCGAGCACGATCACACCCTCCCGATCCAGGCACCGACGCGCGAAGTCCTTCGACGGCTCGCCGCCCGGGACGGGAATCCACAGATACAGCGTGGCTCTCGGTACGGAGACCTCGAAGCCGGCCCGACGCAGGATGGCCACCGCCTTGTCCCGGCGCTGCTGGAAGACCGCGACGTTGCCCGGTACCCATGACTCCCAGCTCTCCAGCGCCGCCACCCCGGCAGCTTGGACGCCGAGAAACACGCCGGTATCCATGAAGGTCTTCACGCGCGAGAGCGCCCCGACGAGCGCCGGATTCCCCGCAGCCCACCCCAACCTCCACCCCGTCATGTTGTAGGTCTTGGACACCGAGTGAAACTCGATCGCCACGTCCGAGGCTCCTTCGAACTCGAGGATGCTCCTCGGCTCGTAGCCGTCGAACGCGATCTCGGAGTATGCGTGGTCCTGAACCAGGATCACGTCGTGCTCCCGGCAGAACTCGATCGCCTCCCGGTAATACGCGTCCGGTGCGATCGCCGCGGTCGGGTTGTTCGGATAATTCAGGTACAGGATGCGCGCCCGCCTCACGACGTCGGGAGGCAGCTCTCCCAGCGGGATCAAGAAGTCGTGCTCGGGACGTAGCGGCACCATCCAGGGCTCGCCGCCGGCAAACACCACCCCACCCCGGTAGGCCTGATAGCCGGGGTCGGGCATGATGCCCACCTCTCCCTGGGACATGAACGCGAAGGGAAGGTGCGCGAGCCCTTCCTTGGATCCGATCAGGGGGAGGATCTCCTTGTTCGGATCGAGCCTCACTCCGAAGCGCTTCTCCATCCACCACGCGATCTTCGACCGGAACGCCGGCAGACCGACCTGGAAGGGGTAGCGGGACATCGCCGGGTCCTCGACCGCGCGTTGGATCGCCGCAATGACGGCGGGCGGCGGCGCCAGATCGGCATCCCCCGCGCCGAGGTCGATGACGTCTACGCCCTTGGCCTCGAGCTCGAGGCGGCGCTCCTTCACTCCCGCGAACGGATACCCCGGAAGCGAATCCAGGAGCTTGCTGATACGGAAGGTCACAGGACCTCCTCACGGACGGAGTTGCGGACCGAGCCGACGCCCGCCACGTGGACCTCCACCTCGTCCCCGGATGCCAGCGGTCCGACACCGTCGGGCGTCCCGGTGCAGATGAGGTCCCCGGGCTCGAGCGTCATGATCCGGGATATGTGTGCGACGAGAAACGGGATCGAGAAGACCATCTCCCTGGCGGGTGCCTCCTGGCGGACCTCTCCGTTCAGCCGCGTGGTCACTCTCAGGTTCGCGAGGTCCACCATCGAGACCGGGACGGGCCGCCCGACCGGACAGAACGTGTCGAAGCCCTTGGCGCGGCTCCACTGTCCGTCCTTTTTCTGGAGGTCCCTCGCCGAGACGTCGTTGACCGGCACGAGCGCGCCCACGCATTCCCACCCGCGCTCCGGGGATACATGACGGGCCCGTCTGCCGATGACCACGCCGATCTCACCCTCGAAGTCCACGCGGCCGACTCCGGCCGGCAGCACGATCGCTTCACGGTCACCGACGAGGGCGGACGACGGCTTCAGGAAGATCAGGGGCTCGGCGGGCACCTCGTTGCCGAACTCGGCGGCGTGCTTGGCGTAGTTGCGACCCACGCAGACGATCTTGGTGGGCGTGATGGAAGGCATGGCTGCTCCGGAGCTCAGGCGCCGTCACGAAATGAGAAAAGCCGCCCCCGTGCGGCGGGACGGCCTCTCCGGCGGACCGTGGACAGGCTCGTCTCAGCGCGCGTGATCGTTTGACCAGGCATGGATCCACGTCCCCACGAGGGCACTCAGGCCCGCGATGGTCAGGAGAATGCCGACGACCGTCCACCAGAAACCCAGGTCCGACTGCCCCGCCGACCATCCGGCCATCGCCGTCTTGTACGCTCCGAAAGCGAACAGGATGTAGATCACACCGATGAACAGGCCGACGTAGCGCTTCATGGGAGGGTGGCTCGCGCAGATGGTGGAGCGGGTCCGGCACGTCAACGACGGTAATCTACGGGTCCCCGGAAGGCCCACCAAGGCCACTGGGACCGCCGCCGTAGAACCTCCCCAGGCGAGCGCGCACGTCCTCCCAGGGTCCCTTCACCAGCGGGGCCCCGGGCAGCGAGTCACGCAGGTACCGCCCGTAGCGCCTGGTCACCAGCCGGTCGTCGAGGACCAGCACCGCACCCCGGTCCGAGCGGGCCCGGATGAGGCGCCCGAATCCCTGCTTGAGGCGCAGCGCCGCGTGAGGAAGCATGAACCGGTGGAACGCGCTCCCGCCCTCGTGCTCGATGGCCTCCATGCGCGCCGCGGTGATCGGCTCGGTAGGAACACGGAACGGGAGCTTCTGGAGCACGAGGCCCCGGAGCGGCTCGCCGGGTACGTCCACACCTTCCCAGAAGGACGCCGTGCCCAGCAGGATGCCCCGGCGCGCGTCCACGAACCCCCGGAGCAGGCGGTGGCGGTCCTCTTCACCGTGGACGAAGAGCGGCCAGCGACCGTCCACGCCACCCGCTCGGAGCAACTCGGCCACGCGGCGGAGCGCGGCGTGCGAGGTGAACAGCACGAAGAGGCCACCGTCCGACATTTTCGCCATCTGCGACACGACGCGGGCGGTCGCCTCCTGGAACGGGTCCTCGGCACCTTCGGCAGGTGGAAGGTCCGTGGGAACGACCAGAAGCGTCTGCTCGGCGTAGTCGAACGGCGACGGGACCGCGCGCTCCTCGAGACGGAGGGGCTCGTCGAGCCCTTCCAGCTCGGCGGGCGAGAGGCCGAGGCGATCCCGGAAGAACTCGAAGCTCCGTGCGGTGGACAGCGTCGCGGACGTGAGGACGGTGGTGGAGACCTTCGTGAACAGCGACTCCCGGAGCAGCGAGCCGAGTCGGATGGGCGCCGCCGCGAGTGTCAGGTTCGCGCGCCGTCCGCGGCCCCGTGACTCCATCCACCGTACGAACTCGGGGGCTTGCTCGCCGGGTGCCAGGACGAGCCGCAAGCCCGCCGACAGCGCCGCGAGACGTCGCCCGACGCTCCGCAGGTCGAGGAGCCTTCCCTCCAGCCGCTCCGACGCGCCCTCCACCGTCTCGACCCGCGCGCGCAGCTCGGCGAGCTCGCGCTCCAGGTCGCCGAGCGCGGCCACCGCCGAGGCGAGCCGCTCCCGGACCTCGACGCGCTCGGCCGGCTCGCCGATCCCCATCGGGCCCAGGCGGACCGTCGGACCCTCCGGTGGGACGAAGCCCTCCAGAATCTCGACGAATCCCTCGAGCGCCGAACGCGTTCGGGCGAGCGCCGGGCGCACCCGGCCTTCCAGGCGCTCGCGAAGTGAGCCCGCGTCGTCCAACCCTTCGACCGCATCGTGGACGGCCGTGAGGATCCCCCGCCCCTTGCGATCCAGCCGCGCCAGGACACGGAAGAGGCCGCGGCGCGTCACCTCCACACCCAGGTGGGCCGTAGCCGCGTCCTCCACGTTGTGTGCCTCGTCCAGGATCAGGCGTCTGTACGGAGGGAGCACGGCGGATTGGGTGTAGTTCTGCGTCGCCCTCCGGACCGCGAGGTCGGTGAACAGGAGGTGGTGGTTCACCACGAGCAGCTCGGCCGACGCGGCCGCGCGCCGCGCGTTCTGGAAGAAGCACTGCTGGAAATGGGGACAGCGGGCACGCAGGCACACGTCCGGGTCGCTCCGCACCTCCTCCCAGAGCTCGTCGGACGGGGGGTGCGCCAGGTCGGAGAGGGAGCCGTCCCGCGTGGTCCGGATCCACTCGAGAAGCCCTTTCAGCTCCTCCGAGCGGTCCTCCTCGAACAGCGATTCCTGCGTCTCGGCGGCGAGGAGGGCCCGACGGATCGAGACGTAATTGCCGCGTCCCTTCACGAGCGCCCAGCGCCCTTCCTCGCCCAGGACACGCTGCACGAGGGGGAGGTCCTTCCCGACGAGCTGCTCCTGGAGGTTGATCGTGTTCGTGGACACGACCGTGCGCTCGCGGTTGTCCCGGGCCCAGCGGGCCGCGGGAATGAGATAGGCCAGCGACTTCCCTACCCCCGTTCCCGCCTCGACCACGGTGACCCCGCCCTCGTTGAATCGGCGGGCCACCGCCCGGAGCATCTCGCGCTGACCCGGCCGGTCCTCGTAACCCTCGTGGAGGCCGGCCAGCGGGCCGTCCGGCGCGAGGAGCGCCTCGAGCTCGTCGAGGTCGAGCGGAAGCCGTTCCTTCGGCTCCGGCGGCTCCACGACGACGTACAGCTCGGTCGCCGTGTTGTCCAGGATCGCCGTGCCCAGTCCCTGCTCGTACAGCGCGGCCGCCACACCGAGGTCGGCGTCGGAGGGCTCCAGGGTGCCGGAGGGGTGATTGTGGAGCATCACCCCCCCTTCGCGAGCATCCTTGGCAGCCGCGAGGACCGCCTCGAAGTTGCCCCGCGACACCGCCCTCGGCTCAAGGACGACTCGTCGCTCGTCCACATCGGCCAGGAAGCAAACCTCGCGGCCTCCCGCGCGTTCGATCTCGGCTCGGATGCGGTCCCGACTCTCGGGGGAAAGACTCAGCGGGCGCGACACACGGCGGCCCCCCCGGAACGGCTTCTCCCCCGGTGGCTCCTCGGGATCCGGCTCCAGGCCGTCCAAGCCTACCAGGACCGCTCGCCCGGGCCGGATCGGGAAGCCATCGGGCACGCCCGCCGGCCGGTCCCGGAAACGCGCGATCACGGGGAGAACCTCACGTCTCGAGCTGCTTCTCCTTGGCGGCGGAAGAGGATCCAGATCATGCTCCGCCGTGGGCAGGTCCGGCCCTACGGGTCGGGTTCAGGCGTTTCGTGAGCGATACGGTACGCGGTATTCCGCGGAAGGGCGAGACGCCGTACGAGCTCGCGCGCCACTTCGCTCGGCTTGCCCCCTCCTCCCAGGAGGTCCCCGGCGAGCGCGCGGGCCTCGGCCTCGAGATCCGTCGCGTCCCGCACGCTCTCCTCCGCGGGACCGACCACCAGGGACACCTCGCCCCTCGGCGGGTGCTGCACGTAGTAGGCGACAGCCTCCGAGAGGGTTCCACGAAACCACTCCTCGTGGAGCTTGGTGAGCTCCCGCGCGACCGCGACGCGGCGTGTCCCTCCACACGACGCGGCGAGGTCTTCCAGCAAACGCGCGAGCCTTTCCGGAGACTCGAAGAGAACCACGGTCTCGCGCGAGCTCGCGACCCTCTCGAGCAACAGCACCCGCCCAGGCCCTTTCCTCTCGGGAAACCCGAGGAACACGAAGCGGTCGCCCGGCAGCCCCGATCCGACCAGGGCCGCCAGCACCGCCGAGGGACCGGGAACCGGGATCACCTCGTGGCCCGCCTGCGCCACCGCCTCCACGATCCGCCCGCCCGGGTCGGACACCAGCGGGGTCCCGGCATCCGACACGAGCGCGAGCGTCTCACCGTCGCGCAGCCACCCGAGGACTCGTTCGACCCGCTCCGCCTCGTTGTGCCCGTGGAGTGACACGAGAGGAGCGTTCGCCCCCGCACGGCCGGCCAGAATGCGCGTCCGGCGCGTGTCCTCGGCGAGGATGCGATCCACCGAGCGGAGGGTCTCGGCCGCCCTGGGGCTCAGGTCCTCCAGGTTGCCGATCGGCGTGGCGACGATGAAGAGCGTGGACACCCTACTCTCGGCCGAGGGACAGACTCCTAGAGATGCTTCAGGACCTTTTCTTCGACATGGGGTCGCGGAACGAAGCCGATGACCTGGTCCACGAGCTTCCCGTCCTTGAAGAACAGGATGGTGGGAATCGAGCGGATTCCGTACCGCGACGACACCGACGGGTTCGAATCCACGTCCATCCTCGCGACCCTCAACCCCTTCGCTCCGTACTCGGTTGCCAGCTCTTGCATCATCGGAGCCACCAGCCGGCAGGGCCCGCACCACACGGCCCAGAAATCCACGATGGAAAGGCCCTGGCTCCCCTCCACGTGGGTGGCGAAGTTGTCGTCGGTCACTTCGAGGATCGTGTTGCCCGTCGCCATCACCTCTCTCCTTCGAGTCGGGATCCGTCCATGAATGTACTCGATCACGTCGGTCTCGCGGTCCGCTCCCTGGAGGATGCGGCCCCCATCTTCGAACGGCTCACCGGCCACACCGCCACGCCGCCGGAGACCATCGAGGCGTATGGCGTACGGGCGGCCTTCTGCGGACCCGTGGAGCTCCTCGAGCCCCTCGGGCCGGATACGATGCTGGGCCGCTTCCTGACCCAGCGCGGTCCGGGGCTCCATCATGTCGCCTATCGATCCGCGGACATCCGCGGCGACCTCGAACGCCTGTCGGCCGCCGGCTTCGACCTCATCGACCGAGAGCCTCGCCCCGGCGCCCGGGGGCACCGGGTCGCCTTCCTCCACCCCCGAAGCACGGCGGGCGTCCTCTGGGAACTGGTGGAGCACACCCACTCCTGAGCACGACCCGCTGCGGCGCCCGGACCGGTTCCTAGCTACCTCGCGCCCCGTCGCGGGTTCCCGGGCGGCTGGGGCGCGCCATCGCCTTCTCCAGGTCGATCTCCTCGACCAACCACTGGCCCCCACCCGTGCGTACCATGACGAACGGCACGCCCGCCACGACGCGTCCGCCGACGGTCAGGTCGACCACGATCCGGCGCGCTTCGTTGATCCGTCCCGCCACGGTCTCCTCCCCGGTGATCCGGTAGTCGTCGTGACGCAAGACCTGCGCGATCGCGTCCATGCGGATCTCCACGTCGCGTCGGTCGACGCACGGGGATCCCCCGAACCACGAGCCGATCTTCTTGAACATGCACCCGATCGTGCTCCCGGTCTCCCACGCGGGGCCGTCCACGGTTCCGAAGAGGCGTCCCATCGCCTCCAGGTCACGGGCGTTGGACGCCTGCAGGAATCGCTCGAGCGACAGTTGCGCCACCACCGCCGCGCCCGGCCCCTGCGTCTGAACCGTGGTGCAGGCGGCCAGCGTGGAGGCCAGGAGGACGAGGAGCGTGCTTCCGGCACGGTGGGAACGGGTACGAGCCCTCATGGAACCTCCTGTGTCGGGGCGGGGCCGACCGAATCTGCGACAAGGCCGGCCGCTCCGGAACCCCGGGGCCCGTGGCGCCAGGCCGTCCACGGGGTCCCGCTCACAGAGACGCCGCCTCTCCCGCGGGCGGGATGGCCTCGAAGGTCAGCTTCCCTCCCTCCGGCGCGGGATGCACGACGACGCGCGTCCCCTCGGGCACTTCGGCATCCAGCAGCCGGAGAGCCAATGGATCCAGAACGGTACGCTGAATGGCCCGCTTCAGGGGCCGGGCCCCGAACGCCGGGTCGAAGCCTTCCTGGGCCAGGAAGTCCTCGGCTTCCTCCGTGACCTCGAGCGTCACGCCCAGCTCCCCGGCCAGCCTCACCACCTGCTTGAGCTGGAGATCCACGATCGCGCGCAGCTCGGCGCGTCCGAGCGGCCGGAAGACGACGGTGTCGTCCACACGGTTCAGGAACTCCGGCTTGAAGTGGACGTGGAGCTGGGAGCGTACCTCGTGCTCGACGGTTTCGCGATCGCCGTGCTCCGCCGCCTCGAGGATGAGCTGGCTCCCGATGTTCGAGGTCATGATGATGACCACGTTGCGGAAGTCCACCGTACGCCCCTGCGAGTCGGTGAGGCGCCCGTCGTCGAGGATCTGGAGCAGGACGTTGAACACCTCGGGATGCGCCTTCTCGATCTCGTCGAAGAGGACGACCGCGTGCGGCCGACGCCGTACGGCCTCGGTGAGCTGACCTCCCTCCTCGTAGCCCACGTAGCCCGGAGGTGCCCCGATGAGGCGGGCGACCGCGTGCTTCTCCATGTACTCGGACATGTCGATGCGAACCATCGCCCGCTCGTCGTCGAAGAGGAACTCGGCGAGCGCCCGCGCGGTCTCGGTCTTCCCCACCCCCGTGGGCCCGAGGAAGATGAAGGAGCCCACCGGCCGGTTCGGGTCCTGGAGCCCGGCCCGGGCCCGGCGGACCGCGTTCGACACCGCCCGCACCGCCTCGTCCTGACCGATGACCCGTTGGGCGAGATGCGCTTCGAGCTCGGTCAAGCGCTTCCGCTCGGACGCCATCAGGCGCTGCACGGGAATGCCCGTCCACTCGCCGACCACCTCCGCGATATCGTCGGCCTCCACCTCCTCCTTGAGGAACTTGCCGGTCTTCTGCAGCTCACCCAGGCGGGCCGTGGCGTCCGCGATCTCGGCCTCGGCCGCGGGGAGCTCCCCGTAACGGATCTCGGCGGCGCGGTTCAGATCCCCCGTGCGCGTCACCCGGTCGGCCTCGAGCCGCAGCTCGTCCACCTTCGACCGGAGCTCCTGGATCCGCGCGATCATATCCTTCTCGGACTGCCAGCGGGCCTTCATGCCCCGGCTCTTCTCACGGAGTTCCGCCAGCTGGGCCTCGATCTCCTCGCGATGCTCGACCGCGGAACGGTCGGTCTCCTTGACGAGCGCCTGCCGCTCGATCTCGAGCTGCGTGATGCGGCGCTCGAGGACGTCGATCTCCGTCGGCAGCGAGTCGATCTCGATACGTAGCCTGCTCGCTGCCTCGTCGATCAGGTCGATCGCCTTGTCCGGGAGGAACCGTCCACCGATGTAGCGGTCCGAGAGCTTGGCCGCGGCGATGATCGCGTCGTCCGTGATCCGCACGCCGTGATGCACCTCGTAGCGCTCCTTGAGCCCCCTCAGGATCGCGACGGCGTCCTCCACCGAGGGCGGCGCGACGTACACGGGTTGAAAGCGCCGCTCGAGCGCGGGGTCCTTCTCCACGTGCTTGCGGTATTCGTCGAGCGTGGTCGCGCCGACGACGCGCAGCTCGCCCCGGGCGAGCGCGGGCTTCAGCATGTTGCCGGCATCCACCGCGCCCTCGGCCGCGCCCGCCCCTACGATCGTGTGCATCTCGTCGATGAAGACCACGTAGCGCCCTTCGGCCTCCGTGATCTCCTTGAGGACCGCCTTCATGCGCTCCTCGAACTCGCCCCGGTACTTGGCGCCGGCGAGCACCGCCGAGATGTCGAGTTGCAGCAGCTTCTTGTTGGACAGCGATGTCGGCACGTCCCCGGCCACCATCCTCTGGGCGAGGCCCTCCACGATGGCGGTCTTGCCGACGCCGGGCTCGCCGATGAGCACCGGGTTGTTCTTCGTGCGGCGTGCCAGGACCTTGATGACGCGCCGGATCTCCTCGTCCCTGCCGATCACCGGATCCAGCTTGCCGCGCCGCGCCTGCTCGGTCAGGTCACGCGTGAAGCGCGCCAGCGCGCGGTAGGAGTCCTCGGGGGTGTCGTCGGTGACGCGGTGGGAGCCCCGTACCTGTTCGAGGGCCGAGCGAACCGCCGCCGTCGTAGCCCCCGCGTCCCGCAGGATGCGCCCGGCGTCGTTCTTCTCCCCGGTGAGGCCGAGCAGAAGGTGCTCCGTCGAGATGAACTCGTCCTTCATCTCCCGGGCCGCTTCCTCCGCGGCGTCCAGCGCCTTGCGCACATCGCGCGAAAGCCCCGGCTCCGTACCACCCTCGACCCGCGCGATGCGGTCCAGCGCCTCGAGGATCCGGCTCTCCACCAGGGCCACGTTCACCTCGAGCTTTCGGAGGACCGGCGCTACGATTCCCTCTTCCTGGGCGAGCAGGGCCGAAAGGAGGTGGAGACCGTGGATCTCCGGATTGCCCCGACGGCGCGCGTCCGCCGCAGCCACCTGGAGGGCCTCGCCGGCCTTCACCGTAAGTCGTTCTGCGCTCAGCATCTTGAAGCCCGTGATCGAAGCGTTACGCGCGCCAGGGCGGATTCCCGGGCGGCGCGACCCCGCGCTGGACCCCGTCCGCGACGGTCATGATAGCGCACGGAGCGCGGACCCTGTAGGCCCAGCCGTCCATTCCCCGACGGCTCAGGGAAGCGGGTCTCCGACCACCCTCTTCAGGCGGGTCCCGGCCGCGATGCGCTCGCCCGGGTCGCGTCGGTTGAGCAGGGCCGCCTCCGCCAGTGGGATGGGCATGGGATTCCGGCGGTAGAAGTCCTCGAACGTCGCATCGGCACGAAGCGTGACGACCCGGATCGTCCGGGGGCGTACCGCGAGCACGGCCGGGTCCGTGAGCGCGGCGAAGCTGTCGAGCGTCGCCGCCGCCGGACCGGCCGCCGCCGTCCAGGCGGTGGAGGAAGCCACCGCCAGGATCCGGTACACGTTCCCTCCGTGACGAGCGAAGAGGACGTCGCCTCTGAGCTCGCCCTGCTCCGACGTCGAGGCGAACGGAGCCCGCGCCCACGCGATCTGGCCCGTCCGCCCCGCGCGCGCCGTCCCGCCCCGCATCCCGTCTTGCGTCAGAAACGCCCGGAGCGCCACGGCGGGGTCCGAGGCCCCCTCCTCGAGCTCGAGGATCACGAGCGCGTCCTCCGCCGGCGTCACGGCGGCCACCGCCGAGCGCTGGTTCACCGTCCTCCAGCCCTCCGGGAACCGGAGACGGAACGCCAGGTCCGGATGCAGGAACAGCGAACCCTTGAAGTATCCCTCCCGCGGATTCTCGCCGTATACGAGACCGTGGATCCGATCGAGATAGCGGTCCCTCCCGGCGTCCAGCGACGGCGTGACCCCCACGCTCCGGATGACCTCGCGGATATGGGCCTCCCGGTTCTCGGGATAGGGGTGCGTGAGCTGCCACTCGGGTAGCCTCGCTCCTCCCCCACCCCCACCCACGGTCGCCAACATCTGGAAGACCCCCACCATCGCCTCGGGATCGTACCCGACGCGGCTGATGTAGCGCACGCCGAGCTCGTCGGCCTGGGTCTCGTCGCCGCGGGAGTATCGCAGGTTCAGCAGGCCGAGGCCCGCCGCGAGGATGTCGCCGTACTTGCGCACGTCCTCGGAGAGGATCATGCCCACGCCCAACCCGATCTGCTGGATCTGCTGCCGGCTCATCTGGCTGACCGAGTGACGCGCGGTCACGTGGCCGATCTCGTGCCCGAGCACTCCCGCGAGCTCCGCCTCGGACTCGAAGTGGGCGAGGATGCCCCGGGTCACGAAGATGAAACCGCCGGGAAGCGCGAACGCGTTGACGACGGGGTCGTCCACCACCTTGAACGACCACGGGAGCTCGGGCCGCTCCGACGTCGCCGCCAGCTGAAGGCCGACTCGACCGATATAGGTCTGGAGTGCGGTGTCGGCCACGAGGCCGAGGGACGAGGAAACCTCGCCGTCGGCCTCCCGGCCCATCTGGACCTCCTGGCCTTCGCCGACGAGGGCGAGCTCCCTCTTGCCGGTGGCCGGGTTGACGGCGCAGGCGGCCGCCCAGAGGGCGGCCAGGATCACCAGGGATCGGGCGGAGGCGAGGTTCATCGCACGGACGCGGATGGGGTTGGCGAGATCCCGCGGGCTGCGCGGACGGGTCGAATGCTGCATACCCGGGAGCGGCGGGAGCGATTCGGCCCGGCGTTTCCCCTCGTTCGGCGGCCCGTCGGCGGATCCCTCGACCCTGTTGCGGGATACCAAGTGCCCATGAAGCTCTTCCTTCGGACCGCGCTCCTGGCGGTGACGCTCGGTGTGGCCGCGTGCCGCGGTGGATCCCACTCGGAGGCCGGCGCTCTGGACCGCGAGGTGTTCATCGCGACCTACGTGGACCTCCGGGCCGCCGCCATCCGCGCCGAGGGCATGGTCCTCTCCGACGCCGAGCGCGCGGAGGTCCTCGCGCGGCACGGGGTGACCGAGGAACAACTCGTGGACTTCGCCCGCCTGCACGGGCAGGACGTGGAGTTCATGCGGACGGTCTGGGACGAGGTGGAAGCCCGCATGGACGGGGAGCGCGTCCTTCCGGACGGCGACGCTGGCTGACGTTGGCGACGTACCCCCGCGTGACGCTCGCCCCCGGCCGTGAAGGCCCGTTCGTCGCCGGGCACCCGTGGCTTTTCTCCGGGGCCATCACGTCCGTGACGGGTGAGCCGGCCGACGGCGACGAGGTGGACGTCCAGACGGCGGCGGGCGCGTTCGTCGCCCGTGGCCTCTTCAATTCCCGCAGCCAGATCCGTGTCCGACTGTACCGCTGGGAACCCGGACCTCTGGACGATGCCTTCTGGGCCGAGCGGATCGGCGCGGCCGTGCGCCTGCGCGCCGAGATCCTCGGCCTGGACGATCCCGAGGGGGGATGTCGGCTCGTCTTCTCGGAGGGCGACGGCCTCTCGGGCCTCATCGTGGACCGATACGGCCCATACCTGTCGGTGCAGCTCACGAGCCTCGCGCTCGCCGCCCGCACCGAGATGCTCCTGGATATCCTCGGCGCGACGGTCGCCCCCGCCGGCATCGTACTACGCACCGAAAGGGGGATCCTCGAGGAGGAAGGCCTCGCCCTGCGCGACGGTCCGCTGCGTGGGACGATCCCGGAGGAAGCCTTCGAGATCCGGGAGAACGCCCTTCGATTCGCGGTGGACCTGCGCACGGGGCAGAAGACCGGATTCTACCTCGACCAGCGGCTCAACAGGAGCAGGGCGGCCGCCTACGCCCAGGGGCGCACGGTCGCGGACGTATGCTGTTACTCGGGCGCGTTCGGGGTGGCGGCCGCCCTGGCCGGCGCGTCGGCGGTGACCGGAGTGGATGCGTCCGAGCCCGCTCTGGCGCTGGCGGCCGCCAACGCGGAGCGCAACGGCGTGGCGGACCGCATGGACTTCGTGCGCGCGGATGCCTTCCGTTGGCTGGAACGGGAGGCGGACTCGGGCCACCGCTACGGCATGATCGTCCTCGACCCCCCGCGCTTCGCGCGGACCCGCAGGGGCGTCCGCCAAGCGCTCAAGGCCTACCGGCGACTGAACCAGCTCGCTCTCTCGTGTCTCGAGAGCGACGGCATCCTGGTCACCTGCTCCTGCTCCGGTCGGGTCACGGAGGGGGAGTTCTCCGGCGCCGTCGCCCGAGCGGCCGCCGCAGCCCGCCGCTCCGTCCAGATCCTGGAAGCGCACGGGCAGCCTCCCGATCATCCGCTCTCCGTGGGCTGCCCCGAGTCCAGCTACCTCAAGTGCCTCATCTGCCGGGTCGCCTGAGCGAGCGTTCGGCCGCCGCCCCGGCCGTCGGGAACCGTGCCGGCCGGAGCGTGTGGCCGAGCACGGCAGTGCGGCAGATCCTGGCTCCGGATCATCCTTTGCAGAAGATTGGGAACGTCCGGCGAAGCGGGGCCGCCGGGGGCGGGAACGACCGGCCGGCGGTGTGACGCATGAACGCGGGAGTCTCCATGGCATTCGAGCGCGTCTACAGCGGAGCTCCGTGGGAGCGGCGCGTCGGGTACTGCAGGGCGCTGCGGGCAGGTGACCGGATCTTCGTCACCGGCTGCGCGCCCGTCGAGGAAACGGGGGGCGTCCACGCGCCCGGCGACGCCTACGAGCAGGCCCGCCGTTGCATCGAGATCGTGAAGCGCGCGCTCGAGGACCTGGGCGCCAGTCTGGCCGACGTCACGCGAACCAGGATGTTCGTCACGGACATCAGCCGCTGGGAGGAGTACGGTCGGGCGCATGCCGAGGCCTTCGGCTCCCACCCGCCGGCCACCACCATGGTCGAGGTGAGACGGCTCATCAACCCGGAGATGCTCATCGAGATCGAGGCCGACGCCGTCACCGCGGCGTCGGATGGCCCCATCGGGAGGTAATCATGTCGCGCCCCACGTCGCTCGTCGCGTTCGCCCTGGGCTGGGCCCTTCTCCCCCTCACGGCGCTCGCGCAGGCCCCGTTGCCCATCGGCACCGCCGCCCACGGCACGCTCCTCGACGGTGAGGCCGCCTATGCCTTCGAGGCGCCGACGGCCGGCTTCCTGACCGTGGTCCTGCGTGCGGAAGCGGGCGAGGACCTCACGCTCATGGTCGCCGACCCCTACGACCAGATCCTTCCCGACGGGCGCTCGGACTTCGACATCGACGGCAACCTGGGCGCCGAGCAGCTCGTCGTCGCGCTCCCGGAATCCGGGCGCTATCTGATCCTGGTCGAGAGCTTCGGCGAGGCGAGCGCCTCCTTCGTGATCGGCGGCTCGTTCCTGACCGCCGGGGTTGCCGCGGGCGTCGAGGATCCGGACTCCCGTCCCACCGGCGCCATCGAGCTCGCGGTGGGCGCGACGCACGAGGATTCTCTCCATCCGGAGGAAGGCGACCGGGCCGACTGGTATCGAATCACGATCGGAAGGTCCGGCGTCCTCACCGTGTTGACCCGCGCGGAGGGAGAAGGTGACCTCCAGCTCGAGCGCTACGCCAAGGGCAGTTTCCGCGAGCCGGAGGACACGTCCGACCGGGACATGGACGGCGTGCTGGGCAACGAGTCCCTCACGATGAGCGTGACCGCCGGTGACATGGTGTACATCAAGGTCGTCCCTTCGCTCGGCAACGTCTGGCACGTGTCGTACCGGCTCTCGTCGGGACTCGTCGAGGGGTAAGTCGCGGGCCGGCACGTCGCCGCAGAACGGGAGGCCCCGCATCACGGGCGCACTCCCCGGCGCGCTCGGTCACTCCCACTCGATCGTGGCCGGCGGCTTCGAGCTGATGTCGTAGGTGACGCGGTTGACCCCCCTCACCTCATTGATGATCCGCGTCGAGATCCGACTCAACACGTCTTGTGGAAACGGATACCAGTCCGCGGTCATCCCGTCGCGCGACGTCACGGCGCGCAGCGCCAGCACGCTCTCGTAGGTGCGCGCGTCGCCCATCACTCCCACGGACTGGACCGGCAGCAGCACCGCGAAGGCCTGCCAGATCTCGTCGTAGAGGCCTGCCGCACGGATCTCCTCGAGGTAGATCGCGTCCGCCTCGCGCAGGGTGGCGAGCCGCTCGTCGGTGACCTCGCCGAGAATCCGGATCGCGAGCCCGGGTCCCGGAAACGGGTGCCGTCCCACGAAATCCTCCGAAAGGCCGAGCTCGCGCCCCACCTGGCGCACCTCGTCCTTGAACAGGTCGCGCAGCGGCTCGACGAGCTTGAACGGCATCTGCTCGGGAAGGCCGCCCACGTTGTGGTGGCTCTTGATCGTCACGGAGGGTCCGCCCGCCGAGACCGACTCGATCACGTCCGGGTACAGGGTCCCCTGCACGAGGAACGTGGCGCCCGTCTTCTCTCGCGCGGCGGTGGCATCGAAGACCTCGATGAACGTGGCACCGATCACCTTCCGCTTGGCCTCCGGCTCGGTCACGCCCCTCAGGCGCGAAAGAAACAGCTCGGCAGCGTCCTCGACGACGAGGTTCATTCGGTAGTGCGACAGGAACATCCGCTCGACCTGGTCCCGCTCGTGCTTCCGCAGGAGCCCGTGGTCCACGAAGATGCACGTGAGCCGGTCGCCGATGGCCCGGTGCACGAGCACGGCGGCGACCGACGAGTCCACGCCCCCGCTCAGGCCGCAGACGGCCGACCCGCTCCCGATCTGCTCACGGACGCGCTCCACGGTGTCCTCGATGAAGGCCCCGGCCGTCCAGGTCGGGGCGCACCGGCAGATCTGGAACAGGAAATTCGAGAGGATCTCGTCGCCGCGGCGCGTGTGCGCCACCTCAGGATGGAATTGTACTCCCCAGATCGGATGCTCGGTGGACCGGAACGCAGCCGTGGGGAGGGTGGACGTCGAGGCGAGCCGCTCGTACCCGGGGGGCGGCACGTCCACGTGGTCACCGTGCGAGCACCACACGGTCGTCGTCGTCTCGGTGCCGAAACCCGCGAAGAGCCCTCCATCCCGTTCGACCGACAATTCCGCGCGCCCATACTCGCGGTGGCCCGGATGGACCGTGCCGCCCTCGAGGTGCGCGATGAGCTGCATCCCGTAGCAGATGCCGAGGATCGGGATCCCCGCACGGAGAAGCTCCTTGTCGGCCGTCGGGACCCCCTCGTCGTACACCGAGGAAGGCCCCCCGGAGAGGATGACGCCGGCGGGGTTCCACGCTCGAATCCAGTCGAGAGAGCGCGTCGGTGGATGGATCTCGCAGTAGACGCGCTCCTCACGGATGCGTCGCGCGATGAGCTGCGTGAACTGGGACCCGAAGTCCAGGATCAGGATCCGGTCGTGTTCGTGGCTCATGCGGACGGAACCGCTTCCTCGACCATCTCTTCTCCGCGGATCAGGTCCTCGAGCGTCTCTCGGTGGCGGATCAACGTGACGTCCGACCCGTCCACCATGCACTCGGCAGGCCTCGGTCGACCGTTGTAGTTCGACGCCATCGTGAAGCCGTACGCGCCCACGGTACGGATCGCCAGCAACTCCCCTTCCTCCGGGACGTCGAGCGTGCGGTCCCGCGCGAAGAAGTCCCCGGTCTCGCAGACCGGGCCGACGACGTCCACGAGATCGGGCTTCCGGACCTGGCGCGTGTCCACGCGCTCGATCGTGTGGAAGCCCTGGTAGAGGCTCGGACGGATCAGGTCGGTCATGCCGCTGTCCACGATGACGAACGTCTTGCCCGCGCGCTTCACGTACTCGACGCGCGTGAGCAGGATGCCCGCGTCGCCCACCACCGACCGTCCGGGCTCGAGGATCAGGCGGAGCCCTGCCTCGAGGACGCGCGGCGTCACGTCCGCGGCCAGCCGTTCCACGTCGAGTTCGGGGCCGTCGTCGTAGGCGATGCCATAGCCCCCGCCGATGTCCAAGTACTCGAGGCGGTGTCCGGTGCTCCTCAGCTCGCGCGCGAGGTCGAGCACCCGATCCATGGCCCTCAAGTAGGGTGCGGGGTCCACGATCTGCGACCCGATGTGCATGTCGATGCCGCTGGCGTGTAGGTAGGCTCGCGTCGCGGCCCACCCGTAGAGCTCGACCGCTTCCTTGTACGGCACGCCGAACTTCGTGGTCGCGTGCCCCGTGGCCGTGTACTCGTGAGGAGTGACCGTGAGCACGTCCGGGTTCACGCGGAGCGCGAAGGGTGCGCGCACGCCCAGCTCCGCGGCGACCTGGTCCAACCGCCTCAGCTCCGTGGCGCTCTCCACGTTGAACGAGTGGATTCCGGCCCGAAGCGCCTCGCGCATCTCCGCCGCCGTCTTGCCCACGCCCGCGAACACCGTACGCTCCATCGGGATTCCGGCCTTCCGGGCCCGGAACAGCTCACCGGCGCTCGTGATGTCCGCACCGCACCCCAGAGCCGCGAGACGGCGGAGAATCGCGAGGTTCCCGTTGGCCTTCACCGAGTACGCCACGAGATGGTCCACCCCGGCGAACGCCCTCTGGAAGCGCCTCGCGCGCTCCTCGACGCGCTGGATGTCGTAGACGTACAGGGGCGTGCCGAAGCGTCTCGCGAGGTCGAGGGCGTCCACGTCGCCGCAATGCAGGACGCCGTCCCGCCTCGTGAACGGTTCCCTCAATAGGCTCTCGCCCATATGACCTCCATCCGCGCGGCCCCTTCGCCCGAGATACAGCGGTCGGGCGGGATCGCCGAGCGGAACTCTTCGGCCGGAATCACTCTCGTGGTGGCCTTCGCGACGTCCTTGATCTTCTGCTCGACGGCAGGGTCGCCGCTCCACCCCGAGTGGACGAAGCCACCACCGTTGTCGAAGATCTCCTGGAGCTCGCCGATGCTCCGCACGCCATGGTAGGTATGCTCCTCCCTCCGCCGGCGTGCCGCTTCCCTGAGCTCGGTCTGGAAGGCTTCCAGGCGCGCGGGCATGCCCGCCAGGGCCTCGCCCTCGGCCACGAACTCCTTGCGCTTGGCGCCCTCGCGCACGACCCGAGCCGCCAGCGCGAGTTGGCCTTTCTCCAGGTCCTTGGGCCCGACCTCCACGCGGAGCGGGACGCCCTTTCGCTCCCACTCGTAGAACTTGGCCCCCGGAGACAGGTTGTCCCGGTCATCCACCCGAACGCGCACGCCCAGGTCCCGGAGCCGCGCTCCGACCTCGTGGGACTTCGCGCGTACCAGGCTCTCGGTGTCGTCGCCGCGGAAGATCGGCACCACGACGACCTGGATGGGTGCCAGGCGCGGAGGGACGACGATGCCACGGTCGTCCCCATGCGTCATGACCAGGCCTCCCACGAGACGGGTGGAGACGCCCCAGGACGTGTTCCAGGCATACTCCTGCTGACCGCTCTCCGACTGGAACGTCAGGTCGAATTGCCTCGCGAAGTTCTGTCCGAGGAAGTGCGACGTGCCTGCCTGGAGTGCCTTGTTGTCCTGCATCAGAGCCTCGCAGGCGTAACTCCGCACCGCACCGGCGAACTTCTCCGACTCGCTCTTGAGGCCGGTGACCGGGGGCATGCAGATCCAGTCCTCCATGAACCTTCGGTAGATATCCAGGATCAGCAGCGTCTCGCGCTGGGCCTCCTCGGGTGTGGCGTGCGCCGTATGTCCCTCCTGCCAGAGGAACTCCGACGTGCGGAGGAACAGCCGGGTACGCAGCTCCCACCGCATGACGTTGCACCACTGGTTCAGGAGGATCGGCAGGTCACGGTAGGATTGCACCCACTTCGAGTACATCGAGTAGATGATGGTCTCGGAGGTGGGTCGGATGACCAGGGGCTCGTCGAGCGGCTTGCCGCCCGCCTGAGTCACCACGGCGAGCTCGGGGGCGAAGCCCTCGACGTGCTCCTTCTCCCGCTCGATGAAGCTCATGGGGATGAGGAGCGGGAAGTAGGCGTTCTCGTGCCCGGTGGCCTTGAACATGTCGTCCAGGGCACGCTGCATCAGCTCCCAGATGCCGTATCCCCAAGGGCGGATCACCATCGTTCCGCGTACGGGGGAGTAGTCGGCCAGCTCGGCCCGCAGGACCACCTCGTTGTACCAGGCCGAGAAATCCTCGGCCCGGGGCGTCAGTTTTTTCTCTTCGGACATGGGTCTCGACGTCTCTGGGGGACATTCGGTCGGCGGACCGCGCGGGCCGGGACCTCCCGCATGGTGTGAACGGTACGCTCATCGCGGGGGTTCGGCGGCGTCACGGGAGTTCCGACTCGGGCACTTCCCGCTCGGTCCCGTCGGTCATGTCCCTCAGCACCACCCGGCCTCGGGCGGCTTCGTCGGGACCGAGGACCAGGACCCAGCGGGCCCCTTCCGTTTCCGCAGCCTTGAATTGTCTCCGGACCGATTGGCTCCGGAGCGCATACGCCACACTCCGGCCCCGCTCCCGCAGCCGGTGCGCGAGCGCCAGCGCCGCAGGTCGCTGTTCCTCGGCCACGGGAACCAGGAAGTAGTCCACGGCCCGACGGTACACCGGAGCCAGCCCGCGCTCTCGGAGCAATTCGCCGAGAACGACGTCCCCCATCCCGAACCCCACAGCGGGCAGGGGCTCACCGCCGACGAACTCGAGGAGGCGGTCGTAACGGCCTCCCCCACAGATCGCGCGCAGCTTCCTCTTGCGATCGAAGAGCTCGAACACGATGCCGGTGTAGTAGGCGAGGCCACGTACGATCGTGAGGTCCATCTCGACGAACTCGCCGAGCCCCATGGCCCTGAGCGTCCCCAGGTAGCTGCCGAGAGGCTCCAGAGCGTCCAGGACCCGCCGGTCCCCCGCGAACTCGGACGCCAACCCCTCGAGGTCCACCTTGCCGAGGAGCACCAGCAGCCGTTCGGCGCTCGCTTCCTCGAGCCCGACCTCGGTCTCGAGCTTCCCGCGGGCGGCCTCGCGAGGCATCCGCTCGATCTTGTCGATGACGGGGAACGCTACGGGCGCCTGCTCCGCCGCGACCCCGAGCGCCTGCAGGACCGCCGTCAGCAACCGGCGGTCCGAGACGCGGGCCCGGAAATCCTCGGCCCCGAGGCCGAGCTCGCGCAGCGCGTCGATCGCGACGGCCAGGACCTCCGCGTCGGCCGTCACGCCGTCCTCCCCGACGATGTCCACATTCCATTGGAAGTGCTCCCGAAGCCTTCCCCGCTGCTGCCGCTCGTAGCGGAACAACTGAGGGATCGTGAACCACCGGATCGGCTTGGGGAGAGCCCGGCTGCGCTCGCCCAGGATGCGAGCGAGTGACGGCGTCATCTCGGGGCGCAGCGCGACCCGCCGCTCGCCCTTGTCCGTAAACGCGTAGAGTTGATCGACGATCTCGTCGCCGCTCTTCTCCGTGTAGAGGTCCAGGGATTCGAGCGGTGGCCCGTCGTACTCCTGGAACCCGTAGCGTCGGGAGACGCTCCGCCACGCCCCGAAGATGTGCTCGCGCAAGGCGAGATCTTCCGGGGGGAAATCCCGGAAGCCGGGAAGCCTGGAGAATCCGGTCGCACCCATGGAGGGCGGAATCTAGCAGGTGCGCGGCACCGACGGCATGGTTACTCCTGCCGCAGAGGCTCCCGCCCGAGGACCGTGAGCGCCGAGCCGACCGTGTGGCACGACCCCGTGACCACGACCGTCCCAGCGCCCGCGGCCTTCCGGGCCCGCTCCAGCGCCGCGACGAAGTCCTCCTCGACGGCCAGGATTCCCACGCGTCCCACGGCCTTCAGCGCGGCGTGCGGGTCCCACCTACGCTCCGGCGGCGCGGACGGAGGCTGTGTCAGCACGGCGAACTCGGTCCGGGCGAACAGCGACGGGAGCATGCTCGGCCAGTCCTTGTCGCCGAGGACCCCCACGAGCGCGACCAGGGGACGCGGAAGATCCAGGCGGTCGATGGTCTCCACCAGCGAATGGATGCCGGCGATGTTGTGCGCCACGTCGAAGAGCCAGGTGTTCCCCTCCAGGACCTCGATCTGGTCCCGTCCGGGATGGACGACGGCGGCCATCCCTCGTTCGATCACATCCAGCGACGGACGTAGCCGCTCCGGCAGGTGCTCGAGAATCTCCATGGCCAGCGCCGCGTTCGATGCCTGGTGGGAGCCCACCAGAGGAGTCCGCAGCCTCACTTTGCCCCAGGTTCTCGTCCCAAGGGTGAACGCCGTATGATCCCGGGCGACCTCCAGATCCTGGATCCGCGTCTTGGTATCCAGGGGATGAAACGTGGCTCTCTTCTCGGCCGCCGCGTCCCGAAAGACCCGGAGCAGCTCCGGCGATGCCTCGGCCGTCACGAAGGGGATGCCTTCCTTGGCGATGCCCGCTTTCTCCCGCGCGATCCGCGACAGCGTGTCCCCGAGGTAATCCGCGTGGTCCATCGCCACGTTCGTCACGGCAGCGACGAGCGGACGGATCACGTTGGTTGCGTCCAAGCGCCCACCCAGACCCACTTCGATCACGGCGGCGTCCACTCCCTCTCGCGCGAACGCATGGAATGCCAGGACGGTGGCGGCCTCGAAGAACGTGAGCCCGAATCGGACCACCAGATCGCGAACGTCCTCGGCGTAGCCGAGGAGCCGCCGCTCGGAGAGCGCACGGCCGTCCAGGACGATGCGCTCGCGGAACGAGCACAGGTGCGGCGATGTGTAGCAACCGGTCCGCAGGCCGGACGCGCTCAGGACCGCGGCGACCATGGTGGTCACCGAGCCCTTCCCGTTCGTACCTCCCACGTGGATGGTCGGATAGCCCACGTGCGGGTCGCCCAGCGCCGCCAGCGCGTGCCCGGTCCGCTCGAGCCCCCAATGCACACCGGTGGCGAGCGGAGGGAAGAGTCGCTCCAGCAGGGGGTCGGAGAACGGGCGGTCCAGCCGCTCGGGAGCAAGCCCCTGGCCCGCGGACCCGCCCGGAATGCCGGTCATGGAGCCGGTCATCAACCCGTCACTCGGCGGCCGCCGCGGCGCCCGTCATGTGACGGAGAAGGACGGCGACGGTCTCCTTGAGGACGCGACGGTCCACAACGCGGTCCACCATGCCGTGCTCGAGCAGGAACTCGGATCGCTGGAATCCCTGCGGGAGCCCTTGCCGGATGGTCTCCTCGATGACGCGGGGGCCCGCGAACCCGATGAGCGCCGCCGGCTCGGCCAGGTTCACGTCGCCGAGCATCGCGAAAGAAGCGGTCACGCCTCCGGTGGTCGGATTGGTCAGGAGCGAGATGTAGGGCACCGCGGCCTCGTGGAGTCGCGCGAGGACCGACGAGGTCTTCGCCATCTGCATGAGAGAGTAGACGCCCTCCTGCATGCGCGCGCCCCCCGAAGCACTCACGACAATCAGAGGGATTCTCCGTTCCAGTGCCACGCGCCCGGCCCGGGCGATCTTCTCGCCCACCACCGATCCCATGGACCCGCCGATGAACGAGAAGTCCATGACCGCGACCACGACCGGGATCCCGTCGAGCTCTCCCGTCCCCGAAAGGAGTGCCTCCGATCTCCCCTTCGCTTCGGCCGCAGCGATACGTTCCCGGTAGGCCTTGAGGTCCCGGAATTCCAGCGGGTCGGCTGCGCGCAGATTCTCGTCCAACTCCTCGAACGTCCCCGAATCCACGAGCAGCTCCACATACTCCTCGGCCCCGATACGCAGGTGGTATCCGCAGTTCGGGCACACGTGGGCATTCTGCGCCAGTCGCTCCCGGTACAGGATCTCGCCGCAGCCCGCGCACTTGTCGAACACGTCGCCGGGCAGGTCTCTCCTCTCGTGCGCCGTGAGCGGCTTCTTGTCCTTACGGAACCAGGCCAATAACGAACTCCTTACCGCTCGTGCGCCACCCGCACAGCGATGGCCACCGCGACCCAGGACATCAGAAGGAAGGTCCCCCCGTAGCTGACGAATGGCAGGGGGATACCGGTGATCGGCACCAGACCGACGGTCATGCCGATGTTCACGAACGTATGGACGAGCCAGGCTCCGAAGATACCGAACAGTACCAGACCGGCAAAGGGATCGGGAGCGTCCTTCGCCATCGTCACGAGGCGCGTGAGCACGAACGCGAAGGCCAGGATCACGAGAAACGTTCCGAGAAAGCCCAGCTCCTCTCCCACGACGCTGAAAATGAAATCGGTGTGCTGCTCGGGCAGGAAGTCGAAGCGCTTCTGCGTGCCCATCGTGAAGCCCTTCCCCAGGAGCCCACCCGAGCCGATCGCCACCTTGGACTGGATGATCTGGTATCCCACACCGCGAGGATCCACGTCGGGGTCCAGGAAGACCAGGATGCGGTTCTGCTGGTACGTCGTGAGGGAGTTCCACAGGGGTCTCGAGATCGTCCCCGCGGCGACATTGGCGACCACCACAGCCACCGACTCGAAGAGGAACAGCCGATAGCGATAGAAGTACAGGAAGGCCACGACCGACACGATGTACCACGACCAGATCCTCGTGTCGAACGAGAGGACGAGCCCCGCGACCGGGCTCGCCACGAGGAGCAGGAGCGCGATCGGCGTGCCGGCCCAATAGAGCATCGCGAACAGGATGCCGGCGAACGCCATCGCGGTGCCCAGGTCCGGCTGGAGGATCACGAGGCCGAGCGGGAGCACCACGAGCATCGTCGGCGCGACGATCTCACGGAGCGAGGAGGGGCCCTCGGTGCGTTGAGCGAGCAGGCGCGACATCGCCAGGATCGTGGCGATCTTCGCGATCTCGGAAGGCTGGAAGCCGATGAAGCCCAGGTTGATCCAGCTCTTCACGCCCACGGCGGTGCCCGCGCCCGTGCCGATGACGAGCGTCACCGCCAGGAGAACGATCGCCACGACGTAGGCGGGCACGGCCACCCACTCGATCCACCGTAGGGGGACGCGGGCCAGGGCGGTGAACGTGACGAGCGCGATGACGAACCAGAGGCTCTGGCGCATCCAGGCGTGCTGCGTCACCGGGTTGGGCACGTAGACGACGCCGGCCGAGTAGATCGCCGCGAGCCCGAACAGGGAGAGGACAACGACGGTCAGGACGAGGGGGACGTCCACCGCCCACCGCTCGAGCAGGCGGATCACGAGCCCCCCGGGAAGCGCCGCCTGTACCACTCCGGCCATCCCCGCGTCTGCACCCACTCACCGAGCGTCTGGATGGAGTCCTGGGGGATGCCGTGCTTTTTGCGCAGGTAGAAGTCGGCGGCTTTGGTCGCGATCGGCGCGGCCACCGCCGAGCCGCTCTCTCCGTGCTCGACGAGCGCCACGACGACCACTTCCGGTGGGCCTCCGAAGGGCCCCACGATCGCCGCGAACCAAGCGTGGTCGCCCGCGAGCCCTTGAACGCTCAGGGCGCTCTGCCCGGTCCCGGTCTTACCGAGCACCTCCCAGTGCTCGAGCGTTCCCGCGTAGTGTGCCGTGCCGCCGGGAGATGTGACGAGGCGGAGCCCCTCGCGCAGGACAGTGATGTGCTCGGGGGCGAGGTCGAGCGACCAACCCTCACCCGGCTCCACGCCCTGGGCGAGCCTCGGCGCCGGCGCCGTCCCGTCCCGTGCGATCGCCGTGTAGAACTGTGCCATCTTCAGCGGCGTCTGGTCGTTGGGTCCCTGTCCGATCGCGAGGAGGAGGACCTCGCCGTCCTGGGGAGCGTAGTGCCAGACCCTCTCCCAATAGCTCCGATCCGCGGGGAAGTTGCCGCGGCTCTCCTGGGGCAGGTCGATCCCGCATTCGCGGCTGAACCCGATGTCCGTGGCGCGCTGGAGCATCCGGTCCAGCCCGATCCGGAGGCCGAGCTGATAGAAGTAGATGTTGCACGAGCTCGCGATGGCCTCCGCCAGGGTCTGGTGGCCGTGCCCGGTGGCGAGGTAGCAGTGCCACACGCGGTTCCCCCAGAACCACGAGCCCGTGCACGGCACGGGCATGTGCTCCTCGGGCGTGACCACGCCCAGCTCCAGGCCTATGGCCGCCGTCGCCACCTTGAACGTCGAAGCCGGGGCGTACAGCCCCAGTACGGCGCGGTCGTATAGGGGCTTGCCTGGATCCTCGGCGAGCGCGGCCCAGACGTCCTCGTCCACCCCCCCTACGAACGCGTTGCTATCGAAGGTCGGCGCCGAGTAGAGCGCGAGCACCCCTCCGTCGGCCGGATCCATCGCCACCACCGCGCCGGCCATCGAGTCCGGAAAGATGTGGTGGATGTACTCCTGCAGGTCCAGGTCGAGGTTCAGGCGCAGGTCTCTTCCGGGCACCGCGGGGTCGGACAGGATGCCCGCGAAATCTCCGACGATCCGGCCCCTGGCGTCCACCTCGACGTAACGCAGGCCCGGCTCGCCCTGGAGGCGGCCCTCGTACTGACGCTCGATCCCACTCCTGCCCACGACGACGCCCTGCTCATAGCGGTCGTCGGCGAAGGCCTCGGAAGAAAGCTCCTCGCTGCTGATCTCGCCCACGTAGCCCAGCACGTGCGCGGTGGCCTCGCCCGCGACGTACCTGCGGCGCGGCCGCATCTCGATATACACACCGGGAAATTCGGATCGCCGCTCCTCGAGCGCGCTCACGACCCGGAAGTCGGCGTCCGCGTCTACGACCAACTCGCGTCCGTAGCGGCCCAGCTCGGCCATGAGGCCCTCGACCCGTTCGTCGGAGAGCGGCATGTACCGCCTGATCCGCTCCAACGACGCCCGGATCGAGTCCCGCGGTGCTGGAAGCAGCGTGATCGCGTACCCCGGCACGTTGTCGGCGAGGATCGTCCCGTCGCGATCGTAGATCGTTCCCCGCGGCGCCGGCAGGGGAAGCTGTCGCAACCGGTTCGATTCGGCGCGGAGGACCCATGTCGTCGACCGCAGTACCTGCACGCGGAAGAACGCGCCGACGAGCACCAGGGTGAGGAGCGCCAGTCCGAACACGGCACCCTCGGCGCGTCGCCGCTTCGCGTGGGGATGGAACACGTTCATCGCGGACCCTCACGCCACAGGCCGGCCGCCACCATGAGTACGATGCCCACGACAGCAGCATACAAGCCGCCCAGGAGACCGTCGACCAGGACCTGGGAGAGGAACGGCTCGCGCAGTGCGTCGCCCACGACGATCCAATGCACGAGAACTCGCGCGAATCTGCCCAGCATGAAGTAGGAGATCAAGAACAGGATGGAGTCGCCTACGAAGAGATCACGCGTAGCCGCGCCCGCGATCCCCAGGAGCGTCATCGCGACCGTGTTGGCCCCGAAGGCGACCACGCTCAAAGCGTCCTCGAGCAGCCCGAACACCAACCCGAGACCCGCGCCGGTGCCGAGGCCGACCTCACGCGCGGCGAGCAGCAGCGCCACGGTGAGAAGGTCCGGGGCGGCGTCTCCAATGCCGAGCCCGACGTGCAGCAGGAAGTGGCCCACCGCGAGCGAGACGGCGACCACCCAGACGACGATCCGGGTCCTCATCGCGCCGCTCCCGGCACCGTGTCCGCGGCCGGAGCCGGCGTTCCGCGACGCTCCTCGAGGCGCGCGCGCAGGGCCTTCACGGTGTCCGTCAGGGCGGCCAAGCTGTCGGCTCTCCCCTCTTCCAGCCGGATGGCCCGATCGCGAGTCAGGATCGAATCCGGCGGCCACGCCGCCGAGAGATCCTGGATCCCCTCCCCCACCTCGACGAGCGCGTGCGTGACCGCGGCCGGGTGCACCATGGGACGCAGCCAAAAGGCCTTGCGCCACCGACCTTCGGTGTCGGCCACGCCCGCGACGCTCCCGATGGGGATCCCACGTGGGAAGACTCCTCCGAGCCCCGACGTCACCACAGGTATTCCCTCCGGCACCGATTCGTAGAACGGGGCGCCGGACAGCACGAGCCGATCCTGTTCCCGGAACAGCCCTCTCCGGGTTTCGACGATGCCGAACGCGCTCCCGTCCGCGAGCATGGCGCTCGCCCTGAAGTCGGGGTGGGTCCAGTCGATCCCGAGCGAGGTGTGGGACCGCACTTCCCGGATCACACCCACCAGCCCGTGACGGTCCACCACGGGCGCTCCTTCACGCACGCCGTCCGCGCTCCCGGCGTCGAGAATGAACATGCTCTCCGACCCGGGTGTCCCGGGGCGGAGCAGCGAGGCGGCGCGGAACGTCGTACCCAGTCGGCTCCTGAGGCCGAGCAGGTGCCGGAGCGTGCGGTTCTCATCCACCAGCGCTCCCTGGGTCGCCAACAGCGACGTCAGCGAGTCCATCTGCGCCTGCACGACCTCGAGCTGCCGCGCGCGCAGACGCCTGTCCACGAGCCGGGCCTGCATCGCGATGAACGGGCGGAGGGCCGTAGCGCGCAGCAGCTCGGCGATCTGCCGCTGGCCCGCGTCGGGCAGGTATTGAGCCACCAGGGCCAGAAGGACGAACACGATCGCGAGCGTTCCCTGGCGGCGCCCGCCGGTGATCTCGCGATCAGGCGCGTACGGCAGCGGCACGCGGGCCTCCTCGCCGTGCCTCTACTGGACCAGGACCGTGCGGTACTTGTGCAGGTCGTCGAGGATGCGGCCCGCGCCCCGCACCACACACGTGAGAGGCTCCTCGTCCAGGTGGATCGGCAGGTTCGTCTCGTGGTGGAGGAGGCGGTCGAGCCCCCGGACCAGCGCCCCGCCTCCGGTCATGACGATGCCGCGGTCCACGATGTCGGACGAGAGCTCCGGCGGCGTGATCTCCAGAGCACGGCGCACAGCCTCCACGACAGCCTGGACCGGCTCCTGAATACACTCCCGAATCTCCTGGGAGTGGACGGTGACGGTCTTGGGAATCCCGCTGACGAGGTCCCGCCCCTTCACCTCCATCTCCCGCTCCTCGCCGAAGTCGAAGGCGGATCCGACCTGGATCTTTATGGCTTCGGCGGTGGGTTCTCCGATGAGGAGATTGTAGTTCTTGCGCAGGAACGTCACGATGGCGACGTCCATCTCGTCGCCGCCCACCCGGATGGACGTGTTGGAGACGATGCCCGACAGGGCGATCACCGCGATCTCGGTGGTCCCGCCGCCGATATCGATGACCATGTTGCCCGTCGGGGTCTCGACGGGCAGGCCCACGCCGATGGCCGCCGCCATGGGCTCGTCCACCATATAGACCGCCTTCGCGCCCGCGGCCATGGCGGAGGAGCGAACGGCTCGACGCTCCAGTTCGGTGATCCCCGAAGGAACACCGATCACCACCCTCGGCTTGATGCGGAAGACGCGCTTGGCCGTGACGTGCTTGAGGAAGTGGCGCAGCATCATCTCGGTCACGTCCACGTCCGCGATCACCCCGTCCTTGAGCGGCCGGATCGCCTCGATGCCCTCGGGCGTTCGGCCGAGCATGCGCTTGGCTTCCAGCCCGATGCCCATGATGCGGCGCGAGCCGCGCTCGACCGCCACCACGGAAGGCTCGTTCAGCACGATCCCCTCGCCCTTCACGTAGACGAGGGTGTTGGCCGTGCCGAGATCCACGGCGATGTCGTTGACGGGGATCAGGCTCCCCGAGTTCAGCCAGCTGCTCAGACCGGACAAGGATCGCGTTTCTTCAGCGTGCAGGGGCGCGGAAGCGGCCTGACAACATACGTTTACGTTTCTCCGATTGCCAGGGGACGCGTCGCCGGCCTCCCGCCGGCGGCCCGAGGGTCACCGTCCGACCTCACCTGCGCCCGGTGCTCCCAAAGCCCCCGGGGCCTCGGTGGGTGTCGGTGACCCGGTCCACCTCGAGCAACTCCGGCGTCTCGAAGCGGGTGAAGACGAGCTGGGCGACGCGCTCCCCCCGGGCCAACCGGACCGGCTCGCGCCCCAGGTTCTGCAGGATGATCCGGAGCTCTCCGCGGTAGTCGGGGTCGATCGTTCCGGGGCTGTTGGGAAGGGTGACTCCATGCTTGAGGGCGAGACCCGACCGGGGCCGTACCTGGCACTCGATGCCCCGGGGCAGCTCCATCACCAGCCCGGTGGCCACGAGCCGGATTTCCCCGGGGTCCAGCGATACCTCTTCGGCCGAGCGGACATCGAAGCCGGCCGCGTAGGGCGTCGCCCGCTCGGGGAGCGGGAGATCGGGGTTGGAAGGCAGCCTTCGGAAGCGCACCCGGGGGCGGAGCGTGTCCGCCCCGCCCCCGGTGGGATCCTCCCGACCGTCCCGCTGGAGTACCGTCACGCCCTGGCCTTCCCCTTCAGGAAGGTGTCCACGCTCCTGCAAGACATGCCGAACGCGTCGGCGACGCCCTGATAGGTGACATGCCCGTTCACCGCGTTGACACCGAGCTTGAGCGCCGGGTCGTCCAGGCACGCCTTCTTCCATCCCTTCGAGGCCAGCGCCATCGCGTATGGCAGCGTGGCGTTCGTGAGGGCCAGCGTGGAGGTGCGTGGCACGCCGCCGGGCATGTTGGCCACGGCGTAGTGGATGACGCCGCTCACCGTGTAGACGGGGTCGTGGTGGGTCGTGGGGTGGATCGTCTCAACGCACCCACCCTGGTCCACGGCCACGTCCACGATCACCGAGCCCGAGCGCATCTTGCGGAGGTCGGCCTTCTTGATGAGGTGCGGAGCCCTCGCTCCGGGGATGAGCACCGCGCCGACGACCAGGTCCGCATCCGCGATCTGCTTGCGTACGGCGTACGGGGTGCTGAACAAGCAGTTCACGTTGGCCGGCATGACGTCGTCGAGGTACCGGAGCCGATGCAGGTTGATGTCCATGATGGACACGCGGGCACCCATACCCGCGGCCATCTTGGCCGCGTTCGTGCCCACCGTACCGCCACCCAGAATCACGACCTTGCCCGGTAGCACGCCGGGCACCCCACCGAGGAGCACGCCCAGACCGCCCTGGGGCTTCTCCAGATACTTCGCGCCCTCCTGCACGGCCATCCGGCCGGCGACCTCCGACATCGGCGTCAGGAGCGGAAGCTCGCCGGAGGCGAGCTCCACGGTCTCGTAGGCGATCGCGATCGCCTTCGTCGCCAAGAACGCTCGCGTGAGCTCTTCGTCCGCCGCGAAATGGAAGTACGTGAAGACGACCTGTCCCTCGCGGATGAAAGGCCACTCCGAGCGGATCGGCTCCTTCACCTTCATGATCATCTCGGCCTTCTTCCAGACCTCCTTCGCGGTGGCTACGATCGAGGCGCCTGCGGCCTTGTACAGGTCGTCCTTGAAGCCGCTTCCGACCCCCGCGTGGGTCTCGATGACGATCTTGTGCCCGGCCTGGACGAGCATCTCCACCCCGGCGGGGGTGACAGCGACGCGGTATTCGTCGGGCTTGATCTCTTTGGGTACGCCGATGAGCATGTCGATCTCGCTTTCGAAAGGTCGAAGCGTGCGAATGTCGGGGAGGGAGGAGCAGGCGACCAAGCCGCATCCGGCGCTGAAAGTTAGACCGGACCGAGCTTGAGGACCAGTTGCCGATCCGGATGGAAATACCGGTCGGCGACCTCGTGGATCTGCTCGCGCGTGACCGCGTCCACCCTCGCGAGGACCTCGTCCAGGCCCATCCACGGCTCGTCGTTCAGGGCGAAGCTCGTCAGGCGGCCCAGACGGGCGCCGGTGGATTCCATGGACAGGAGGATCTGGCCCTTCACCTGCTGCTTGGCACCCGCGAGCTCCTCCGGTGGCAGCCCCTCGGAGGCCACCCGGAGAAGCTCCTCCCGCACCGCCCCTACCGCCCGATCCTCGGTGGCGGGCCGGGTGCCCAGGTACACGCCGCCGGTGCCGCAGCCGGCATAGAACGTCTGATGCGTGAACACCGTGTAGCAGAGCCCCATCTCCTCCCGGATACGTTGGAACAGGCGTGAGCTCATGCCGCCCCCGAGCGCGGACGAGAGCAAGGCCAGCGGGTACCGGGCGGGATCCGGATGACCAGGGAGCGCCGTGCCGATCACGATGTGGGACTGCGCGGTGCTCCTCGCCACCCGCCGATCCCCGGAGTGGGCGGCGCCGGGAAGTGCCACCGGGAGCTCCCGCGCCCCGGCATCCACACCGCCGAAGAGCCTGTCGGCGGCTTCGACGAATGCCCCATGCTCCACGCTCCCCGCGGCGGCGATCAGCATGTTGGCCCCGCGGTACGCGCGCTCGTGAAGCCCACGGAGCACCTCCACGTCCATCTCGCCGACGGTTCCCGGCGTGCCCAGGATCGATCGGCCGAACGGGCTCTCGGGCCAGAGTGCCTCTCCATGGAGCTCGAAGACCAGATCGTCGGGGGTATCCTCGACTTCGGCGATCTCCTCGAGCACGACCTCCCGCTCCAGGTCGAGGTCGTCGGCCCGGAGCAGCGGCTGCAGCGTGAGGTCCGCGAGGACGTCGAGCGCCAACGGGAGGTGCTCATCCAGGACGCGCGCCTGGAAACCCGTGTGCTCGCGCGTCGTGTAGGCGTCCAGGGAGCCTCCCAGCACCTCCAGGGAGAGCGCGATCTCGCGGGCCGTGCGCTTTCTCGTGCCCTTGAACACCATGTGCTCGAGCAGATGGCTGGCGCCCGCAACGCGCGCCGCGTCGTGCGCGGCGCCGTGGCGCACCCATACCCCCACGGACACGGAGCGCACCGACGCTACGCGCTCGGAGAGCACGCGCACGCCGTTGCCGAGCACGGTCTCGGACATGGTCCCGTTCGCGAGAACGCCGGATGGCGCGGGGGGCACAGGCCGAAGCCCGTGCCCCCCGCCGCGCCGTCGCGTCATGGCGCCGACGTCAGGAGGCCTTCGGCCCGGCCGCCTTGCCGGCCTCCTCGGCGAGCGCGGCCTTGCGGGAAAGGCGAAGACGACCCTTCTCGTCGATCGAGAGGAGCTTCACGCGGACGATGTCGCCCTTCTTCACGACGTCCTCGGTCTTCTCCGTACGGGAATCCTGGAGCTCCGAGATGTGGCACAGGCCCTCGGTGCCGGGCATGATCTCCACGAAGGCGCCGAACGTCGTGGTGTTCTTCACCGGCCCCTCGTAGATGCGACCCACCTCGGGCTCGGCGACGATCGCCTCGATCATCTCGCGCGCGCGGGCGCCGGCCTCACCGGACACGGCCGCGATCTTGACCAGGCCGGAGTCGTCGATGTCGATGGTCGCGCCGGATTCCTCCTGGATGGCGCGGATCGTCTTCCCCTTCGGCCCGATGATCTCGCCGATCTTCTCCGGGTTGACCTGGATGGACGTGATCCGTGGAGCGTACTGCGAGATGTCGGCGCGCGGCCCGCCGATCGCCTGATCCATGATGTCGAGGATGTAGTGGCGTCCCTTGCGCGCGCGCACCAGCGCCTCCTTCAGGATCTCGACGGTGAGTCCCTCCACCTTGATGTCCATCTGGATCGAGGTCACACCCTTGCGCGTGCCCGCCACCTTGAAGTCCATGTCCCCGAGCGCGTCCTCGAGCCCGAGGATGTCGGTGAGGACGGCGACCTCGTCCCCTTCCTTGATGAGGCCCATGGCCACGCCGGCGCACGCGGCCTTCACGGGCACCCCCGCATCCATGAGCGCCAGCGAGGAGGAACAGACCGTGGCCATGGACGACGACCCGTTGGATTCGAGGATGTCCGACACGATGCGGATCGTGTAGGGAAAGTCGTCGTAGGCCGGGAGCAGGGGCTGGATCGCCCGCTCCGCGAGGTTCCCATGGCCGATCTCGCGCCGGGACGTGCCGCGGAAGGGCCGTGCCTCACCGGTGGAGAACGGAGGGAAGTTGTAGTGGAGCATGAACGACTTGGTGACTTCCTCGCGGGAGTCGATCGAGTCAATGCGCTGCTCGTCGCGCGCCGTCCCCAGCGTCACGACGCCGAGCGACTGCGTCTGGCCGCGGGTGAAAAGAGCGGAGCCGTGCGTGCGCGGAAGGATTCCGACCTCGCACGTGATCGGCCGGATCTCGTCCAGCGTCCGCCCGTCGGCCCGCTCTCCCTTCTCGAGGATCTGCTGGCGCATCGTCTTCTTCTCGATGCCGCGCAGAATCTCGCCCACGTCCTTTTCGTACTCGGTGATCGTCTCGTCTTCGTCCACGAGCTGCGCGAACAGGTTCTCGCGCAGCGCGGCCATGGCCTGCTGGCGCTCCTGCTTGTCCGCCAGGTTGAGCGCCTCCTCCACCCGCTCGGCGGCCATCCCCTCCACCTTGGCTCTCAGGTCGGCGGAGGGCTCCACGGGCGTCCACTCCATGTCGGGCACGCGGTGACCCTCCAGCATCTCCTCCTGGATCGCGCACAGCTCCCTCACACCTTCGTGGCCGACCTTCAACCCCTCGAGGATTTCCTCCTCCGGAACCTCGATCGCGCCGCCCTCCACCATGATGATGGCGTCCTTGGATCCGGCCACCGTGATGTCCAGGTCCGAGTACTCGAGCTGCTGGAATGTGGGATCGAGGATCCAGGTGCCTTTGATCCGCCCGACGCGCACCGCCGCCACGGGTGTGTTGAACGGGATCTTGGACAGGTTCAGGGCCATGGACGCCCCGAGGACGCCGAGGACGTCGGCGTTGTTCTCCTGGTCGGCCGACAGCACGAAGCACGCGATCTGCGTGTCGTGGTAGAACCCGTCGGGGAAGAGCGGGCGGATGGGTCGGTCGATCTGGCGGGCCGCGAGGATCTCGTTCTCGGAGGGCCGGCCCTCACGCTTGAAGAACCCTCCGGGGATCTTGCCGGCGGCGTAACTCTTCTCCCGGTATTCCACGGTCATCGGGAAGAACGGGAGATGCGTGGGCTTGTCGTCCACGGTCGCCGCGCACAGCACGACCGTGCCGCCGTACTGCACCAGGCACGAGCCGTGGGCGAGCTTGGCCATGCGGCCGAACTCGATGGACAGGGTTCGGCCGGCGAACTGGCGCTCCATCCTCTGGATCATCGTTTCACTCACTTCGGTTTCCGCCCCGCTCGTCGGGGCGCTGGATACGTGTGCCGAAGCGAGTCGAAGTTCGGAGGAGAGAGCGACCGCCGCGGGGGCGCGCCCGTCGCGCGGCCCTTCGTGCAGCCTTGGTCATGGTCGAGGCCGTCTCCCGTCCGAGGCGTTCGAGCCTCCGGCACATAAGGAAGCGGCGGCGATCGCTCGGGCCGATCGCCGCCGCGGATCTGCTAGTGACGCAGACCGAGGTCTGCAATGAGCTCGCGGTACCGCGGCACGTCGGTGCGCCGGAGGTACTCGAGCAGACGCCGCCGCTTACCCACCATCTTGAGAAGTCCGCGTCGGCTGTGATGGTCTTTCGGGTGCGCGTCGAAATGGTCGCGGAGCTCGTCGATCCGGGCGGTGAGGAGCGCCACCTGGACCGGCACGCTCCCGCGGTCACTTTCGTGGAGCTGGTACTTCTGGATGACGTCGTCCTTGGCGAACGGCATGGCCGTCGTGCCTCCTCGAGAGTCTGCGCTGCAGGGGAAGCGGGGCTTGGTTCCATCTTGATATAGCCTATTAGTTTATCAAGATTGGTCCTCTCGGTCCAGGACCGTCCGCGCCGGGTAGTGGTACAGTTTGAAAGTTAGAGCCCGTCGGGCGGGTAGCCGTCGCCGGGTGGCCGTTCGGCGGCGCGATTCCGGCAAGACCTAAACGCCATGATGGAGGCGTCGGGAGCCGAAACGAAACTTCTTGGCCCAGTGTGACGTAAGAATTGGAGGAAGGGAAGGCGGTGACGGCCCGTATGGAACCCGAAGGGGTTGACTTTTTTTGGCCAAGGGCCAAGCTTCACACGTAGAATACGCTCCGTCGTTGCCCAGCCGTGGTGACGGCGGTTCCCAAAGGATATCCCCTGCCGTTCGGCGTTGATCGCCGGACGGCAGGACTAGTTTTGGGGAGTCGGACAAGCAACCGTTTTAGCGCCCCCATGAGGTACAACCGATGTCAAGCAAGGCTGCTGTATTCCTAGACGGCGGGTATCTGGACTATCTGCTCCGCGACGGATTTGGGGGCGCCCGCGTCGATTATGGCAAGCTCGCGGCATCCATGGCGGGCGCCGATCAGAGTCTTCTTCGCTGCTACTACTACCATTGCCTTCCATACCAGAGCAGCCCCCCTACTCCCGATGAGAGCGCACGCTTTGCCTCATCTCAGAGGTTCTTCAACGCCCTTCGGCGCCTTGACCTATTCGAGGTCCGGGAGGGCAAGCTCGCCTTCCGCGGTCTCGCTCAGGGCACCGGGAAGCCCATCTTTGAGCAGAAGCGCGTGGACATCCTGTTGGCGGTGGACCTAGTTCTCCTCGCCGCTAAGCATAGGATCGACAAGGCCGCGATCCTCACCGGAGATTCCGATTTCATTCCAGCCATCCAGATCGCCAAGAATGAGGGCGTCATCGTGGAACTCTGGCACGGCTCTAGAGCCATGGCGCCCCACCGCGAGCTTTGGGATGGGGTGGACAAGCGTATCGAGGTGACGCAGGCGTTCATCAACTCGATTCTGCGTCTCTAGACGGCCTCCCTGGCCCCCAGGAGCCCCACAACCTCCTCCAGCGTCCAAACGTGGTCGGCAACCCCTGCCGCCATCGCTGGGGTCGTGTGGAGCCCGCCACGCGCCTTCGTGAGCGTCTGATGCTTCCGGCAGAAGTTGTAGTACATGTAGTGAAGGGCCAGCGCGTGCCGGTGGTTCTCGATCTTCTTGGAGAAGCCGTTGGTGAGCCGCGTCAGCCGCCGGACGTTCATCCGCATGGTGAGGTTCTGACGCTCGATGTAGGATGTTGAAACGTGGTCCGGGTCGGGATTGCCCATGATCGGCGTCTCTTCGATTCCGACGATCTCCGGCGGGCTGTATCGGCGCTGCCCCTCGGGGGCTTGGCCGTAGAGTTTGACCAGCATCGCGTAATCGATCCTGCCCCACCCGAAGGCGCCTTCGACGGCGGACAAGTACACCTTGAGGCCATCGGTGGTGAGCTGGACGCGATGCGCGAGACGCGATGCTAGATCCTCCATGAAGAGATAGGCTGCGTTGGCGTCACGCGCGCCAACGTGGAAGCAGGGAACCACCTTGCTGTCTGCGCAAACCGCTGCCCAGATCCAAGCGTCGCCACGACCACGGCCCTTCTCGTCACGCGGGACGTTGCGCTCTTTGGCACCGACGAAGCTCCAAACCTCGTCCGCCTGGAGCTTGGTGCAGGGCAGGTTGACCAGTGTCGCCCGCTGGTAGTCTAGGCACACCGGGCCGATGTCAGCCAAGAGCTTGAGGACGGTGACCTTCGAGACCCCAACGATCCGCGCCGTGGCGCTGACGGATGCACCCTCGCACAGGCTGGCGAGGATAGCGGTGCGCTTCTGGGTGCTGAGGCGGTTCATGGTCTTTCTCGCTCAAGTCTTCGTTAGCCCCATCCTGTACTAATATGCTTGCTTGGGCAAGAGTTGTCAAGAGTCGGGACTGCGTTGCTATGGCGCTACGGAACATGCCGCACATGCCATGATGTACGCCTGGCACTTGCGCGGCTATAGCGAAGACACGATCTTGGGGTGCGATGGGAAGAAGACCGCCGGGCTCGGACGATGCTGTGGAAGGCGCATCCGAACCCGGCGGCAACCCTCAACCCCGGGTTTGACCCGGAGGAGGTGAGCGATGTTTGCGACGAAATAAACTAGGCCAGGTCCGGGGACTGGCGGGGGAATCTGCCCGTCGGTCCCCCGGCCTGGCCAATTCAATCTAAGGGATCGCCCCCGTAGGAGCAATCCGAGGCAATTATGATTACGGATAATGACATGAGAACGAACTACGTAGCGGCCTTGCGGGATGCGAAGGCCGAACTTGCCGGCCTTCAGGACCGTCGTCGGGCCCTGGAGGCCACCGTCGCGGCCCTGTCACGGCTTGTCGAGGGCGAAGCACAGTTGTCACTCGGCACGGATATATCTGGGGATGTGGGTGGTGGGGACGGGCGCCGTCCCTTGGTGCCCCCCGGGTTCTTCGCCAACAAGACCCCCACTGAAGCCTACCGGGACCTTCAGAAGCTATGGCCCGGGGAGTACACGGGCGCTGAGGTCAGGGATGCATTCCTGGCTGGTGGGATGAAGGCGAAGTCCAAGAACGCGCTGCTCGC
>CAYPMO010000023.1:27512-54909 GCA_964412015.1 uncultured Gemmatimonadaceae bacterium | reverse complement strand
TTCGACGAGTCCCCCCTCTCCACCGGCACGAACGGCGGCACCTGGATCCCCGCCGTCAACGTGGAGGAGACGAAGGACGAGCTGATCCTCTTGGCCGAGCTGCCCGGCATGACCGAGGACAACATCAACATCGAGATGGAGAACAGCGTCCTGACGATCTCGGGCGAGAAGAGTGAGGAGCGGACCGAGGGCGACGAGGAGCGGCGCTACCACCTGTGGGAGCGCCGGTACGGGCAGTTCCAGCGCTCGTTCACGCTCCCCCGCACGGTGAAGGGCGACGACATCCACGCGAGCTTCGACAAGGGCGTCCTGCGGATCCGCATGCCGAAGGTCGCGGAGGCCAAGACGCGGAAGATCGCCATCGAGAAGGCGTGATCCGAGCGTCGCTCCGGCGACGCCGAGGCGGCGACCCTCCCGCCTTGCTCCCGGCGGTCCGGGCTCCGGCCCGGGCCGCCGGTGCGCCTCAACCTCCCAGCACCACCTCCGCCAGCGCCCGGAGCAGCTCGGGGCTGTTGGCCCCGATGATCGCGTGGTCGTCCAGATCGAGCGGCGATCCGTCGAGTTGCACGAGCACCCCTCCGGCCTCCTCGACGAGGATCCAGCCCGCGGCGAAGTCCCAGGGCGCGAGGATCAACTCCCAGAACGCGTCGAGTGATCCCTGCGCCAAGTAGCAGAGGTCGAGCGACGCGGCCCCGGCCCGGCGCACGCCCGACGAATGGCGGAGCACTCGGTCGAATTGGGCCAGGAACTCCGGCAACCGGTGCACGATCTTGAACGGGAAGCCGGTTCCCACCAGGGCGTCCCTGAGCGATCGGCGGCCCGAGACGCTGATCTTCGTCCCGTTCTTCCACGCGCCTCCGCCGCGGGCGGCCCACCAGCGCTCGCCCGTCGCGGCTGCCACGACCGCACCCGCGACCGGCCGGCCGCCCACCGCCACCGCCACGGAGGCGGCGAACTGGGGATGGCCGTGCAGGAAGTTGGCGGTCCCGTCGAGCGGGTCCACGACCCACATGGGTGATCCGTCCCAGGCAGCGACCCGCTCCGCGACGGTGCGCGCGTCCTCTTCGGCGAGCACGACGTGGTCGGGGTGACGCTCCCGGATCACCGACAGCGCGGCATGCTGGGCGTCGAGATCGGTCTGGGACACGTAGTCGGCCCGCCCCTTCTCGGAGGCGCCCTCGAGGACGATGCGGCCTCGATCACGACGATGGACGTCCGCGGCCGCGTCGGCGGCGGCGAGGGCGGTGAAGGCGAGGGGGTCCATGGTGGCCGGGGTGTATGGTGGCGGCAGAACGCTCGCTAACTTAGCGGCTCCGGATGGGCTACGAAGCGGGGCGGATGCGCCGCCCCGGAACAGGAACACGGGAATGACCGAAGCGACGCGGGGCACGACGAGGCGGAAGCGGATTTTCAGCGGCATGCAGCCCTCGGGCGAGGCGCACCTGGGCAATTACCTGGGCGCTCTGAAGCGATGGGTGGAGATGCAGGAGGACCACGACTGCCTCTGGTGCATCGTCGACGATCACGCGATCACCTCGGGCGGCGACCCGAGGGAAATGCCGAGGAACATCTTCGATCTGGCCGTGAGCTTCCTCGCGGTCGGCCTCGACCCGGAGCGCGCGATCATCTTCGTGCAGTCCGACGTGCACGAGCACACCGAGCTCGCCTGGCTCTTCAACGCGGTGACGCCGGTAGGTGACCTGGAGCGCATGACCCAGTACAAGGACAAGAGCCAGCGCTTCGAGTCGGTTCCCGCCGGGATCCTCAACTACCCGATCCTCCAGGCGGCCGACATCCTGGTCTACAAGGCCGACGCGGTGCCGGTCGGCGAGGACCAGCGCCAGCACCTCGAGCTGGCACGTGACATCGCGCGGAAGTTCAACGCTGCTTACGGCGACACGTTCCCGGAGCCCGAGGCGCTCATCGGGGACGCGGGCAAGATCCTGGGGCTCGACGGAGACGCCAAGATGAGCAAGTCCCTGGACAACACCGTGGGCATCCTGGCGGAGCCCGATGAGATCTGGGCCCGTGTCCGCATGGCGGTCACCGACCCCCAGCGCGTCCGCCGCACCGATCCGGGGCGTCCCGAGATGTGCAACGTCTTCTCGCTCCACCGCTTCTTCACGGACGCCGAGACGCGCGCGGACATCGACCGGCGCTGCCGCGTCGCCGACATCGGGTGCGTCGAGTGCAAGAGGATCCTGTCCGACAACATCGCGGCGGCCTTCGCGCCCTTCCGGGAGCGGGCGGCACACTACCGCGCCCATCCCGAGGCGGTGCGGCGGATCCTGGACGAAGGGGCCGAGCGCGCGCGCGCGATCGCGTCGGCCACCCTCGCCGAGGTGCGCCACCGCATGGGTCTCGACTGGCGGGGGGCGCTGAGGTAGCACGCCGATGCGGCCCGCCGTATCTCTCCGGCGGACCGCGGACTTGCGGAGGATCGAATGAGCGACGTGCTCGATTGGCTGTCGTGGCTGAACGAGAGCTATCCGGAACTCCGGTTGGATCTTCTGGGGAAGCTCCTGCTTGCGACGGTTCTGGGCGGCGCGATCGGGTGGGAGCGGCAGCAGGCGCACAAGCCTGCCGGGCTGCGCACGCTGATTCTGATCTGCGTCGGCGCCACCCTGCTCACCGACTTGTCCCTGAGGGCGGCGGCGCACGCGACCGGCCCGGCGGACCCCGGGCGCATCGCGGCCCAGATCGTGACCGGTGTGGGCTTCCTCGGAGCGGGGACGATCCTGCAAAGCCGCGGGAGCGTGATGGGCCTCACCACGGCGGCGACCATGTGGGTCGTAGCGGCGATCGGCATGGCGGTAGGCTTCGGCGCCACGATCGAGGCGGTGGGGACGGCCTTCATCGTCCTGGTGGCGCTCATCCCGCTGCGCACGCTGGAAGTCAGGGCGGAAGCCCGGCGGAACCGGGACGACCTCGAGGTCAACGCGGGGGACGAGGACCTCGAGCCGTAGCCGGATCGCTCGACCTGAACGAGGCGCTCCTAGTATCTTGCAAGACCGCCACCCTCCGGAGGACGCGCCATGCAGGAACTCTTCAAGACCGCCATCGACCGCAGCGCGAGCGACATCCACATCAAGGCCGGTGACGTCATCCGGGTCCGCATCCACGGCGAGCTGCTTCCGCTCACGCAGCAGAAGCTCTCGGTCGAGCAGGTGAAGGCGATCGCGCTGAAGCTGATCCCCCACGAGGAGGACCGGCAGCAGTTCGACCGGCTGATGGACTACGATTGCTCCTGGGGGCTCCCCGGAATCGGCCGGTTCCGCGTGAACATCATGAAGCAGCGGGGCTCACCGATGATCGTCATGCGCGTGATCCCCATCGAGATCCCGACGTTCGAGGACCTGGGGCTGCCGAAGATCCTCGAGACGATCGCCAATCACGAGCGGGGCATGATCCTGGTCACCGGCGTCACGGGATCCGGGAAGAGCTCGACGATGGCCGCGATGATCGATTGGATGAACCGGCGCAAGCACCTGCACATCGTCACGCTCGAGAACCCGATCGAGTTCCTGCACCGGGACAACCAGTGCTCGATCACGCAGCGTGACATCGGCACCGACACCGACTCGTTCGTGTCCGGCCTGCGCGCGGTACTGCGCCAGGACCCCGACGTGATCCTCATCGGGGAGATGCGCGACAAGATCACGATCGAGACGGCGCTCAAGGCCGCCGAGACCGGCCACCTGGTGATCTCGACGCTGCACACCAAGAACGCGATTCAGACCATCTCGCGCGTCATCGCGGTGTTCGATCCCGGCGAGCAGGAGATGATCCGCATCCGCCTCTCCGAGCAGCTCATGGCCGTCATCTCGCAGCGGCTCGTGCAGAAGAAGGGCGGCGGGCGCGTCGCGGCCATGGAGATCATGCCGGTGACCGCGACGATCCGCGACTGCATCCGGGACAAGAACCGGATGGACGAGATCTCCGATCTGATCGAGGAGGGGAAGGATCACTACGGATCGCAGACCTTCGACCAGCACCTCATGGAGCTGGTGACGGGCGGTATCGTGACGTTCGAGATCGCCAAGGCCGCCGCCAACAACCCGGCGGACTTCGACCTGAAGATGAACATGTTCGCGGATCCGAGGGCCGCGAAGGCGGGGCACGGAAACATGCAGGACGAAATGAGCCATCTGTATGGAGGACGATAGATCATGGCAGTCGATTTGAGAGGCACGATCCTTCCAGTGACCACACCGTTCGACGCGGTGACGGGGGATGTGGACGTCGTGGCGCACCGCGCCAACCTGCGAGCCTGGCTCGAGCACCCGCTGCGTGGAATCCTGGTCGCCGGTTCCACGGGAGAAGCGGCCTACCTGGACGACGCCGAGCTCGTAGCGCTCGTGGAAGCGTCCCGGGATGTCGTGCCGTCGGATCGCGTGCTGCTGGCGGGCACCGGCGCCGAGTCCACCCGCGCCACGATCAAGAAGACGAAGAAGGCGGCCGAGGCCGGGGCGGACGCGGTGCTGGTGAAGCCGCCGGCCTTCTACAAGTCGGGGATGACCCCCGAGGCCCTGACGCGCCACTACCGGGCCGTGGCCGACGCGTCGCCCGTGCCGGTCATGGTGTACCAGGTGCCGCTCCGTCTCTCCACCGTCGAGTTCTCCACGGGGCTCGTCGCGGAGATCGCGAAGCACCCCAATATCGTCGGGATCAAGGACTCGCGCGCGAAGTTGGACCTCGTGGGCGAGCTCGTCGAGCAATGTCCCGGCGATTTCCAGGTCGTGGTGGGAGCCGGCTCGGTCCTCTACGGCGGCATGGAGCTCGGCGCCGTGGGCGGCATCGTCGCGGTGGGATTGATGGCTCCGGCGGAGTCCGCCGAGATCGCGACCGCGTTCTTCGAGGGCCGCAAGGCCGACGCGGGCCGGCTGCAGGAGCGTGTCGGACCGGTGCACACCGGAATCGTGGGCGCGATGGGGGTCCCCGGGATCAAGGCGGCCATGGACATGCTCGGGCTCCACGGCGGGGACCCGCGACCTCCGCTCCTGCCCGTGGCGGAGAGCCGCCACGACGAGATCCGGAAGATCCTGGAGACGGCTGGGCTGTTGGAGACGGCTGTGGCGTAGGGTTGCAACGTTTCGGCCGCTACGTCCGTCCATGAAGGCGTGGCAACGGCCGCGTTGACGCTCCGTGCCATCTCGTCTAGCTTTTCCCAAAGGATAGAGCGGTCAAGAGGCCCATCCCCGACCGGGGAGGGGCCTCTTTTTTTCGAGGCGGCGCAATGTCCGGATCCCAGAAATGCACGGTCGTCGTCGGCTGCCAGTGGGGCGACGAGGGCAAGGGCAAGATCGTGGACGTCCTGGCCGAGGACGCGGACATCGTCGCGCGCTACCAGGGCGGCGCCAACGCCGGCCACACCGTGCACGTGGGCGAGGAGGAGTTCATCCTCCACCAGATCCCCTCGGGCATCCTCCACGAGCGGAAGCGCTGTCTGCTCGGCAACGGCGTCGTGCTGGACATCGAGCAGTTCTTCCAGGAGTACGACGGGCTCACGGCGCGCGGGATCTCCCTGGACGGCCGCGTCGGTGTGAGCCGTCGGGCGCACGTGCTCCTGCCCTACCACCGCTTCCTGGACAGGGCCTCGGAGTCCTCCGCGGCGGAGAAGATCGGGACCACCGGGCGGGGAATCGGACCCGCCTACGAGGACAAAGCGGGCCGCCGGGGCATCCGCGTGGCGGAGTTCGCCGATCCCGATCGGCTCGCGCGGCGCGTCGAGGCGGCCATGCAGCGTGTGTGCGCACGGCTGGACGCGATGGGCCACGGAGCGGGCGACGAGCTCCACCGACAGATGGACGCCGCCCTGGCGCTCCGGGAGCGACTGCTCGCGGTCGCCACGGATACCGGGCCGGAGATCTTCCGCGCGCTCGAGGCCGGGAAGAAGGTTCTCCTCGAGGGTGCGCAGGGTACCGCACTCGACCTCGATCAGGGGACGTACCCGTTCGTGACGTCGTCGAACACGACGGCCGCGGGGGCCGCGGTCGGGACCGGGATCGGGCCGACCGCGATCGGCAGGGTCGTCGGCGTGGTGAAGGCGTACACGACCCGTGTGGGGGAGGGGCCGCTGCCCACCGCGTTCGACCCCGAGATGGACGAGCGCGTGCGCGCGCTCGGCGGCGAGTACGGCGCGACCACCGGGCGCCCACGCCGGTGCGGCTGGTTCGACTCGGTGCTGTCGCGCTTCGCCGCCCAGGTCAACGGCCTTACCGACGTCGCGGTCACGAAGCTCGACGTCCTCGACACCCTTCCCGAGCTGAAGGTCGCGACGGCCTACCGCATGCCCGACGGCAGCGTGGTGGAAGACTTCCCCGCGGACACGGGGTCGCTCGGGAAGGTGGAACCCGTGTACGAGACGATTCCCGGGTGGCGGGTGAGCACGACGCACGCTCGCCGCGTTGGGGATCTGCCGGCCGGCGCCCGCCGCTACCTGGACCGACTCCAGGAGCTCACCGGAGCGCCCGTGACGTGGGTGAGCGTGGGAAGCCAGCGGAGCCAGATCATCGAGGTCCGCTGAGCTTCGGCGGCGCCGATTCGAGCGGGTGTCGCGCGACGACCACCGTGCTCACACCCTCCCGCCAGGCGCAGCGGGCGGCGAAGCCCGCGGCCTCGAGCGCGGCCAGCTCCTCCTCCAGCGGGAAATACGTGTCCTCGTCCGCCCACTCGGCGAAGTGCTCCCAGGCGCGGCGCTCCTCGATGCCGGAGGCGACCAGATGGGTGGCCCACCCCCGGAGCGCCGCACCCCGCTCGGGCTCCTCCGCGGGCATCGTCACGTCGGCGTTCACGAAGACGCCTCCGGAGCGCAGCGCCTGGCGGAGCATCTCCACGTCCACGTCGACCAGCTCGACGACCCCCACCTCCGGACTGGAGAGCAGGGCCTCGGACAGCGCTCCCGTCCCCGCGCCGAGGTCCAGCACGAGCGCGGGCGACACGTCCGCCACGGCGGAGGCGGCTTCGCGGATCATGTCCTCGTAGCCGGGGATGAACCGCCGAATCGAGGCGTCGTACTCCTGGATGGCCACGCGCAGGTGGCGACGCACGCTGTGGACCATGCGCCCGTCATAGGACTCCCGCACGCTCCGGTCAACCACCCCCTGCGCTATCGTCCCTCACGTGCTATTTCTGCATCGGCCGCAGGGCTCACGCTCGCCTGGCCCGGCGTATCCCCGCGGTCCGCGATCCCGAACGGCCCCACCGTCCCACCGAGGCACCCATGAACATCCTCCGACGCGCGATCCCGGCGTTTCTCGCCCTTGTGACGTTGGCGTCCACGGCAGCGGCCCAGACCGGGCGGCCGATGACCTGGATGGACATCCAGACGTTCGCCCGAGCCGGCTCGTGGGCGCCGAGCCCGAACCGGCAGTGGATGCTCTACACGATCACGAAGCCCGACTGGCAGGAAGCGCAGTCGTACAGCGACCTGCACATCGTCTCCATGACGCAGGGCGTGGCGTCCAGCCGGCAGCTCACCTTCACCGAGAAGAAGAACGAGCAATCTCCGGCGTGGGCTCCCGACGGGACGTGGTTCGTCTTCCTGTCGGATCGGGACGCGGCGGGGAACGGCCGAGAGAGCCAGATCTACATGATGCGCCCGGACGGCGGAGAGGCGCGCAGGATCACCGACGCCGAGGACGGCGTCTCGGATTTCCGGTTCAGCCCGGACGGGGCCTGGCTCGTGTTCCGCGCCGGGAAGTCCGGTGAGGAGCAGCTCTGGCGGATGCCGGTAGGCGGGATCGCCAGCGCCGAGGCCGAGCAGCTCACGAAGGGCACGGCGGGCGTGCGTGGCTGGGAGTGGGCGCCGGACGGCGAGCGGATCTGGTTCGTGCGCGACGACACCGTCTTCACCGACGACAAGACGCGGCGTGAGAAGAAGTTCACCGTGGAGATCAAGAACGACGTCACGCCGCTCGCGAGCCTGTGGGCACTCGACCTGGACACCAAAGCCGAGACCAAGCTGGCCTCCGACCCCTCGTACTCGGTGTCCGGGTTCGAGATCTCACCGGACGGGACGTGGGTGGGCTTCACGGGGTCGTCCTCGGAGCGCTACGAGCGCAACATCACCGAGGAGAGGCTGTACGCCGACCTCTATCTGCTGGAGGTGGCGAGTGGACGCATCGAGCGCCTCACGGAAAACGAAGAAGTCTCGGAAGGAGGCCTGACCTTCTCGCCCGACTCGCGCTGGATCGCGTTCACGGCCCCCGACGACCTTACGCGCTACACCATGACGGAGAATCGCGTCTACCTGCGCGAGATGAGCGCGCGTGGACGGCCGTTCCGGAAGCTGGGCACGTCGTTCGACGGGGGCGTGGGCGTGGACTTCTGGTCGGACGATGGCGAGACGATCTACTTCAATCAAGGCATCAAGGTGACGCGCCAGCTCTTTGCGCTGGATATCGATCGGGACGAGGTGCGCCAGGTGACGCACGAACGGGCGAGCCTCCGGGTCGGCCGGGACGACGACACCGGCGCGATCCTGATCGACTACGCCGACCCGAAGACGCCGCCCACCGTGTTCACGGTGGCGAGCCTGGACCACGTCGCGGACCGGAAGGCCTGGATCCGGCTCGTGGACGCCGTGCCCGAGATCCGTGGCATCGCGCTGGGGGAGGAAGAGGAGGTGAACTGGACGTCCACCGACGGCAAGAGCGTGGGTGGGGTGCTCCTGTATCCCGTCGGGTATCAGAAAGGCCGGCGCTATCCTCTCATCGTGGCCATCCACGGGGGACCGGCGTCGGCCGACGTGCTCGGCTTCAACGGCGGCTATGGCTCGCAGGTGTACGCCGGCGCCGGGTACGCGGTCCTCAGGCCCAACTACCGCGGCTCGACCGGATACGGCAACGCCCACCGCACCGACATCGTGGGGAACTACTTCACGAAGGGCTTCGAGGACATCATGACGGGCGTGGACCACCTCGTCGCCCAGGGGATCGTGGACGGCGATCGAATGGGCGTGCTGGGATGGAGCGCGGGCGGCCACTGGTCGAACTGGATCCTCACGCACACCGACCGGTTCAAGGCCATCAGCTCGGGCGCGGGCACGATGAACTGGATCAGTATGTACGCGCAGAGCGACGTCCAGCGGAACCGCCAGTTCTACATCGGTGACGACTTCCTCTACGACGACTTCGACACCTACTTCGACCAGTCTCCGCTCAAGTACGTCAGGAACGCGAAGACACCCACGATGATCCACGTGGTCGAGGGGGATCCCCGCGTGCCGAGCCCGCAATCGGTGGAGCTCCACATGGCGCTCAAGAAGCTCGGTGTGCCCACGGAGCTCTTCATGTACCCGGGCCGGAGCCACGGCATCCCGGATCCCCGGAACCGGCTCGTCAAGTCGGTGGCGGAGATGGCGTGGATGGACTACTACGTGCGCGGCCTGGGCGAGAAGTTCCAGTGGAAGCAGGTGCTCGAGACCCTGGACGAGGAAGGGCCGGCATCGCGGCCGGTGTCGAACGGAGGAGGGCGATAGCGGGATGCGGCCGTCCGGAGGAGGACCCGAGCGCCCACGCGCGGGGTCACCGCCGCGCTCCGGGTTCGGCCTGGCCCTGGGGGGAGGATTCTTCCGGGGCCTGGCCCACCTCGGGGTGCTGAACGTTCTCGAGGAGGAGGGACTCAGGCCGGGGTGGATCGCGGGGACCAGCGCCGGCGCGATCGCGGGCGCGTTCGCCGCGTTCGGTCGCTCCGCGGACGAGACGCAGGAGGCCCTCCATGAGTTTGGTTGGGGCTCGATCACCAAGGGCCGCCCCCGCAAGCTCGGGCTGACCACGAACCAGGGGATGGAGGAGATCCTGGTCCGTGCCCTCGGCGACGTGCGCCTCGAGGACGCGGAGATCCCGCTCGGGGTCGTGGCCACGGACATCAACACGGGAACCCGCGTCCTGCTGGACCGCGGGCCCGTGGCCCCGGCCGTGCGGGCGAGCTGCTGCGTGCCGGGGCTGTACGTGCCGGTCGAGATCGGCGGGCGGAAACTCGTGGACGGCGCGCTCACCGAGAACGTGCCGGCCCGCGCCGTCCGCGAGATGGGCGCGCCGTTCGTGGTCGCGGTGAGCCTCGGGTGCGGGCTCCCCTACCGCGACGTGAAGACCTGGACGCAGGTGATGGCCAACGCGTGGGACATCGCGGCGCACAGCCAGATGCGCTTCGAGATCCTCGCCGAGGCGGACCTGCTCATCGACCCGGACGTGGAACACTTCAGCGCGTTCCACGACGGTTTTCGGGCCGAACTCATCCAAGCGGGGCGGGAGCGCGCCGAGCAGGCGGTTCCCGCGCTGCGTGAGCTGCTCGCTCCGGACGAGGAGGACCGGACGATCGTGCGCTGGATGCAGGCCGTGAAGGAGCGACTGACCTCCACCGTGGGTTAGCGGGTCGTCGCGGTCCGGCGTCGCACGCCGACCGACTACGACAGCTTCTTCAGGACCCTGACGGCCTTCCTGGCGTCGTCTTCGGTGTCCACGGCGATGTAGGTCACGAACCTCTTTCCCAGAACGCCGGTGGAGAGTCCGCGCAGGTTGATGCCCGCCGCGGCCAGCGCTCCGGTGATCTTCGCGCCCAGTCCCGGACTGTCGCCGCCGAGGACGCGGACCGAGTGCTGCGTCGTCGTCTTGTGGAAGCCGGCCGCCGTCGCCGCCTTGATCTGTTTCGCTCCACGGATCGGGGTCAGGAAGACCACACCCTCGCCTGGGTGGTCAGGGGCCCGCCGAGCGATGATGAACGCGAGATTCGCGCCGGCTGCCGCCAGCGTTTCCAGCTTGGTGGCCAATCCGCCGACCTTGTCCTCGATCGGCGCGGCCCACACGTCGGCCCGCGTGACTTCGAGCTTCATGCGTCTTCCTCCTTCCGCCCGTGGACGGAGATTCCGTCATGATGTCGGCGGTCGAGAGCACGGTAGCGCCGGGGTCCGCGGGCAGCAAGCATCGCGGATCGGAGGATCGGGGCGCAGGGCGTCTCTGGCTTACCTCGCGGGCGCGTGGCGGCTAGCTTGCAATCGCCGGAGTCGAGGGGCAATGTAAGGATCGTGGCACCTGGCGGTGGTCCTGGTACAAGCACACGCGCGGCGAGGACTACTGGGGAGGGAGCTCCCTGCAGGCCGAGATCCGCATGGCCGAGATGCGCCTCCTGAAGGCGGAGGCACTGTACCGGATGGGGAACCGCGCCGGGGCGGCGGCGATCGTCAACGAGACGCGCGAGGCGGCGGGCCTGAGCCCCACGGACGCCGCCGGCACGAACGCGAGCTGCGTGCCGAAGCTTCCCGACGGCAGCTGCGGCGATTTCTTCGAGATGCTCAAGTGGGAGAAGCGGATGGAGAACACTTTCCGCGGTCCGCTCGGCAACCTCTGGTACTTCGACGGCCGCGGGTGGGGCGACCTCTGGAGGGACACCTTCCTGCACCTGCCGCTCCCCTGCACGGACGCCGTGCCGATGGGCCTCCCCTGCCTCGACACGGGCGGCCCCGGTGGGAGGGACGCCGCGCCCGGCAGCGTCTACCGCTGGAACGGGGAGGGATGAGCCGGAAGGCCCCCGGCGGCGCCGCCCGGGCTCTTCCACCCGCTGGCGCGCCGTACCGGAAGAGGCCCTGGGCCCCCGCCATGAACTCCCGTCCCTTCCGCAACCGTCTCCCCGGCCTCCTGGCCTCCGCCCTCATGATGACGGCAACGGGGCTCTGGGCCTTCTGGGGCTTCATGGAAATGTACTACGAGGGATGGGGCCAGCCGGGGCTCTACCCGCTCGCTTACCTCATCCCCGGGGCGGTCTTCCTGGCGTTCTGGCTGCTGGCGGAGGCCTGGCCACGCGTGGGGGGCTGGGTGCTGATCGTTTCCGGCGTGCTCTTCACGGCGTGGGTCTTCTCCATCCAGCTCGGCCGCGGCGGCCCTCTCACGCTGGGTGCCTTCCTCTCCTGGATTCCCGTGACGGCCGTGGGGGTCCTCGTGGGGGTGCTCTTCGTGGTGGAGGGACGGCGCCGTACCGGAGCCGGGGCGGGCATCCCGGTCCACGGATGGGCCCGGAGAAACCTCCGGTTCCTTATTCCGCCGGGGGCTTTCCTGGTCGTGGGGATCGCCTGCACTGCCGTCAACTGGCACATATTCCTCCGGGTGGATGACGAGGACCGGGGTATCCGCTGGATCCAGGGAAACGGCGTGACCCTGGAATGGGCGCCGGCGGGGCCCGGATGGGCCCAGAGCACGAACGCGGTGCCCGGGAATCTCTCGTGGAACCAGATCGCCCTCTACGGGCTTGACCCCGTAGGGTTCGCGGAGAAGCCGGGTCGCGAGAGCCGCGACGCCACCCAGGAGGAGATGGAGCGGTACGGCCTCTTCCGATATCTGGCCGCCGACGGGGTGACGCTCGCGGAGGAGCCGCAGGATGTCTGGAGGATGCCCACCGTGGACGAGATCGTCCGCTCCCTCGTCAGGGACGGGGAGAATGCCGGCTGTTCGTTTCCGGCGGATAGGGAGCGGGGGAGAGCCTCCTGCGAGCGGTCCCCGGACAAGGAGACTCCGCTCTGGGCCGGCGAGTACGCCTTCATCTACCTGTGGGCCGCTCGGGAGCACGACGGCGCGCAAGCCTACTACGTCGGATACACCGGCGCCGTCGGCCACCAACCAAAGAGCTGGGGGAATCCGCGGCATGGACACCGGTTCGTGCGCGAGGTGCTTCCGTGAGGTAGCGCCGTCACCGGGCTGACGGCTTCCTCCCTGCCGCCGGGAGGCCCGGTGGACGACGGCGAGCGCCGGTAGCGAGCCGGTCCGTGTTGACGGCGTCCCGCTGGGCCCGGACATTCGAGCAGCTTCGGCTAGGCCCTCCGCTTCTCCTTAGTACGCGCTGGTCCGGGGACGTCATGCGAGTATCTCCGACGACGCAGGTCCTGGCCGGGCTGATCCTGGGCCTGGTGCTCGGCATTCCACTCGCCACCGTGGAGGCGCCCTGGGCCGACACGCTCGTCGCCTGGGTTGAGCCGGTGGGGGCCCTGTGGGTCAACGCCATCCGCATGACGGTGGTCCCCCTCATCGTATCGTTGCTCCTCGGTGGGATCGCTTCATCCGGGGCCCGGACCGCCGCGCGGTTGGGAGGGAGGACCGTGGCCTGGATCGTGGGGCTGGTGGCCTTCACGACGACCGTGGGCGGCCTCTGCGTTCCCGGTCTCTACCACGTGCTGGGTGGTGACTCGGTGCGGCTTCCCGAGATGGTGGGTGTCCGGGACGTGGCCGACGTGACTGTCCCCCCCTTCCGGGATTGGTTCGTGGGACTGCTTCCGCCCAATCCCGTGGCGGCCGCCGCCCAGGGGGACGTCCTTCCGCTCGTCCTCTTCACCGTCGTCTTCGGCCTCGCCGCCACGCACATCCGTGAGGATCTCCGTCAGACCGTCGTCCGAGGGGCGAAGGCCCTGTCGGAGGCCACGCTGGTCGTGGTGCGCTGGATCATGGCCGTGGGCCAGGTGGGTGTGTTCGCCCTGACTCTGAGCTTGGCGGCCCAGACGGGCATCTCGGTCCTCCGTGCGGTGGGGGTGTTCATCCTTGTGGTGGTCATCCTCTGGGGCGTGCTCCTGTCCGTCGTCTACGCCCTGGTCCGAGTGGTGGGCGGTGTGCCCATCCCTCTGTTCGCCAGGGCGTGCTTCCCCGCCCAGGCGATTGGCTTCAGCACGCGGTCGTCCATCGCGTGTCTGCCGGCCCTGCTGGAGGAGGCGGAGCGGACGCTGAAGCTCCCGGAGGAGGCACGCAGCCTCGTCCTTCCTGCGGCTGTATCCACGTTCAAGTACTACTCCCAGGTCCTCCGCATCGCGGGGACCTATCTCGTCATCATCCTGTTCGGCGTGCAGCTGGGGGCGCTGGAATGGGCCATGATGGTTGGAATCCTCGGCCTCTTCGGTTTCTACTCCCCGGGGATTCCCAGCGGCAGTCTCTTCATCATCGCTCCGATCTACCAGGCGTTCGGGCTGCCCGTCGAAGGGATCGGGATCCTCATCGCCCTGGACCTCGTGCCGGACATGTTCACCACCGTCGCCAACACGACGGGTCATATGGCGGTGGCCGTGCTGGTGGGGGGAGAGCGGGGCGCGCGCCCCGGGCCGGAGGGCGCGTCCTAGGAGGGCGATCCTTCGCCGCCTAGAACACGAACAACCCGAGCGGCTTGCCCAGGGGATCCCACGAGACGAACAGCCGCCACTCGTTGAAGCGCACCGGCGGGACCGGCGCGAGAGCGGGGTTGCCGAACGTGCTCGAGCCGCGGAAGAACTTCCCGTCCGCGCCCAGGCCGAACGGTCCCAGGAGGTCGGGCAGGACCACGCTGAAGCCGTAGAGCTTGGCTCGGTGCTTCGCGTCGTACCCGTCGAAGTTGGATCCGTGCAGGACCCCGATGTGGTTCCACCGCAGGAATCCGCTCAGGTGGAGCCATGGGAACGGCCCCGCGGAGACAGCCACGCCGAAGCCGGGTCCGTAGCCGAAGTCGTACTCCCGATCCCGCTCCTTCTCGCGGGCGTCGTGGTACGGGGCCAGATATGCGTACGCCGACTTGATCCCGCCGAAGAGGAGATGGCCGTCCCCCGAGAGGACCAGGCTCGGCGCCCCGGGGCTGCCCCAGCTCACGGCCGCCGCGAGCCCGAGGCTCGGGCCGCCGAACTCGTATCGTGGCGCGGAGGCCCAGTTCGTCGGCTGGAACGGACCGGTCGGCGCATTGCCCAGCCGGTTCACGTAGTCCACCCCGTGGAACGGCACCAGGTAATAGCCGAACCCCGAGGCTCGACGCGCGAGGAGCGGCCAGAGGATCCCCCGGATCTGGAACCGGCCCAGGAGGTGAGCGAGATCGAGGCAGCCCCCACCGAGGGAGGGGCAGTTCAGCTCGAGCGCGGCCTTGAAGTGGCTGAACGGCGCATCCCCCTTCCGGACCTGCGACAGCTCGTTGTAGGCCAGCCCGATCTCCAGCGAGACGTGGTCGCCGCCATGCCACCCGAGGGCAGCGAATGGGCCTACGTGCGACGGCACGTCCAGGTCGGGCTGGAACTCGAGTGGCGCGTTCCGGTGGTCGAGCACCCATCGCGTGCCCATCCGAGAAGGGGTCAGGAGGAAGACCGGAATCTCCCACCATCGGGACTTCCCCGGCCTCAGGAAGGGCGAACCCGCACGATAGAGCACCTCGCCGATCGCGACCCCGCCGAGCGTGGTGGTCACGAGGTCGCTCAGCGACGCCGAATGACTCTCGCCGCAACACTCCCACAACGCGCTGCCGAACACCGTGAACAGGAACGACTTGAGGTAGGGGAAGTCGTTCGAGCGGGCGGCGTTGAAGTAGAAGTTCCCCTGGTAGGGGTGCATCAGCATGTTGACGTGGAAGTGGTTGTCGTCCCACACGGGCCCGGTCTGCAGGTTGTAGCGCCACGTCGTCGGGCTGATGCGCGTGATGTCCTTGTAATCCGAGACGTATTCGTTGACGAGCCAGGGCACGAAGTTCCCGAGGAGCGTCTCGGCGAGCGCGAGCCCTCGGCTGCCGGGCTTCCAGGTGCGAGCGGGCGCCCGAGCGACCGACTCGAACGGTGGGGGGGTGGGCGTCGGCGTCCGGGGCCGTGCCGACGCGGAGTCGCCGAGAAGCCGGATCGAGGCCGACACCGCTAGGATCCGCTCGGGCCGCGGGCGCTCGCCCGTGACCTGCGCGGCCGTCTGGGAAGGCCCCAGAAGCAAGCCCGGTACCGACAACAGGCCCGTGAGAGCGCGACGTCGCACAGCGCTCATGGAAACCATAGCAGCCCGAGTTGAAGCCCGAACGTCCAGCTGTCGCCGAGGTACTCGTCGTTCATCTCCGCCGAGGGAAGCCAGATGCCTTCGGTGGCGAACTCCGAGAGCCGGAAGGAGAAATCCATGAACACGCTCGGGCCCATCCGCAGGTCGAGGCCGAGCACCCCCTCGCCCGCGAAGCCGCCCTCCTGCCCGTAGGGGCGGTTCTTGTTGTAGTTGTCGGCGTCGATCTCCCAGTTGCGCTCCCAGATCGGGCGGATCTTCCGGTGCAGGACGCGACCCTCCACGTACAGCGGCAGGGCGATCCAGTCCCTGAGCGTGATCCCGATGATCAAGTGGGGGCCGACGTAGTTCCACTGTTCCTGGGGGTAGTCCGGTTCCACGGGGAAGGAGACCCAGCTGAACCCGAACCCGACGTGCACCGGATAGCTCCAGGCGGGCGTCCCCAGAATCGAGAACTCCCCCCGGATGTTGCCCTGGAACAGCCGGGCGGCGTCCCCTCGCGGGATCTCGGCGCCCAGGTCGCCCTTGAACGCGATCCAGTGCGGGCGCTGCGCGCCGGCATACGATGGTGCGAGTGTCGTCGCGAGCAGCAGGGTCACCGCCGCGACGCGGAGATCGCCCCACGCGTACGTGCGCCGGAGCCCTCGCCTCACGGGAACCTCCAGAAGCCGATCGAGAGCCTCAGGCGCCAGCGCAGGGCCTCGGGTGCGAGGCCAGGGAGGACCTCGACATCCACCTCCGTGCTGTTCGTGACGTAGACGATCGCCACCGCGGCCCAATCCGTGGTTCCGTCGAGTCCGTTGTACGCGCCGCCGAACCCTCCCCAGATCCGCCACCACCCCGCGGTCGCGTAGAGCGCGAAGTGGGCGTCGAACCCTCGCGCCTGCCAGAGCTCGTCACCCTCGGGGCGCTGGCGGACCCCACTCACGGTCTCGACGATCCACTCGCGGTCCGGCTCCTCGTAGCCGAGCCCCGCCTTGAAGTCGGGCACCGCGAGCTCCGCGTCCGTGAAGCCGCGGAGCGCGAACCGCACCGGACCGCCTCCCCCTCCGACCGGGATCGGGACGGACCACGCCGGGTTCCAGGTGATCGTCCCGGCGAGGGCGACCGCGTTCTGTCGCGTGTCGGCCACGCCCATGCCGATCCCGACCTCCCACTGGGCCGCGAGGGGACCGGGCGCGAGGAGCGTCGCCGCCACCGCGGCGGCCCCGAGAGGGCGACGGAACGAAGGGCGGCGCGGGCTCATCACAGGATCACGAGGGCGAGGACCGCCAGGAGTCCGGCCGCGAGGCCGGGTCCGATCGGCTCGGCGTCGATGAGCCGGAGCCGGTAGTGCTGGATGGAGTCTCCGGTGATGCCGAGCGGATCGCAGGCCACACCGCCGCCCAGGGACACGGCCCGCTCGTCGATCCGGATGCCGACCGTTTCGCGCGTCCAGTCGAACTGCGCCTTCTCGAGATGGACCGTGACGATCCGACGCTCGCCGGCCGGGACCACCCGTTCGTGCGGGAAGACGAGTCGCAGCTCCGGGTCGTCGTGGATCAGGCCGGGAGCCAGTGCGACGCTGTCGGGGGGCGCGGCGAACTTCTGGAGCGCGCACCCGTCCAGGACCACGGAGTCGGCGCCCGCCCGGACCTCGAGCGGGATCGCGATGCGGACGGTATCCGGTCCGGGGGCGCGAGCGGTGCCGCGCCCCTTGCCCCCCGGATCGAAGGGGACGCGCCGTGTGGCGTCCAGGACGGTGATGCCCCGTTCGTCCGCGACCCGGATGACGTGCGTCTGCGGATCGTCGTTCATCCGTTCGCCGAACGCCAGAAGCGTCGTGCATCCCGCCGCGGCGAGGAGAGGGACGGCCGACAGGCCCAGGAGCCGCCATGCCCGCTCAGCGATGGACATACGTGAGCCTCAGGCCACCTGTGGGTCCGCGGTCCTTGTCGGCCAGGAGATCGTTCACGACCTCCAGGCGGAAGGAGTCGTTCGAGAACGACGGGAAGTCGAAGAAGACGGACAGCAGGGTCTCGGGCTGTCCGACGAAGATCCCCGAGCTCCGCGTGACCGCGAAGCCCCCGCTCGGGATGTAGGCGGCCGCGGACCCATACCGCGTCCGGTCGAACGCGAGCGAAACGTCGAAGCTCCAGTAGCTGTCGTCCAGCCGCGTGCCCACGGCGGCCGGCTGGATCCCGGACCGGCCATACAGCAGACCTCCCGTGAGCCCGCCCTGCAACCGGAAGAGCAGCGCGCGCACGCCGATCGCCGCCGAGGCCGTCGCCTCGCGATGGTAGCTCGACCAGCCTCCGCCGAGGTGGGGATGCAGGTCCAGGTCGATACCCCAGAAGTGGAGCCGCCACCAGTACGACGCTTCCAGCTCGCCGCCATAGAGATGGACGCCGTCGTCCACGGTCGCACGCTGGACGTGCGGGAAACGTCGGAAATCGTGGAGCCCGTTCTGGCCCGTCCTCGTGTACTCGTCGGACGTGACGCCTCCCGTGATGGAAGCGGAGAGCACCGCGGTGCCACCGGGGCCCACGTTGGGCCAGCTCCGCTGCGCGCCGAGCGAGACGTAGTTGTAGCCGACGGTGGTCCGGAGGTCGTCGAACTGGTCGTACATCTCCGGGCCTCGCGCCGGATCGTACGCGTCCAGGCCTTCCACCCAGCGGCTGTCGAACTGCGTGAGCAGCATGATGCCCATGCCCACCGACCACCGGATGCCGACCTCGTGTGTCCGTGAGGCCCCGAAATGGCGGGCGAACGCGTCGGGGAGCTGGCCGGCCGCGGGGTCGGCGGCGAGCGTCACGGAGAAGACCCAGAGGACCCGGAGCGTCCGTGCGGTGCCTGCCGCGTGCCGAAGACCAAGCCCCATGGATCCCTCCTGGGACCGTGGCGTCGGGTGGGGGAACCGGACCTGCGCCTACACTATCTTCCCTGTCCCCGACGCCACAAGGATTTCATGGAGCCGCCCGGGGGTCGGTCACCCGCGCCAGCACAGCCCGGAACCCGAGGTGATCCCGCAGCGGATCGAGGATGGGCTCCACCCGCAGCAGGGCAGCCACCTGGGAGCGTGCCTCGAGGGCCCGCCTCAGCCAGTCGACGGCACGGTCCGGCTCTCCCAGCCCGATGTAGACCACCGCGACATGCTCCGGCGGCAGGTAGCGCGCGGGCGTGGCCTTGAGGTGCTGGCACACGGAGCGGGCCTCCTCGCGCCGCCCGCACACGCCGAGGGCATACCCCCACAGCGCCTTCACGAGGGGCAGCTCGTCGCCGAGCTGCTTGGCCAGGGGCTCGAGGCGTTCGAGGGAGCGCTCCGTGCGGCCCAGCGTCAGGTCGGCGAGGGCCAGGCCGAGATGCGCGGTGACGAGCCTCGGGTCGATCTCGAGCGCGTGCCCGTACTGCTCGACGGCCCGCTGGGGCTGTCCGAGCAGTTGCAGGAGCCGCGCGAGGTGGGAGCTAACGTATGCCGACCTGGGGTCGAGCTCGAGCGCGAGCACGGCCTCGGACAGGGCCGCGTCGTCCTCGCCTCGATAGAGCAGCAGGCTCGAGTGCCACTGCCTCGCGAGCGAATAGCCCGGGTCGAGCTCGATGGCACGCCGGTAGCTCGAGCCCGCCGCGTCCCAGTCCCAGTCGTGGCTGAGTTGGACGTTCCCCAGCGCGGCGTGCGCCGCGCCGAGCTCGGGGTCGATCGCGAGGGCGGCCCCCGCCGCCTCGCGTGCTTTCGGGTACGCCTCGCCCGGAGGCAGGAGCGCGTAGTCGAACGCCCCCAGCAGGCAGTAGACGTCGGCGATGCCCGCGTGGGCTTGCGCGTAGTCCGGATCCGCCTCCACGGCGTCCTGGAAATGCTGGAGACCTTCCCAGAGCCCGGTCGGCGTCCGCATGTACCAGGCCTTGCGGCCCTTCAGATACGATTGGTACGCCTCGGTGCTCGAAGTGGGCCTTCGGACATGACGCGGAGGTCCTGCGGCCGTCACGACCGTCGCCACCGCGCCGATGTGGCTGCGAAGCGCGTGCGTGACGGCCTCGGCGATCCGATCCTGGACCCGGAAGAGCTCCTCCGAGGACAGCGTGCCGGTGAGCTGATCATGCCAGAGCTCCGCTTCGCGCTCGGCCTCGATGAGCCGCACGGTCACGCGGTAGCCGCCGTCATAGCAGCGTGCGCTTCCTTCGACCGCGTGCGTGACCCCCAGTGCCGACGCCGCCTCCATGATCCGGGCGCCGCGGAACGCGAACGCGGACGTTCGCGGCACCACGCGCAGGCCACTGACCCTGGACAGTCCGGAGATGATCTCCTCGGCCAGCCCGTCGCAGAAGTGTCCGTAGGCCTGCCCGGGCGACATGTCCTGGAAGGGAAGCACCACGACGCCGGCGCGCGCGCCCAGCTGCGGGGCGCTGGCGGGGAGCGCGCCGGCGGTCTCATGCGCCAGACGCCCGGAGCGGATCTCCTCCTCCAGGGAACACAGGTCGTCCGTCGGCTCCGTGCCCAGGTCGATCAGCCGCCGCCGGTGGACGTCGAACTGCCGCAGCGCTTCGTTGCGGAGGCCCGAGCGGGCCAGCAGGGTCATGAGCTGCCGCTGTGCTTGCTCGTCGAGCGGCTCGGCCAGCGTCCACCGGCGGGCGGCCGCCACCGCTCCCTGGAGGTCGCCGGCCGCGGTGAGGCGCCGTACGACCTCGCGTTGGGCGTCCCGGAACAGATCTCGGAGCTCCGTGCGGCGCCGGTCCACCCATGCCTCGAACTCCGGCGTGTCCGCCAGGCGGATCGAATCGAGGAATGAGCCCCGGTAGAGCCGGACCGCGTCCGCCGCGCCCGATGCGATCGCGGCCGCGAACTCGACCGCGTCGGTGCTCACGTCCGGGGAGGCGGTGACGAGGTCGCCCTCCAGCGTTACCCACTCCCCGCCCAGCCACCGCCGCAGCTCGTAGAGCATCTGGCTCAGGGCCCGCCGGCTCCTGGCGGGAGGACGCTCCGGCCAGAACAGGGTCAGGACCCGCTCCCTCGGCGCGCTCCGCTCGACGGCCAGGTAGACCAGGAGGCCGCACCGCACGTACTGCCTCGTCAGGCCGGGTTGCTCGGATCCGTTCAACAGGACCCGGAGGCCGCCGAGAGTTTCCAGACGGAGAGACATGCCACGGCCGTGCTCGAGGGATCCCGAGGGATAGGTTGCTGCCTCCGGACGCCGTGCGGCAAGGCCCTCGTCGCCCGATCCCGTCACCCGTCAGACAGGACACGGACCCATCTTACCGCCGTCTGACCGAGCCCTGAGAGCCACTTCCCAGGTTGTGGGCAGCGATTCAAGAGTGGCATCTCGGAGGAGGTGGAGAGACATGGACGCGAAGCGGCTCGGCGCACCTGACGGAACGTACGGCCTGGAGGGCACGCACGGCCCGGAGGCCTTCTGGAGCCCCACGACCACCCCTGCGGACGTCCGGGTGTCGTTCTCCTACGCGACCCCCGCTCGGCCTCGGGGGCGCGCCATCGCCCGGAGATCGGCCGGCTCCACCGCGGCCGCGCGACCCACGGCGGCCGCGACGGCACCCACGACGGCGACGGCAGCCGTGGTGCTCCTGCGGCGGCTCAGGGAGCGCCAGATCGTGCAATGGATGCTCGGGTACCTGGCGGCGGCGTGGTTCCTCCTCCAGGCGATGGACGTGCTGGGGGAGATCTGGATGTGGTCCTTGCTGGCCCAACAGGCGATCTCGCTGGTCCTGGGCATCGGTGTGCTTCCCGCGATGGTCGTCGCCTGGTACCACGGGGAGAAGGGGCGTCAGAGGATCTGCGCGATGGAGGTCACGCTGCTCGCGGCGAGCATCATGGGGTTGGTGGTCGCCGTCTGGTCCTACTGCTTCTCGGTCGGGGTAGGGCCGCTGGGGCCGCTGGGGTAGGTGAGGGTCTCCGGGGAGGGCCACCGGGACCGAACCGGACACGGGGGCGAGGGCGGCCCCCGTGTTGCCCCGCCGGTTCCGCGTGTCTACCGTCCGTCCGACTCTGGAAGCTCCCGGATACCTCGACCTCCCGCACTCCCATGCGTGCCCGTACGACACACCCGTACCTCCTCGCCGTCGCCCTCGTCGCCCTCCCGCTCGCGCTCGGCGCGCAGCAGCCGATCACGTCCCGGGACCTGTGGTCCATGTCCCGCGTGGGGAGTCCGGCGCTCTCCCCGGACGGAAGCGCCGTGCTCTACACGGTGACGACCTGGGACCTGGAGGCGTTCCGCTCGCGCACCGAGATCTGGACGGTCCCGGTGGCCGGTGGTGAGCCGCGGCCGTTCATCACCTCCGAGAGCGGCTCGAACAGCGCCCCCGCGTGGTCCCCGGACGGCAGACGGATCGCGTTCGTGTCCACGCGAGGGGGCAACGGACCACAGATCTGGCTGATTCCGGTGGACGGTGGCGAGGCCCGCGCGCTCACCGCGCTGGAGGGCGGGGCGAGTGGCCCGGTCTGGTCGCCCGACGGCCGTCGCATCCTGTTCGCGAGCTCGGTCCTCCCCGAGGGCGACGAGACCGCCGAGCGCCTGCGCCGGATCGCGGAAGGCGAGTCGCAGGCGAAGGTCTACGATGAGCTCCAGTACCGGCACTGGGACGAGTGGGAGGACGGGCTCAGGAGCCACGTGTTCGTGCTCGACGTGGCGACCGGGGAGAGCCGCGACGTCACGCCCGGGCCGTTCGACACGCCGCCGATCGCGCTCGGCGGTTTCCAGGACTACGACATCAGTCCGGATGGTGAGGAGGTCGCGTTCGTCCGCAATACCGACGTGCCCTCCATGGTCGGCACGGGCAACGACGTGTGGCTCGTGCCGGCGGCGGGCGGCGAGCCCACGCTCCTCACGACGAACGACGCCAACGACGTGGCGCCGCGGTACTCGCCCGACGGCCGCTGGATCGCGTACCTGGCGATGTCGAGGCCCGCGTTCGAGGCCGACCGCGCCCAGCTCGTCGTGTACGATCGTCGCACGCGCGAGACGCGGAGCCTCACGGCCTCGCTCGATGCGAGTCCGGACTTCTTCGCCTGGAGCGCGGACTCCCGCACGATCTGGTTCCAGGCGCAGGACCAGCTCTTCCACGCGACCTGGCGCGTCTCCGTGTCGGGCGGCGATCCCGTGAAGGTGACCGAGGGCGTCTACGATGCCGCGCTCCAGGTGTCCGCGGATGGTCGCACGCTCGTGGTCGACCGGCAGGCCACCGACCGCCCCGCCGACCTGTTCGCGCTCGATGGTGAGGGCCACGTGGTGCGGAAGCTCACACACCAGAACCGCGAGCTGCTCTCGCGCCTGGCCCTCCAGCCCGTCGAGCCGTTCTGGGCCACCGGTGAGGGCGGCACCCCGGTGCAGGGGTTCCTGGTGAAGCCGCCGTCGTTCGATCCGTCGAGGACGTACCCCGTCGTCTTCCTGGTCCACGGCGGACCCCAGGGCGCATGGACGGACTCGTGGAGCTACCGCTGGAACCCCAACATGTTCGCCGCGCCCGGATACGTCGTCGTGGCGGTGAATCCCCGCGGGAGCACGGGCTACGGCCAGCGCTTCACGGACGAGATCACAGGGGACTGGGGCGGCAAGGTCTTCACCGACCTCATGAACGCGCTCGACCACGCCCTGGCCACGTACCCCTTCCTCGACGGGGGTCGCGTCGCGGCGGCGGGTGCCTCGTACGGTGGGTACATGATCAACTGGATCAACGGCCACACCGATCGCTTCCGCGCGCTCATCAACCACGACGGCCTGTTCGACGTTCCGAGCATGTACGGTGCCACCGAGGAGCTGTGGTTCCCCGAGTGGGAGTTCGGCGGTCAGCCCTGGACCAACCCGGAGGGCTTCGAGCGCTGGAGCCCCTCGAATCACGCCGCGCGGATGAACACGCCCACGCTCGTCGTCCACGGAGGCCTCGACTACCGCGTGCCGCTGGAGCAGGGGCTCGCCACGTTCACGACGCTCCGGCGTCGTGGCGTGCCGGCTCGGCTGCTCTACTTCCCGGATGAGGGCCACTGGGTGCTCAAGCCGCAGAACGCCCTCGTGTGGTGGGACGAGATGCTGGGGTGGCTGGACCGGTGGCTGAGGTCGGGGGAGGTGTCGGAGTAGCCGCCGCGGCGGACGGGATCGTGGCCACGCGCGGCGACCCGAGGGACACGGCCAACCGGGACCCGGGCACGCTCTCCCTGGACGCCGTGTGGCGAAGGGCGGCGGTCCTGGGAAGCCTCTGGGCCGCTTCCGAGATCGTGCTCGGGAGCTTCCTCCACAACGTACGGGTGCCCATCGCCGGCCACATCCTCACGGCGATCGCCGTGGCGATCCTCGTGGCGGGGCACCGGAACTGGCGCATGCCGGGCCTTCTGTGGCGCGCCGGCCTCATCGCCGCGCTCATGAAGTCCCTGTCGCCGAGCGCCGTGTTGCTCGGGCCGATGCTGGCCATCCTGATGGAGGCCGTCCTGATGGAGGTGTCGGTGCGCCTCCTGAGGGGAGGGGTGACCGGGTACGTGGTGGGTGGGGCCCTGGCGATGTCGTGGACGCTGATGCACAGGATCGTCAGCCTCCTCCTGACCTACGGACCCGATCTGGCCCGCCTCTACGGTGACATCGTCGCCCTCGCGGAGCGGCAGGTCGGTCCGATCCCGCTGGGGCCCTGGGGGCCCCTGGTCGCGCTCGCCGTCCTGAACCTCGGCGTCGGGGCCGCCGCCGCGTGGGTGGGACTCCGTCTGGGTCGGGAAGGTCCGGCTCCGATGCCCGGAGGCGGCGGCGCGGAGGACGCCGCGGAGTGGCGCCGCCGAACGGGTGCCGCGCGCGGCCGGATGGTCCAGCCCTCGATTCCCTACCTCCTCCTCTGGACGGTGGCGCTCCCCGTCGGTCTGCTCGGGCTGTCGAGGCTGTCCCTGGGAGGAAAGGCGCTGGTCGCGGGGGCCGCCGTGCTGGTCGGAGTGGGACGCTACCGGGCCGTCTTGAGACGCCTGGGACGGCCGGGATTTTGGGCATCTCTCGTGGCGATCACCGTGCTGGCCGGGGCCGTGGTCGCGTCCCTCGCGGGGCAAGGCACGGTGAGCTGGATCGCCGGTCTCGGCATGGGTCTCGGGATGAGCCTGAACGCGATCTTCGTGACCATGTGCTTCGCGGCGCTGAGCACGGAGCTCTCCCACCCGATCCTGCGACGGTGGCTCGAGAGACTGGGTGGAGGACAAGTCCACAACGCGATGCAGGCCGCCTTCGCGACCTTGCCCGCGGTGGTCGCGGCCCTTCCGGCCGGGAAAGACTTCCTGCGTAGTCCCGCGAGGACGCTCGGAGGTCTGCTGGCCGGGACGGAGCGGTGGCTCGAGGCGCTGGAGGCCCACCTCCGGATCGTCGGCGTCGTCACCGGGGAGCGAGGTGGGGGAAAGACGGGAACGGTGCGACGAGTCGTGGAGACGTTGGCCGGGGAGGGCCTGCGGGTGGGAGGAGTGCTGGCCCCCGGCGACATGAGGGACGGCCGACGCTGGTCCATCGACCTGGTGGAGCTGGCCTCGGGGCGACGGACCCCGATGGCGACGCGGGATCCGGAGAGCCCGTGGCCCACGCTGGGGGTGTTCAAGGTGAATCCCGCGGCGCTGGACCTCGGGAGGCGCGCGCTGTCGCCCGAGCGAGCCGCCGCGCACGATCTCCTGGTCGTGGACGAAGTGGGTCCCTGGGAGCTGGCGGGGGAAGGATGGGCCCCCGCGCTCGAAGCGCTTCGGGGGAGTGGCACGCCCATCCTCCTCGTCGTGCGGCGGGACCTCCTCTCCGACGTGCTGGCCCGGTTCGGGGCGGGAGGCACCCCTCCGATCTGGGACGTGGCCCGCGTGGGCGCCGGCGAGATCGGCCGGGCGATCCTCGGAGAGCTGAAGCGCTGAGAGCCCCGAGAGTTGACGGAGATTTCGCGCCACGGAGGGTGCGGATCTACGCTCTCCGCCCTCGGCCCGCGGCGAGCGTCCCGATGGCGGCGCCCAGGACGCCCGTGACGCCGGACGAGAGCGGCGCGAACGTGAGCAACATCCACGTCTGGTCCCCCATGAGGATCGCGGCCACGACGCCGACGAGGGCTCCGACGATACCCAGGACGAAGCCTCCCCAGACGGACTCCTTGTAGGATTCCGGCACGGCCGCGCCGTACCAGATCCCCAGCGCGAAGGGGATGCCCGTGCCCAGGATCCCCGAGAGATCGAGGACGGCCGTCCAGAAGTGTCCGGCCGTCACCATGACGAGCTGGAGCACGATTCCCATCCACACGAACCTCGCCATGTCTCGCTCCTCCGAGAGGTTGGTCCCTCAGGCCACCGTGCCCGAGCGGGTGCGGGGCGTCGGCGCGTCGTCCTCGAGCTCGTCCTTGAGCGCGACGAGCGCGTCGGCCCAACGACCCATGTATCGGCTCACCCAGCGACGGTAGATCCGCTGGATGGGTATCGCGTTGAGGTGGTTGAACCGGCGCCGGCCCTCCCGGCGGGGAACCACCAGCTCCGCCTCCTCCAGAACCCTCAGGTGCTGCATCACCGCGAAGCGGGACAGCTCGGGGAACGCTTCCGCGAGATCTCCCGTCGTGCGGGGCCCCTCGGCGAGCAGATCGAGGATACGCCGGCGCAGGGGGCTGGCCAGAGCCCTCCACACCGCATCCTGATCGTCCGTCTGCCTCGGGGGCATACGTGATAATAATATCACATATCCCTTCGCCGCAAGACTGCGGAGAAGCCGGCGACTCGGCCGGTTCACTCTGCGGGCGCGTGGAAGACCGCGCGCCGGAGCGTCGCGAGTCAAGGCACGCGCGTCAGAACACGCGCCTCAGTGCACGCGCGTCAGAATACCGCGGATACGATGCGGAAGATCCAGCCGATGATCATGATCAGCGTGGGGAACAGCGCGAGCCCTACGCTGAACGTGAGCCCGATGCGGTAGAGCGACGGGCCGATGGGGAGGATCTGACGCCCGAAGAGCTTCTCCGCGAGTGTCTCCAGGAGGGCGCCGGACGTGTAGAGCACGTTCGCCAACACGCCGAACACCACGACCGGCTGCCAGATGAGGTAGAGCGGGATCGGACCGGGGGTGGGTGGCAGGTACGAGAGGAGCGTGCAGGACACCACGCTGAACGCCCCGGCGGTTCCGACCCAGACGTTGTAGGTCAGTCTCCGCTTCTCCCACCAGGCCCAGATGGCGCCCGTACGGCGCTCCGCCGGGGCGGGGAAGAGGAACTCGGAGAGCTCGTACATGGAAGCGGCAGGGCGTGCCTGAGCGGAGGGTCTGGCGGACGGTCGTTAACGATGCGAGCACCGGGAATTGCCGTCAAGTACTTTGTGAAGCAGAGTTCGCCTTGTTCGGGCCGCTCCGTTTACCGATCGCGAAGGGCGTCGAGCCGCGGTCGATCCCGTAGGAGTGAGCCGGCACCCCGGACCTCGGCGGCGATTCAGCGTGTCGTGGGCGGCCCGGCCGCCGTCCCGGCGCCGCGGGGGTCCGCCCCACCGTGGAAGCGCGCGGGACGTCCATCCGGGCCCCACTCGATCGTGAGCCCGTGGACATCGCCGAAGCCTCCGGATTCGCGGAGGCGATGACCGCGCCGCTCCAGCTCCACGCGCAGGGAGGCGGGGAACGTCCTCTCGACGCCCAGGAAGTCGGGCTCCAGGAAGCTGACCCGCGCGGCGGCGATCGCGGCCTGCACGTTCATCCCGAAGTCGAGGACGTTCATGACGA
>CAYPMO010000023.1:11059-27412 GCA_964412015.1 uncultured Gemmatimonadaceae bacterium | reverse complement strand
GGTGGCACGAACGGCTTCGCCCGCTCCGGATCGAACGTGCCGGCGACGCCCTCCCAGTACGCGTCGCTCAGGAGGACATCGAGCGGAGGCGGCGCCACGTCCGGGTCCCCCGCCCACCGGAGGCGCGTCCAGAACGCGTGCTTGGTCGCTTCGGCGAAGAGGTGCAAGTGGTCCGCCGTGTTGTGCCCGAGCGATGCGACGTCGAAGCGGCCCATGAGTCCCAGCCTGACGAGCGCCGGCCACGAGTTGGCGGGTGGGGGCGGGACGACGACGCGATGCCCGCGGTAGTCGATGCCGACCGGCTCCCACCACTCGGCCTCGTTCTCCGTCAGGTCCGAGAGGCGGAGAAACCCTGCGGCGTCCCGCATGGCCCGGTCCACCGCCCTTCCCAGCTCGCCCCCGTGGAACGCGCCGGGGCCCTCCGCCGCGACCAGCCGGAGCGAGCGGGCGAGATCGGCCTGCACGAGCCGCTCGCCCTCGGCGAGCGGCCGGCCGTTCCTGCCGTAGAAGGCCTTCGCGTGCGGCGGGAACGCCTCGAACGCCTGCCCGACGAGGGATGCCGTGCGCGCATCCAGCTCGAACCCGTCCTCGGCCAGCCGCACCGCGGGCGTGAACAGCTCGGCCCACGGAAGCCGCCCGTAGAGGCCGTGCATGGCCGCCCACGCATTCACGTTGCCCGGTGTGGAGACCGCCTTGGCGCCGCGCCGGTTCTCCATGTATCCGGGTGTCGGCGCGCGGAACTGGTCCGGGTCCGTCCCGCGCGGGATCTTCCCGCTGGCGTTCAGGAACCGGCTCCGTTCCTCGTCGGCGGAGTACACGAGGATGGTTCCGTATCCGCCCATCCCCGACATCATGGGCTCGACCACGTTGAGGGCGGCCGCCACCGCGACGGCTGCGTCGAACGCGTTCCCTCCCCGCTCGAGCACGTCCACCCCGACCCGCGTGGCGAGGGGATGGGCCGTGGAGACCATGCCTCCCGTCGCAATCGCGGGCACGGTGTCCGCGACCGCCCGCGCGACGGGGCCGGACCATGCCCCGCGTCGCGCCGCGTCGAGTGCGGGTGTCGTGGCGAAGGCTGCCAGCAGCGCGAGCGGCGTGGCGGCCAGGAGAACGCGGAGTCGGGATACGCTCACGAGCGCAGTGTAGCGCCGCTCTTGCTTCCGCACCACCGGCTCGGCGGGATTCGTTCCGTGGGTTCCTTCAGCGGCGTTCGAGGCCGACCCCGAGCTTCGAGGTGACCCAGGCGCTCACGGCCTCCAGGACCGAGGGCTCCAACGCTCCGCTCTCGAGCGCGCCGTAGCGCAAGAAGTCCCCCGACGGATCGGCGATGAAGAGGTGGTTCACGTCGGGGAACACACGCACGGTCACGTCGGCGTTTCCGGCGCTCCGGAAGACCGCCGCCAGCGCTTCGGCCTGCTCGGGCGGAACCTGCCGGTCCGTACCTCCCTGGAAGATCGCCACCGGTGCGCGGATACGCTGCGCGAGGGGCCGAGCGTCCCACCGGTATACCTCACGGGTTCCCGCGACGGCGAGGCTGTCCATCTGGCGTTCCACCCTGGCCAGCAGCGAATCGCGCGCGGATGCGGGGATCTCGGGCGAGTGCTCGATCTGCCAGCGCGCCTGCGCGCGCGCGGCGCTCCGGGGATCCGCCCCGCCCGCCATGAGCACGAGCCCGGCCAGCGCGCCGTCCTCGGCCGCGGCCCACATGGCGACGCGGGCTCCCTCGGAATGGCCCAGCACCGCGATGCGGTCACCCGCGATGTCGCCTCGGGCCCGGAGGAACGCCAGCGCCGCCCCGACGTCCTCGAGGCCCTCCCGCTCCGTGCCGGAGGCGAAGTCCCCGGTGGACGCCTCGACACCGCGGTCGTCGAAGCGGAGCACCGCGACGCCCCGGGAGGTCAGGGCGTGGGCGAGCTCGCGGAACGGGCGCCATCCGCCTCCCACGTCCGCGTAGCTGTCCCGGTCCTGCGGACCGCCGCCGCTCACGAGCACCAACGCGGGGGCGGGAAGGGGCGTGTCAGGCAGGGTGAGCGTCCCCGCGAGCGTGACGCTCTCGGACGCCGGTATGGACACATCTTCGGCGTGCACACCGCGCCGGGAGGCGGGCCGTAGTCCACCGCCGCTGCGGGCGCCGTCACCGCGAACGGCTGCCGTTGGATGACGATTCCGGAGCGTCCGACCTCGATCCGTTCCGGCTCCCCGTCGTCGCCGAGGTGGACGAGCGACGTGTCCTGGCCGGCTACGGTGACCTGGTCGCCCCGCCGCACGACGAGCATGTCCTCGATACGGAGCCCGGGGAACGCGGCGACGTGCAGGCTCGCCGAGTCGCCGAGCGAGAGGCCGCATCCGACGATCATGGCGGACGCCGCCCAGGAGTCGCCCGCGAGCACGAATCGGACACCGGGCGCCGGCCGGGCGGCCTGCTGGGCGACGTCCCGCGCGCGCGCCTCCACCCGGATGGAGTCCCCGTCCTGGCGCACCCGCACGTGCTGGAGGGGTGTGGCTCCCGCGGCCGACCCCCACGGGAAGACATCGACCGACGCGTCGGTCACGCACCCGTCCGGCCCGAGCGCGGCCAGGACGCCGAGGCGCGCGCGGCCCGGAACGAGGATCTCCGACCTCAGCTCGTGCGCCGATCGCGTCACCCGCTCGACCGATAGCGTATCCGCGCCCCGCGTGGCCACCAGGACGTAGCGCTCCGCTTCCTGGGCCCGCACGGAACTCGGGAGGCCGGCGGCGCCCACCATGAGGAGAAGCCTGGCCGCCACGACCACGAAGGGGCGCGTGCGCCCGGCGCGAGTGCGTATCCCGTTCATGCTTCCTCCGCGAGCTCGAAGACCTGGTCCACGGTCGTGTCGAACACGAGCGCGATCTTCATCGCGAGGGCGAGCGACGGGACGTACCGCTCCTGCTCGAGCAGGACGATCGTCTGGCGCGTGCACCCCACGCGGTCGGCCAGCTCCTGCTGGGTCATCTCTCCGTGGTCGAACCGGAGCTTCCTGATCCGGTTGTGGATCTCGGCTTTGGGCATGTCACGACCTCCGGTAGCCCGCCAGGATCCCGATGGGCAGCGCGAGCAGATACACGACCAGGCACGACCAGAACAGCAGGATCACGTAGAACAGGGGCACCGCTCCGGACCCGTGGAAGCGCTCCACGAGGCCCGCCGTCCAGACCCCCAGTGTGAGGAGGGTGCCCACCCCCTGGACGGCGGGGGCCCGGTCGAGGATGGCTCGGTCGCGCTCGTCGAGGAGGCCCGGGTTTCGGGCGGCTCGGGCCTTCACCCAGCTCGGCGCGCCGAGCACGACGATCACCGCGACCAGCAGCGCGGTGAAGAGCAGCCGGACGCCGTCGTCGGCGTAGGTGACCTCGGGACCGTTCACCAGTACGACCCCGGCGGCGGCCGCGGTGAGAACCAGGCCGGCGCCCAGACTCAGCCGCGCGGCTCGCTGGAGCGGGGTCACCGGAAGCTCCACGTCCGGGGGCAGAGGTTCGCGTGGCGGCATCGCCAGGCGGGCCTTCAGCCACAGGGCCGCGAACCCGACGACCAGAGCCAGGATCCCCCAAAGGATGACGGACATCGTGTTTCTCCGATGGTTCGAGTACGAGGGTACTGTAATATAAATCATACATCATGTCAATGAATTCGGACATCGCTCGCCGAGGAGCAGCGCAGCGTCTTGATATCCCTGCCGGCGGGTATGGGCCCACTGCGCCGATCCGGCGTTCCTTGACCCTCCTTGGGCCGGGTCTAGCTTTCGGCTCCCGGTCGGGGCAGCGTCCGTCGCCGCGGGCCGCCGGGAATTCGCGACGTGGAAGGGAGGGAGCGCAGCCCAGATGTTCGACGAGTTGAGCCGCAAGCTCGACACGGCCCTCTCCAAGCTCCGCCAGAGGGGCGTCCTCACCGAGCCCATGATCAAGGAGGGGCTCCGCGAGGTCCGGCGGGTCCTCCTCGAGGCCGACGTCAACTACGCGGTCACCCGCGAGTTCCTCGGGCGCGTGCAGGAGCGCGCGCTCGGCGAGGCCGTGCTGAAGTCCGTCGCGCCCGGCCAGCAGATCGTGAAGATCGTCCACGACGAGCTGGCCAACCTCATGGGCGAGGGCCATCCCACGCTCGCGTGGGCGGCGTCGCCGCCGACGGTCGTCCTCATGGTCGGGCTCCAGGGGTCCGGCAAGACCACGTCCGCGGCCAAGCTGGCCGGGCGCATGGCGCGCGAGAACCGCTCGCCGATGCTGGCCGCGTGCGACCTCCAGCGGCCGGCCGCGATCGAGCAGCTCGAGACGCTCGGGCGCCAGATCGGCGTGCCCGTGCACGCTGGCGCGTTCGGAGGCGATCCCGTGGCCACGGCGCGCGCCGCGCGCGAGGCCGCCCGGGCGGGCAAGCACCAGGTCCTCATCGTGGACACCGCCGGCCGCCTCCAGATCGACGAGGAGCTCATGGACCAGCTCCGGCGGGTCAAGGAGGCCGTGAGCCCCCAGGAGATCCTCCTCGTCGCCGACGCGATGACCGGCCAGGAGGCGGTGAAGATCGCGCAGGGCTTCGACGAGGCCATCGGCCTCACCGGCGTCCTGCTCACCAAGATGGACGGCGACGCCCGCGGGGGCGCCGCGCTCTCGATCCGGGGCGTGACCGGCAAGCCGATCAAGTTCGTGGGCACGGGGGAGGGCGTGGATGCCCTCGATGCGGCGGACCCCGAGCGTCTGGCGGGACGCATCCTCCAGATGGGCGACGTCGTGGGCCTGGTCGAGCGAGCCCAGGCCGCCATCGGTGAGGAGGAGCAGGCGAAGCTGGCCGAGAAGGCCCTGGGGCCCGGCCGGTTCACGCTCGACGACTTCCTCACCGCGATGCGTCAGGTGCAGAGGATGGGTCCGCTCGAGCAGCTCCTGAAGCTCATTCCCGGCGCGGCCAGGCTCTCGGTCCCGGCGGCGCAGATGGATCCCAAGCGCATGAAGCACGTGGAGGCCATCATCCTCTCGATGACGCCGGAGGAGCGTAGGAACCCGTCCATCCTCAACGGGTCCCGTCGAGCGCGCATCGCGAAGGGGAGCGGCCGGCCGGTGGCCGAGGTGAACCGTCTCCTCAAGCAGTTCCGGGAGATGCAGGAGTTCATGAAGCAGATGAAGGGGATGATGAGGGGGCTCGGCCGCATGCCCGGCCTGGGCGGGGGCTTTCCGGGGATGCCGTTCGGGCGCTAGCCTCAGCCCGGGAGGCCCGGGAAGGCGGGCGCCTAGGAAGGCTCGCGCGGCGCCGGGCCCACGGATAGACTCCGGGCGCCGTCCGCCCACCCACCCGGAGGACCATGAGCGACGTGACCGTCGTCGGAGCCGGTATCGTCGGCCTCGCCACGGCGCACGCCCTGGCGGAAGGCGGCGTGGCGGTCCGCGTCGTGGAGAAGGAGAGCGCGGTCGCGCGTCACCAGAGCACGCGCAACAGCGGGGTGCTCCACGCGGGGCTCTCCTACAGGCCCGGCTCGGAGAAGGCACGGCTCGCCCGCGAGGGGATCCGGCGCATGACCGAGTTCTGCCGGGCGCACGACATCTCCCACGAGATCTGCGGCAAGCTCGTCGTGGCGGCGGACGAGAGTGAGGTTCCACGTCTGGACGCCATCCTCGAGCGCGGCCGTCAGAACGGCTTGCGGGGGCTCCGTCGTCTCTCGCCCGAGGAGGTCCGCGAGCGCGAGCCTCACGTGCGGTGCAGGGCGGGACTCCTCGTCCCCGAGGAGGGCATCGTCGACTACGAGGCGGTATGCCGCACGTTCGAGCGCGAGGTCCGGGCCCGAGGTGGCGAGATCCGGGTCGGGGCGCGCGTACGCGGGCTCCGCCGTGAGGGGGCGGGATGGCGCCTGGAGACGACGGCGGGCGACCTCACCACGAAGGTGCTGGTGAACTGCGCCGGGCTCCATTCGGACCGCGTGGCCGAGATGTCGGGGGAGCGCCCGCCGTGCCGCATCGTGCCGTTCCGCGGCGAGTACCAGCGGCTCAAGCCCGAGCGCGAGCACCTCGTGCGGCACCTCGTCTATCCGGTCCCCGAGCCCGGCTTCCCATTCTTGGGGGTGCATTTCACGCGCCGGATCCACGGCGGGGTCGACGCGGGGCCCAACGCCGTCCTGGCGTTCGCTCGGGAGGGGTACGACCTGGGCACGGTGGACGTGCGGGACCTGGCCGGCGCCCTCACGTTTCCCGGCCTCTGGCGGTTCGTGGTCCGGCACCGGCGCATGGTGACCCGGGAGCTCGCCCAATCGGCCGACCGCCGCCGGTTCGTGGCCGCGCTCGCCCGTCTCGTCCCCGAGATCCAGGACCGCGACCTGCTGCCGGGGGAATCGGGCGTCCGCGCCCAGGCGATGCTCCCGAGCGGGGCGTTCGTGGACGACTTCCTCTGGGTGGAGGGGCCCTCGGCCGTGCACGTGGTGAACGCGCCGAGCCCCGCCGCCACCGCCGCCCTGGCGATCGGCGAGGAGATCGCCCGGCGTGCGCTGGCCCAGTTGTCTCGCACGGCGTGAGGGGGGCTTTCCGACCGCGGTGCCTCAGGCATTTGGGCGACGTCCGGCGTCTGGACCCCCTCCATCTCGGCGGTTATTCTTTCTGTCTGCCCAAGACGGGGCCCCACGGGGCCCCGCCGCCGCCGCGCGCGCGGAGGCGGTCGAACACCAAGGAACGGTCACAGCCATGCCCGTACGTATTCGACTCCGGCGGATGGGCCGGAAGAAGCAGCCTCACTACCGGGTCGTGGTGGCCGACAGCGCGTCCCCGCGCGACGGCCGTTTCGTGGAGGCCCTGGGCTACTACAAGCCCCTCGCGAAACCGGCCCGCCTGGTCCTGGACCTGGAGCGCGTGGACCACTGGCTCGCCGAGGGCGCCCAGCCGTCCGTTACCATGAAGTCCCTGATCGCCAAGGCCCGCCGGGGCGGGGACGCCGACGTGGCCATCGGCGTCGAGGTCGTCGAGGAGCGGGAAACCAAGCGTGCCGAGGCGCTGGCCGCTCGCCGCGCGGCCGAGAAGACGGCCATGGAGAAGGTCGCCGCCGAGGCGGTACCCGCCGCCGAGGCGAGCGCCGAGACGGCGCCCGCGGAGGGCGAAGCTCCCGCCGCGGAGACGGCCGAGTAACGCTCGGCTGGACGGCGGTGGGTCGCGCCGACCCGGGCTTCCTCGCCGTCGGGCACCTGACCCGTGCCCACGGCCTCGAGGGCGAGATTTTCGTCGCTTCCCTCACCGACCACCCCGAGGAGAGTTTCGCCCCCGGGGTGGTCTTGCGTCTCGGCGACGCGTCGGGGACGGAACCGGATCCCGACCTGCTCCCGCTCCGCGTCGTGGGCGCCCGCGCGTTCAAGGACGGCTGGCTCGTCGCGTTCGACGGGGTCGAGAGCCGCTCGGATGCCGAGGCGTTGCGCGGGCGCTATCTGCTGCGGGCGGTCTCCGAGCTCCGGCCGCTCGCCGAAGGCGAGTGCTATCAGCACGACCTCATCGGCCTCGAGGTGGTGACCACAGACGGGCGCAGGGTGGGGGTCGTTCGCGAAATCTACGAGCAGGCCGCTGCCGACCTGCTCGAGGTCGTGGGCGACGCACGGGAGCACCTGATCCCGTTCCGTGAGGGGATCGTCGTCAGGATCGACATCGACGCGGGACGGCTCGTGGTGGATCCACCCGAGGGGCTCCTCGACCTGTGATCAAGATCAACATCGTCTCGGTCTTTCCGGAGTTCTTCACCGGTCCGCTGGCGCTTTCCATCCCCGGACGCGCCGCCGAGGCCGGACTGGTGACGTACCGCCTCGTGGACCTCCGCGACTACACGCACGACCGGCACCGCACGGTGGACGACGTGCCCTACGGTGGTGGCGCGGGAATGGTCATGAAGCCGGAGCCGTTCTTCGAGGCCGTGGACGACCTCGCGCCGGTGGGGCCGGTCATTCTGCTGTCGGCGAGAGGCCGCCCGTTCCGCCACGACGACGCCGTGCGCTTCGCGGTCGAGCGCGAGCTCACGCTTCTCTGCGGGCACTACAAGGACGTGGACCAGCGGGTCGCCGACCACCTGGCCACCGAGGAGCTGTCACTCGGGGACTTCGTGGTCTCCGGGGGTGAGATCGCGGCGCTCGCGGTCACCGACGCGATCGTGCGCCTCGTGCCCGGAGCCGTGGGTGACCACGAAGCGGCGTCGTCGGACTCGTTCTACGACACCGGAACGCTGTCGGCGCCCTCCTATACGCGGCCTCCCGAGTACCGCGGCCACGCGGTGCCGGACGTGCTGCGCTCGGGAGACCACGCGAAGATCGAGGCGTGGAGGCGCGCCGAAGGGCTGCGGCTCACGCGGGAGCGGAGACCGGATCTGCTGGGGGGCGAGGAGTAGAGGCGCGCTCGTAGCGCTCGGTGCGCCATCAGACCGTTACCCCCTACCCTCGGCCCGAAGCGTCATTCGGACCGCAGCGCCGACGCCGGGTCCGTCGCGCCAGCACGCCAAGCCGGCAGGAACGCCGCCAGCGCACCCACCGCCGCGAGGATCGCCGGTGCCGCGAGGAGCGCGACGGGGTCCGAGGACGTCACGCCGTACAGGAAGCGCTCGAGCCCCCGGGAGGCGACGAGCGCCGCGCCCGCGCCCGCGGCGAGCCCGATGAGCACGGGCATCATGCCGGCGCCGACGATCTCGCGTACGAGCCGTCCCGGCCGCGCGCCCAGGGCCATGCGCACCCCGAATTCGGGCGTGCGGCGGCGGACGCCGTACGAGACCACCCCGTAGACGCCGATCGCGCCCATGAGCAGGCCCATGGCGCTGAAGAGGCCCAGGAAGAAGCGGAGGCGCAGCGTCTCCGCCATGGCGCCATCGACGACAGCCGTCATGGCTTCGACGCGGCCGATCGCAGCGGCGGGTTCGAGCTCCCGCACGAGCGCGCGGAGCGGTGCCACCAGGTCACCCGGGTCGAGTGCCGTGCGCACCACGAGGGTCCCGAATGCGGATCCCTGCATGGTCTGGGCCCAGGGATAGTACGCGGCCATCGGCACGTCGCCGACGAGCCGATCCACCGCGATGTCGCGCACGACGCCCACGATCTCGACTCCGCGGGACGTGAACCCGTTGCGGGTCAGGGTGCGGCCGATGGGATCCTCGTCTCCCCAGAAGCGCCGCGCGAACGTCTCGTTCACCACGGCCACCGGCGGGGCCGCGGCGTCGTCCGTGGGCAAGATTCCACGTCCGCGGACGAGCTCGGCCCCGAGGGCGGCGAACGCCCCGGGCGTGACCGTCCGGTAGAACGCATTCGGGCTGCGCTCGCCCGAGAGATCGGGGCGATCGGCCACGCTCACGGTTCCCTGCCAGCCGCCGTCGCGGATCGGGAGGCGGTTGACGAGGCCCGCCGAGGTGACGCCCGGCAGCGCGCTCGCGCGCACGACCAGGTCGTGCAGGAACCGATCTCGCTGGCCGGCGTCGAGGGCTCGCTCGCCCATCAGAACATCCAGGGCGAGGACACCCTCCGGGTCCACGCCGTGGTCGAGACGCCTCAGCCCATCGACCGAGCGGACGAGTAGCCCCGCGCCCGTGACGAGCACGACCGCGAGCGACACCTCGACGACCACGAGCGCGCGCTGCGTGCGCTCGGGCCCGGCCGCGCTCCCGGCCTGCCGGCGCCCTCGCAGGGCCGCGCCGGAGAGGTCCCCGGCGAGCACGCTCCGGAGGGGTGCGAGCGAGATGATCGCGCCGGTGCCCACCGCCGACGCGAGCGCGGCCACGAGCGCGGACCAGTCCATCGAGAGGGTCTCGGCGAAGCCGTCCCGTAGCGGCAGGCTCGCGACGAGTCCGTCGAAGAACGCCAACGCCAGGACGGTGCCGGCCAGGCCCGAGATCACGCCCAGCAGCACGGACTCGGTGATGACCTGACGTGCCAGGCGGGAGCCGTCCGCGCCGAGGGCGGTCCGCACGGACATCTCGCCTGCCCGGTCGCTGGTGCGCGTCAGGATGAGCGCGGCGACGTTCGCGCACGCCAGGAGGAGGACCAGCCCGACCGCGCCCATGAGCAGGAGCAGTGACGGTCGGGCGTCACCGAGCAGGTACTCCTTCAGCGGCGTCACCCCCGGGCTGCGCGTCTTGTCCCACGCGTCGGGGTACTCGAAGCGTTCTCCCAGCTCGGCGGAGAGCGCGGTGAGGTCGGCACGCACCTGCTCGGCGCCCGCTCCCGGGGCGATGCGGCCCAGTAGCACGAGCCATCCGTTGCCTTGGTACGCCCGATCTTCAGGGTCGAGGTTCAGTGGAAGCCACACCCTCATGTCCGGGGCGGGGAAGTAGAAGCCGCGCCCCATCACGCCGACCACCGTCGTGAGCCGCCCGTCCAGGTCGACGCACCGCCCCACGATGTCCGGATCACCCCCGAACTCCGCCTGCCAGCTCGCGTACGAGAGCACGACCACGGGCTCGGCTCCAGGCCGGTCCTCGCCCGGCCGGAAGGTCCGGCCTAGGAGGGGGTGGGCGCCCAGGACGTCGAACAGCTCGGCGGACGCGACCGTGGAGGGGAGCAGCGTCGATCCCTGCTCGGTGCGCAGCGTCACGCCGTCGTTGGAGTAGGCGGCCAGCGACTCGAACGCCCGCACACGCTCCCGCACGAAGTCGAACTCGACGCCGCGCCAGTTGTAGTCCATCCAGAAGACCGCGAGCTCCGATTCGTCTTCCACCGGGAGACCACGCAGCACGATCCCGTGCACGACGCTCGCGATCGCGACGGTCCCGCCGATCCCGAGCGCGAGCGTGGTCGAGGCGAGCACGCTGAACGCGGGATTCCTTCCGAGCTGGCGCCAGGCGAAGCGCACGTCGCTTCCGAGGTCGTAGAGCGCGGTCACGCCCCAGGCCTCGCGCGTGCGTTCCCGGAAGCGCTCCACGCCGCCGAACCCCACGAGCGCCATGCGTCGCGCCTCGACGGGTTCATGGCCCTGGGCCTCGTACTTCCGCGCCTCCCTCTCGACATGGAACGCCATCTCCTCGTCGAGCTCATGCTGGAGCTCATCGCGCCGCACCAGCGCCTTCAGCCGGAACCAGACGCTCATCAGCCAGCGCATCAACCCTCCTCGTCACGCCATGCCCATGATGCGTTCCACGGCCTCGCTCAGCCGTGCCCAGGTCTCCCGCTCGACGCCGAGCTGCTTCTCTCCGGCTCGCGTCAGCGCGTAGTAGCGTGCGCGGCGGTTGTTCTCCGTCGTCCGCCACTCGGACCGGATCCACCCCTCACGGGTCAAGCGGTGGAGGGCCGGGTACAGCGAGCCCTGGTTCACCTGAAGGACGTCGCGCGACACGAGCTGGATGCGCTCGCCGATCCCCCATCCGTGCATGGGCTCGAGCGAGAGCACCTTGAGGATCAGCATGTCCAGGGTGCCCCGGATCATGTCGGGCGGGTCCTTCGGCATGGCATCCCTCCACCGGATTCGATCTCCCGGGGCGGCTCCGTGGGCCCGGGCGGATTCCTCTCGAAAACCGAGAGGACCTTCTTCCTGGACGCCCCGAACCGGGGAAAGGTTGCAGGCGGACGGTGACGGCTGGAGCGCGGAACCCCGGGGATGGCTCCCCCCTTACCGCTCCGTTCCGATCGCCTCCGAGGGCGGTGTGCCCGCGTCTACGGCGGCGTAGTCGAGCTCGCTCCCGCGCAGGCTGTGCGGGATCAGGTAGACCGTGGTCATGACGACGGCGGCCCCCAGCACGGCGAGCCGGGCTCGCCAGGAAGGGCGTTCGGAGCGGGGCTTCCAGCCCACGATCGCGCACGCGCCGACCCAGACCACCCACATGATGAGGGTCTTGTTGTCGGTCAGGTCGTATCCGAACGGGATCCCCTCCCAGAAGGCGCCGAACGCGTGCTTCTGCACGATCGGTCCGAAGACGAGCCCCCCCACCGACATCAGGCCGAGCGAGACCCAGGAGAGCCGGTGCATGCCGGCCGGGGCGAACAGCGCGGCGAGCGCGGCACGCATGCCGACGAGCATCGCGAAGAACATGAACGCGACATGAGAGATCAAGATCGGCAACGGCACGGGGTCCTTGTAGCGCATCACGATCGTCGCGTCGTCCGGTGCCTCAACGTCGGATGGGATGCGCACGGTCCCCGCCGCCGAGCTCACGTCGACGCGGTACTCGAGCTTGCCGGCGGCCGGCTGCGCGGGGAGCTGGGCCACCAGCATCGCCCTCCCGTCCTCGTCGGTCTCGTCGACCATGAGGATGGACTGGAAGGGGTCGTCGGTCGGGTAGCGGCGCCAGGTGACGAGCCCGATGGCGTCCGGCCCCGGGGAAGGAATCGCGATCCGCGCGTCGCGCACGGACTCCTCGGTCCGCGGCAGCCGGTATCGCCGCGCCTGACCGTCCACGAGGGTCTCCCCCTTCAAGGGGTAGGTGGGCCCGGTGCGCTCCTGGTATACGGCTGCCGATACCATGAGGACCACGGCGGCTACCCAGAGTAAGGTCCCGGTCGCGCGCGTGGACATCAGCATCGAGGGCCTCTCTTGGGTGGTTTCCGGAACGCCCAAGTTGTCGAATCCGGTCCGGTCCGCCAACCGACTGGACCTCGGAGGGCACATCCCGTGGGAGGGCGCACGGACGGGGGCTTCACCCCTCTCGGATGCCGGGTTAGATTGCCGCTCTGTCCGGAAGATCCCTTCCGGTTCGTTTCACGGGAGGCGACGATGGCGGACCTGATCCAGGAAATCGAACGAGACCATCTGCGGGAGGACTCTCCCGACTTCGCCCCCGGCGACACGATCCGCGTCCTCTACCTGGTGCGCGAGGGCAGCAAGGAGCGCATCCAGCCGTTCGAGGGTGTCTGCATCGCTCGCAGGGGCGCGGGTCTCGGCGAGACCTTCACCGTGCGCAAGATCTCGAGCGGCATCGGAGTGGAGCGCATCTTTCCGCTGCACGCGCCGACGGTGAAGGGAATCGAGATGGTGCGCCGCGGCCGGGTCCGCCGTGCGAAGTTGTACTACCTCCGCGGCCGCCGCGGGAAGTCCGCACGGATCACGGAGAAGCGCACCGGCGTCTGAGCGTCCCGGCCATGCGGCCGGAGCCCGCATCCGATCGGCCCCGGAGCCTGCTCGACTACGAGAGCGGGTTCTGGGGCCGCGGTGTTCTCGTAGCCGGCGTGGACGAAGCAGGCCGCGGCCCGCTGGCGGGCCCGGTGGTGGCCGCGGCCGTGGTCCTCCCGCCGGGGGTGGCGGTGGAGGGGGCCGGTGACTCCAAGCAGCTCTCCGCCGAGGTGCGCGAGGAAGTCTTCGCGCGCGTGCGGGAGCGCGCCCGGTGGGTGGGCGTCGGTGCCGCGTCGGTGCGCGAGATCGACCGGCTGAACATCCTGCGCGCGACGACCCGCGCGATGCGACGCGCCCTCGAACACATCCCGGAACGGCCGGGACAGGTGGTCGTGGACGGCCGTCCGGTGAAGAACCTGGGCTGGGAGCACGAAGCGGTCGTGGACGGGGACGCCCTCATCCACTCGGTCGCGTGCGCCTCGATCGTCGCGAAGGTGATGCGCGACCGACTCATGCTTCGCCTGGCGGTCCTCTATCCCGGGTACGGGTGGGAGACGAACATGGGGTACGCGACGCTCCAGCACCGTGAGGCCCTTCAGGCCCTCGGCCCCACGCCCCACCACCGGGTCACGTTCCTGGGCGTTCAGCTCGACCTCGGGCTCTGAAGGCCGGGCGCCGAGGAGGGTCGCCGCGCTAGATTGAGCATGATGGAGCTACTTCAGCGAGAGGAGGGATCATGCAGTCCGAACACCTCTCGAACCTCCATCCGGGATGGATCGCCGGGGGCTGGTTGATCGCGGTAGCCGTTACGTCGGCGACGCACCTCGCGATGGTGGGTGCGGGGCTGATGCCCCAGGGCTCCAACGCCGTCTTCGGTGTCGCCGTGGCGATCGCCGCGGGTTTCTTCGTCGGGGGGCTCTTCGTGGGGATCCGCTGGGGCGACGCGCCCATCCTGCACGGTGCGGCGCTCACGTTCCTCAGCGTGCTCGTCTGGTTCCTGGGGAGTCTGGCCGCGCCCGGCGCGCTCGAGCGATGGTCGGGCCCGACCCCGGGCGTGCTGGGGCTGATCCTCGTGCAGCTCGTGGCGTCGTCGCTCGGCGGGTGGATGGGTCGGCGAGCCTCGCTGGGTTCCGGAACGACCCAGCCCGGCTAACGCACCTGCGCCGCCAGCGCTTCTTCGAGAACCTTCGTGGCCCCCGCGAGGGAGGCGCAACGCGGGTAGCGTCCTTCCGGGATCTTCACCGTGTGCTCTTTCTCCAGGGCCAGGATGAAGTTCAGGAAGTCCAAGGAGTCCATCTCGAACTGGTCACGGAACGGGACGTCGGGAACGAGCTCGGACGGAGCCGCGGGGACGACGCGTCGGAGCGTCACGAGGATGGCTTCGGCTAGTTCGGGGGCGCTCACGGGGAAGCCTGATCAGGGTTGGTATTGCCCAAGTCCTTCCGAACGATCTTTCCGGACGCGGTGCGTGGCAAGTGGGTGCGGAAAACCACCGACCTGGGCGCGAGCGCGGGGCCCAACCGGGCTCGGGCGAACCCGAGGATGTCGCGCAGCAACTCGTCGCCGGCCGTGACGCCCTGGGCCAGCACCACGTGGGCCTCGACCACGGTGCCCGCGACCGGGTCGTGACGGCCCCACACACCCACATCGGCCACCGCCGAGTGCTGGAGCATCGCGTCCTCGACCTCCGCCGGCGACACCAGATGTCCCGCCGACTTGAAGACGTCCCCACGGCGCCCGACGAACGTCACCCATCCCTCCTCGTCGAGCTGGGCCACATCACCCGAGAGGTACCAGGTCTCCAGAAACGACCGGGCGTAGAGGCTCGGGTTTCCCAGATAGGTCCGGAACATGGAAGGCCAGGGTGTACGCACGCACAGCTCCCCGGGCTCGTGGGGAGGCGCGACGACCTCTTGGCCCTCGGCCCCGTGGAGGCAGGCGACCTCGAACCCGGGAACCGCCCGACCGACGGCACCGTCCCGGGGCTCTTCGTCCCGGCACGTGGCCACCACGATGCACCCGGTTTCGGTCTGCCACCACGTGTCGCGGATCGGCGTACCGAACGCGGTGCGGCCCCACTGGGCTTCCGCGTGGGCGAGCGGCTCGCCGACCGAGAACACGCCTCTCAGAAACGGGAATGGACCGCCGGTCACGCCCGCCGAGTGCATGCGGCGCAAGAGGCGCAGGGCGGTCGGCGACGTGTAGAGCACCTCGATCCGCTCCGTCTCCAGATTCTCCCACCAGCGCTCGGCGTCGAACTCCTCCTCGTCCATGAAGAGGGTCGCGCCGCGGGCCAGGGGCGCCATGATCCCGTACGAGACGCCGGTGACCCACCCGGGGTCGGCCGTGCACCAGTACCGCGTCCCGGCGTCGAGGCCGAACACGCGCTTGCCCGTGTAGGCGTGGGCGACCACCGCATCGTGGACGTGGACCACCCCCTTGGGCTCGCCGGTGGTGCCGGAGGTGAAGTGCAAGAGCGCCGGGTCCTCCGCCTCGACCTCCGCATCGGGGAACGTGGGATCGCCTTGCGCGAGCCAGGCGCCGAAGTCCGTCGTGCCGTCCGGCGGTGGCTGTTGTGCGGCGAGAGCGGCCAGCCGCCCCGGGCCGTCGACGACGAGGACCTGCCTCAGCTCGGGCAGGTCGTCCCGGATGGGGACCACCTTGTCCCGGTACAGTCGGGGCGTGGTGACCAGCAGGCGCGTGCTGCCCTTCTGGAGCCGTCGGAGGACGGGGTCGGGCCCGAACGAGGAGAAGAGCACGCTGGCCACGGCCCCGGCACGCAGGGTCCCCAGAACGGCGACCACCAGTTCCGGAATGCGCCCGGCGAGGACGGCGACGGTGTTGCCCTCGACGATGCCCTCACGCGCGAGGCCGGAGGCGAAGCGGCTCACCGCCCGGTCGAGGTCACCGTAGCTGTAGGCGACGGAGGGGCCGGACCGCGGCCGCCAACGGAGGGCGACCCGCTCGGAAGCTCCCGCGCGCACGTGGCGGGTCAGGGTGAAAGCGGTGATATTCCGAGGGACCCAGTCGTCGGGACCTTCGATCTCGGTCCGGATTGCCGCCCACGCGTCCGTCACACGTCCTCTCTTTTCTCACCTACGGCGCGACCTTGAGCATACGAAATCTAAAGTCGTTCTTCCGTCCGCGGTCTCTCGTCTTGGTCGGGGCGAGCGCGAGGCCGGGCTCGGTCGGGAACGTCATCGCCAAGAATCTACTCGCCGGAGGCTTCGGACCGGCACTGTCCTTCGTCAACCCCAAGGGCGAGCCGATCCTCGGCGTCCCGTGCGTTCCCGGCGTGGACGACCTGGCCGAAGCTCCGGAGCTGGCCATTCTCGCCACCCCGCCCGCTGCGGTGCCGGGGCTGGTCCGATCGCTCGG
>CAYPMO010000023.1:0-10959 GCA_964412015.1 uncultured Gemmatimonadaceae bacterium | reverse complement strand
CGCGCGGTGGGCTTCTCCCACCTGGTGTCGCTCGGTGACATGGTCGACGTGGACTTCGGCGACATGCTGGACTACCTGGCCAACGACTCCCGCACCGACGCGATCCTGCTGTACGTGGAGGGGATCAAGCACTCGAGGAAGTTCATGTCTGCGGCGCGAGCCGCCGCGCGCATGAAGCCCGTCCTGGCGGTGAAGGGGGGGCGTTTCGAGGCGGGCATGAAGGCCGCGGCGTCCCACACGGGCGCGGCGGCCGGGGCCGACGCGGTCTACGACGCCGCGTTCCGGCGCTCCGGGATCCTGCGCGTGTACACGCTCGAGGAGCTGTTCGGGGCCGTCGAAACGCTCGCGCTCGCGAAGCGGCACCGCGGCAATCGCCTGGCGATCCTCACCAACGGAGGCGGTCTCGGCGTGCTCGCGGCCGATGCGTTGGCCGAGGCCAAGGGCAGGCTCGCCGAGCTGTCCGCGGAGACCGTGACGGCCCTCTCCGGGATTCTCCCGGGCACCTGGTCGGGCGGGAACCCGGTGGACATCATCGGGGATGCGCCGGGGGCCCGGTACGAGGCGGCACTCCGGGTACTGCTCGAAGACAAGGGCGTGGACGCCATTCTGGTGATCAACTGCCCCACGGCGGTGATCAGCCGCGAGGAAGCGGCGCAGGCCGTGGCCAACGTCTCCGCCGCACGCCGCGGCAAGACGATCCTCGCGAGCTGGGTGGGCGCGGCGACCACGAGTGAGGCGGCCCGGATCTTCAGCGAGGCCCAGATCCCCTCGTACGACACACCGGAGCAGGCGATCAACGCGTTCATGCAGATGGTGGAGTACGGCGTTCGGCAGGACCTGCTGCTCGAGACGCCGCCGTCACTTCCGGAGGTGTTCGAGCCCGACACGGCGAGGGCGGAGAAGGTCATCGAAGGCGCCGTGGCCGAGGAGCGCGAGTGGTTGACCGAGCCGGAGGCCAAGGAGGTCATCGAGGCCTACGGCATTCCGTCGGTGCCGACCTACGTCGCGAAGAATCCGAAGCAGGCCGCGGACATCGCCACGCGAATCGGCGGGCCGGTAGCGCTCAAGATCCTCTCCAAGGAGCTGACGCATAAGTCCGACGTCGGCGGTGTCGTGCTGAACCTGGAGGGGCCAGGAGGCGTGGAGCGGGCCGCGAAGGACATGGAGGAGCGCGTGCGCGCCGCGCACCCGGAAGCGTCCCTCGAGGGTTTCAGCGTGCAGCCCACGGTCCGCCGGCCCGGTGCACGGGAGATCATCATCGGCGCCACCGAGGACCCCCAGTTCGGTCCGATCGTCATGTTCGGTCAGGGGGGCACGGCGGTGGAGGTGATCAAGGACGTGTCGCTCGGCTTCCCGCCGCTCAACCTCCGGCTGGCGCGGGGCCTCATGGAGCGGACCCGGATCCACCGTATCCTCGAAGGTTACCGGGATGTCGCGCCCGCGAACCTGGACGCGGTCGCGCTCACGCTCGTGAAGGTGTCGCAGCTCGTAGTGGACCTGCCCCGGGTGACGGAGTTGGACCTGAACCCGCTGCTCGTCGACAGCTACGGCGTGATCGCCCTCGACGCGCGCGTGCGCGTTCGACTGGAATCGGCGGCGCCGGCGTCCAGGCTCGCCATCCGTCCGTACCCGAAGGAGCTCGAGGACGAGGTGGAGCTGGCCGACGGGCGCAAGCTCCTGCTGCGCCCCATCCTGCCCGAGGACGAGCCTTCGCTCGAGCGGATGTTCAAGGCGCTCACGCCCGACGAGGTGCGGTTCCGGTTCTTCGTGCCGCAGAAGACGTTCTCGCACATGAACACGGCCCGCTTCACGCAGATCGACTACGAGCGCGAGATGGTGCTCGTGCTCACCGAGGGCGGCATCGCGGGTGAGACGCCCATCTACGGCATCGTGCAGCTCAGCGCCGATCCGGACAACGAGAAGGCGGAGTTCGCGATCCTGGTGACGAGGGAGGTTACCGCGCTGGGGCTCGGCGTGTACCTGATGAAGCATCTCGTGGAGTACGCCGGCACGAGAGGCATCGGCCGGTTGTACGGCGATGTTCTCTCGGACAACACCACGATGCTCAGGCTCGCCAAGATGCTCGGGTTCGTCACCAAACCTGTCGAAGGGGAAGCCGGTGTGGTGCGAATCGAGCGGGAGATGTCGGCGGCGTAGATCGCTCGTCGTTGGGCTCCCGCGACCCCCGCATTACCTTCTTCGGTTACGACCCGGTAGCTCAGTTGGTAGAGCAACGGACTTTTAATCCGTAGGTCCTGGGTTCGAGACCCAGCCGGGTCATAGGTTGCGCCTGGGCAGCGACGACGGCCGTGCGATGAGCGCCTGACTCGCACCCGAGGCGCACGGCCAGCGGACGTTGTATCGTTGAGAAGTCCGAATCCCGATCATTCGTCGCCCCCCCGCCCCGGGGCGACGAAGGTGGGTGAGATGATCCGTCGTTGGCCGCCGTCCCTTGTCGCTCTCCTTCTCGTCGCGGTGGCCTGCGATGGGGATGACTCCCCGGTGGACCCGGGCACGAAGCCGGATGTTGCGCCTGCGAGCCTGTCGGTCGCTGCCGGGGGTGGCGAGACAGTCCGGATCGGGTCGGCCGTGGCCACACCTCCGGCCGTCACTGTGCGGAACGCGGGCGGCAGCCCCCTCGCGGGCGTGGGGGTGACATTCACGGTCGAGGCAGGCGGCGGGAGCGTCACGGGCGCATCTGCCGTGTCGGACGCCAACGGTGTCGCGCGGGTCGGCTCCTGGACGCTGGGCACGACGCCAGGTGAGAATCGTCTCCGGGCGACCGTCACGGCGAACGCGAGTATTTCTACCACCGTGTCGGCGACAGCCCGCCTGCCGCACTGGACCGTGATGGTCTACATAGCCGCCGACAACAACCTGTCCGTCCCAGGTATCTTCGACATCGACGAGATGGAAGCGGCCGGCGTGAATCCTGAGGTTCAGGTCCTCGTGCAGGCCGAGTTCAGTCCGACACAGCTGTCGCTCCTCGGTTGCGGCGCGGCCTGCTTCAACCGACCGAATTTCAACACGTTTCGGTATGCGCTCACGGGTGCCCAGCCCAGTGTGACGGGGCCGAACGGCCCTGCGCAGGACATCGGTAACCGGGACATGACCAGCCCGGCCCAGCTCGCCGACTTCATCACTTGGTCCAAGCAGACGGCTCCGGCCTCGCACTACGCACTCGTCCTGTGGAACCACGGAGGCGGCTATACCGGCCTCATCCAGGACGAGACCTCCGCCGGCAGCGTCCTGATGTCGTTGGAGGGGCTCCGGACGGCGCTCGCCACGGTCGGCACCATCGACATCCTCGATTTCGACATGTGTCTGATGGCCGGCTACGAGACCTTGTACGCCATCCGCGACGTGGCGAGGTACGCGGTGTTCTCCGAGGAGGTCGTGCCCGGGGATGGCAATCCCTACAAGACGTGGCTGGCCGCCGTCCAGAGTCGAGCAGGGTCGGACCCGTCCGAGGTGGCGGCCGCTCTCGTAGATGCCTTCGACACCTCCTACCAGGGACAGCGTTCCTCCACCACCCGGTCGGCGTATTCCCTATCCGGCTACTCCGATTTCGACGCGTCGCTGGGCACGCTGGCCGATCTCCTCCGCACCAACATCTCCGCGCTGCGCCCAGCACTGGCCGCCGCGCTAAGCAACGCGCAGAAGTTCGAGGTCCCGGAGCTGACCGACTTCATCACGCTGCTCGACTCGCTGCGCGTGCGAATCACTGATCCTGCCGTGCGGGTGGCGCTCGACAGCGCCCGGAGTCGTGCGGGGGACACTCAGTTTCGACTCAGGAACCGAGTCCGGAACGGTACCGACGTGGGGTTCGGAGGCACGAACGATGTCGCCCGCTCGACCGGCATGCACATCGTGCTGCCCAGTGGGGTCGGCAGCGACCGCTTCGCGACGTCGGGCCCGCGGAGCTTCGGCGCGTACCAGGCGCTCCTGCCGAATCGTCCCTGGACGGATTTCCTCCAGACCTGGATCTCGGGCGGATCCACCACGGCGTACACCGACCAGGGGAGCTCGCCCTTCCAGGGCTTTCTCGTCTGGGACAGCGCCTCGGTGCGGCTCAAGGCGGACGTGGATCTCTGGGTCCTCGAGCCGAGCGGCGATCTCTACATCCCGTGGCTCGGGACCGTAACACCGAATGGCACGCTCACCGGCGACTCGTCCGAGAGCGGGACCTGGTACGAGGGGTACCTGACGAACCGCTACATCCAGAACGGGCGCTACAAGTTCTACGCCCACCTCTATGCGGATCCGTCGGACCACCGACCGATCTACGACATCCAGTATCGGCACGGGTTGTCGGAAGCGCTCGCATCGCTCTACGCGCCGGACTATCCGTCGCTGTCCCTCCAGACCTCGTGGCTGGACGACCCCGATCCCACGTTCTCGGAGGTCGAGGCCCGTGCGTACACTGACCTCCGCTACGCGGCGTACCTCGACGTGGGGGGTGGGGCTGCGGCGCCGTTCGCGACGTCGGGTGCCACGATCGGGGCGCCACAGGGGGCGCCGTCCCCGGAGCCCACTTCCGAGCAGCTGGAGAGGATTCGCGGGGCGCTGTCGAGGAGGCGGCTGGCTCCCGCGCAGTCCATCCTGCTGAGAGAAGATGTGCCTGCGACACTTCTTGAGGTGCGCCGATGAGAAGCGTGATGCAATGCCTCGCGTTCGCGGTCGGCATCACGGTGGCCGGCGGCTGTGGAGGACCGGCGCCCCGCGTCGATGAGCAGCCCCGAGGCGTAGTGGCGGACACCGGCGGCACCGCGGCCCCGGCCGACTCCCCGACGGACATCCCGGGGGTGGCGCCTCCCGATTCCTTGGCTCATCCCGACATGTCGTCGCTCGCGCCCGCCGCCGATACGCTCCCCCTGATGCGGCTCCGGGATATCGTCGCGGGCCGTGCGGCGGTCGGGCAGCGTGTGAGGGTCGAAGGCACCTGCATCGGATATTCGCGGGTCCTGGCGGCGGGCCCGCAACCCAGGACCCGGAGCGATTGGCAGCTGGTCGCGGACAGCGTCTCGGCATGGGTTGTCGGACCCTACCCGCCCGGCTGCTCGGGCGCGGTCGGCGCACCCGAGGCCGAGGTCTACGCCGTTACGGTTGCGCTGGACACGCTACCGGCGCTTGGAGCCACGCCGCCACGCCCGCGTTACTACCTGATCTACACGCCGACGGGATAGGGGCCGCGCGCCGGGGTATCGATCGGTTCTCCGTTCGGGAGTCGGGCCGACCGCCGTGGCACCGTGCCCTGGCAGCCGCCGTGGGGGAAAGACGGAATCCCGGGTGTGGGAGTTTCCCCACGCGATGCAACTCGCGGCGTTCCCGCGGCGTCCCATAGCTTGGAGGAACACCGCCGTCGGGGTGAGCGCGTCAGCCGAGGAGGAGAACGATGGGGGAGGTCGTGCGTGCGGTGCGTCACGCGGTCCGGTCACTGGCCCGGAACCCGGGGTTCTCGGTCCCCTCGCTCCTGATCCTCGGCATCGGGATGACGGCCGCCACCGCCATCTTCACCGTGGTGGACTCGATCGTGTTCCGACCGCTCGACATGCCGGACTCGGATCGGCTCGTGCTGGTGTGCGAGGAGCATCCCCGCATGCAGGGCTACTGCAACGCCGCGCCCGGCCAGATCGAGGACTTCCGCCGTGAGGTGGGCACGCTCTCCGAAGTCGGGATCGGCCGGACGTGGCCGTACGCGCTCTCGGACCGCGCCGGCTCCACGGGGATCACGGGCGGAATCGCGACCGCCGGGTTCCTGCGCGCGCTCGGCGTACGGCCCGAGCTCGGGCGCCTGTTCACGGACGACGAGCACGGTCCGGACGGTGACAAGGTCGTGCTGCTCAGCCATGCCATGTGGACCACCCGCTTTGGAGCCGATCGGGCCGTGGTCGGGTCCAGCCTCACGCTGGACGGCAAGCCGTACACGATCATCGGCGTCCTCCCCGAGGGCTTCGAGGCGCCGTTCGACATGGCCCAGGCGGTCCTCTGGAAGCCGCCGCACTTCGATCCGCTCGACCCCGAGGTGCGGGGCTGGCGTGGGTTCCGCGCTATCGGGAGGCTGTTTTCGGAGGCGGGGATTCCGGCCGCCAGGGAAGAGCTCAGGGCGATCTACGCCGGCATCGCCGAACGATACCCCGAGGACGTGAACGACGAGTGGCGCCTCGGCGTCTTCCCGCTCCTCGATGTCGTGGTGGGCGACACCCGGCCGGTGCTGCTGGCGTTCCTCGGCGCCGCGGGGCTTCTCCTCCTCATCGTGTGCGCCAACGTCGCCAACCTGCTCTTGGCCCGCGGCCTCGGCCGGCTGCACGAGCTCGCCGTGCGCGCCACGCTGGGTGCCGCGCGGAGCCGCCTGGTCGGCGGGATCCTCGTGGAGAGCCTGGTCCTGGCGCTCGTTGCCACCGCGGTGGCCGCGGTCCTGGCCGCAGGCGCCACGCGGCTGCTGATCCTCCTCGCGCCGCCGGAGATCCCGCGGCTCGACGAGGTGGCGATGGACGGGCGGGTCCTCGCATTCGCGGCGCTCCTGTCGGTGGCGGCCACGGCGCTCTTCGCGCTTCTCCCCGCGCTCCGCGTCACGGCGGGCGACCTCGCCGAGACCGTGAAGAGCGGCGCCCGGGGGCTCGAGAGCCGTGCGTCCGGCCGCCTCCGCGGGGCGCTCGTCGTCGCCGAGCTGGCGCTCTCGGTCGTGCTGCTCGCCTCCGCCGGCCTCCTCGCCCGGAGCTTCGCCGCCTACCTGGCGTGGGAGCCCGGCTTCGAGCGCGGCTCGCTCCTGGCCGTCAGCGCGTTCGCCAACACCGCGAAGTACGAGTCGAGGGCCGAGCTGTTCACGATGTGGAGACAAGCCGAGGAGCGGGTCGCCGCGCTGCCCGGCGTGGTTTCCGTGGCGACCGCCTCGGCAGGGCCGCTCTTCGGTGGCGGCGACGGCGCCACGCCCTACGTCCCCGAAGGTCGGGACGGAAGCGGCGAGCTTCCCTCGGTCCGCTGGTACGACGTGGGGCCGGGCTACTTCCGCACGCTCGGCGCCCCCGTGGTGGAGGGACGGGAGATCACGGAGGCCGACGGCCTCGACGTGGCTCCCGTGGCGGTGGTGAACGAGGCGATGGCGCGGGCCGCGTGGCCGGAGGAGAGCGCGGTCGGCAGGATCGTGCGCCTGCCGGAGCTCGAGCTGACGTTCGAGGTGGTGGGGGTCGTCGCGGACGTGGACCCCCTCACGCCGGGACAGACCGCACCCGCAGAGATCTACTGGTCGAACCGCCAGCTCGGCCGGCCCGTGACGTGGTTCCTCGTGCGCACGGCGGGCGACGCCGCGCAGCTGTCGAAGGCGGTGACCGAGGCGATCCTCTCGGTGGATCCCGACCTCTCGCTCGGAACGCCGCGCTCCCTGGCGGTGCAGGAGGCGAGGCAGCTCGTCCGGCCCCGCTTCCAGATGGCCGTGCTCGTGGTCTTCGCGCTGGCGGCGCTCGCGCTGTCGGCGGTCGGCGTCTACGCCGTGGTCGCGTACGCCATCGCGCGGCGCGTCCGGGAGATGGGGATCCGCATGGCGCTCGGTGCCGGGCCTCCGGACGTCGTCGGCCTGGTGGTGCGCTCGAGCCTGGGCGTCACGCTCGGAGGGGTGGGACTCGGCCTGGTCGGTGCGGTGCTCGCCGGGCGGCTGCTCGGGGGCGTCGTGCACGGGGTGAGCCCGACGGACCCGCTCACGCTCGCCGGCGCGGCGCTCGTGCTGGCGTGCGCGGCCACGCTCGCGGCGCTCGTCCCGGCCGCCCGCGCCTCGCGCGCCGATCCGCTGACCGCGATCCGAGCGGAGTAGCTTCGGCGTCCCACCCTGCGGGTCCGCCCCCCGCCGGCTAGCTTCGGCGGCGCTCGTCCTTCAGCAGACTGCCGATGACCGCGCTCACGACGGAGATCACGATGCTCCCGAGGATCGCGGCCCACAGGCCCGACACGGCGAGTTGATCGGTGAGCCGCGCGGTGAGCAGAAGCATCAGCCCGTTCACCACGAACGCGAAGAGCCCGAGCGTGACGATCAGGAACGGGAACGAGAGCACCAGGAGCAACGGCTTGAGCACCGCGTTCACCAGGCCGAAGACGAGCGCGACGAGCAGCACGCCGCCGACGCCGCCCTCGAGCACGATCCCCGGGACCAGCCAGGCGGCGACGGACAGCGCGAGCGCGTTCACGAACAGGCGGATCACGAAGTTCCGCATTCCTGCCTCCGTTCCAGGTTTCTCCTTCTCCAATAGGTGCACCCGCGCGCCCGGATTCAATGGCACCCCCTCGGACAAGATGACTGGTCAGGGTGTCCGAATCGGCCACTTTGTCTGTCTCTCCGATGCGATCGAGGCGGGTCAACTTATGCCGTAACTGGTTCTATCGGAAAGTGATACGGGATTCGGACAGAATTGGCATCGCCCTTGCCCTATCAAATGGCGACAACGACATAGGGGCTGCGGGGCCCGACCGGTACGAGCCGACCGCCGACAGCCAACAGACCCCCCCCAGGGGCGGGTCCCGCAGCCCGACAGACACCCCATGAGGGTGCCACGCCCCCCCATTCCCAGGGTGGCCCCTCCGGCCCTGCGGGCTTGCCCGCAGGGCCACCTCTTTCCCCCCCCGGCTTGCGGCAGCGCGCGACGTCCGCAAGCGTTCGGCCATGGTTCCCGCCGATCCGGTCATCTCCGTGCTGGTCGCCGACGACGATGTCGGCCAGCGCATGCTCGTCGAGCGCGTGCTCCGAGCCGCCGAGGGCGTTCGCCACGTGGTCACGTCGGTGCCCGATGGCCGCTCCGCGCTCGCGGCCCTGCGCGAACGAGTCTTCGACGTCGCGCTGCTGGATCTCAGCATGCCGGGCCTGGACGGACTGGAGGTCCTGGAAGCCGTCGCCGGTGACCCGGCGCGGCCGCAGGTGATCTTCGTCTCCGGCGTCGGGACCGTCTCGACCGCGACGCGCGCGATGAAGCTCGGCGCGTTCGACTTCGTGGAGAAGCCGGTGGAGCCGCAGCGTCTCGTCGCTCTCGTGTGGAAGGCCGCCGAGGTACGCAGGGGCCAGGCGAAGCGGGAGCGGCTCGAGGCCGTCGTCAGCCGCGACGTGGAAGGCGTCCACATCGTCACGGACGACCCTCGTATGCGCCAGGCGCTCGAGCAGGTGGAGCGCGTGGCGGAGTCGGACGTCGCCGTGCTGATCATGGGCGAGTCGGGGACGGGCAAGGAGCTCGTCGCCCGCGAGATCCACCGGCTCTCCGCGCGCCACCAGGAGCCTCTCGTGGCGCTGAACTGCGCCGCGGTCTCGGAGAACCTCGCCGAGTCGGAGCTTTTCGGGCACGAGAAGGGTGCGTTCACCGGGGCGGCCGTGCGCAAGATCGGACTGATCGAGCTCTCCGACGGGGGCACGCTCTTCCTGGACGAGATCGGCGACATGGCGCTTCCTCTCCAGGCCAAGCTGCTGCGGACCCTGGAATCGCGCACGTTCCGCAGGGTGGGCGGTGTCAAGGAGATCCCGACGGACTTCCGCCTGGTGTCGGCGACGAACCGGCCGCTCCAGGCGCTCGTGGACGCCGGACGGTTCCGGGGCGATCTCTACTACCGGATCAACGCCGTCGTCCTCGAGCTGCCGCCCCTGCGCGAGCGCAAGAAGGACATCCTGCTCCTGGCCAGCCACTTCCTCGACCAGCTTCGCCCGGCGGAGGCCGGCGCGTGGACGCTCTCGCCCGAGGCGGCGACGGTCCTCGAGGGCTACCCCTGGCCCGGGAATGTCAGGGAGCTCCGGAACGTGGTGGAGCGGGCGGCGCTCTTCTGCCGGGCCCACACGATCCGCCCGGAGGATCTGGGATCCTCGCTGGTGTCCGGAGGCCCCGAAAGCCCGCGTTCCAGTGGGGATTCGGGGCTCCCCAGCCTGAATCTCGATGCACTCGAGCGCATGGCCGTGGAGAAGGCGCTCGAGCGGACGGGATGGCACCAGGGGCGCGCCGCTGAGCTGCTGGGGATCTCGGACCGGACGCTCAACCGGAAGATCCGGGCGTTCGGGCTCCGGCGGTACCGCGAAGAAAACGTTTGACGCGGCGGCGCGGGGCCGTGTAGCCTGGAATGGCGGGGTGGAACCCGGTGAAGGCTGATCCGGTCCGGGGGGATGCTCCCCGGACCGAAGGGGTGGATCAGCCCTAGGCCGCGTCGATTCGACACCTGGGTAGGGGGCGCGTCTTCGTGGCCTCCATGCATATACGTCGAGCGGCGCGCCTTCATGCGTGCGGCCGGAGGGATGAGCCTCCTCCGGTCCCTTCAGGTGGGTTGGGGGGCAACCCAAGCATCTCCGTGAACACAGATCTCCGACTCCGGACAGCCCTGGGGCTCGCCATGCTCCTGGGCTTCGGCGGATGCGTCGATGGCGACCCGGTGGGGCTCGATACGGGCATCCCCGTCGGTCTCGCCGTCGTGCCGTCGTTCTCGGTCGCCCCTACCGAGGAGGAAGTGGGCCGGTTGAGCCGGGCGCGTGTGGTGGTGCTCGACGCGCTGACCGAGCGACTCCTCGCCTCGTTGGACGAGGAGATCGACCCCGACGCCTCCGAGTGGTCCTTCGAGCTGTCGCTCGACGTGACCGCGGACGAGAAACGCCAGATCATCGTCACCGTGGAGCTGTTCAGCGACATCGTGGAGTGGAGTGGGCAGACCCGGCCCACCCCGTTGGTCGTCGGCGCGCCGACGGACATCAGCCTCGTCACGCTGCTTCGCGGTCCGCTGGATAACCTGGCCGTCACGGGCCTGGAATTGCTCGATGTCCCCGACGAGTTGGACGAAGGTGCCCGGGGACACCTCGACGTTCGCATCGAAGGGGGCGGTGAGGGCGCACGGGCGTTCTACAGCTCGCTCACGCCGAGCGTCCTGGAAGTCTCGCGAGACGGGGTCTTCCACGCGATCGCCCCCGGTGAAGCCGAGGTCGAGGCACGGGCGGGCGCCGTGGCCGACACC
>CAYPMO010000022.1:0-55177 GCA_964412015.1 uncultured Gemmatimonadaceae bacterium | reverse complement strand
CCCCGGGCTGCCTGATAAGGCCGCTCACTTGTCCAGAAAACCGGGACCGGTTCACGACCATCGCCGTCGCTCTGATTCCCGTGAAGCACCGGCGGTAGCCAACATCCGAGTCACGACCCGCAAACGGTGCCGAACGATAACGCTTGACGTTAATAACGCATGGCGTTATCATCACGGGGTGATCAAGACCTTCGAGGACCGGGACGCCGAGCGCCTCTTCCGGCGCGAGCCCGTCGAACGCTTGGGGCCCGCCGTCCAGCGCGTCGCGCTTCGAAAGCTCCGGATGCTGGACGCCGCGACCGTCTTGGAGGATCCGCGAGTTCCGCCGGCGAACCGCCTCGAGAGACTCAAGGGCGATCGTGCGGGCCAATTCAGCATCAGGATCAACCAGCGATGGCGTGTCTGTTTCGTCTGGCGATCCGGCGATGCTTTCGAGGTCGAGATCGTCGACTACCACTAGGGAGGTGCACATGTCCACGACCGTTCTCGCCCCGGTGCATCCTGGCGAGGTACTGCTCGAGGAGTTCCTCGAGCCGCTGGGTGTGAGCCAATACCGGCTGGCGAAGGATATCAGCGTACCTCCGCGGCGGATCAACGAGATCGTCCACGGCAAGCGTGCCGTAACAGCCGATACAGCTCTTCGCCTGGCGCGTTACTTCGGCACGTCCGACCGGTTCTGGCTGAATCTCCAGACGAGCTACGACCTCGATGTGGAACGAGAGAAGCTCGGGGACAGGCTGGAGGCCGAAGTTCTACCGCGTGCTGGCTGACCAGGCCCGCCGGACGAGGTGGAGGAAGCAAGGGACGACGGGGGGCCCCAGAGGAGACTCTTTCAGGCTAGAATCATCACGCGGTTTCTCTCACTTCAGGCCAGCTAACGGTTAGGACAATGGGCTTGCCAACTGGATTATGGAAATTCGCATACTGGCCCGTTACGTGGGCAATTATATTCCTGCCCGCAATCATACTGGACCCCGTATTCCCGCTGACTGGTTATCTGGCAGTATTGTCTGAGATATCGGGAATTGCTGTCTTGGTATGGGCCCTTACGATTCATATTGTTGCGGGTAGGACGCTGAAGCGACTCGGCCACAGCCGCAAGAACGGAAGCCTATGGCCCGACCGTCTCGTGGCAGTCGGTATCTACTCATGTATGAGACACCCACAACATCTGGGCCTGGCCCTCATGCCAGTGGGGATTGCTCTGGTTTTCGCATCCCCGATCGCTGTGATGCTGTCCGGATGGGGTATTGCGGCGGCACTCGTGTTTGTCCTCGTGATCGAGGAGCCGGAGTGTCTGAAGAAATTCGGGGTGACCTATTGTAGATACACGGAAACAACCCCTGCATTCTCTCTGAAGCCTGGCTGCATCGTAGCTGGTCTCCATAGGCTAAGACTGATAGGGCAGAATGTTACAGGTACCACCGGGAAGTGAGTCCGGGTGGCTTGTCTGCCATCCCGGGGGAACCGTCAGCCGACGCTCACGGGATGCGGCCCGGCGGTCTCCAGATCGAGTCCCACGCGCCGGGTGACCGCCTCCAGTTCGCCCCGGGTGTACTCATCGAGGTGCATGCCCGGGGGGCGGATGAACTCCGTGTCGAAGATTCCCCGCCTGTGGAACACGTGCTTCCGGTACGCCAGGCCGATCTTCGGCTGGAACTCGTAGCGGATGAGCGGCAGGAAGCGATCGAAGATGGCCGTTGCCTTCGACACGTCTCCTGCCCGGAAGGCGTTGTAGACACCCACCAGGACCTCGGGCCAGGCGAAGCCCGTCATGATGCCCAGGGAGCCCCGCTGCAGCTCTTCCAGGAAGTACAGGCCGCCCAGTCCCCCGAAGATCCCGATGGCGTCGGGGCCGTGCTGTTGGATCCGGCCCATCTTCGCCAGCGCCGGATAGTCCTCGAGCTTGATGTACCGGAGCCCGGCGATCTCGCGGCCCATGCGCGCGATGAGCTCGGGGGAGAGCAGCGTCGTGAACGACTCGGGGAAGTCATGGATGGCGATGGGGATGTCCACCGCTTCGGCCACCGAGGCGTAGTAGTCGAAGATGGCCTGATCGTTCTGCACGGGAGGTGGGGCCACGAACGCCCCTCCGGCCCCGAGGTCCTGGGCTTCCTGGGCCTGCTCGATGGCGCCTGCGGCACCGAAGGCCAGCACGCCTACCCACACGGGGAAGGCGCCGGCGGCTTGGTCCACCGATACGGCCACGACCTGCCTGCGATCGACGGTGGCGAGCCGGTGTGCTTCGCCCATGAAGCCCAGGACGCTCACGCCGTGGGCGCCCACCTCATGCTCGAAGTCGATGAGGCGGCGCAAGCTGGCGTCGTCCACGGTGCCGGCGTGGGTGAAGGGTGTGGGGAGGATGGGCAGTACGCCATGGAGCGACATGGTAGGTGACGAGTTGGAGTGACGTGGGGACTACCCGGAGCTGACGAACCGGCCGGTTCCCGGCCTTCCGACGATGGCGCCGCCGTCATGGACACAGCGGCCGCCGAGCCACGTGGACACGACGCGCCCACGGACGGCCCGTCCGTGGTACGGGCTCCAACCCGCCGCGTAGTGCATCGCGGCCTCGTCCAAGGTCCCCTCTGCGTCCGGGTCGAAGACCACGAAATCCGCGTCGGCGCCGGCCTCGAGGCGGCCCTTCCGCCTCAAGCCGAAAACGTCGGCAGGACCGCGGGCCACCACCTCCAGGAAGCGCTCCAGGGTGATGCGCCCGGCGGCCACGCCCTCGCTGAAGAGGAGCGGACCGAGGGTCTCCACGCCCGGTAGACCCGCGAGGGCCTCGAAGATGTTCTCGGTTTCCTTCTGGTGCAGGGGGTAGGGGGAGTGATCCGAGGTGACGATGTCGATGCGCCCGTCCCGGAGTCGTGTCCAGAGCCCGTCCACGGCCTCCCGGGGGCGAAGCGGTGGGTTGCACTTGGCGCGCCCGCCCTGCTCGCGGAGCGCGTCCATGGTGAGCACCAGGTAGTGGAGGCACGTCTCTCCGGTGGCCGAGACACCCTGGCTTCGGTTCCAGTGGATGAGGTCGAAGGTCCGGGGGATGGTGCCGTGGATGATGTGGAGGTGAGCGCCGGTCCAGTAGGCCAACTCCAGCAGGCGCCCGGCGGCTTCCGCTTCGGCCACGGGCGGGCGGCACAACGCGTGGTCGATGGGCCGGGTGTCGCCCCGGGCGAGGAAGGCCTCGGCCTGGGAGAAGATGATCTCCTGGTTCTCCTGGTGCGCCGTCACCGGCCGCCCTGTCTTCGCGATCTCCTGGAAGGCCTCGTACAGCCTGCCGTCGGGAATGCGGGGAAAGCGAACCGGGTCGACCTCGATGGTGGACACCTTGAAACCCACGGCGCCTGCCGCCGCCATGTCGGCGATGACGCCCAGGTCGCCCTGGGGCGGGAACGTGCAGTAGAGCGCCACGTCCACCACGGCCTCGGCGTTCACGGCGGCCACCTTCTCCTCGAAGCGCTCCCGTGTGTTCACCGGCCGGGCAGGCCGGTCGAAGGGCATGTCGATGACGGTGGTGGTCCCCCCCGCCGCCGCCGCCCGCGTCGTTGCGGTGATCCCCTCGTCCACCCAGGAGCGCGTATGCACGTGGGCGTCCACGAAGCCGGGGAGGACCAGGCGGCCCGACGCATCCAGGGTCTCTTCTCCCAAAAGGGGCGCTTCGGAGATGGCGGAGATACGGCCGTGGTCGATGCCCATCCACCCGCCCCTGAGCACGGCTCCCCCCGGAAGAGCGATGTCTCCGTTGACGACCAGGTCGTGCCGTGCAGGGTCGTTCATGTCAGGTGCCTCCTGGCGCCTCGAGAATCTCCTGCAGCGCGTCCAGGGCGAGGCGGCCGAGCTCGAAGACCGGCCGGTCCAGCCGGCGGACGGCTTCGTCGATGATGGCGGCGCGCATTCCAACGTAGTCGAAGACCAGAGCCTGGGCACGGCTGCCGCTGACGAGGCCCGCGGCCCATTCGCCGACGGGGTGGTGGCGCGGTCTCTCCTCGAAGACATGGACACGGCAGCCGAAGCCGGCCGCTCCCCACTTGTCCACGGCGGGCGCGGCCTGAGCGGTGAAGGGAACCACGATATCGAGCTGGGCGATTCCCCGTCCGGCCAGATGCCTGACCGCCACGTCGAAGGGACGGATGAGCGGTGTGCGGCGCCTGGGCGAGCCCGCCGGCGGCGCGGGGGCCGCGAGCCTCGGGAACGGCCCCGCGCACAGGACCAGGTGCGCCGAGACCTGCCCATCCAGGCCCGTCACGGCCGTCTGGAGGAGGGGCTCGACGAACGCAGCGTCCAGCACGATGCGGGTGCCGTCGCGCAGCTTCGTCTCGAGGGGGTAGCCCCGTCGGCCGCACGCGGGGACGTCTGCGCGTTCGAGGCCGTCCAGGGCCCCGACGATCTCGACGCGGACGGAGGGGAACCGGGCCGTCAGCTCTTCCGTCAGATCCGGGCGGGGTGTCTGGCCGATCGTATACACACCCACGGCGGCGCGCGGGTCGGGCCTCCCTCCAGGGATGGCTTCGCTCATGAGCTCAACTTGCGCCGGCGGAGCCGCCGGCGCACGGGTGTGGGGGGCAACCTGTCGGGAAGGCCACCGGGACGGGTAACATAGGGTCCGCTCCGGCCGAGGAAGGCCCCGTGTACGATCCCATCCTGGATGCCCTGGCCTTCGTCGACGCCTACCTCTGGGGCCCCTGGACCATGGGCTTCCTGGCGGGCGTCGCGGTGCTGTTCACCGTGCGCTCGGGCTTCTTCCAGGTCACCGGAGCGCGCTACATCCTGGCCAACACCCTGGGACGCGTGGTTCACGGTCGCCCCCGCGTCGAAGGGCAGCGCATGACGCCCTTCCAGGCCTCGGCGACATCCCTGGCCGGGACCGTGGGCATGGGCAACATCGCCGGGGTGGCCACGGCGCTCTCCGTCGGGGGGCCCGGCGCCGTCTTCTGGATGTGGGTGCTGGCGTTCTTCGGGATGATGTCCAAGACCGTCGAGATCACCCTGGGCGTCTACTACCGGGAACGTGGCCCCGGGGGACGCTTCAGCGGCGGGCCTCAGGCCGTCATCCGCCGGGGTCTGGGATGGACACCCCTGGCCTTGCTGTTCAGCGCCGGCATGCTGGTCAATGCGCTCTTCTCGTCGTCCATGCTCCAGTCGCACACCGTGGGGCGGGCCCTGCTGGCCAGCTACGGCGTCAATCCGTATCTGGTCACGACGGCCATGGCCGTCGTCACGGCCCTGGTGGTGCTCGGCGGCGTCCGGCGCATCGGCCGCGTCTCCGGGTGGCTCATGCCCTTCATGACGCTGGCGTACTGCGCGGGAGCCCTGACCGTCATCGTCGCCAACGCGGGTACGCTCCCCGAGGTCTTCGGCTCCATCCTCACGCATGCGTTCACTCCGGTCGCGGGGGCCGGGGGCGTGGCCGGCGTGGCCGTGGGCGAGGCCATCAAGCAGGGCATGGCCCGCGGCATGCTCTCCAACGAGGCGGGCCTGGGCACGGCGCCCATGGTGCACGCCACCGCCCAGGTGGAGCACCCGTTCCAGCAGGGCGTGTGGGGCGCCTTCGAGGTGTTCTTCGACACCATCGTCATCTGTTCCCTTTCGGCGCTGGCCATGCTGTGCACCGGCGCCCTGGACAGCGGCGTCACGGGCATCGAGCTGGTGATCGAGGCGTTCTCCAGGGGGATGTCCCGACCGGTGGCGTCGCTCCTGGTATCCACGGCCATCGCGACCTTCTGCCTGTCCACGCAGATCGGCTTCTACGTCTATTTCGAGACGAGCTTCGTGAGCCTCGTGGGCCACAGGGCCTTCCGGATCCTCCGCTGGCTCTACTTCCTTCCCGGCATCGCGCTGGCGGGCGTCGGCGACGTGGACCGCTTGTGGGTCGTGGCCAACATCGCCGTCGCCGTCACGGCCATCCCGAACCTGGCGGCTATGCTCGCCCTGGGCGGTGTGTTCAAGAAGCTCATGCACGACGAGTTGTCCGGGGTACGCGCCTATGCCACCGCCCGCGTGGAGGAAACCGGGCCGGTCCTCTGGGGGTGGGGAGCGATGCGCTGACCGCTTCGCGCTGACCGCGTCGCGCGGCCTGCCGTGCCCGGGTACTCTGCCGCGCCTCCGAATCCCTCTGTGGAACCCTCTCCGCACCGGCCTCGAGCACCTGGTGAAAACACCGGAGGGGTTCTGGGGGAGGAGCCGCCTTCCGGGGAGGGACGGCTGAGGGGCGCGCGCTCAACGTCAGCGGCCTTCCTCCAGCGGGGCGGCGGCCAGCAGCAGAACGAGCTGGGCCGTGTGGAGCATGACCGGGATATCGGCCCACTCCCCGGGCTCTCCGCGGCTGCCGCCCCGTGAGCCTCCCAGTCCGATGGCCGGCGTGCCCCCGGCGACGGCCACGTTCATGTTCGATGAGCCGGCATCGCTCAGCTGGGGCTTGGGCCCCAGCCAGTGGGCGGCGGCCACGGCCGTGCGCACCAGCACCGATTCCCGCGCCCCGGGGAGCTGGCCCCCGGGGGTCAGCTGGAAGGGCTCCATCTCGAATTCGATTCCGGTCTCTTCGGTGACCTCCTCCAGGATGGTCCGCAGCCCGGCTTCCATCTCGGTGATCACCCCGTTGTCGAGCGAACGCAGGTCGAGCGAGAACCATCCTTCGGCCGGCTTATGGTTGAAGACGACCCCGCTATGCACTTGGGCGATGTTGGCGACGGTGCGTTCATCAGGGTGTTGCCGAGGTTGGGGCAGCAGCAGGATGCGATCGACGGCGCGGGCGATGCCCTGATTGACGTTGGGCAGCCCCCCGCCCAGGCTGTGACCGGCCGGACCGTGTGCGATGACCCGCCACCAGTGGATGCCGATGGCGCCGTAGGAGATGCTCCGGCCATCCCCCAGGATGTCCACGAATCCCACGGCCGTGTCCCGGTATCGGTCGTAGAGCAGCTTCATCCCCCGCAGGCCGGTTTCTTCCTGGGCCACCGCGGCGAAGATCAGGTCGTGGACAGGCTCGATGCCGTTGGCGATCAGGGCTTCGGCGGCCGCCAGCATGGCGGCGGTGGTCAATGAGGTATTGGTGCCGGGGCCCTGGATGCGATCGCCGACGATGCGCGGCGGTTCACCGCGCCGGCGCTGATGCTCGGCCACGGTGGCGAGATCGTCCAGCGTCGAGACGAACACCAGGGCCCGCCCCGAACGTCCCGGGACCACGCCGACCGCATTGGGACCTTCGTCCACCCGTACCTGCTCGAGGCCGATGGACCGCATCCGGGCGGCTACGGCTTCGGCCCGTTCCCGCTCCTGACCCGAGGGGGAGATGATGCCGCCGATCTCGACGAGGAAGGCCGCCGTGCGATCGCGGTCCCTCTCGATCCGCTCCAGCGCCGAGCGGACTCCGCTCTTCTCGATCGGCAGCAGATCGGTATCGGGTTGCTGAGCGGCCGCCATCCGGGGCAGAGCCAGCAGGACGGCCGTGGCCAGGAAAGCGATGGCAGTCGACGTAAAGCGTGAGGGTGTCATGATCCGGGCTCCTTCCTGGTTCGCGTCGGGCTGTGCTTTCCGAGAGCGTGGGCTCGCCGCGGAGTAGCTCCCGCCCCGCAGCACGCTACCGTGTCTTTCGGCGGCCGACCAGATCGGGCTGCCGCCGGGCTCGCGGGGCGTGGTGCCCGGTCCTGGCGGCGGCGTAAGTTGGTCCCGGCCTAATCCCATCGCGGCGGAGGAGCGGGACATGCACGAGGCGCGGCAGGAAGGGCCGGGCACCACGGCCGTCTGGGCCGGAGAGGAGCGGCGCGAGCCCGGCGCGCCCACGCAGACGCCCATGGTGGGCTCGGTGTCCTTCGGCTACCGGGATCTCGCGGAGTGGATCGACGTCGCCCGGGGTGAGCGCGCCGGCCACATTTACGGCCGCAACACGAACCCGACCGTCGCGGTCTTCGAGGAAAAGGTGCGGGTGCTGGAAGGCGCGGAGGCGGCCACCGCGTTCTCCACGGGGATGGCGGCGGTCAGCGGCACCCTCTGGGCTCTGCTCGAGCCGGGCGCGCGCGTGGTCTCCACCCGCGACACCTACGGCGGCACGAGCGTCGTCTTCGCCGAGTACCTCCCGCGCTGGGGCGTCGACGTCCTGCTGTGCGAGACCACGGACGAAGCGCTCGAGCGCGAGATCTCGCGCGGCTGCGACCTGCTCTACCTCGAGACCCCGACGAACCCGACGCTCAAGGTCCTGGACCTCGAGCGGCTCACCGCGGCGGGACGGCGCGCGGGGGCGACCGTTGTCGTGGACAACACCATCGCGACCCCGATCAACCAGAGCCCGCTCGCGCTCGGGGCCGACCTGGTCGTGCACTCCGCCACGAAGTTCCTCGGCGGGCACGCCGACGCGCTCGGCGGTGTGGTGTGCGGCGACGCGGAGCGCGTGCGCAGGATCTTCCGCTTCCGCGAGATCACCGGCGCCTCCCTCCACCCCGAGGCCGCCTACCTCCTGCTGCGGGGCCTCAAGACGCTGCCGCTCCGGGTGGCCCGTCAGAACGAGAGCGCGCTCGCCATCGCGCGCCGGCTCGAGACGGCCGACGGCGTCGCCGCCGTCCACTATCCGGGCCTGACCTCGCACCCGGCGCACGCGGTCGCCGCGCGCCAGATGCGTGGCTTCGGCGGCGTGCTGAGCTTCTCCCTCGAGGGAGGCATGGCGGCGGTGGAGCGCTTCCTCCCCGCGCTGCGCCGGGCGCATCTGGCGGCGAACCTCGGCGCGGTGGAGACCGTAGCCGGCACGCCTGCCACGACGAGCCACGTCGAGTGCACGCCCGAGGAGCGCGCGGCGCTCGGGATCCCGGAGGGACTGGTCCGCTACTCCGTCGGCATCGAGGACGTCGAAGACCTGATCGCGGACCTCGAGCAGGCGTTGAGGAGGTGCCGATGAGCACGATGTACGGCATCGTCCGCCTCGAAGGCGTATAATCTGGCATCAATTGATGTATGTTACCGTGCACATGGACGACTCAGGAGGCTCTCGATGCGCACGACGATCAACCTGGACGAGCGGTTGCTCGAGGAGGCACGCCGCCTCACGGGCACCCAGGAACGCACGGCGCTGATCCGGGAGGGGCTGCGGGCGCTCATTGAACGGGAGTCCGCTCGGCGGCTCGCTCGGCTGGGCGGGACCGAGCCCGAGATCGCTGCGCCTCCCCGGCGCCGGACCTCGTCGAAGTGATTCTGGTCGATACATCCATCTGGGTGGATCATCTCCGGGCGGGCGACGACGGCCTCGCGACCGCCCTGGAACGGGGCCTCGTGCTTACGCACCCGTTCATCGTGGGAGAGTTGGCCTGTGGGCGGATACGCAACCGGAGCGAGGTCCTGCGTCTCCTCGGAAGCCTGCCTGTCGGCCCTGTCGCGACAGACGATGAGGCACTTCGATACATCGACTTCCACCAGCTCATGGGACGGGGGATCGGGTATGTCGACGTCCATCTCCTGGCCTCGGCCGCGCTCGCGGAGGGAATGCGTCTATGGACCCGCGATCGTCGTCTTGGAGAGGTGGCCGCCGAGCTGGGCGTGGCCTACGTGCCCGCGAGGTGAGGTCACGGATTCGGGCCGAGCGGCTTTCGTCGCTCCAGGTTGTCCGCGAAGCGTAATCCCGGTCACCTCTCCTCCGCGAAGAGCTGCACGAGGTTGAGGATCGTGCACGCCGACTGGCCCGGCACGCGCGTGGAGCGCGATTCGACCCGCAGAGGTAAGCGCCGCACGCAGCAGATGGAGCCGGCCCGGCGGGTACTCGCGCGGGCGGAGTGGTATCTTGGGTGCATCTCCTGCAACGGAGGGACACCCATGCAAGTCACCGATCTCCTCGCACAGTTGGGCGGCGTCGGCTCCATGGCGCGGGAGCTGGGCGTCAGCGAGGCCCAGGCGGCCAGCGGCGCAGCTGCCCTGGCACCGGCCATCCTGGGAGGGTTCAAGAAGCAGGCGCAGGCGCAACCTGCCGGCCTGGAGGGGCTCGGAGGCCTCCTCGGCCAGCTCGGAGGAGCCGGGCTCCTCGAGGACGTGCTCTCTCCGCAGCCGACGAACGTCAGCCGCGGCAACGAGGTCCTGGGCCAGATCTTCGGCTCCAAGGACGTGAGCCGCGCCGTGGCGCAGAACGCCGCGTCCCAGACCGGCCTCGACGCCGGCGTCCTCAAGAAGATGCTCCCCATGCTCGCCATGGCCGTGGCGGGCTATATGTCCAAGCAAGGGAGCGCCGGAGCCGCTCGGTCCAAGCCCGCGGGCGGTGCTCTCGCCGGCCTGGTGGGGGGCCTCCTCGGTGGCCGTGCCGCAGGCGCAGGAAAGGCGACCGCAGGAGCCGGCGGACTCGCTGCCATGCTCGATATGGACGGGGACGGCAATCCCCTCGACGACATCCTCAGGATGGCGGGGAAGGCGAAGCGCTGAGCCAGGCGGTGTGGCGGAGCGGGGCCCTCCCCGGCCCCCGGGCCGGGGAGGGCCCCTGTTAGCGCCGGATCCGCTGGATGCTCCGGATGGTCTCCACCGTGGTGCGCTCCGCACCTGCGCGGAGCGTCTCGAGCTGCGTGACGGAGACCGGCCGACGGAAGCCACGTCGTACGCGAGAACAAGTGCCACAGCGTCCTCCCGTCCGCACCAGCTCCCCGCCCCAGCCTGTCCTCACCCCTCTTCCGCGAAGAGCTGCACCAGGTTGAGGATCGTGCACGCCGACTGGGCCAGCACGCGCGTGGAGATCCACTCCGAGGGTCCGTGGAAGTTCACGCCTCCAGCGAAGATGTTGGGCGTGGGCATCCCCATCTCGGTGAGCCGGGAGCCGTCCGTCCCCCCGCGGACGGGCTCGAGCCTGGCTGTGATCCCGGCGGCACGCACCGCCTCCTCCAGCTTCGCGATCACGTCGGGATGGCGGCTCAGCACGTCGTACATGTTCCGGTACTGCTTCGTGACTTCGACCTTCACGTCGAGGCGGGGCTCCTCGGCCACGAGGCTGGCGCACATCCGCTCCAGCCTGCGGCCCCGCTCTTCCAGCTTCGTCGTGTCGAAGTCCCGGAGGATGAGCTGCAGCGTGCAGGAGGCGGCCTCCCCCGACGCCGAGACCGGGTGGTAGAATCCCTCCCGCCCCTCCGTGCACTCGGGCGCCTCACCCATGGGCAGCCGGTCGAGGAGCTTCCCCATCCAGGTGAGGGCGTTCACCATCTTGCCCCGGGCCGTGCCGGGATGGACCGAGACCCCGGTGAACGTGAGCACGGCCTTGTCGGCGGAGAAGGTCTCCACGTTGATCTCGCCCGTGAAGCTCCCGTCGACCGTGAAGGCCACGGGACAGTCGAAGCGCTCCAGCGGGAAGCGGTCGGCGCCCCGGCCGATCTCCTCGTCGGGGTTGAAGCACACCCGGAGGGTGGGCCGTGCGATCTCCGGCTCCTGCACGAGGATCTCGAGCGCGGCCATGATCGCGGCGATGCCGGCCTTGTCGTCGGCGCCCAGGAGCGTGCGCCCGTCCGTCGTGATGATCGTGTCGCCGACGCACCCCGCGAGCTCGGGCGTGTCGGCGGGATCGAGGACGATGCCCTGGCCGACGTCGATCACCCCACCATCATAGCTCTCCACGAGCCGCGGGCTCACGCCGGTGCCGCTGAAGGCCGGCGCGGTGTCGATGTGGGCGCACAGGCCCATGCGCCCCGGGGCCGTGCCGGGAAGCTCCGCGAGGACGTAGCCGTTCTCGTCCATGGTGACCTCGGCCTCGCCCACGCCGCATAGCCCCAGCTCCTTCAGCTCGTCGACCAGCCGCCTGCCCAGCTTGAGCTGCTTGGCGGTGCTGGGGCACGTCTCGCTGGTTTCATCGGACTGGGTATCGAAGCGGACGTAGTCGAGGAACCGCTCCACGATGCGGGTGCGGCTCAGGACGGCGGACGGATCGTCGAAGGCGCGCATGGGGGGCTCCTGGGCGTGAGAGGCGTGTCAGTATGCTACCTCGGAGGGCACTCCGCGGCACGTTTCCGAGAACCCAGCCCCACGACGAGCCGAGGCGCATCCGCGCATTCCCGCGGCGCGGGGACTCCGCGAGCGTTCCTGCGGTGCACCCCACCGCGTGGGCAGCACGAGCACCGGACCTTGACCCACCTATATGGGGACAGCAATATGGGTACCCATATGAAGACGACCGTCGAGCTCTCGGACGCCCTGCTCCAAGCCGCGAAGGCGGAGGCAGCCGTCCGGGGCACCACGCTGCGGTCCCTCCTCGAGGAGGGGCTGCGACGCGTCCTCAACGAGGGACCCCCAGACCGAGCCTTCACGCTGCCGGACGCCAGCGTCGGAGGGCGCGGGCTCGATTCGGACGTCCGCGAAGGGAGTTGGGATGCGGTGCGCACCCTGATCTACGAAGGGCGCGGCGGATGATCGCGCTCGACACCAACCTCCTCGTCTACGCCCACCGCCGGGACTCGTCACAGCACGCCGAGTCGGCCTCGGCGGTGCGAGGGCTCGCCGAGGGCCCGGACCCGTGGGCCATCCCCTGGCCGTGCATCCACGAGTTCCTCGCCATCGTGACCCATCCCCGCATCTTCCGGCCGCCGTCCACGCTCGCGCAGGCGCTGGCTCAGGTGGACGCCTGGATGGCCTCTCCCCGACTCGTCCTCCTCGGAGAAGGGAACGGATACTGGCCGCACGCGCATGGCGCGATCACGAAGGGGCGGGCGGTGGGCCCCAAGGTGCACGACGCTCGCGTGGCTGCGCTCTGCGCCTTTCACGGCGTCCAGGAGCTCTGGTCGGCGGATCGGGACTTCCATCGGTTCCCTGGTGTGAGGGTCAGGAATCCGCTGGTGGGTTGAGGGACTCGGGCGGCTCCCCCCGGTCGTCCTGGGTAGTGGCGCCGCGCCGTTCCGCGAGGGATAATGTCGGGTGCCGTCCGTCCACCCGTTTCCGCGAGGGGGCCATGGAGAAGAGAACGCCGTTCCCCGGAGTCTTCTGGGTCGCCAACTCCATCGAGATCCTGGAGCGGTTCGCGTACTACGGCATCTACTTCGGCTTCGGCATCTACATGGCTTCGCTGGGCTACTCCCGGGCCCAGCTCGGGATCGTCCAGAGCCTCTTCCTGCTGCTCTCCTACGGGATTCCCGTCGTAAGCGGGACGTTCGCGGACCGCTTCGGCTTCAAGAAGGTCCTGATCGTCTCGTACCTCGCGTACCTTCCGGCCATCCTGCTGCTGATCCTCACGGAGTCGTACTCGGGCATCGTGCTGACGATGCTCTCGATCGGCCTGGCCGCGGGCACCTTCAAGCCTCTCATCGCCGGCACCGTCCGGGCGGTCACGGACAAGACGAACAAGACGCTGGGCTTCGGCATCTTCTACGCCATGGTGAACGTGGGGGGCTCGTTCGGGCCCATCGTTCTCGGCAAGCTCAGGGCGATCTCGTGGGACTACGCCTTCATGGCGGCGGCCGCATCGATCGTGGTAATGCTGCTGATCACCATCTTCTTCTACGAGGAGCCGCCCCGCGAGATCGTGGGCGAGACCCTCGGCAAGAAGCTCCGGGACATCGGTGTGGCCCTCTCGGACCTGAGGTTCACGGCCCTTCTGGTTCTGCTGGGGATCTGCTTCTGGCTTCCCTTTTGGGCCTTCTTCAATCTCTGCGCGGTCTACGTGGACGGGAACCTGGACACGGCCCAGCTCTACCAGCAGATGCAGTCGGCCGTGGGCACTACCGTGGCCAACTTCTTCTCCCAGGTGGATGAGCAGGGTGTCCGCCGGATCCTGGGAGAGACCATCTCCCACACGGGATGGATCATCATGGTCCTCCAGGTGGGGGTGTCCCGGGTCGCCGAGCGCTTCAGGGCCATGCCCACCTTCCTCGTCGGGCTCCTCCTCATCTCGGTCGGCTTCGGGGTGATCGGGCTGGCGAACGTCACGACGCCGGCGGTCATCTTCCTGGGGATCGTGATCTTCGCGGTGGGCGAGATGGTGTCGTCCCCCCGCATCCAGGAGTACATCACCTGGGTCGCCCCCAAGGAGAAGGCCGGCCTCTACATGGGGATGAACTTCCTCGCGGTCATGGTCGGCGCGGCCCTGAGCGGCGTCACCTACACGTCCCTCTGGGGCACCTTCGAGGCCGTGGGCCGTCCCGAGTACGTCTGGTATACGCTTGGAGCGCATGCGCTGCTGGCCATCGGCATCCTCGTCCTGTTCACGAGGATGGCGGGCGAGCTCGAGGAGCGGGAAGAATGAGCGACGTCACGCTGATCAGGGAGAAGATCGACCAGGCGGTCGGGATCCTGGACGAACACGGGGTCGACTGCTGGATCACGTTCGTCCGGGAGAGCGGGACGATGCGCGATCCCATGATGGACTTCCTGTGCCCGGCCGACATGACCTGGCACTCGGCGTTCATCGTCACCCGGTCGGGGGAGACCCACGCCATCGTGGGGCAAATGGAGAAGCGGACCGTCGACGAGCTCGGCGTGTGGGGGCGGGTCACCGGGTATGTCGAGGGGATCAAAGGCGAGCTGCTGGGCTACCTGAAGTCCCTCGACCCCGCGTCCATCGCCGTGAACTACTCCAGGACGAGCGAGGTGTGCGACGGCCTCACCCACGGCATGTACCTCCTGCTGGAGGAGATGCTCGCCGAGATCGGATGGCAGGACCGGCTCGTGTCGGCGGAGAGGGTGACCTCCAGCCTGAAGGCCCGGAAGACGCCCACGGAGCTCGGCCGGATGCGGGAGGCCATCGGGCACACGCTGGACATCTTCGGCATGGTGAAGGGCTACATCGAGCCCGGACGGACCGAGAAGGAGATCGCCGCCTTCATGAGCCGGGAGGCCGAGGCCCGGGGCCTCGCCTTCGGGTGGGACCCGGGCCACTGCCCGGCCGTCTTCACCGGGCCCGACACCGCGGGAGCCCACTACCGCCCCACGGATCGGAAGGTGGAGCGGGGTCACGTCCTCAACATGGACTTCGGGCTCAAGGTCCAGGACTACACGTCGGACCTCCAGCGCACGTTCTACATCCTCGAGGAGGGGGAGACCGACGTGCCGCCGGAGGTCCGGAAGGGATTCGAGACCATCGTCACGGCGATCGAGATGGCCCGACACGCCTTGAGGCCCGGCGTGCAGGGCGTGGCCGTCGACGCCGTCGCCCGGGAGTACATCGTCTCCCGGGGCTACGAGGGGTACCCCCACGGCCTGGGACACCAGGTGGGCCGGTTCGCCCACGACGGCACGGCCCTCCTGGGCCCGGCCTGGGAGAAGTACGCGAACAAGCCCTTCGAGCCCATCGAGGAGAACATGGTCTTCACCATCGAGCCCCGGCTGACGGTGCCCGGCAGGGGCGTGGTGACCATCGAGGAGATGGTCCTGGTGACCGCCGCGGGCGCCGAGTTCCTGTCGGAGCCGCAGACGGAGCCGATCCTGATCGGGTGAGGGGAGGCCTCCGGCGGGTTCACGGCCGTGTCGGTATCGGCCTTGTCGAGCAAGCGCCCGGGCCTCCTGGCCCGGGTCCCCCCACCCCCCCATTGTAATGGGAAACTCACCATCGTCTTGGGGGAACCTTGAGCCCGTCTCCCGATCCGACCCGCCGCGACTTTCTCCGGATCACCGGGTTGGCCACGGCGGGTGCGGCCACGGGGGGGATCGCCCTTCCGGAGGGATTCCACACCGGCCCCCTTCGGGCTTCCGGCCGGCTCCGGATGTCTCCTGCCGGCGAGGCCGTGGCGAAGGCCCTGGGGGACGCAGGCGTAGGAGTGGTCACATCCGTCCCCGCCACCGGAGCCTGGGAGGTCTTTGCCCACTTCCACCGCCTGAAGGGAGGGGCAGCCGTTCCCTCTCTCAACGAAGAACCGGCCTTCACCATGGCCCACGGCGCGGCCCTCACGGGGACCCGATCCGCCACGATCCTCAAGTCCCACGGGCTTGCGAAGGCCGGAAACTCCGTCGTCGACTCCCTCACCTCGGGAACGACGGCCGGGTTCGTGGTGGTCGTGAGCTACGACTCTCGAGGGCGCCACTCCGACAGCATCTTCCCCGTGATTCCCTTTCTGGAGGGGATCCGAATCCCCTTCAAGAACCCGATTCCGGAGAACCTCTATCGGGAGACCGTTGACGCTTTTCTCTGGAGTGAATCCCTGGGGTTGCCGGTGGCCCTCGTCCTGGATGTCGAGTCGCTGGAGAGGGAGGTGGGGTATACCCCCCTCCGGGTCTCTCCATTCGGAGGAGCCTACGCCCGGGATCCCTATCGCCACGTCCTCTGCCCCCCTCTCACCGGATATCAGAACCAGGTCCTGTCGGCCCGGCTTCAGGGGGGGGATTGGCGGGATGTCACCCGGCCGGAGCTCCGCGCGGAGCCTTCCCCCCTTCCTCCGGCGTGGCAGGAGACGGCGAGAGCGTACCAGCCCTTTTTCGACGTGTTCACGGACATCCGCCGGAACCGTGACCCGGAGAGGGTCTTCGTGACCGGAGACACGGGTGTCTCTTCCCTCTTCGCATTTCCTCCCTACGATGCCATCGACGCGTGTACCTACTACGGAGGAAGCGTTCCCCTGGCCCTGGGGGCTCTCATGGGAGGATACGAAGAGGCGTGGGCTCTGACCGGGGATTTCTCTTTCGTGGCCGCGGGACACATGGGCCTCCTCGAATGTCTGAACCACGATCTTCCCCTGAAGGTCGTCGTCCTTCACAACGGAGGGGCCATGACCACCGGGGGACAGAAGCTCCCGGCCGGGTCCCTCGCCGCCGTCCTGGACGGGTACCGGGAGTCGATCCGGGTGATCCACGATCCCACGGATCGTGAGGAGATGGGACGGCACCTGAGGGGTGCGGCCGGCTCAGGGAGGATGGACATCGTCCTGGTGGACTACCTTCGAGGGGCCGGTCTTCCGACCACCGCGTCCCTGAACCTCTAGCACGAGGACGTCTCTATGAAAGCCGTTCAGGTCCATGACGGGCGACTGGAACTCCGGGAGGTTCCGCTCCCGGATCCCCACCCCGGCGAGGCCCTCATCCGGGTCTTGCGAGCCGGGATCTGCAATACGGATCTGGAGATCGTCAAGGGATACGCCGGGTTCTCCGGCACCCTGGGTCACGAGTTCGTAGGGGTGGTCGAGGAGGTGAACGACGGGGAGGCCGGCTGGAAGGGCGTCAGGGTGGTGGGGGAGATCAATCTGGGTTGCCACGAGCCGGGTTGCCCCTGGTGCGGGGCGGGGATGGAACGCCACTGTCCCCGCCGGACGGTCCTGGGGATCCAGGGCAAGGACGGGTGCATGGCCGAATACCTGACTCTCCCGATCCGGAACCTGCTGCCGGTGCCCCCGGATCTCCCCGACGACACCGCCGTCTTCGTGGAACCCCTGGCTGCGGGCTTCGAGATCCTCGAGCAACTCCACCTCCAGCCCACGGACCGGGTCGCCATCCTGGGAGACGGGAAGCTGGGCCTCCTCATCAACCGGGCCCTCCGCTTCTCTCCCGCCACCCTCACCCATGTCGGCAAACACCCTGCCAAGCTGACTCTGGCCCGTGGAGCCGGGATCCGGACCCTACTCCTCGGGGAGGTGGGCGAGGAACGCTTCGACGTGGTGGTGGAAGCCACGGGGTCGGCTTCGGGGTTCGAGACGGCGTTGGCCATGGTGAGGCCGAGAGGGACGTTGGTTCTCAAGACCACGGTGGCGGACTCCATCCCTCTGGACCTGACGCAGGTGGTGGTGGACGAGATCCGGGTCCTCGGATCCCGGTGCGGACGCTTCGAGCCGGCCCTTCGGGCCCTCTCCAACGGAGTGGAGGTGGATTCCCTCGTCCAGGAACGCTTCCCCCTGGAGCGGGCTCTTGATGCCTTCGAGGTGGCAGGGACGCGGGGATCTCTGAAGGTCCTTCTGGAGGTTTCCGGATGAACATCGACATACAGGAGGTCGGAGAGCGCCTCCGCGTTGTGGCGGGAGGAAAGCTGGACGCGGTGGCGGCCAACGAGTTCGAGGAGGTGGTCCTGGGCCGGATGCAGGTCCAACCCGTGGACACCCTCTTCCATTTGGCGGATCTCTTCTATATCTGCAGCTCGGGGCTTCGGGTCTTCCTGAAAGCCGCCAAGCTCGCCCGGATCGAGCACACCCGCGTGGTCCTCGTCTCCCTCCAACCCCGGGTGAAGGAGATCTTCGACCTCACGGGCTTCACCCAGTTCTTTCTTCTGGCCGACGGAGAGGAAGAGGCCCTACGCCTCCTGGAAGGACAGGGCTAGACCTACGTCAGGGTTCCCCCGGGGCCCGTTGCCTCTTCCACCTCCTTCAGGAGGATCTCCCGATCCAGGGCCAGAAGGCGCCGTTGGACTGGTTCCCCCTCGCGGTAGGCCCGGGTCAGCCAGCAGGTCAGCCTCACCAACTGTTCCAGCACCCGGTCGAACATCTCCGACGGGACCCCGTAGAAGAGGAAATTCACCGGCATCCCCCCGGTGAGGAGGAGCAGCTCCTTCACTGCGGACGGCTCCTGGTCTCGCACGGAAGAGGGCGTAAGGCGGTACCGGGTCCCCTGGATGATCCCGGTCTGGGGGTCCCTCACGTCGTGGACCTCCAGCGTGACGGGCCTTCCGCCCAGGGTGGAGATCCGGCCGGCTCGGATCTCGTTCAGCCATCGGATCAAGGTCGCGAACTCCACCGTCTTGGTGGATCCGCTGGCGAAGTAAACCTCCCGCTTACGTCCGTTCAGCACCAACCACTCCAGGAACTCCCTGGTCAGGACCGACTGCCCCGTGACGCCCACGAAGAGATCCGTGTCCAGAAGGACCTCCTCCGGGAGATCCTGGAGGGTTCGCCCTTCCGGGAAGCCGGCCTCGGTGGTGGGGCCCGGGCAGACCAAGTCCACCCCGGCCACCCGGCCGTCCGTGAGTCGGTTCCCGAACTCCCGGACCAGGTTGGTGCCGATGGCCCCTCGGGATCCCAGGACCATCACATTCCTGTAGCAGAGCATCTTTCCGGCGCCGTGCAGGATGGTTTCCACGGCATGGACGATGGAGGTGGAGGTGCCCAGGGCTTCCTCTCCCCGCTTCAGATCCGAAATGGCGATGGAAGTGGCGGGAAAGGCCAGGCCGCCGAACTCTTCCTGCACCTCCGCTAGGTAGTCGTATCCGTTCCGGGTATGCTCCACGCTCCCCACGAAGACGGGCTCCAGCCACTCCCGGAGGGGCATCTCCTCCTCACCCGCCCGCAGTAAAGACGCCAATCCCCGGGCGTGGAAGTGGCCCAGGGCTTCGACCAGGGTTCTTCCTTCCATGCAGAGGCGGTTGATCTCCGGGGCCAGGTACCCTCCGTCCTCGATGAGAAGGAGCGGAGCCCGGCGGTCTCGAGCCTCCATGGCTTCACGGAAGAAGAGATGTCCCGCAACCAGGCGCATGGCCTCGAAGAAGTCCCTCTCTCCCTCCTCCAGAGCCTTTCCCAGTTCCTCCAGGTGAGCGACGGGGGAGTACTGGTTGGAGAGGCGGTAGCTCCCCTCCACCGAACCCACGCCCCGAGCCCTCCGGAGGGCATGAAACTGGAAGCGGTCGCCCGGGAGGGAGCCGATGCTCTCCAGGAAGGCGTCGGGGACCACGCCCTGGTATTTCACCCAGAGGACGTGGAGGTTGGCGACCCCGAGGCGGTCCAGGGCGTGGACCATCCCCAGGATCTCCGAGGTGATGTGATGGATCAGGAAGACCCGAACCCCCTCCAGGTGGGGGGTGGCCCGGGACACCCAACGGCCGAACCGGGCCATCTTCTCCACGTAGGAGGTCATCCCGGGGATCCGGCGCGGTCGGTTCAGGCTGACGTTGAGGACCTTCCCTCCTTGGGACGAATCCACGTAAGCGTGGTAGCGCCGGTCCGCCACGTGGAGGAGGCGACCGGAGGCCAAGCCGGCGACGATTCGCTTGTGCTCCAGGAGGAAGAGGAGCTTGTTCAGGAACCACTGTGTGCTCTGGTCCCGGTTGTCCAGGATGATGGGGATGTCCTCGTTGGTCCACTGGAGCTTCATCTTCTGGATGTGTTCCAACCCCGCCCCTCTCAGGTTGGCGAACAGGGCCCTCTGTCGTTCCGGGATCTCGTCGAACTCGGTGCTCTGGTCATGACAGGCGGCGTGAATGGACTGAAAGAGATCCCGGACCGTCCGTTCCCGATCCGGGAGGAAGTCGTATTCTTCGTCCCGTCGGACCTCCAGGTGGGGAATCGCGGCCAGGTCCAGCCGCGTCTCCTCCAGCCCTTCCAGCGTGATTCTGAGAAAGTGGGAGGGGGCCGCGAACTCCAGCAGGAGCATCCACCCGGGGGCTACCCCGTCCTCGGGAAAGGTGAAGAGAAGCGCTGTATCTCCTCGAAGAAGAGGCGTGAGGTACTCGGGATACTGAAGGGAGGCGAAGACCTGTTTCAACCGGTCCAGGAGGGTGTCACGGGAGGCGGGGAGATCCTCCGCCACCGAGAGACGGGCGTGGAAGTGAATGGCCTGCACACCCATTTCGGCCATCTCCGGGGCGGTCCCCTGATCCAATCGCTGGATCACCGAGATGTCGGCTCTCCCCCAGACGCACTGATCCACGACCTCGTCCACCAACCGCCGTGCCAGGATGGAGGTCTCCGGGAACATACGGAGGTCCCGGACGTCCACGGTCCACTCCCCGGGCACACCGGCCTCCCGGCCCCGACGATCTAGCTCCCCATCGCTCGTCACGGTCCTTGCCTTCCTCTCGGATGTGGATGCCCCGTCCGACGACAATGACAGCCGCTCGGGCCGGTCATACATTGAGCCTCGTCAACTTCCGGCTCCGGAGCTTCCCGGACAACCGGATCCACCCCGGCGCCCTCTCCTCTCGGGCCATCCCACGGCCCCTGGAGGAGTCGAGGAACGGGAAGGGTTGCGAGGAGGAACCCATGAGAAGAGGCCCGGGGGGAAGGCCGCCGTGGCCCCTGGGTGGAATGCGGGCGCTGTTGCTCGGAGCCGTGTCCGTTCTGTGGGGCTCGACGCCATCGGAGGCGCAGGACCTTTCCTCGGCCTCCCTGGTTCTCCAGTGGTCCCCCCAGAGCCAGTTCGCCGGCTACTACGTAGCCCTGGAGAAGGGCTTCTATCGAGCTCGGGGCGTGGATCTGACCCTGGTGGACGGAGGCCCCGACGTGGACGGAGTCGCCATGCTCCGGACCGGAGAAGCCGACTTCGCCACCCTCTTTCTCACCGGTGCCCTCCAGGCCGTGGACGAGGGCGTGCCTCTCCGGTTGGTCAGGCAGATCGTGAACGAATCCATGGTCCTCCTGGTGGGCCGCAAGGACGCGGGGATCCGGGAGGTGGGGGATCTCCATGGTCGGAGGGTGAGCCTCTGGACACGGCAGGACATCAGGGCCCCCTTCCAGGTCTTCTTCGCCATGAACGGGCTCCAGGTGGAGGTGGTGCCCCAGTACCACTCGGTGAACCTCTTCTTGCGCGGAGGTGTGGATGCCTGCGCGGCCATGCGCTACAACGAGCTGTATCGCCTCTATCTGGCCGGGCTGGACTTTGAGGACCTGACCGTGTTCCCCATCCATGAGGGAGCGAACCAGGTCCCCGAGGACGGAATCTACGCTCGGGAGGATTTCGTCCGGGAACATCCCGACGTGGCCCGGGCCGTGGCCGAAGCCTCCCTGGAGGGTTGGCGCTACGCTGCCGAGCACCCGGAGGAAGCCCTGGACATCGTCATGCGCAGGGTGAGGAAGGCCCACATCCCGGTGAGCAGGGTGCAGATGCGTTGGATGCTGGAATCCCTCCTTCCCAGCATCCGCCATCCGGATCCCGGCGGGGTCGAGGCGCCGCCCGGGGGCCTCTCCGAGGCGGATTACCTGCACACCGTCGATCTCCTGTTCCAGGCCGGGGTCCTCAGGGAGACGTTGCCCTGGGATCGGTTCGTCTGGGATGGAGGAGGGTGATGAGAGGCCTCTCCCTGGGTCTTCGCCTGACCGTGATGGTCGGGGTCGGCAGCTTCCTGATTCTCTCTCTCATCACCGCGTACTTCTATGTCGCCGCGCGCGGGATCCTCGTGGAGGAGTTGGAGGCCAAGGCGATGCACCTGTCGGCTTCCACGGCCAGCCGCATCGAGACGGTGGAACGGGCGGTGGAGAAGGTCGCCCTGGAGTTGGGGGTCGTATTGGGGGAGGTGGAGTGGGGGCGCAGTCGGGTGTTCAACCTCCTCAGGAACACGGTGGATGCCCACAAGGAGATCTACGGTTCGGCCATCGCCTTCCACCCCGACTTTCTCCCCTCGCAGGCCCATTACAGGGCCCCTTACGTTTTCCGTGACGGCGATACCCTGGCGGCGCTGGATCTCGGGGAGGGTGACTATGGATACCAGATCCAGGATTGGTACCTCCTCCCCATGGAGCTGGGAAGGCCGGTCTGGAGCGAACCCTATTTCGACGAGGACGGGGGAAACGTCCTCATGGTGACCTACTCGGTCCCCTTCCGCACCCCCTGGTCCGCCCCGGCCTTCGCCGGCGTCATCACCGCCGACATCAGCCTCCAGTGGCTCAGGGAGTACCTGGCGTCCCTCCCTCTGGAGGAGAACAGCTTCGGCTTCCTGGTCTCCCGGATCGGAACCATGATCAGTCATCCCGAGGATGACTACATCATGAACGAGTCCGTCTTCAGTCTGGCGGAGGCCCGGGGCGACACGGCGCTGCGGAACCTGGGGAAGCGGATGGTCCGGGGCGAGACGGGCTTTCAGGAATACACGTCCCTGGCCGGCGACGAGGGATGGCTCGTCTTCACCCCGGTTCCCACGACCGAAATGGCCCTGGGCGTCTTCTTCGACAGGAGACAGCTCATGGCCAAGGTCTGGAGCCTGAGCCGGACCGTCCTGGTCATCGGGACCCTGGGATCGGCGCTCCTCCTCCTGACCATCGCCGTGGTGGTCCGGCGCATCACCCGCCCGGTCCGAGCCCTCACGGAGGCCGCCCGGACCATGTCCACCGGCGACCTGGACGTTGCCTTCCCCGAACAGGAGGGGAAGGACGAGATCGGGGAGCTGTCGGAGGCTTTCGCGAAGATGAGGGACGACCTCAAGCTCCACATCGCCGAGGCGCTGGAGAAGAAGCGGATGGAGGGCCAGCTCCAGGTGGCCCGGACGATCCAACAGGGACTCCTCCCTGCAGTGATCCCTTTCACCCCGGGGCTGGAGGTGGCGGGTGACTCCATCTTCTGCCTGGAGATCGCCGGGGATTACTACGATGTCATTCCCCTGCCGGAAGGAAGAACGGCCCTGGCCCTCGGGGACGTGTCCGGGAAGGGCGCCGGGGCGGCCCTGATCATGGCCAGCGTGCAGACCGCCCTCCGGTCCCTCATGGACTCGGACCGCCCCCTGGGGGAGACCGTCTCCCGGATGAACGACGTCCTGGAGCACAACACACCCAGCGGAGACTTCATCACGTTCTTTGTGGCGGTCTTCGATCCGAAGAACGCCAGCCTCACCTACGTGAACGCCGGGCACAACCCGCCCCTGGTTCGCCGGAGAGACGGAGGGCTGGAGGAGTTGAGACAGGGCGGCCTGGTCCTGGGGGCCATGCCCGGCATCCTCTACCGGGAGGAGAGGATCCCCTTCGGGCCCGGAGACACGCTCTTCGCGTACTCCGACGGTCTCAGCGAGATCATGAACGAAGATGACGAGGAGTTCGGGGAGGAACGGGTGAGGGCCTTTCTCGCCGGTAACGCCGGATTGGCTCCCGACGAGTTCCTGGTCCGGATCCGTCGGGAGGCCGTTCGTTTCGGCGGGAGAGAGACCTTCGACGACGACTTTACCATGCTCTTCGCCCGTGGGCTTCCCGAATCCCGGGAGGAAGGGCCGGAGGGACGGAAGGAGACGGCATGACGCATTCGCACGAATCCCTTGGTTGGGCCGAACTGATGCGTATCGACGGCCGCTTCGATTCGGAGACGGCCGGGGAGGTGGAGAGAGTCCTCCTGGATCTCCTGGCCACGGGAGCGCCGGCGCTCCTGATGGACGTGAGCCAGGTCACCCTTCTGGCCAGCGCCGGGCTCAGGACGCTTCTGGTGGTGACGAAGGAGGCGGGGAAACGGGGAAAGGCGGCCGTCGTGGTGGCCCCGACCGCGACGGCCCGCAGAGTGCTCCAGGTCTCGCGGCTGGATTCGGTCCTGGTCATCGCCGAGGATCTGGAGGCCGCGAAGGATCTGGCAAGCCCCGGCCCGCCCGCCCGAGGCCTTCCTTCGTGAGCGAGTCCTCCCCTTCGCGTTCCCGGTCTTCGTCGGACTGGCCCCCCCGGGTGGAGCCCTCCCGGGGTGACGATCCTCTCCTGGCCCGGAGCCGGAGCTTCCCCGGGGAACATCGGGTCCTGGCTGAAATCGGAGCCTGGGTGCAGGACCTCTGCCGGGCTGCGGGCTTCTCCCCTCGAGTTGCCGGGGAGGTGGAGCTCGCGGCGGCCGAGGCCGTTACCAACATCATCGACCATGCCCTGATGGAAGATCCTGAGGCCCGCTTCCACCTATCGGCTTGGGCGTGGAAGGGGTGTGTGGAGGTGGTCCTGGTGGACCAGGGCCCCTCCTTCGACCCCCGTGAGGCTCCGGCCCCGGATCTGGACGCTCCCCTCGAGGACCGGCCCGTCGGTGGGTTGGGCATTTACCTCATGCGCCATTTTCTGGACAGCGTGGCGTGGGAGCGGGACCAGGGCCGAAACATCCTCCGTCTGCGTCGCGGTCCCCTCCGGGAGGAGGCGGAGTCCGGAGAGGCGGAAGAACCATGAGGGCTGCGGCGCCGGGCTCCCTCCCGGTCACATCTCCCGAGAGGTGTCCACCATGAGAAAACCGCCGAACCTGATCTACGGGGTGGAAGACCGGCCCCCCTGGACCGAGTCCTTCCTCCTGGGCCTCCAGCATATGTTCGTCTTCTTCATCGGCCTGACCCTCCCGGTCCTGGTCGTTCGGACTCTGGCGGGACAGATCACCGAGACCGATGCCCAGGCCTTCATCAGTCTGACCATGGTCAGTGGCGGCCTCGTCACGATCCTCCAGGCCCGCCGGATGGGGCTCCTGGGATCGGGGTACCTCTGCCCCGCCGTGTCGGGCCCCTCCTACCTGAGTGCTTCCATCCAGGCCATCGGGCTCGGGGGACTCCCCCTCATGATGGGGATGACGGCCTTCGTGGGGGTGGTGGAGATGGCCTTTGCCCGGGTCATGCGGCACCTCCGGTTCCTCTTCCCCGCCGAAGTGACGGGGGTGGTGGTGGCCATGGTGGGGATCGTGGTGATCCCTCTGGCCATCGAGAACTTCGTGGGGCTCGGTGCCCAGGATCCGGTGATCCATCCCCTGGAGGTTCTGGTGGGGATCTCGACGTTGGGCGGTCTCATTGCCCTCAACGTCTACGGCAAGGGGAAGCTCAAGCTCTACGGGGTCCTGATCGGGATGATCGGCGGGTATCTCCTCTGCCTCTCTCTGGGCATCGTACCCTCCCAGGATCTCAGGTCGGTGGCGGATGCCCGCATGGTGGCCTTCCCTTATCTCAGGGAGTGGTCGATCCGGTTCGATTGGGGCCTCATGATCCCCTTCACGGTGGCTGCCCTCTGCAGCACCCTCAAGACGGTGGGGGATCTCGTCACCTGCCAGAAGGTGAACGACCAGGACTGGACCCGCCCCGAGATGGAGACGGTCTCCGGCGGGATCCTGGTGGACGGGATCGGCGGTCTTCTCCCCGGGGTCCTGGGAGGGTACGGCCAATCCACCTCCTCCACGAACGTCGGGCTCTCGATCGCCACCGGAGCCACCAGCCGGCGGATCGCCTATACGGCCGGCGGACTCTTCATCGTCCTGGCGTTCTTCCCCAAGCTCAGCCAGATCTTCATCATCCTCCCCCGGCCCGTCCTGGGGGCCCTCCTCATCTTCTCCTTGAGCTTCATGGTCGTGACGGGGATCCAGCTCATCACCAGCCGGATCCTGGACGCCCGGAAGACCTTCGTGGTGGGCACCTCCATCGTGCTGGGCCTCAGTGTGGATATGAAGCCGGCCATCTACGAGAACATCCACTCCTGGATCCAGCCCGTTTTCAGCTCGTCCCTTTCCCTGGCGACGGTGGCGGTGGTCGTGCTGAACCTGCTCCTCCGCATCGGAATCAGGAAGCGAGTGCAGGAGACCTTCCGGGTGCGGGATACCCGCTCCGACGACGTCTTCGCCTTCTTCGAGAAGCAGGGGGGAGCCTGGGGCGCCCGGCGGGAGGTCATCCAGCAGGCGGCCTCCGCCGTCAGCGAGTTCATGGATGCTCTCCGGACTTTCCCTCTCCCCGAGGGCGAAGTGGAGATCACGGCCTCGTTCGACGAGATCAGCCTGGATCTGGCTCTCTCCTACCGGGGGCCCGGGCTGATGCTTCCACAGGGGCCTCCCAGCCAGGAGCGGATCCTCCAGGAACCGGGAGCGGTGGCGGACCTCTCCCTCTGGCTGGTGACGACCTACGCCGACACCGCGGAGGCGACCCGGGAGGGAGACCGGCAGACGCTGAAGCTACACTTCGACCACTGACCCCGGCCCTTGTATAGGTTCCCCGCGCGAATACCTGAACAGGACGTCGAACCCGTGTTGAGACTCTACGCGCTCATGGCCGCCACGTTCTTCGCCATCGACCTGGTCTGGCTCGGCGTGGTCGCGAGCGGCTTCTACCGCAACGCGCTCGGTCACCTCATGCGCGAATCACCGGCCTGGCCGGCGGCGATCACCTTCTACGCGATCTACATCGGAGGCATCCTGGTCTTCGCCGTGCTTCCGGGCCTCGAGGCGCAGTCGCTCGGGAGGAGCGTCGTCCTCGGCTTGTTCCTCGGGCTCGTGGCCTACGCGACGTTCGACCTGACGTCGGCCGCGCTCTTCCGGGACTTTCCGTGGACGGTCGTCGTGGTCGACCTGGCGTGGGGCTCGGTGCTCACGGCGACCGTCGCCGCAGCGGGCTACGGCTTCGGTCGCTGGCTCGGCGTCTGACGCCGAACCTCAGACCGCCGCCGCCCCGGCCACGTCGTGGCGCACCCACCGGTGGAGGGCGGAGACGACGATGCCGGCGGTCATCGCGAGCACGATGATCGCGGTGATCGCCAGCGGTGCCTTGTTGGCCCAGTCGGGCAGATAGTCCCAGACCAACAGCCGCACCAGCATCCATATCGACGTCGCCAGCATGAATGCCGCCGGCACAAGCGTGTACCAGATCGGCCGCCGCTTGGTGATCAGCCAGGACATCCCCACGACGAGCGCCAACGCCGCCAGAAGCTGATTGGCCGAGCCGAAGATCTGCCAGACCGCGAGGTAGCCGTTGCCCCAACCCAGCAGCAACATCAGGGCCACGGCGATCCCCGAGTTGACCCAGTAGAACGTGAGCCCCTTGAGCGCCACGCGGCCGAGGCCCCGGGTCCGCACCACGCGGCCGCGCACGTCGTCGTCGAGACGATCCGCTGTTGCGGCGGCGGCTTCCTGCTGCTGCCGGGCCGCCTGGTCGGCGAAGACGTCGTACCGGCCGAAGAACATCGCCCAGCCTTCCTCGATCATGTAACGCGTCAGGCGGATCGCCGTGTCCAGCGTCGTCACGAGGAAGCCCTCGAGCAACAGCATGGCGCCGAGGGCACCCGCCGCGATGGGCAGGCCCAACCCGACGTTCGCGGTGTGCCCCACCGCCATGGCGAACGTGAGTACGGCGTTGCCTTGTCCTCCGTCCGGATAGCAGTAGAGCGTGTAGTCTGCCAATGACAGACCGACGGTCAGGCACAAGACCACACACACCGCCAGGAAGGTCTCGAAGAGCATGGCGTAGTACCCGACATGCCGTGCGGCGGGCTCCGTCCGGAGTTGCTTGCAGGTCGTGCCGCCGGCACACAGGCTGTGAAAGCCGCTCACGGCGCCGCAGGCGATCATGACGAACAGCACCGGCCAGCCGGGCCCCAGCAGGGCGCCGGCCTGCCTCCAGTTGGTGAGCGGGATGCCCGTGCCCGCGCTGGCGAACTGGCCACCGCCGTGGATGGCTGCGCCGATCACCGCAACGACCAGGAAGGCCATGCCGATGTAAAGAATGTGCACGTTGATGAAGTCGCGGCTCTGAAGGAAGAGCCAGACCGGCAGCCCGGCGGCGAGCAGCACATACGCGCTGATGAGGAGCTTCCACGTCTGCGGCTGGACCGAGACCGGTAAGCGGAGACCGATGGCGATGGAAACCGCGCAGATCGCGACCGCCAGCAACGAGCAGACCCATACCGGCACGTGGCGCTTCAGATACAGGTATCCGATGAGCGGCGAGAACAGGGTGATGACGATCACCGACGTGGAGGCGATACCGCCGATGATCGCCTGGCCATCCTCCACGCGGAACATGGATTGCTCCGCCGAGAGTTGCAGCGTCTCCAGGGAGACACGCGACGTCAGCGCCGTGGCTGACAGATCCAGGAACGCCGCACACACCAGCACCAGCAGTGCGATCAGCATGATCAGCAGCATCACGAACGTGCCGGGCCCGATATAGCGCCGGGCGATGACCGCCAGGTTCTTTCCCCCCTCGCGGACGGCGATGTGCGTGGCTACGAAGTCGTGGACGCCGCCCAGGAAGACGCCGCCCAGGAGAAGCCAGAGCAGCGCGGGCCCCCACCCGAAGTAGATCGCCAGAACGGGGCCGATGATCGGCCCCGCGCCGGCGATGGAGGCGAAGTGGTGCGCGAACACCACCGGCGTGGGCGTCGGCACGTAGTCACGGCCGTCGTTGATGAGCACCGCCGGCGTCGGTCGATCGGCCTGTTCGCCGAGCACCCGCGCGATCACCGGCGCATAGAATCGCGCGCCCAGAGAGAGGACGACCACCGTCACGACGACAACGAGCAACACGCTCACGGAGAATCTCCGGATTGTTCTTGACGCCAGCGCGCGCCCCCGCCGACAATATCAGCCGTCGCGTATCTGGACAAACGCCCGCGATGAGCCGGGGATCGGGAGTGCGACTCGCGAGGCCAGCGAGCGAAGGCTCCTAAGACGCCTCCCACACGCCGACGCCGTCCCGGATCTCGATCCGCGTGCCGTAGATCTCCGACATTCGGGCGAAGCGCTCCAGGATCTTCCGCCCGAGCTCCGGCTCGGCCAGACGCGGCGTGCCCTGGTGGGGCCGTGGCACCCTGAACCCCATGTCCACCGGGTAGAACACGATCCGGGTCACCCGGTGTCCCTCGAAGGTGGCCACGGGAACCACGCTCTCCCAGACGGCCGGATTGGCCGGATGATAGGCCGTCGGGAACCCGGTCACCGGGTCGGGCTTCGAGCGCGAGTCGTAGTAGTCGGCTGCGAGCGCCTCGATCCCGAGGCCCTCGACCTCGATCATGTCGGTCGGCACCGGCTCGATCGTCTCGTTCTGCATGAACAAGTCGCCGAGGCTGTAGAAGATCGGTTTGCCTTCGTAGATCTCCATGCCCCTCAGCGTGTGCGGTCCCGAGGCGACGAACGCGTCCGCCCCGGCGTCGAGGCACTTCTTGATGAACTCCCTCAGGTGCGCGGGCGCGGGCGCGTCTTCCCGGCCGATGTCGTGCGAGTGGGAGTAGAGGATCACATGGTCGGCCTGCCGCGCTCCGTTGCGGACCGAGCGCAGGATGCGGTCCTCGTCCACGGCGTTCACTCTGCCTCTCGTCCCGTTCTCGGGACCCTGGACGAACGTCGCGCCCCCGAACCGGACCGGTCGCGTCTCCGAGTCGGGGACCGTTCCTCCGGTCGCCACCACAAGCTTCCGCAGGTCCGCCATCCGGGCCGGCGCGAGCACGTTGGTCTGGCTGGTCCTCAGGGCGTTGAGGCCGGGTCTTCCCTTGATCTCCGGCCGAGGGTCCGCGGCCCGCGACATCGGCGTGAACGACGTTGCCATGCCGATCAGGGCCATTCTCCCCTTCGGCGTCTCGAAGTACTTTGCCTGGGCCGCCTCCCCCGCCGTCATGCCGACACCGGCGTAGACCAGGTTGAGCCCGTCGAGGAGCCGCATGGTCTCGAACATCCCCTCGACGCCGTAGTCGGTGGTGTGGTTGGTCGCCAGGTTGAAGAGGTCGAAGCCCATCCACTTCATGTCGGTCGCCGCTTCCGGCGGCCCGAGCTCGTAGTTGCCGCCATTCTCGGCCTGCGGCCAGCCCTCGAACTCCCACAAGCGAAAGAGGTTGACCTCGAGGTTGACGACGGCCACATCGGCTGCTCGAATGGGTTGAACGAGCGCCATGAACGCGGGATCGTTCTCCAGCATTCCGACCTGGCGGGTGATGAGGGCATCCCCGGCGGCAGCCATCGTCCAGGTCGTGCCGGGAGGAGCCGGGTCCTTGCCTTGTGCGGTCGCGGACGTCGCTCCCGCGACGGTGACGAGGATCAGCAGCGCAATGGGCCACAGCCCGCCGCTCGCTCGTGGTAGTCTCATGGCTATCTCCTGATGGTCGAACCTGGCGCTCATTCCCGCGACCCGGCCGCTGGTGCCGAAGCTCATGGTCCGGAGGGGACAGGAGTTGCCGACGCCGTCTTGGGTTGAAGGGGACGGTAGACTGAAGGAGATCGAGCGGCAAGCGGTGCGGAGCGAGTGCCGTGGCGGTGAGGGGCCGGAGGTACTCAGCCCGAGATCGCGTATCCGGCGCCGAGGTACGCCGCCCATCCCCAACACACGAGATTCCGTTCTGCCGTGACCCCGCAGGTGAAGCGGTTGCCGGCCCTGAGGCTCGTGAAGCGGAGGTCGGCATCGACCCTCACCGGCAGCGGCGCCTCGGGGTCGAACGCATCATGCGCCACGCCAAGCTGCCCCTCGTCGTTTCGTCCCCAGCACCAGGCTACGCCGTCCGAGGTCAGCGCGCATGCGTGGGTGCCGCCCGCGTCGATGTCGACGAAAGCATGTCCTCCGCCGACCGCCACGGGCGTGCCGACGTCGCCTTGGATGGCACCCGCGCCGAACCTGCCCCAGGCGTCGCGTCCCCAGCACCACGCGAGTCCGTCCACGTCCAGCGCGCAGCTGTAGACCTCTCCGGCGTCGACCTTTGTCCAAGTGTGTCCACCTGTGACCTCCATCGGGGTGAAGTGATCGCCCTGGGCCTCTCCGGCGCCCAGCTCGCCCGCGTAGCTGTAGCCCCAGCATCGGGCTTGACCGTCCGCCATCAGGGCGCAGGTGTGCGCGAAGGCTGCCGAGATCGCAGCGGCCGGAAGGTCGAGCGCAGCTCGCACCGGCTCGGGATGGACATCGGACACCGCGGCCGGGATCCCCGCGCGCGTGCTCCGCGTCGCGCCCCAGCACCAGACGTCGCCGTCGGAGGTCAGGCCGCAACTGTGCTGCCGGCCCGCCACCACGTCGACGAAGTGCAGGTCCGCTGAGACGAGCAAGGGCTCGACCGACGTTCCGTCGGTCCCCGGGCCGAGCTCTCCACTGCGGCCGTCTCCCCAGCACCATGCGCGCCCGTCTGTTTCCAGGGCGCAAGTATGGTCCTTCCCGGCCGAAACGGTGGTGAATTTGTGCCCGCCGAGGACGCGGACGGGTGCCCAGGCCTGCGCGGCCCCGTAGACGACGTTGCCGAGGTGCGCGCCCGCGAGCCCCCAGCACCAGGTCCCGCCCTCCGCTACCGCACAGGCGTGGCTCGTACCCAGGGCGAGCGACGTCGGGGAGCGCGCGCCTTCGGTGGGCTGTGGGCTACGGTAGGCCTGTCGGTGGATGGTCGCATCCAGCTTCTGCGTCTCCGTGTCGCACGCGAGACGCAGACGGCCTTGGAGAGACCCGTGGGTGTACGCCTCGAAGTCCTCGGCCTCCACCTGCAGGATCGCCGACAGGCTGTCCTCCGGCGCGCAGGCCACGGGGGCATCGAGCTCGATCGCGTACTGCCCTCCGGCGTCGGTCGAGTCCGAGGCCCAGGCGCCGAGCCCTTCGGGCGTCGACACGCCAACCAGGACGTACGCGCCCGGAACGACGACGTCGGGCCGCGGCTCGGTGATCGTGCCCTCGATCCGCAGGCGCGGACCGACAGGCGGCGCCACGGTGCCGTCCTCGCAGGCAGCGAAGGGAGCGACAACCGCGAGGATGACGAGGAGCCAAAGCCGGTGTGGCATGAGACCTCCCGCGGACGGGGCTCACCGGTCACTGCGATCCTCGGCAGGCGGCGACCCGAAGACGGAGTGTTGGGGAGGGGCTGGTGGCACGAACCCGTCGCTCTCCACTCCAATTTGGAGGAGGCCCCGGGCGACGCCAAGCGATTCCGGACGAGGACGAGCTGGGCGCACTGTCGGTGGAGCTCGAAGGGTCGCCGCGCCGCCGACGGGGTCGGCAGGTAGTGGTCCCCCGGAGTCTACGGAGCGCAGATCGGGAAACGTGGTAGACGTGGCCGCGGAGACGGCCATCGTCGGGTTCGAGGCTTTCAAGCGGCTGACGGGGACGGTGTCCCTGGATCGCGCCTAGGGAAGCCCCCGTCCCGTGACCAGGTAGGTCGCGAAGCTCCCCAGCCAGTGGCCGCCCATGTAGTGCTCGCCGCTGACCGCCGGTAGTCCCGCGTCCCGGTGCGCCGACGCCGCGGCCCGCAGGGCCGGGATCCGTGCGTCCCCCGGCGGTAGGCCGGCGGCGATCCCCTCGAGCATCCAGGCGCGGCTGAGGTTGAGGCCGATGAGGTGCCCGAGCTTGGGATCCGCCGGGTCCACGACCACGGCCGGCGGGAGCCAGGCCCCGCTGTCGTCCTCGAGAGGGATGGCAGGCAGGAAGGTCTCGAGCCACGCAGCGAATTCCTGGGGAGTCAGAATACGTCGCACCAGGTCCGCCTCTCCGAGGCACGGCGACAGGAAGTCCTGACCGGAGGGCTCGTACGTGAGCGGGCAATTCCGGTCCGGCAGGTACAGGGTGCGGACGCGCTCGTCCAGGAGTTCCAGCATCGCCGCGTCCTTCGCCGTGCGCGCCCAGTCGTGCACGAGCGCGAATGCGAAGGCGGTCTGGTCGTGCTCTCCCTCCCGGATGGGATGCGACAGCTTGGGCATCCATTCCCGCAGCCGATCCGCGGCCGCCGCCTCGAGCGGCGCGAGCGTCCGTGCCCACGTGCGCGCGTCCGGATCGTCCCACTCCCGGAGCTCGCCGGCGAGCCGGAGCAGCCATGCCAGTCCGTACGGGCGTTCGAAGGAGACCCGCCCGTCTCCTGCCAGGTAGGCGACCTCGCCGGTCACGTTGCCGGGCGTGAGGCTGCGTGCCAGCGCGGCTCGGGCCGCGGTGGCCAGCGGCGCATCCGGGAGCAGCCGCGCCAGCCGCGCGAGCAACCAGTGGCCGTGCACGGCGGAGTGCCAGTCATAGCATCCGTAGAACGCGGGCGTCAGCTCGCGCGGAGGCCGCACGTCGGCGTCGCTCGCGAGGACGTGGGCGATCTTGTTCGGGTATTCCTGGTGCACGCACGCCAACGCCAGGTCGGCGAACCGTGCGGCGACCGCCGGGTCCAGGTCCTGGGCGACGGCGGGGACGGGGCAGAGGAGGAGGGCGGCGAGGGCCGCCCACGGGCGCGGCGGAGTGGACATCGTCGGGTGCGAGCGGAAGACGGGGAGGGGATGATCAGCCAAGTGTCGCGCTCACCCGGTCGTGACGAAAGGGGCGAGCGGGTGGGGCCCCGCGAAGCGTCGGTGCGCGTTGGCGAACTGCTGGAGGTAACGCTACGATCATCCGGTGCGGCCGATCCACCGTGCCGCCGCGACTACCGCGTCGATCGGAGTGTGACCATGACACACCGAACGTTTTCCTCCGCTCTTCCGTTCGTCTTCCGCCGCCGCTCGGCGGCTCTCTTCGGTCTCCTGTTCCTGCTGGCGGGCACGCAGACGGGGGCCCAGCAGCCGCCGGCCTCCGACAACTGCACCAACCTGCTGGTGACGAAGGGAGCCTCCCAGGATGGCTCGGTGATGATCACCTACACCTGCGACGGCGAGTTCCACAGCCATCTGGAGCGCACCCCGGCCGCGGACCACGCGGCGGGGTCGTTCGTCGAAGGGGTGGCCGAGGGAAAGATCCGTCAGGTCCCGCACACCTATGCCGTGGTCGGCTTCATCAACGAGCACCAGGTCGCCATCGGCGAGACGACGTTCGGCGGCCGCAGCGAGCTGATCAACCGGGAGGGCTTGCTGAGCTATCCGGCCCTCATGCAACTCGCGCTCGAGCGGTCCCGCACGGCGCGGGAGGCCATCCAGGTGATGACCGATCTGGTCGCCGAGTATGGCTACCGTTCTTCCGGAGAGTCCTTCTCGATCGGGGACGAGGAGGAGGCCTGGATCCTCGAGATGATCGGACCGGGACCGGGAGGGAAGGGGGCCGAGTGGGTGGCCCTCAGAGTGCCCGACGGCGAGATCTCGGCCCACGCCAACAAGGCCCGCATCGGGACCTTTCCGCTGGACGATCCGGACAACTGCATCTACTCGGAGAACGTGATCTCGTTCGCCGTCGAGAGGGGGTACTACGACCCGGAATCGGGGGAGCCCTTCAGCTTCTGTGACGTCTACTGCCCTACGGACGCCGGCGGGTTGCGGACCACCGAGACGCGCGTGTGGAGCCTCTTCCGGCGGGCCGCGCCCTCCCTGGATCTCTCGCCCGACTATCACAGGGGGGTGCCCGGGGCCGCCCGCTACCCCCTTTCGGTGAAGCCCGACCGAAAGCTCTCGGTCGCCGATGTCTTCGCCTTGATGCGCGACCACTACGAGGGCACCGACTTCGACATGACCAAGGGGGTGGACGCCGGGCCCTTCGGGAATCCCTTCCACGTGCGGCCGCTCGGCTGGGAGGTCGACGGCGTGCGCTACTCCTGGGAGCGGCCGATCTCCACCCAACAGACCGCGTTCTCGTTCGTGACCCAATCCCGCGGTTGGCTGCCGGACGGGGTCGGGGGCGTCATGTGGTACAGCCCGGACGACACGAACTTCGGTTGCTACGTCCCGTTCTACGCCTCCATCGACGCGCTTCCGGTGTCGTACACGATCGGCACGATCCGGGAGTTCTCCTGGGACGACGCGTGGTGGGTGTTCAACTTCGTCTCCAACTTCAGCAACCTCATGTACTCGTACATGATCCAGGACGTGCGCGCCGTCCAGAGTGAGTTGGAGGGAGGCCTCCTGGCCAGGCAGTCGGCGGTGGAGAACACCGCCGCCGAGCTCGCCCGGACGAGCCCGGACCAGATGGTCCGCTATCTGACCGACTACAGCGTCACGCAGGGCGAGGCCGTGGTCCGCCGCTGGCGTGAGTTGGGGGAGCAGCTGATCGTCAAGTACAACGACGGCTACGTCGAGGGTCGCAGCCTCGGATATCCGGAGGAATGGCTGCGCCGGGTGCTGCGGGAGCGACCCACGCAATTCCTGATCCCCGGCCGCTGAGGGCCCCGAGCCGGCGGATCGGAGCGGAGGGAAAGCCGGAACGGAGGGAGAGCCCCGCGCCCGCGGGGCTCTCCCTGCGGATCAGAAGCCGGATACGTACTTCAACCAGACCTGGTCTCCCACGTCCCACATGCGATCCACGACCGCGCGGGCGAAGCCGTTCGAGTACGCGTTCACGAACTCGATCGCCTGCTGCGGGTCGCGCTGGTAGAGAGCCAGCGCTCGCTCCTCGATGGCCGGCAGCTCCGCGAAGGCCTGGTCGAGGAGCTCCTTGCGGACGCCGAGCAGGATGTCCTTGTCCCGTTGGTACGTGATCTGCGTCAGCCGCACGGCGCGGTGGAAGGCCCAGGCGGCGGCGTCGCGGCGGTAGCGATGCTTCGAGCTGACCGCGAAATCGGGGGGGAGCTCGTAGGCCCCGGCGAACACCGGGATCCGGGGGATCAGCGCGGGGCAGTCGAAGCCCAGCCACAGGAGCCCCCCGATCGGGTCGGGGAGCCAGCCGCGCGCCTGGATCACCGTCGAGTACGAGGCGGCGTTGACCGCGATGGTACGCTGTCGCTCCACGGTCCCCGGCTTGAGCGCGTTGAACAGGTCCGAGGTGGCCCGGCTCATCCAGGGATTGGCCACCGGACTGAGCTGCGGCTCTCCTCCCTGCGGGTCGGGCACCTTCAGGTTGCGCAGCATGTCGAACTCGCTGTCCTCGTACGTGGCGCCCAGCAGGTCCATGACACCGCGGGCCGAGACCTCGTGGTCGGGCTTCACCGAGAGGGGGAGCTCGTCGGCGTCGTAGCGCAATCCGAGGGAGGGGGCGAGGCGGCTGAGGGCCCAGTATTCCCGGATCGAGAAGGGGCGCCTGCCGGAATAAGCCTGCCAGAGCTTGAACGGCTCACCGCCGTCCGGGTCCCACCAGCCCATCTCGGTCGCCAGGGAGAAGACGTTGGCCGAGGCGAGGCAGTTCTCGGTGTCCGAGGGGTCGATTCCCGCGATGCGTGGGATATTCGCCGAGACGGCGACGTGGTCGTCGGGGATCCTCACCGCGGCCCAGACCGCTCCTTTCCGGCCTGTTCCCGGACCGAAGATCTCGAAGAACCAGGCCTCCTTGGGGTCGATGACGGTCAAGCACTCCCCGGTGTCGACGTAGCCGTGCTCCTCGGCCAGCGCGCCCATCATCAGGATGGCCTCGCGGGCGGTGCGGGCGCGGGCCATGACGACCTTCTGCAGCTCCTCGATGGAGAAGATGCCCTCCTCCGAGCGCAGCTCCCGCCGGCCGCCGATGGTCGTCTCGCCCATCGCCAACTGGTGCTCGTTCATGCAGGGATAGACCGGGTGGACGAACTGGTAGGTCTCGGGCACCTGGGGAATCTCACCGAGCGCTTCGAGTCCCCGCGGGTCGCCGACGAACTCGGTCCGCTTGATCTGCTTGTTCCAGATGGGGACCATCTCTCCCGGCTGGTGAGTGCCGTGGGGCACCATCTCGACCCAGGTCCGGCTCCCTCCGTCGCACGTGTGCGAGGTGATCGTGGAGCCGTCCGTGGTGGCCAGGCGCGCGGCCATGACGCTGGTGCATCCGTCCGGAGCGGTGGCCGTGTCCTCCTGAGCGGCCGGAGCCGCGAACGGTCGGGGCGCGTCGACGAGCCCGAGCGCGGCGAGGACCGCGAACAGGGCCACGGCGCCGGAACGGCGGGACGGGTGGGGATACGACATGATGGGACTCCTCCACGGTGGGACCCGTGGCGAAACGGACCGTCGCATGTTCGATACGACAGTCTACCTCCTCGGAAGTGTGAGGGCGACCCGCGGCGCTCGCCTCACCACAACCCGATCGCGCTCCACCACACGCTCCCCACGCCCAGCCAGATCGCCAGGTTCACCAGGCTCACCACCAACCCCAGCCTCCACCAGTCTCCGACCTCCACGTATCCCGCGGCGAAGAGGACCGGCGCGGGCCCGGTGCCGTAGTGGGTCATGCTGCTGAAGAGGTTGCTGAAGAACGCGAGGACCAGCGCGGCCAACATGGGCGGCGTACCCAGGACGAGCGCGACTCCGAGGAAGGGAGCGTACATGGCGCTCACGTGGGCGGTGTTCGAGGCGAAGAGATAGTGGGAGTAGAAGTAGACGAGGCTCAACGCCACGAAGCCCGTCACCCAGCCCGCCCCCCGGAACAGACTGCCCGCCGTCTCGCTGAACCAGGGGATGAACCCCAGCTCCGTCAGGTAGGTGGCCATCATCACCAGGGCGGAGAACCACACCAGCGTGTCCCACGCCCCTCTCTCCAGGAGGACATCCTCCCAGGTGAGGACCTTCGTGGCCAGGAGGAGGACGAGACCGAGGAGCGCCGTCGTCGTGGTGTGGATCCCCAGAGGCTCCGCCAGGATCCAGAGCCCCAGGAGGAGCACGAAGCAGGCCGCCATCACCGACTCCCCCCTCTTCACCGGGCCCAGCTCGCGCAAGCGCTCCCGGGCCACAACGACCGCCTCGGGCGTCTCCCTCACCTGGGGAGGGAAGAGCCGGTACAGCACCCAGGGTACGAGTGCCAGGCTGCACACCCCCGGAACCACGGCCGCGACCGCCCAGCCCGCCCAGGTGATGGTGATCCCCTGGGCCGCCGCCAGCTCCGCCGCGAGGGGGTTGGCGGCCATGGCCGTGAGGAACATGGCCGACGTGATGACCGTTCCCTGGAAGGACGTCACCGTGAGGAACGCTCCCACGCGCCGCGCGGTGCCGTCCCCCGGGCGGCTGCCGTAGGCCTCGGCGATGGAGCGGAGGAGCGGGAAGATCACGCCTCCGGCCCGGGCCGTGTTGGAGGGGATGGCCGGCGCCAGCACGAGGTCCGTGGCGACGAGCCCGTAACCGAGCCCCAGGGTCCTGCGGCCGAGCAGGACCATGAAGTGGTAAGCCACCCGCGCTCCCAGCCCCGTCTTCACGAAGCCCCGGGAGATGAAGAACGCGAGCACGATGAGCCAGATGGTGGGATTCGCGAACCCGGAGAGCGCCTGGCCCACCCCCAGCGTGCCGGTGGCCGCCGTGAGGGCGATCCCCACGATGGCCACCGCCCCCATGGGTAGAGGCTTGAGGATGATCCCGAGGATGGTGGCCAGGAAGAGCGCCAGCAGGTGCATGGCGCGGGGCTCGACCCCCTCCGGAGGCGGCAGCGGCCAGAGCAGCACGGCCACGAGGAGGGGGGCGGCGACGCGCAACGGCATCAGTCCTCGTCGAACCCGCGTGCCGTGTAGTAGAGGGCGTTGTCGAAGAAGACGCTCACGCGCCGGCTGAGCTCCATGGCGCGGTAGACCTCCATCAGATCCACCAGCGCGCCCCGCTCGCCGATGAACGACCAGATCTCGCGCTTGAGCAGGGTCAACCCGCTGAGCACCTCGTGGAGCGCGAAGCCCTGCTCGCGCCGCTGCCGGCCGAGCAGCCGATAGAAAGCCTCCAGCTCGTCGTCGTGCTCTCGTCCGGACAGCCATGAGCAGAACTTCGACAGCGCGGCCATCGCCTTGTCCTGGACCATGCCGGGCGGCAGCATCGTGTACGTGCGTGTGCTCAGGTTCCCTCGCACCACGGCGAGCCAACGACGGGAGATCTCCTCGGCGTGTTCCTCCACCAGACTCACGAGCGCGTCCGAGATCAGCGCTTCCCCTCCCCCTTCCAGGTGCGCGAAGGAGTCCTGGATCGCCCACTCGGTGCGATGCTGGTCGAAGCAGTGGGCGACCGCTTCCTCGTGGGCCGGGAATGCGAGACGTGGGACTCGATCCGCCGGGAACCACGCGAGGTCCTCGGCGTCGTCACCGGGTCGCTCCTCACCCCCCGTGCGTTCCACCTCGAAGCAGACGAACAGCAGGTCGTCGTAGTAGTCGCTGACCGACGAGCCGGCGGTGAGCAGGCGGACGACGCGGCCCTGCACGCCCGTCTCCTCCGCGAGCTCTCGCAGGGCCGCCGTCTCGATGCTCTCGGCCACCTCCGCGAATCCCGTGGGCAGACACCACTCGCCCTTGTGCGGCGCCCGGCCGCGCTTCACCAGGAGCACCTCCCTCGCCTCGTTGAGGACGACGGAGGCGGCCACGGGCAGGGGGTTCCGGTAATAGATGGCACCGCAGGTGGGGCATACGTACCGCGAGACTCCCGCCTTGACGCGGTGTTCCAAGAGAGCCCCGCATGTGGCGCAGTACCTGGGTTCACCGGCCATGCGCGTCTCCGCAGGCGAAGAGCGTGTCGTCCTTCTCCACGATCAGCCTCCCCTTGCCCCGCAGCGCGGTGGTGGCGGCCTCGATGAACGCGTCGGGCAGCTCGGCTCCGTAGCGGGCCCCCGGTCTCACCAGAGGCAGCTTGAAGGCGAGATAGGCGAGAAGATCGTTCAGGTCGCGCCCTTCGAACGTCAGCGTGTTCAGGTAGCTCGTGCGGTCCACTCGCCGGAAGCTCCCGGCAAGCAGGGACTCGCCGCCCTCCGAGGAGAACTGCCGGAGTCGGCGCAGGAGCGGGCACTCCTCGGCCTCCTCGTGCTGGATGGCCTTCAGCAGTGCGGTGAAGCTCACCTCGCTGTGGGTCACCGCGAGGAACGATCCGTCCGGCCGGAGCACGCGCGCGACCTCCGGGATCACGTCCACGAAGAAGTAGAGGCTGTACGCGGCGATGACGAGGTCGAAGGAGTCGTCGTCGAACGGAAGACCGGACACGAGGTGGGCGTGGACGAACCGCGCCCGGCGGCCGCGCGACTCCACGCACTGGACATAGCTGGTCTCGTTGCCGTCGCACGCGTCCACGCCGGTGAACGTGGCCCCCGGAGCCACACGACCCGCCAGCTCCTCGGCCCAGAAGCCGAACCCGCACCCGAGGTCGAGGATGTCCACGGCGCCGCGGAGATCCAGGGATCGCAGAAGCTCCACGCGCACGTCCCGGTCGTTCGAGGAGTGCCTCCGGATCAGCGCGGAGATGTACGCGTGCGCCTTCGGGTCCTCGTAGGGAGAGAGATAGGAGCTTCCCATGGCGCGGTCGTCGGACTGAGGGCTTCCGCCTGCTTCGGAAGATACACGGCCGGGCGCGTCCCCGCTGGACGACGTCGGAGCCCGCCCGTCGCCGTTCTCCGCGGGTAATTGCCCGACCCGGTCGCGGGGTCCAGATTGATCACCCCGCCGAACGCGATCGTGTTCGGTTCCGGATACCCGACGATCCCGCGGACGGCCAGGGCCAACACCCTCTTCCGTCGTAGACGACCGGAGCGGTCCGATGGTGACCCGAACTCCCTCCAGGCTCCTGGCGCTTCTCGTCGGCGCCGTTCTCCTCACCTCGTGCGCGCGCGCCGAGTTCGCGCCCGGAGACTTCGAGGGCCTCGCGGCGGCCTCGCTCGCCCAGATCGACGGGACGCTCGACGTGCCGGGCCTCGGCGCGGAAGTGCGCGTGCTGCGGGACGAGTGGGGCGTGCCCCACATCTACGCCGAGAACCTCGACGACATGTTCTTCGCCCAGGGATTCGTGCAGGCCCAGGACCGGCTCTGGCAGATGGATATGTGGCGGCGCGTCAACGAGGGCCGGCTGGCCGAGATCCTCGGGCCCGAGGGCTTCGAGCACGACAGGCTCGCGCGATTGATCATGTTCCGGGGTCCCTGGGAGGAGGAGTGGACGAGCTACCACCCCGATGGGAAGCGGATCTTCGAGGCGTTCGCGGCCGGCGTGAACGCCTACATCGACCTGATCGGGGACGATCTGCCGGTCGAGTACGAGCTCACTGGCCTCCGGCCGCTGCGCTGGACGCCCGAGGCGTCCACGGGCCGCGTGGCCACCGCGCTCCCGATCGGGAACGCGCGCGCCGAGCTGCAGCTGGCCCGGCAGATCGCCGAGCGGGGGCTCGCGGCGGTCAATCGCGAGCGGCGCAGGAACGTCGCCATCTGGCACGACATCCGGGTCCCGGAGGGCGTGGACTACTCGATCATCGGCCCGGAGGCGGTCGAGGCCCTGAGCCACTTCGACGCAGGCTTCCCCAAACCGCCCCTGCTGCCGGAGTACGCCGGGTGGCCCGGGGCCCTCGCGTCGCTGAACACGGGCGCGATCGAGACCTCGCCGGGCAGCAACAACTGGGTGGTGAGCGGACGTCTCACCGCGACGGGCAGCGTGCTGCTGGCGAACGACCCCCACCGCGGCGTCACGAACCCGTCCCTCCGCTATCTGATCCACCTCAACGCCCCGGGCTACAGCGTCATCGGCTCCACGGAGCCCACGATCCCGGGCGTGGCGATCGGCCACAACGGGCGCATCGGCTGGGGGCTCACGATCGTCGGCACCGATCAGGCCGACGTGTTCGTGGAGCGTCTGAACCCGGAGAACCTCGACGAGGCCGAGTGGCAGGGTGAGTGGTATGCGCTCACCAGGGTCGTGGACACGATCCCGGTGCGGGGCGAGGCGTCGCGCATCGTCGAGCACCGCTTCAGCCGGCACGGTCCGGTGTTCCACGTGGACTCGGCCCACCACGTCGCGTACGCCGTGCGCTCGACGGCCAACGAGCCCGGCACGGGTGGCTACCTCGCGGCGCTGCGACTGGCCGAGGCCGCGGACTGCCACGCGTTCATCGATGTCATGGCGTGGTACAAGGCGCCGTCGGAGAACATGATCTGCGGCGACGTGGAGGGGAACATCGCGTGGCTCGCCGCCGCCCTCACGCCTCGCCGCAGCGGCGGCTGGTACGGCCGGGTACCCGTGCCGGGCACGGGCGCGTACGCCTGGGACGGGTTCCGGAGCCATACGGAGCTGCCGCAGATGTTCAACCCCGACCGGGGCTGGATCGGCACGTCGAACCACGACATCCAGCCGGCCGGCTACCACCCGCCCCTCTACTTCAAGGCCGGGCCGTTCTCCCGCTGGGACCGACAGCTCCAGATGTTCGAGAACGCCGACAACCTCACGGCGGACGACTTCGAGCGCATGCAGCACGACGCGATGTTTCCCTACATCGCCGAGGACAAGGGCCTCCTCCGCGGATGGACGTCCCAGGACGCGGACGTGGAGTGGGCTCGCTCGCTCCTCGAGCAGTGGGACGGCGTGTACGACAGGACGAGCGCGGCGCCCGCGATCCACGGCTTCTGGCGACGCGCGCTCCCGGACGAGGCGCGTGCGGCGGGAACGAGCGCCGCGCGCCGCCGCGCGCTGTCGGACAGTGCGCTCGCGGTCGCCATGACGGAGATGCGGGAATCGCAGGGTGAGGACCGCACCCAGTGGCGTTGGGGCCGCATCCAGCGGAGCGAGTTCCCGCACTGGCTGGTGCGCGCCTACGATCTTCCCGCCGTGGAGCGCGACGGCGGCGGCGGCACGATCGCCGCGATCGGCGCCACGTTCCGCGAGATCATCGACTTCGCGGATCTGGACAACTCGAGGGCGACGAGCACGCCCGGCCAGTCCGGCCAGCCGGGAAGCCCGTTCTACGGCAACCTCCTGCCGCTCTGGGGAGACGAGCGGTACTTCCCGCTCCTGTACGGCCCCGACACGGTGGAGGCCAGGACCACGCAGCGGCTCACCTTGAGACCGGTCGGGTGACCGGAGGCCGGCGTCGGCCGCGCGAGGAGGACGCGATGGGCACCTACCGCATCGCGGTGATCCCGGGAGACGGGATCGGCGCCGAGGTCATGCCCGAGGGTGTCAGGGTCCTCGAGAGCGTGGGCGCACGCTTCGGCTTCGGGTTCTCGTGGGACGAGAAGGACTGGGGTTGCGAGCGTTATCTGCGTACCGGGCGGTTCCTCCCCGAGGACGGCATCGAGTCCATCGCGGGACACGACGCGGTGTTCCTGGGCGCGGTGGGCGATCCCGGCGTCCCCGACCACGTCTCGCTCTGGGGTCTGCTCATTCCCCTTCGCCGGCGGCTCCACCAGTGGGTGAACCTCCGGCCGGTGCGCCTGCTGCCCGGCGTGAGCAGCCCGCTCAGGAACCGCGACCCGCGGGACATCGACTTCGTGGTGGTCCGCGAGAACAGCGAAGGCGAGTACTCGGACATGGGCGGGCGGCTCGACGTGGGCACGGAAGACGAGCGCGTGGAGCAAGTGTCCGTCTTCACGCGGAAGGGGGTGGATCGCATCCTGCGATACGCGTTCGGCCTCGCACGGACCCGTCCCGGGAAGCGGCTGACGTCGGCGACGAAGTCGAACGGGATCATCCACACGATGCCCTTCTGGGACGAGCGCTTCCGCGCGATCGCAGCGGAGTACCCCGACGTCCGGTGCGACCAGTTCCACATCGACATCCTCACCGCCCACTTCGTCCTGCACCCGGACTGGTTCGACGTGGTGGTGGGCAGCAATCTCTTCGGCGATATCCTGTCCGATCTGGGGCCCGCCGTGGCCGGGACGATCGGAATCGCGCCGTCGGCGAACATCAACCCGGAACGGGCCTTTCCCTCGATGTTCGAGCCCGTCCACGGCTCCGCGCCCGACATCGCCGGCAAGGGCATCGCCAACCCGATCGGCCAGATCTGGTCCGCGGCGCTGATGCTGGAGCACCTGGGCGAGGCCGCGGCGGCCCGCGCGGTCGAAGCCGGCATCACGGCGGTGGTCCAGGATGGCGGTACGCTGACGCGCGACATGGGGGGCACGGCGACGACGAAGGACGTCGGTGAAGCCATCGCCGCGGCCGCGGCCGGGGTCTGAGCGCGCCGCCCCGGCGCATGCATTTGCCCGGGTCCGCCCGAAAGCCTAGGATCCCGGCATTCCCCGCACCTGGAGGCGCCCATGTCCCGCCGTTACCTCCGTCGTCGCGATTTCCTCAAGAGCTCCCTGGCGGTCGGCGCGGGCGCCGCCGCGCTCGGCCGCTTCCCGATCGAGGCCCGGGGCGCCACCGGAGGCTCCGCCGCAGGCCGTCCCCTGATCGTCACCAGCCACTCCAACGAGACCGGCGCCGAAGCCATGCGTCAGGGGTGGGACATCCTGGCCGGGGGAGGTACCGCACTGGACGCCGTCGAGCGGGGTGCGAACGTCATCGAGGCGGACCCCGACGACCACAGCGTCGGCCTGGGAGGTCTCCCGAACGAGCACGGCGTCGTCCAGCTCGACGCTTCGATCATGGACGGACGCACGTACAGCGCGGGATCGGTGGCCTCGCTCGAGAACATCCTGCATCCCTCGTCGGTCGCGCGGCTGGTCATGGAGCGTACCGACCACGTGATGCTGGTGGGCCCGGGCGCGCTGGCGTTCGCGAGGTCGTTCGGGATCGAGGAGGTCGAGCTGCTCACGCCGGAAGCCCGGGAGATCTGGCTCCGGTGGCGCGAGCAGCACTCCGAGAGCGACGATTGGGGCCCGCCCGAGCACCTGAAGGGCCGCGCCGGGACGAATCGCACCGACCGCGGCGTGCAGGCGACGCCCGAGTACGAGCACGGCACGACGAACGTCCTGGCCGTGGACGCCAACGGCGATGTCGCCGGCATCACGACGACCAGCGGCCTTTCCTGGAAGATCCCGGGCCGCATCGGGGACTCGCCGATCATCGGGGCGGGACTGTACGTGGACAACACCGTGGGTGCCGCGGGTGCGACGGGCCGCGGCGAGGACGTCATCAAGTCGTGCGCGTCCTACTACATCGTCCTGCGCATGCGCGAGGGACGCTCCCCGCAGGAGGCGTGTGAGGACGCCATCCAGATGATCGTCGAGCGGTACCGCGCGGTGGGGCTGGACTACATCCCCGGGGAGAAGTTCGTGGCCGTCGACAAGGCGGGACAATACGGGTGCGCGCAGATGGGCACCGACCGGCCCCCGCGGATGACGGTCCGCCACACCGGCGCGCTCGAGCTCTACTCGGGGACGGCCCACTTCGGCGGGTAGCGGAGGAGCGACATGACGCCGAGCCACGCCGGAGGCGCCTCCCCGGGCCCCTCACGACTCCAGGAGGAAATCCAGCAGAGCGTCCCGTTCAAGAGTCGGGCCCAGGAGGCGTTCCTCTCACTCCTGCGCACCGCCGACCTCGCGAGGAACCGGTTCGCGGATCTCTTCGGGCCCGAAGGCGTGACGTTCCAGCAGTACAACGTGCTCCGCATCCTGCGAGGAGCGGGATCCACCGGCCTCCCGACGCTCGAGATCGGCGCCCGCATGATCGAGCGGACCCCCGGCGTCACCCGGATCATCGATCGCCTCGAGGCCAAGAGGTGGGTCCAGCGCGAGCGCTGCGCGACCGACCGCAGGCAGGTCTTTTGCCGGATCACCCCGGCCGGCCTGACGCTCCTCGCCCGCCTGGACGGGCCCGTGGACGCCAACGACAACGCCATGTTCGCCGACATTCCGGTGCGCGAGCTGGAGGCCTTCATCCACGTCCTGGATGAGCTTCGCTCCAGCCTCGGCGCCCGCCCGGCCGAGTCCGTGCAACCTTCCGAGCCCGCCCGGCGTCCAATGTGAAACGCGAAGGCAGATCCCTTCGTACAGGTATGCGAAGGCTGGATCGATGCCTCGGGTGCCGGGGGGCATGGGGACGTAGGGGAGGAGGAAGAGCGTGGACGAGAGGATCCGGATCCTGCTGCGGGCTGCGACCCGGGCAGAGGGTGAAGGGGAGGATCGGGTGGCCCGGATCCTCCGGCGCAGGGCGGAGGAGTCGCGTCCGGTGGACGTGGATGTTCCCGCCGAGCTTCAGCCGGCCTACGGCTTGATCGCGTAGGCGTCCAGGCGACGGGAGAGAGGTATCGGTCGGGGCCCGGTCACTTCGGTGGCCGGGCCCCTCGCGTTGTGGGCCCCACTCGTCGCCTGGCCGACCTGTCCTTCAGCGACTCGTCGCCTGGCCGACCTGTCCGGCTGCGGCCCGCGGTGCCCGAAACCGTCGGCGGTGCGGGTCCGTAGGGCCGTCCAGACCGCGGGCGCCTGCTGCCCGCCGGGACTCCGGACGCGAGGGGTGGGGATGGCGGGCTTCCTGCAGGATCTCCGGTACGCGTGGCGCATGCTCTTCAAGAGCCCCTGGCTCTCGATCATGGCTGTGGGCGCGCTCGGGCTCGGCGTCGGCGTGACGGCCACGATGTTCAGCATCGTCTACGCGGCGCTGATGCGCGGGCTCCCCTTCGAGGACGGCGACCGGATCATGGCCGTCTATCGGAACAACCCCTCGCGCGACATCGAGCGCCAGAGCGCCCCGATCCACGACTACCTCGACTGGAGGGAACAGCAGAGCTCCTTCGAGTCGCTGGCCGCCCATTACGAGGGCACGGTGAACGTGCGCTGGGGCGAGAGTCCCGAGCGCTTCGACGGGGCGTTCGTCACCGCGAACACCTTTCGCGCGTTGGACGCGGTCCCCTTCCTGGGCCGGGACTTCGCCGACGGCGAGGACCGGCCGGGCTCGCCGGCGACGATCATGCTCTCCTGGCACGTGTGGCAGGACCGCTTCGGCGGCGATCCGGGCGCGCTCGGCCGGGTCGTGAAGGTGAATGGCGAGACCGCGGAGATCATCGGCGTGATGCCCGAGGGCTTCCTGTTCCCGAACCGGAGCGACGTCTGGGTACCCCTGCGGCAGGACGCGCTCGCGATCCCGCGCGGCGAGGGCATCTACGTGAGCGTCTGGGGAAAGCTCAGGGAGGGCATCACCGTGGAGCAGGCCGGAGCACAGTTCGCCGGCATCGCCCAGCGGATCGCCTCGGAGCACCCGGAGACGAACGAGGGCTTCGGCGTGGGCATCATGCCCTTCACGGACTTCTTCATCGGCGACGAGGTCACGGGGCTGCTCCTGACGATGTTCGCGATCGTCTTTCTGGTCCTGCTCATCGCGTGCGCGAACGTGGCGAACCTGCTCCTGGCGAGGGCGGCGGTGCGCACGAAGGAGGTGGGCATCCGTACGGCCATGGGCGCGAGCCGGTGGCGGGTGGTCTCGCAGATGGTCGCGGAGGCCCTCGCGCTCGCCCTGACGGGCGGTGCGCTCGGAGCCGGGCTGGCCTGGGTCGGGATCGAGCTGTTCGATCGCGCGGTCGAGGGCACGGATCCGCCGTTCTTCCTGCTCTTCCAGCTCGACGCCCCGATCCTGCTGTTCATCCTCGGCGTGTCCATCCTGGCGGCGGTGGTCGCCGGCGGCATCCCCGCGCTGAAGGCGTCCGCCATGGACGTGAGCAGCGTGCTCAAGGACGAGTCGCGCGGGTCGTCGAGCCTGCGCATCGGACGCCTCACGAACGTGCTCGTGGTGGGCGAGATCGCGATGTCCATGGGGCTCCTGGTCGCCGCGGGCCTCATGACCAAGACCATCACCACGCTCCGCGACTTCGACTTCGGGTTCGACGCCGAGGCGGTCTTCACCGCCCGCGTCGGGCTGTTCGAGAGTGAGTTTCCCGACACGCTCGCTCGGCGGCGGTTCTACGAGGACCTGCGCGTGCGGGTCCGGCAGGCGCCGGGCGTGCAGGCGGCGAGCCTGGGGACCGTGATGCCGGCGCTCGGCTCCGGCCAGGTGAATTTCGCCGTGGAAGGCGAGCCGTACGGGGAGGACCGTGACTATCCGTTCGCCCGGTACGGGCAGATCGACCCGGACTACTTCGAGGTCTTCGGCGTCGAGCCGACGCTCGGCCGCGACTTCGAGCCGGCCGACGCCACAGGGTCCGATCCGGTCGTGATCGTGAACGCCAGCTTCGCCCAGAAGTACCTGCCGGGTGGCTCGCCGCTGGGCCGCAGGATCCGCGTCGGTACGTCGGGGTCCACCGAGCCGTGGCGCACGGTCGTGGGCGTGGTCCCCGACCTCTGGATGCAGGGTGTGGGGAACCCGGTCGACTCGCCGGACGGATTCTATGTGCCCATCCAGCAGACCGACGCGCGCTTCATGAGCATCCTGGCCCGCGGCCCCGCGAACCCGATGAGCCTGACCGCGGCCGTCCGGGACGCGGTGGCCTCGGTGCACGCGGACACGCCGATCTACTTCGTGGACACGCTCCGCGGCCGGGTCGACGAGAACACGTGGGCCTTCAGGGTGTTCGGAGCCCTGTTCATGGTCTTCGGAGCGGCGGCGCTCTTCTTGGCGGCCGTGGGCCTCTACGGCGTCATGGCCTTCAGCGTGAGCCGGCGCACGGCCGAGGTCGGCATCCGTATGGCGCTCGGCGCGGAAGCCGGACAGGTGCTCGGGCTGGTCCTGCGGCAGGGGCTGGGGCAGGTGCTCATCGGCGTGGTGCTCGGGCTCGGGCTCGCCATTCTCATCTCGCGAGGTATGGAGCTGATGCTCTTCGAGGTGAGTCCCAACGACCCCGGCGTGTTCGCGCTGGTCTCGGCGGTGCTGGTCGGCACGGGGCTCCTCGCCTCCGCGGTGCCCGCGCGACGGGCGACGCGGGTGGATCCCGTCGTGGCGCTGCGGAGCGAGTAGCGGGCGGAAGGCGTTCGTCGGGCAGCCGGGCTGCTCGGTCGCGCGAGCGCGGCGCGGCCGCGGGAGGGCGCGGCACCGGCGTCTTCCGCCGCCGGGCGGGGGGAACGATCTTACCGTCCCGCCGCACCCGTTCCGGAGCGCCACGGCCATGCCCTTCCACGAGGTTCCTCGCTTCCCGCGCGGCTTCCGCTGCGCGTCCACGAACTGCGGCCTCAAGCCCGAAGGGCCCGACCTGTCGCTGTTCGTCTCCGAGGTGCCGGCCGCCGCGGCAGCCGTGTTCACCCGCAACCACGTGGCGGGGGCGCCCGTTCTCGTGGGCCGGGAGCTCATCCGGGCGGGACGCCTCCAGGCCATCGTCGTGAACAGCAAGGTCGCCAATGTGGGCACCGGGCCCGAAGGCGTGGCCCGAGCCCGCCGCATGGGCGCGGCGGCGGCCGCGGCGCTCGGCATTCCGGCCGAGCTCGTGCTCATGAGCTCCACGGGGGTGATCGGCGTCCCCCTCCCCGTGGAGAAGATCGAGGCTGCGCTCCCCTCGCTCGCCGGCCGGCTCCAGGACGATCCGAGGGTGGGTGCCGAGGGGATCATGACCACCGACACGTACCCGAAGGCCGTCTCGCTGTCGGTGGGGCCCGCGACGCTCACGGTGGTGGGGAAGGGCTCGGGGATGATCGAGCCGAATATGGCCACCATGCTCGTCTACGCGTTCACCGACGCCGCCCTGGACGCTCCCGCGCTGGACCGCGTCCTGCGCCACGTCGTGCACGACACGTTCGACATGCTGTCCGTGGATACCGACACGAGCACGTCGGACACGTGCGCGCTGCTGGCGAACGGCCTCGCCGGCCCCGTCGGGGAACGCACGTTCCAGGAGGCGCTCCTGGAGGCGTTCACGCGCATGACCGAGATGCTCGCGCGCGACGGAGAGGGCGCGACGGTCATGCTGCGTGCGACGGTCACGGGCGCCGCCGCCACGGCCGAGGCCCGCGCCATCGCGAAGTCGCTGGTCAACTCCCCGCTGGTCAAGACGATGGTCTTCGGCGGCGACCCGAACGTGGGGCGCATCCTGATGGCGGTGGGGAAGTGCTTCTCGTGCCGCGTGGATCCGGATCGCATCGGGGCCCGGATCTGCGGCGTGAGCGTTCTGGAGGGCGGCCGGCGCCTCTCCTTCGACGAGGGGGCGTTGCGCTCGCTCCTCCGGACGGATCCCGTGGACCTCGAGGTGTCGCTCGGCCTCGGCGACGGGCAGGCGCGAGCCTGGGGATGCGACCTCACCCACGGCTACGTCGACGAGAACGCGGCCTACTACTCGAGCTGAGCCGGTCGTGGGGCAGAGCGGGCGGTCCGCACCGATCCCGATTGGCGATCCCGCTCGCGAGTGGGTACCCTTCAAAGGCCGAGGGGCGGCCCGCCCATCGGCTTCCCGTCCGACGCGAGCGTACCATGAGTCCCCGCATCCAGGCCATCGATGCCGTGGAGATCCTCGATTCCCGAGGCAATCCGACCGTCCGTGTGACCGTCCACCTCGACGACGGCGGCACCGGCACCTCGTCCGTGCCTTCCGGCGCGTCCACGGGAGAGAACGAGGCCGTCGAGCTCCGTGATGGAGACGCGGCCCGTTACGGAGGCAAGGGAGTCCTCCGAGCCGTGGACAACGTCCGGCGGATCATCGGGCCGACGATCGTGGGTCAGGACGCGCGCGAGCAAGGGCGCATCGACGCGCTGATGGTGGAGCTGGATGGAACCGACAACAAGGCGAAGCTCGGCGCCAACGCGATCCTGGGCGTGTCGCAGGCGGTGGCGCGCGCCGCGGCGGCGAGCAGCGGGCTGTCCCTGTACGCCTACCTCGGTGGGGTGGGTGCGGCCCACCTTCCCGTTCCCATGATGAACGTGCTGAACGGCGGAAAGCACGCGGATTCGGGGATGGACTTCCAGGAGTTCATGATCATGCCGGTGGGCGCGCCCAGCTTCGCCGAAGCCCTGCGCTGGGGCGCCGAGATCTTCCATGCCCTGAAGAAGACGCTCACCGCCAGGGGCTATGCGACCGGCGTGGGGGACGAGGGTGGCTTCGCCCCGCAGGTCGCGAGCAACGAAGAAGCGTGCGAGCTCATCCTCGAAGCGATCGGCAAGGCGGGCTACAAAGCCGGCGACGAGATCGCGCTCGCGCTCGACCCTGCGGCCAGCTCGTTCTACGAGGACGGGAAGTACCGGTTGACCCGCAGCGGTCAGGGGGACAAGACCTCGGCGGAGATGACCGCCCTCTTCACGGACTGGGTGGAGAAGTACCCGATCGTGTCCATCGAGGATGGCCACGCCGAGAACGATTGGGACGGCTTCGCGGATATCACGGCTGCGCTCGGTGATCGCGTCCAGATCGTCGGGGACGATCTGCTGGTGACGAACCCGCGCTTCATCGCGAAGGCCATCGAGGCGAAGAGCTGCAACGCGGCGCTGATCAAGCTCAACCAGATCGGATCGGTGAGCGAGACGATGGCGGCGATCCATCTGTGCCGGAAGGCCGGATGGGGCTTCGTCATCTCCCATCGCTCGGGCGAGACGGAGGATGCGTTCATCGCGGACTTCGCGGTGGCCATGGGCGGCGGGCAGATCAAGACGGGGTCCGCCTGCCGCTCGGAGCGGATCGCCAAGTACAACCGCTTGCTGGAGATCGAACGGGAGCTGGGGAGCGCGGCGGTCTTCGGCGCCTGAAGGCGGCTAGGCTCTCTCGCCGCCGCCGGCCTCCCCGAGCTTCGGCCCCCGGAGCACCACGGGGCCGGTCTCCACGCGCGTCGCCCTCAGGTTCAGCATCTCCACGAAGAGCGAGAAGCCCATCGCGAAGTAGATGTAGCCCTTGGGGATCTCCTGGCGGAAGCTCTCGGCCACGAGCGCCATCCCGATGAGGAGGAGGAACGAGAGGGCCAGCATCTTGACCGTGGGATGCTCGTTCACGAAGTGGCTCACGGCGCCGGCCGAGAGCATCATGAAGCCCACCGCGATGACGACCGCGATGATCATCACGGAGAGGTGGTCGGCCACGCCCACCGCCGTGATCACCGAGTCGAGCGAAAAGACGATGTCGAGCAGGGCGATCTGCGTGATGGTGGAGAGGAAGCCGGCGGATCCCCTCACTTCACGATGACTGTCCTCACCCTCGAGCTTGTGGTGGATCTCGCGCGTGGACTTGGTGAGCAGGAAGAGCCCGCCCGCCAACAGGATGAGGTCCCGCCCGGAGATGTCGTGCCCGAACACCGCGAACAGAGGCGCGGTGAGCTTCATGATCCACACGATGGACACGAGGAGCGCGATGCGCGTGCCCATCGCGAGCAGGAGTCCCAGCTGCCGTGCGCGGGCGCGCTTGGCCGCCTCCACCCTGTCGGCCAGGATCGAGATGAAGACGATGTTGTCGATGCCCAGGACGATCTCGAGGACCGTGAGGGTCGCGAGGGCGATCCACGCCTCGGGGCTGGCGAGCCAGGCCATGTGAATGCTCCTGCCGGGGATGTGGGGCGACGGATGGGGCCGGGCCCCGACTCGGGCGCCCGCAAACTACCACGGCGCGGAAACGGCGTGTAGCGGCGGGCCGGTGGCCGGCTCGGCCCCACGCCTCGAGGGAAGCGGGCGCGTCGTCGGCACGGAACCTCGGGATTGCGCTATATATATGTTGCGTTGACAAATCAAAATATATATGCTCAAGGCGAACCCTGGCGGCCCTGGGCCGGGCGACCCTGGAGGAGTGCCGTGCCCGACTTCGAGACCGTTCTGGACGCCGTGGCCCGGATCCGACGGGCTTGCCGGTCCGCACACACCCGCGATCCGTTGGGTGGGCCGCGTGTAACCGCGCACCAGGGCCGGGTCCTGGCGGTTCTGGACGAGTCCGACCCGACCATGGTCGGCGAGCTCGCCGAGCACCTGGGCGTGACGGCCTCGACGATGTCTCTGACGCTCAAACGCCTCGAGGATGCGGGGTACGTTCGCCGGGAGCGCGACCCGGCGGATCGCCGCGTGACCAACGTGTTCCTCACCGACGCCGGGGTGCGTGCTCGGGACGCGCGCCGGGAGCTCGACCCCGGACGGGTGGACCGGGCGCTCGCCCTCCTGGATCCCGTGGAGCGCCGCGACGCGCTGAGGAGCCTGGCGCTTCTGGCCGCCGCCGCCGACCGTCTGGTCGAGAGGGAGCGCGAGGACGTCGCCGCCCGGGTATGAAGATCTCCCAACAATCGCGACGTCACCGGCATCCAACCCCATGACCGAACGAGACACGCGACCCGGCGAGGACATGGAAGCCGCACGAGCGCGCTTGGAGACGAAGGGCGACGCCGGAGGGACCGTGGAAGCGCTGGTGGCGAGGGCCCGAATGGGCGACGCGCGAGCCTTCGAGGCCCTGTACGACCGCACGTCGGGCCGCGTGTACGCGGTATGTCTCAGGATGTGCGCCGACCCGGACGAGGCGGCGGAGCGGGTGCAGGACGCGTACGTGCGAGCCTGGGAGCGGCTGGCCTCCTTCCGGGGAGACAGCCTGTTCACGACGTGGCTCCACCGTCTGACGGTCAACGTCGTGCTGGAGGCACGGCGCAGCCGAGGTCGGCGGAGCGCCAGGGAGATACCGGAGGCGGAGATGGAGCGATTCACCCACGCAGCGGTGACGGCGATGCCCGGGACGCGCGTGGACCTGGAGCGGGCGATCGCCTCGCTGCCGGAGAAGGCTCGCAGGGTGCTCGTGCTGAGGGACGTGCAGGGATACACGTACGACGAGATCGCGCGGATGACCGGAGTGACGCTGGGGACCGTGAAGGCCCAGATCCACCGGGCGCGCGCGCTGGTGAAGGAGGCGTTGGAGCGATGAGCGGACATATCCCCCCGGAGAGGATGCACGACCTAGTGGACGGGCTCGTCCCCGAGGCCGAGCGGCGGGCGCTGGACGAGCACCTGAGCTCGTGCCCGGCGTGCCGGGACGAGCTCGCGCGGCTGCGTGAGCTGGTGGGAGCGCTCGGAGCGCTGCCCACCGACGCTGAAACGCCCTCCGGTCTCTGGGCCGGCATCGAGGCGCGCATCGGCGCGACGGCGCCTGCCGACGCCACGTCCGCGGCCACGGTGGTTCCGTTCCCCGGAACCAGGCAAGCCGCCCGCCGTGTCTCGCTCACGCTGCCCCAGCTGGCGGCCGCGGCCGTCGTGGTGGCCGTCGTCTCGGCGGGGCTCGTGTGGGCGACGCTCTCGGGTCGCGGTGGGGCCGAGCCGGAGCTGGCGCGGACGGAGGAGGCCGACGCGGGAGCCACGGCGAGGATGGTCGCGTCCGGCGGCGGCTACGCCCAGGCGCTGGCGGAGCTGGAGTCCATCGTGCAGCGGGGGCGGGCCAGCCTCGCGCCCGAGACGCTCGCGGCGCTCGAGCGCTCGCTTGCCACCGTAGACTCCGCGATCGCGGAGGTCGAGGAGGCGCTCAGGAACGACCCCAACAGCGAGTTGCTCGCGCGGCTGCTGGCGACCCACCAGGGGGCGAAGCTCAGGACGCTGCGGCACGCGGCCGCCCGACTGGAGCCGAGAGTTTGAACCGCTCCGGGTCGAGGCCCGGAGCTCAACGATAGGGATGGGAATATGAACGGCGTGGTGATCGGGGCCCTCATGGCCCTCGGTATGGTCCAGCAGACGGACACGGTGTTTCCGGCGGAAGGGGCGAAATCCCTCGCGCTGGAGGTCATGGGGGGGAGCATCTCGGTCACGGCCTGGGATCGGAACGAGATCGCGGTCCGGGCGGAGCACTCGAGCCGGACGTACGTCAGGGTGCGGCGGAGCCGGGAGGGATCCCGAATCGTCCTCGAGCCCGAGGCGCGCCGCGGGCCCGCCACGATCGTGGACTTCGAGATCTCGCTCCCGAGGGCTTTGGCCCTCGAGGTGGAGGCGATGACCGCCGACGTGACCGTGACCGGTGTGGACGGCGGCGTGACCCTCGACGTCACCCAAGGGGACCTCGTCGTGCGCGGCGGGAACGGCCCCGCCAAGCTCTACACCGTCACAGGGCGCGTGACTGCCGAGGACGTGTCCGGCGGCATCGAGGCGGAGACGGCGGCCGGGGAGATCCGCATGCGCAACGTGTCGGGAGCGATCGCGGCGGAGTCGGCCGGCGGCGACATCGTGATCGAGGGGGCCACGTCCGCGTCTGCGGATGTCGGGACGGTGGGGGGCCGCGTCTACTACGACGGCACGTTCCAGCGGGACGGATCCTACTTCTTCGGGACGCACGGCGGCACACTGACGCTCGTGGTGCCGGAGGGGACGGGGGCCAGCTTCCACCTGGCGTCCGTCCATGGAACGGTGATCAACGCGCTCGGCGCGACGTCCGAGCGCCTCGATGCGGGGCGGCGCCAGACGCTCGAGATCGGAGGGGGCGGCGCGTTGGTCGAGGCCGAGAGCTTCGGCGGGCGCATCAGCCTGGTCCGGAAGGGCTCCGAAGCGGCGACGCCTCCACCGGCGCGCCCTTCCCGGCATCCGGGCTCTTGAGCCCGGCACCGGGCCGGCTGCAACTATTTCGGGCCGGACCTCGTCTATGCATCATGACGGCCGGAACGCGGGCGCCCGGCAGGGCGTCCCCCCGGCGGCTACCGCAACGCGCGACCCTCGAGGGAGGACAGGGACGATGGCCGGAGAGGCGTTGATCACGCTGGAGGGCCTGAGC
>CAYPMO010000021.1:0-56173 GCA_964412015.1 uncultured Gemmatimonadaceae bacterium | reverse complement strand
GAAACGACCCTCCCACTTCCTCCGGACTGCCCCTTCCACTTGGCCGGAATGCGCATTTTGATCGTGACGCCTGCAGAATTCCTGAAAGAGGTGCGAGAGAGCCGATGAGCACGCTGAGCTTGCGACTTCCGAAGTCGCTTCATGAACGGGCCCGGGTGCTCGCCCAAGAAGAAGGGGTGTCGATCAACCAGCTTATCGCGACAGCGCTGGCCGAGAAGGTCTCCGCGCTCGACACCATTGACTATCTCAGAGAGAGGGCGGCGCGCAGCTCTCGGAGAGCCTTCCTTGATGCGCTGGCCGAGGTGCCGGACGCTAAGCCAACCCCCGGAGACGAACTGCCGTAGGGTGGAGTTCCCCCGGTTCAGTGGACACCCCCAGAATCGAGGCGAAAGGAGGTGTCCGACGGCGCAGACAGGCAAGACGTATCCGCCGGAGTTCAGGCGGAGGATGGTGGAGCTGGTCCGGGCAGGGCGGAGCCCGAAGGAACTGGGGCCGAACACGATCCGGAAGTGGGTGGAACAGGCCGACCTGGACGAGGGCGTGCGCACCGACGGGCTGACCACAGAGGAGCAGCGCGGTACGAACGAGAACACCAACGGTCTGTTGAGGCAGTACTTCCCGAAGGGAACTGACCTGAGCAAACACACTGCCGACGACCTCGCCGCCGTGGCAGCCGCTCTCAACAGCCGGCCTCGTAAGACGCTTCGACATCTCTCTCTTAGCTCCGGCCGTGGTGCTGGCCCGGACGAGGCCGTCTCCTTGACCCCTTTGCCGACGTCCCGCTGAGACTCCGGCCGTTCCAACCTTCCAGACCGCAGGACGGTCCAACGGATCGGACGTCAGTACTAGTGGTCAGTACAAATCGCTGCCATGACATCGAGACACGCGTTGGGCGAGTTCGAGCAGCTCCTGCTCCTGGCCGTCATGCGCCTGGGCGACGAGGCGTACGGCGCCGCCATGCGCAGGGAGATCGAGCAGCGCACCGGTCGGAGTGTCTCGCCGGGTGCGATCTATCCGACCATGGACCGCCTCGAGGCGAAGGGCTACGTAAGCTCCTACATGGGCGACGCCACGCCGGAGAGGGGTGGACGCTCGCGGCGCTATTTCAGGCTGGAGCCCACGGGGCACGAGGCACTGCGGAGCGCGCACGCCGTCTTCTCCTCCATGTGGCAGGGTTTCGAGCCCGCCCCCGAGGAACGGGGATGAGCGCCCCACGTTGGCTGAGATGGCTGATGGCGCTGGTGCCGAGGCGCCATCGCGACGTCGTGACGGACGATCTCCTGGAGGAGTACCAGCGGCGCGCACGTTCTCCCGACCACACGAAGGAAGCTGCTCGCTGGCTCGGGCGCGAGGCAGTCCGCGCCGTGCTCTGGGCCGCGCTCTGGACCTCTTGCCACCGCGTCCGCGACTCCTTGCGCTTGGACCTGCTGGCTTCCGACGTCCGGCACGCCCTTCGCCGGCTGGTCAAAGATCCCGTCTTCACCCTCGTCGCGCTCGCTTCGCTCACGCTCGGGATCGGCGCCAACACGGCGGTCTTCAGCGTCGTTCATGCGGTGCTGATCAGGCCGCTCCCCTACCCTGAGGCCGATCGGCTGGTCCGGGTGGGTCACGCGGCGATCGACGGGAGCTTCGGGATCACGGCCCACACCTCGTCGAACTACATGGTGTGGAGGGAGAGCGCTACGTCGTTCGAGTCCATGGCCGCCTACGGCTTCATCTCCAGGAGCTTGACCGGGCACGGCGGCGACGCCGAGCTCCTCCAGGGCGTCGTGAGCATCGGGAGCATCTTCGACGTTCTCGGGGTCCGCGCGTTCCGGGGCCGCACGTTCCGCGAAGCGGAAGACGGCAGCGGGCCCGAGGGATTCGTGGTCGTCAGCCACGCTCTCTGGCAGGACGCGTTCGGAGATCGGGACGCCATCGGACGCACGCTCGTCCTGGGGGGAAGGTCGTATCAGGTGATCGGCGTCATGCCGCCCGGCTTCGCGTTCCCGGTCCCGGGGATCCACTTCTGGATCACGGACGAGTTGGAGAGCAACGAGCTGACCACCAGCCTGGACTGGAACTACCGCACCGTGGCGCGCCTGGCTCCCGGGCGCACCGTCGAGCAGGCCACGGAGGAGATGGTCGCCATCGCCGCCCGGCTGCGCGAGGACCGTCCGGAGGCGAATCGGAACATCACGGCCCAGGTGGTGCCTCTCCGGGAGGTCCTGGTCCGTGACGCACGGCCTCTTCTGTTGGTCCTCGCCGGCACACTCGCCATGGTCCTGGTGATCGCGTGCCTGAACCTCGCCAACCTCCTTCTCGCCCGGGGAGCGGCGCGCCAGCACGAGATCGCGCTCAGGAAGGCCATCGGCGCGGCTCCCGGGCGCCTTCTTCGCCTTCTGTTCACGGAGAGCCTCGTCGTCGCGCTTCTCGGAGGCACGGCCGGGTTGGCCGTGGGGTGGGCCTGCGTCTGCGGCATCGTGAGGTGGAGGCTCTGGAGTCTGCCCAGGGCGGACGAAATCGGCCTGGACGCCACCATCGTGGGTGTCACCCTGCTCCTGGCAGGGGTGTCGGCGTTGTTGTTCGGAGGGCTCCCGGCGATGAGGCTCGCGAAGTCCTCCGTCGGCTCCCGCTTGGGAGCCGACCGGCGCGCCACCACGCGGAGCCCCATCCCGGGAAAGCTGGTCACCGCACAGGTGGCACTGTCCATGATCCTACTCGTGGGCGCAGGTCTCCTCACCCGGAGCTTCGTGGAGCTCACCCGCGTGGATCCGGGCTTCGACGCCGAGAACCGCTTGATGTTCGGGCTCTCGCTCCCGGACGACCACTCGATCGGCGGCGGCGTCGCCTTCTTCCGCGAGCTCGAGGACCGCCTGGGGGCCCTCCCAGGAGTCCGTTCCGTGGGGATCACGACGGCCGTGCCCGTCTTCAACCTCGGCAGCAGCACGCGGATCCAGGCCCCGGACTCACCCGTGCCCGAGGACCGCCGGCCCGACGGCGTGGCGTACCGTGTGGTCAGCCCCCACTACCTGCGAACCATGGGCACGGAGCTGAGACAGGGCCGACCGCTCTCGCGTGCCGACGGGCAGGACGGCACCCCGGCGGTGCTGGTCAGCGAGGCCATGGCCAAGGTCTTCTGGCCCGGGGAGTCGGCCCTCGGCAGACAGGTGCGGATAGGCCTTTCCCCGACTCCCGGACGGACGGGGCAGAACTGGCTGCCCGAAGCGACCGTCGTGGGCGTCGTGGAGGATGTCCACCTCCTGGGCCTGTCCGAGCCGGCGCCGCCCGCGATCTACATCGCGCACGAGATGGTCCCGCACCGGGGGGTCTTTCGGGTCGTGCTGCATGCCGGTGGGGATCCGTTGACGCTGGCAGGCTCCGTCCGTGAAGTCGTTCGTGAGATGGACCCGGCTCTGCCCGTGTCCGAGCTGGGCGCTCTCGACGACGTCCTCTCCGCCTCCGTCGCGCCTTCGCGTGCCTCCATGATGCTCCTGGGCGTCCTGGGAGGCGTAGGGCTGCTGATCGCGATGATCGGCGTGTACGGCGTCCTCTCCCTGCACGTGAGTCGCCGGCAGAAGGAAATCGGGATCCGCATGGCCCTCGGTGCCGATGCCGCCGACGTGCGGCGCTCCGTGGTCCGCGCCGGCATGAGTGATTTGGCGTGGGGGCTGGCGTTCGGGCTCGCGGGATCCTTGGGTCTGACCCGCTTCCTGCGAAGCCTTCTCTTTCAGGTGTCCGCGACCGACGCAGTCACGTTCCTGAGCATCTCCCTCCTGCTGGCCGCCACCGCGACCGTGGCCACGTACCTCCCGGCAAGGAGGGCCACGCTCGTGGATCCCGTGGTCGTCCTCGGAGCGGAGTGAGGAGGCTGTCCGGCTCCCGAGGACCCTACCGGACGCTCTCGGCCGAGAAGGAGAACAGGAGGGTGCCGGGCTGCCGCCACGCCCGCCGGCCCAATCCCGCCTTGACGCCCACCTGCTCCAGGAAGGTCTCCCGGTCCCAGCCCTGTTCGACCGCCACCGCGGGAAGGAACACGCCGCGACGATCTCCCTGGACGAGCATCAGCCCGTCCCGGCCGATCACCAGCCTCTCGGGATCGTGGAGCGGGGTGAGCGGCGAGAGCAGGCTGATCTCGCAGTCGAGCCCCGGGAGCTCCGCGGCCGAGAGCGGTGGGAAGCGCCCGTCCCGCGAAGCCGCGATCGCCGACTCACGCACCTGCTCGGCCAGGGGCCGGATGGGGAGGACCGCCCCGACGCACCCGCGCAGCTCGCCGCCGGCGCGCAGGGTGACGAAGGCCGCCCGCTCGCGCACGAGGGCCGGGGTGAGCTCCGGCATGGGGGGCAGGGCTTCCCGCCGGACGGCGGCCGCCACGCTCTCACGCGCGATCCGCACCAGCTGTGCCTTTTCCGCGGACGTGAGCGTATCCGAGACGGGTCTCAATGGAACTCCCGGGCAAGGAGCAGGCGTTTCATAGTCCCCTGCCATCCGCCGCACGGCAACCCCGGAGGGTGAGGAGTTGCGCGACTCGCGGACCTGAGCGAGCGTCCGGCCACGCTGGACCTCGAAGGACAGGGAGCGCGCTCATGAACGGGAGCACCGCCGGCTGCGTGTTCTGCGACATCGTCGCAGGCCGCTCGCCGGGATACATCGTGGGCCAGAACGAGCTGGCCGTGGCGCTGCTGGACATCAACCCGCTCGCGCTCGGGCATTGCCTGGTGATCCCCCGGCGCCACGTGCCGTGGTGGCACGAGATGACCCACGAGGAGACGTGCGCCGTGTTCGGCCTCGCTCGGGAGGTCTCCGAGCGCATCATGGCGGCGTTCGAGCCGGAGTTCGTGGCGATGTACATCCGCGGCCGGCGCATCGCGCACACGCACGTGTTCCTGGTGCCTACGAACGAGGGTGAGCCCTTCGACCGGCACTTCAACGCGCTCGAGGGATTCCAGGAGGCCGCCGGGGCGCTCGCGGCGCTACGCGACCCGCCGCGTCTCGACCAGGTCGCGCGACGGCTGGCCGGCGACGGCTGAGCCGAGACCGCGCCCCCCCCTGGCATGCCCTAACTGCAAGTCAGACTGAAGTATGCGGGAGTCGGGCGGCGATCCAGGCGGTCCGGTAGACCGCCGTCCCCACCGTGCCCAGGGCGATGATCCAGAGGGCCGGCACGAGCAGCGTGCCGATGTCGCGCCCGAACCAGGCCGAGACCGCGGGGTCCAGGAGCGATCCGAGCCCCAGGACCAGGAGGCGCTCGGCGCGCTGCATGATCCCGACCTTGCAGACCACCCCCACGCTCTCGCCGCGGGCCCGGGCGTAGCTCACGAGCAGCGAGCCGCCCAACGCCGTCACCACGACCACGAGCACCAGGTCCGAGCGCTTGAAGAGAACCGCCATGCCCACGAACGCGGCGAACTCCGCGAACCGGTCGAGCGTCGAGTCGAGGAACGCCCCGCGCTCGCTCGCGACGCCCAGGGCCCGGGCCACCCGCCCGTCCACGATGTCCGCCCACCCCCCGAGAAGGACGCTCCATCCGGCCAGGCTGAGGTGCCCCGTGCCGTAGAAGATCGCGGCGAGAATCCCGAAGAAGACCCCGAGCAGGTTGAAGAACAGGGGCCCGAGGGCGAGGGCGAGCGCGGCGCGGTCCACCGGCCCCTGGAACCAGAGGAACCAGTTCCTCACGAACGACCCGAGCACGAACGAGCCCCGGTCCTCGACCTCGCGCGGGTCCCTGCCCCGCCGCCGCGCGCCCAACAGGTACAGAGGCATGGAGAGGAGCCCGACGGCCAGGGCGGCCAGAACGACCGCGATTTCGGATCTCATGCTCGGTCTTCGCGATCCGGTCGCACGAAGACGGACCGGTATACTTTGGGCCAGAGGAAGATGAGGGGCCAGCGCCGCTCCAGGTCGGTCAGTTCGATCTTGGTGCCCAGGCGCCGCTCCGCCTTCCTGTGCACGTAGGGCAGCCAGTTGTCGAACGTGATCACGTGCTTGAACCACCGGGCGGTCGCGCGGACCTTCGACCGCCTGAAGTGCCGGTCCCAGCGGCGCCGCTCCGAGGAAGGGAGGGGACTCGCGAATCGGTAGCCGCCCCCGGTCCGGGAAAGGACGCCCGCTTCCGCGGCCGCCTCGAGCACCGGGTGGAGCCGCTCCCGGAAGTGCTCCCGCTGCGTGTCGAAGATGGTGGACGCGCGGTCCCGGGCCTCGGGCCGGAGCTCGCCCCTGTAGCACACCTCGAGGATGCGCCGCCCGACGCTCTCGGCGTCGAACACGGGGTCGAGATAGGGCCCGATCCATCGCAGGACGCCCTCCCGCGCCTGCTCCAGCGCCGCCTCCAGCGAGGCGGCCTGGTCGGAGCCCGCGGCCCACACGATCGCGACCTTCTGCACGAGGCGCCCCAGCAGGAAGTGGTCCTTCGGCCGAGGCCCCAGGGCCGCCGTCAGATGGGGGCGGCTCACGACGAGGCACTTCGCCACCCCGCGCGCGCCCTCGAGCGGCGTGTACGCGATCACGTTGGGCGGCAGCACCCGAGAGAGCGCCGTCATGATCCACACGGACCTGCGGATCTCCCCGGCGGCGCGCAGCGCCTCGTAGAAGGCCCGATAGTCGGAGACGACGACCATGAGGTCGAGCGCGCTGTGCCGGTCGGGGTCCGCCTGGAGGAGGTGGGAGCCGTACAGCACGATGACCTCCACCGTGCCGGTCGCGGTGGCGGCCAGGGACTCGGCCAGCGCCCTCGCGGTCGCGCGCGTGGACGGTACCTTGCCCGCCTTGCCCTCGCTCATGCCGCGGACGCCGAGCGGAGCTGCGCCAGGGCCTCCACCATGCGGTTGCGTATATCCTCCATGAAAGGTTCCGGCCGTGCCCGGGGGTCCTCCCACTCGAAGGGCCCCAACAGGGTGATTCTACCCCGGATCCCGCCCATGCCTCCCAGGAAATGCTTCAGCTTCGCCCGCTCCCAGAAACCGTCTGCGACCAGAACGTACACCGTCCAGCGCCGTTGTTTGAGGATCAGCTTGAGGCCCGTCGTCTGGAAGCCTCCGATCTCCCCGTCCTTCGTGCGCGTGCCCTCCGGGAAGATCGCGATGGGCACGTCGGAGGACAGCCCCGCGGCGCGGATCTCGCCGAGCATCCGGCGGCTCTCCCTGGGGTTTGCCGAAGGGTCCACGACAGGGTATTCATAGAGCCGCACCATGTGGGAGATGAGAGGGATCCACCGCACATAGCGCTTCCGCGTGATGATCCTCGGATACGCGTGGCGCACGGCGGCGACCACGAGGGGGATGTCCAGGAGCGATTGGTGATTCATCAGGACCAGGATACCTTGCCGGCCGGGGATGCTCGGGACAGGCGGGATCCGGGCTCCTCCGATGTGGTGCACGCCGCCCAGCACGATGCGGGCGAGGAATCGCTGCCACGCGGTGAACACGCGGACCCGGTGGGAGGGAGCGACCCGAGCCCACGGACCGATCACGACCCGCTGGACGGGGTCGAGGAGCACCAACGCGAGCCACACGACCGAAAGGGCCAGGTAGCCTCGGAGCTTCGTCAACGGTACTCCGGTTCCGGGAAGTGGGGCGAGCGGGTGCGCCAACGCTAACCGGAAGCTCCGAGGCGCATCAAGGCACGCGCCCTCGCGGGAGTGGACCGACCGAGAGAGGGGACCGTCATGGAATATACCCAGTACAAATTCACGAACGTCATCGGGGCGTACTGCGAGATGCCCACGAGCGATGCGCGGGGCCTTCTGCCCCCGCCGCTCCAGCCCGTCGAGCTTCAGCACTCACGCAGCGTTCTCGGCGTCACGATCTTCGACTTCCACGACAGCCTCGTGGGCCCGTACAGGGAGGCGGTCCTGGCGATTGTCGTTCCGCCGCTCGTCGAGCCGGGGCACCTGCTCCCGAAGGCGGGTCTGTATCCGTTCATCGTGGCCACGACCACGGAGGCCTCGCGCCGGCACGCGATCGAGCGGTGGCACCTCCCCCACTACATGAAGGAGCTGGACATCGCCCTCGACGACGCGGACGGCGCCCTGACCGCCGTGGTGCGGGACGACGGAAAGCCCGTGCTGGACTTGACGGTCACCGAACACAGCTATGAAGCGCGCCACAATCTGTACAACTCCTTCAGCGTGGATGACACCGGTCGGTACAAGTTCAACATCCACATGGAGGGCGAGCACTCCGAGCACGAGGAGGAGCTCGGCTCCTTCGTCCTCCACCCGCACCCGATGACGGAAGGGCTCACGCTCTCCGACATCTCGACCGTGCCGTTCCGTGAGGAGTGGTATCGGAACGGCGTCCAGTCCATCGAGCCCTTGGAGACCCTCTGAGGGACGCCCGGCGCATCCACGTCGTCTTCAACCCGGCCTCGGGCCGGGGCAGAGGCGCCCGCCGCATCGCCGCGTACCGCTCCCTGCTCCAGGAGCGGATGCCCGGTGTGGAGTTCGCGGTCACCACGCGCCCCGGAGAGGAGCGCGACCTCGCCGACCGCGCGCTGGAGGCCGGCGCCGACGTGGTGGTGGCCGGCGGCGGAGACGGCACCTGGAGCAACGTGGCGGACCGCGTGGTGGCCTCGGGCCGGCCGGACGTCGCGTTCGGCATGCTCCCCACCGGGACCGGCAACGACTTCGCGCGGAATCTCGGCTTCGATCTCTCCGATCCCCGTGAGGCCGTGCGCGTCCTGGCGGAGGGCAGGACTCGCGTCGTGGACGTCGGCCGCCTCGACACGCCGAGCGCCCCCGAGCACGCGCCCGAACGCATGGAGCCCCGCAACTTCATCAATCTGGTGGGGTTCGGGTTCGACGTGGCGGTCGTGGACGCCGCCATGGGCGCGCGTCTCCTGCGCGGCGAGCTCCTGTACAAAGTCACCGCGCTCCAGCAGCTCTTCCGCTTCCCGGGCCTGCCTCTCCGGATCCGCGCTCAGGGTGGGACCGAGCGGCACCTCCGGCACCTCATGCTCACGGTGTCCAACGGCTGCTACTTCGGCGGAGGGTTCCCCATCGCCCCGGGCGCCGCCGTCGACGACGGGCGCCTCCACGCCTGCAGCATCCTGGACGCCCCGCCGCTCGCGCGGCTGCGCCTCTTCAACCTCGCGGAAAAGGGCCGCCACACGACGTCGGATCACGTCCGGATGGTGGACGGCGTGGGGTTCCGGCTGACGTTCCACGTCCCTCCACGCTTCGAGATGGACGGGGATATCCGTCAGGCCGCCGTCGCGGACCTCGACGTCCGCATCCTCCCCGCCGCCCTGCGGGTCGTCGCCCCCTTCTGAGACCGGCGGTTCGCTTCGCGCCGTCTCACATTCGCGCCGTCTCACAACGAAGCGGCGGGGCACTTTGGCGCACAGAGTACTTGACGACGCACCCGGCCCTCGGTAGACTCACGCCATGTCGCTTCCGTCCCCGAGGCGCCGCGAGCCCTCGCGCCCGGTGGCCCTGCACGACAGGGCCATGGACGACCTCCGCTACATCCGCGAGACGATGGAGCGGTCCCGGTCGTTCACCGCGGTTCCGGGACGCGGGGGTATCGTGATGGGCTGCGTCGCGCTCGCGGCCTCCATGGTCGCGGTGCGCGCGCCGTCGGCCACGGCGTGGGTGGCCACCTGGATCGGCGCCGCCGTCGTGTCGTTCGCCGTCGCTCTCGTGACGATGAGCCGCAAGGCGAGGGCCGGGGGCGAGGCGCTGCTCGCCGGCGCGGGCAGGAAGTTCACGTGGAACCTCACGCCGCCGCTCCTGGTGGGAGGCTTGCTCACGCTCGCGCTCACGCGAGGCGGCGCGACGGAGTTCCTTCCGGGCGTGTGGCTCCTGCTGTACGGCATCGGCGTCGTCGCCGGGGGCGCGTTCTCCGTCCGTGCCGTGCCCCTCATGGGGATCGCCTTCATGGTCCTCGGAACCCTCGCGCTGTTCGCGCCGGCCGGGTGGGGAAACCTGCTGATGGCGGGGGGCTTCGGTGGCCTGCACATCGTCTTCGGCATCGTGATCTGGAGGAAGCATGGCGGCTGACAGAGAACCCATGGTCCGCCGCGGGCGACCCGCCGCCCGTCCCGCGCCGCTCCTGGGCAGCGTTCCTGGCCAGAGATCCGACGCGGGACCCCTCGAGCTCGACCCTTTGATCCACGAGCGGGTGCGCCTCGGCATCGTCAGCGCTCTGGCGGTGAACGGCACGATGACGTTCACCGAGCTCCGCGACCTGCTGGGCACCACCGACGGGAACCTGAGCGCGCATGCCCGCCGGCTCGAGGACGCCCGGTACGTTTATTGCCGCAAGTCCTTCGAGGGCCGAACGCCGAGGACCGAATTCGAGCTCACGCCCCGGGGGCGAGCCGCGCTCCAGGGCTATCTGGACCATATGGAGGCGATCATCCGCGTCACGAGAGAGACGGAGGGCGCCCGATGAAAACCGAACGGGATTCTCTTTTTTTCGCTTCGGGCTCCGTGGCGCAGAGTCCTCTTTCTCCACACCGTTTCCACGTAGCCATCATCATGGACGGAAACGGCCGTTGGGCTACGGCCCGAGGGAAGCCGCGGGAGTACGGCCACAGGCGCGGTGTGCCCGCCGTGCGTCGGACGGTGCGGGCCGCCCCCGACGCGGGAATCGACATTCTCACGCTCTACGCGTTCTCCTCGGACAACTGGCGCCGACCGGTCCGGGAGGTACGGACCTTGATGTCGCTGTTCCGCCGCTACCTGCGTTCCGAGGTCGAGGAGCTGAGGTCGAACGGGGTCCGCCTCCAGGTCATCGGCCGCCGCGACCGCCTGTCCGAGAGCGTGGTGCGCGCCGTCCAGGACGCGGAGGCGGCCACGGCCGGGGGCACGCGGCTCCTGCTCCGGCTCGCCGTGGACTACTCGGCCCGCCATGCGCTGCTCGAGGCCGCTCGCCGCTGCACCGACCCGGAGTCGCTCGACCACGAGGGCTTCGCCCGCATGATGCAGGAGGCCATCCACGGCGGCGCCGACGGCACCGAGGACGTGGACCTGCTCATCCGCACCGGCGGCGAGCGCCGTCTGAGCGACTTCCTCCTGTGGGAGTGTGCGTACGCCGAGCTGGTCTTCACGTCGAGGATGTGGCCCGATTTCACCGCGGACGATCTCCACGCCGCGGTGGCGGAGTTCCGCGGGCGAAACCGGCGTTTCGGGGCCCTGGCCGCCGTCGGTTGACCGGACGCCGTCCGGGCCGGGAGACGCCTCGGCGGGTGAGGGTCCTCCCCCACCTTGCACCTTCCCCCGGCGGCCTGCGTTATTGGGCCCATGTTCGAGCCACCCGAGGATCGCCCGTTCGCCACGTGCGTCGTGGAGGTTCGCAGCTACGAGCTGGACTCCTTCGGCCATGCCAATCACGCGGTCTACCTGAACTGGCTGGAGTACGCGCGGTTCGAAGCGCTCCGCGCCGCCGGCTTCCCCTACGAAGACATCATCGCGCGCGGCTGGGGCATCTACGCGGTTCGCATCGAGGTGGACTACGTCCGGGAGGTCAAGCTCGGGCAGCGGCTCCTCATCCACACCTGGGCCGACGGCTACCGGCGCACCTCCATGGTCCTGACGCAGCGGATCGGCCTGGAGTCGGACGTCTCCGTGGAGGTGGCGCGGGCGCGCGTGACGGCGGTCTGGATCGGCCCGGACGGCCGCCCCATACGCGTCCCCGCGGTGATTCGCCGCCGGCTGGGTGGCGACCCCACGTGACGAGGACCGCGTGCGTCGGCAACGACGTGGTGGACCTCGAGGACCCGCGCACCCGGGGGCGTCACGAGGACCGGCGCTTCGTGGCGCGGGTCCTCGGCCCGGACGAACGCGGGATGTTCGCCTCCGAGGACGATCCGTTCACGGGATTCTGGGCGGCCTGGGCCGCCAAGGAGGCGGCGTACAAGGTCGCGTCCAAGCTCCGGGGCTCGCCTCCCGTCTTCGCCCACGCCGCGTTCGCCGTGCGCTGGAGCGACGCCTCGCCCCTTCCCCGCCACGGCCATGTGTCCTGGGAGGACCTCCGCGTGCCCGTGGAGATCTACCGGCACGAGAGCGCGGTGCACGCGATCGCCGCATTCGGCGGCGACGTCCGCCACACGATCCAGGGCCTCGAGGCGATCGGTGCCGCCGCAGCAGCCGACGGGGGCGGACGCCTGGAAGACCTCCTGGACGCGTTCACCGAGCGCGAGGCGGACGCCATCCACTCCGTGGCATCCGCCCTGGTGCGGATCCGTGCACGCCGCGCCCTCGCCGACGCGCTCCGGGTGGACGAATCCGCGCTCGAGATCGTCTGCGACCCGGGTGTGAGAGGGCGCCGGCCCCCGAGGGTGCTGCTCCGCGGCCAGCCGGCGCCCGCCGACGTGTCGCTGTCCCACCACGGCGCCTGGATCGCGTGGGCCGTGCTCCTCGACGGGGCGCCTTCACCGTCCACGACGAGCGGCTAGAACGCTCCCGGCCGGTAGTTGAGCTGCACCGAGGCCCCGAACCGCCGGTAGTAGGCGTCCCCGATCTCCGTCTCGGCCCGGGTCCATCCGAGGCGGAACGCGGCATCCAGGTTGGCCGCGACCGCGCGCCCGAGCTGGAGATAGGCGATCGAGGCGTTGTCGGCTTCCTCGCCGGGCACCAGTCGCGCGAACTCGGTCTCGTGCACGTAGCGCTTCGCGGTGAGCAGCGCAAACGCGTTGAGCGAGAAGCCCCGCGGCAGAGGCGCCGTGAGCTGCGCCCGGGCGCTCAAGGCGTCGTACTCCGGACGCCTGCCGTTCGAGCGGTTCACGGTACCGTCGACGCCCGCCTGGATGTACGCGGTCCCTTCGTAGCTCCACTGGAGGCCCACCTGCGCGGTCCGGTCGCGCCGGAAGGGATCTTCGGCAACGAAACTGTCCTGGTTCCGGTAGTCGGTCCACCGGAAGCCACCGTAGAAGCGCATGGTCTGGGCGGTGCCCCACCGGACGCCCGCCTCGATCCCCGACGACGTCCGGTCGAGCAGCTCGAGCTGTGGCTGGAGCGCAGTCGCATGGTAGTTGGCGCGCTCCAGGTCCACCTGCGCGTCGAACGTCACGCCGTCGAACGACCGCGTGAGCACACCCACGCTGCCCTCCAGCCTCCCGTAGCCCGGCTGGAGGAAGAGGGGGGCCGGGGGCCGGTCCTGCACGCTCCGGCCGCGCATGTCCCCCCGCAGGACGACCGAGCCCCAGGTCCCCACGGCCTGCATATAGCGCGCCGCGGCGCTCCCGACCCACTCCCTCGGCGCGTAGTCGCGGCTCCGGAATCCGATCGCCGCCGTCTGGCGCAGGCCCGCGTCGAACGAGAGGTCCAGCGATCGCCGCCGCGTCTGGAACAGCGAGACCATAGCGCGACCGCCGACCTCTCCCACCAGCGCCCTCACGTGGTCGGCCGAGTCCACCAGCGTGGTCGTCACATTGGAGAAGTTGCCCGAGTAGCCCTCCACGGACCCTCCCATGGTCACGACCAGGTCCTGCCAACGGACCTGCGCCACGGCATGCCGCGCGGACCACGGCCCCATCAGGACCACGGCCGCGAGGACGCCCACGCGCGGACGCAGGGAGCGGCGTGGCCTCACGCGACGACCCCCACGCGCGCTCGGAACTGCTGCGCCCGGAACCGAAGCTGGTCCCGGTACTCTTCCAGTTGTCTCACGTATTCCTGCAGGGCCCGGATCCGCTCCTCGAGGGACATGGGCCTCGCCCCGGCCACCGTGCTGTCCGTGACCGCCGGGCGGTTGCCCGTGGGCGTGCCTGCCACCACGGGGATGCGGGTGTCGTCGAAGCGGCCGGTGCCGGCCATGAAGTCCCGCGCCGCTCGCTGGATCGCCAGGCGGTCGGTGAGCTGCCGGATCTCGTCCTGCTTGCTCGCGATGAGCGTATCGGTCTCCAGGGCCTGCCGCTCGAGGACCTCGGCCTTGGCGCGCATCTCGTCCGGACCGTCGCGAGGGTCGAACGTGATCTCCGGAAACGCTACGAGCTCGAAGCGGAACGTGTCCTGTGCCTCCGCCTCGAGCGACTCGAGCTCCGCCTGGGCGTCCGCGAACAGGGCGTTCAACTGCGCGCGCTGCTGCCCGCTCGCGGCGGCGTCCATGTCCCGCACGAGCTGTGCCATGCGGCCCTCGAGCGCCCCGATGAGCCCCTCCCGCGCCCGCCCGAGCGCCTCGATCGCCTCGTTCAGGCGGCGCTCCTGGTCCGCGCGCGGCACGCTCCGGTCCTGGGCCAGCGCCGACGCCCGATCGAGCCGATCGGCGTCCCCGCTCTCCCGTGCCCGGGTGACCTCCTGGAGGGCGGCACGGAACTGCCGGTCCACCACCTCGAACGCGGCGCGCGCCGCCTCGTAGGCTTCCCGGGCCGCGCGCAACTCGAGCCGGCGCTGCACGACGAGCTCCTCGGTCGTTTGCGCCCGCGACGCCCCGGGCGCCCAGAGCGCCCACAGCGCCACGGTCGCCGCCAGGAGCGTTCCCAGCTTCGGTGCCCAACGGCGGGGAGCCCGACGAGCGCGGCTCACGCCTCGATCCCGTACTTCTCGAGCTTGTAGTAGAGGGCGCTGGGCTTCAGCCCGAGGAGGCGCGCGGCTTCCGCCTTGACCCCGCCTGCCTGCTCCAGCGCCTGCCGGAGCAGCCGCTCCTCCATGCTCTCCATGGCTCGGTTCAAGTCCACCGCCCCGCTCGCGAGCGTCGGCGGCTCCGCCGCTGCCGAGGACGGCCCTCGAGCCTCCAAGCCTCCCAGCGGAGGAATGTCGTCCTCCCGGAGCTCCTCGCCCTCCGCGAGCACCAGGGCGCGCTCGATCACGTTCTCGAGCTCCCGCACGTTGCCGGGCCACGAATACTCGCAGAGACGGACCAGCGCGGCGGCGCTCGCCGCCCGGCCCGGTGACGCCGTGCGCGCCGCCAGCTTCTCGATGAAGTGGTTCACGAGCACGGGAATGTCCTCCCTCCGGTCGCGAAGCGGCGGGAGGACGATGGGAACCACGTGCAACCTGTAGAACAGGTCCTCGCGGAACGTGCCGTCGTTGCGAAGGCCTTCCGGCGTGGCGTTCGTAGCGGCTATGATGCGTACGTCCACGCGGATCGTCTCCTCTCCGCCGACCCGTTCCAGCTCGCGCTCCTGCAGCACGCGCAGGAGACGCACCTGGGTGCTGTGCGGCACGGTCGCGATCTCGTCCAGGAACAGGGTACCGCCGTTCGCCAGCTCGAACCGACCCCGCCGCTTCTTCTCCGCTCCCGTGAACGCACCCTTCTCGTGACCAAAGAGCTCGGAGTCCAGGAGGCTCTCCGAGAGCGCGCCGCAGTTGACCCGTACGAACGGTCCCTCGCGACGCGGCGAGCCCGCGTGGATGGCCCGCGCGACCAACTCCTTCCCGGTCCCCGATTCGCCGTAGATGATCACCGTGGACTCGCTCCGCGCCACCCGGTCGATCCACCGGAAGACGTTCTGCATCGGCGGCGACTCGCCCACGATCTCTCCGTACCGGGCCTGGGTTTCCTCCCTCAGATAGGTGTTCTCGACCCGGAGCGCGACGTTCTCCCGGACCAGCCGCTGCCGCTCGGCGCGTTCCCCGAGGAGCCGGTCCACCTTGACCGCGAACTCCTCCGAGGAGAACGGCTTCGTGATGAAGTCCGCCGCGCCGAGCTTCATCGCCTCCACGACTTTCTCGATGGTCCCGTGCGCCGTAATGACCATGACCTCGGTGTCGGGAGTGCCGTCCTTTACCCGCCGGAGCACCTCGATGCCGTCCATGCGGGCCATCTTCATATCGGTGATAACCAGGTCCGCGCCCTCCTCGGCGAGGAGCTCCAGGCCCCTCTTCCCGCTTTCGGCGGAGCGTGTGCGATGGCCACGCCGGCGAAGGAGGAGCTCGAGGCCCTCCCGCATGGAGTCGTGGTCGTCGATGATGAGGATGTCGGCCATGGAGCGCCTATTCGCCGACGAGGGTAGGCGGAGGCTCGTCGAGGCTGGGGAAATATATGCGGAACTCCGAACCCCTCCCACCATCCGTATCCCCGGTCCGCGCAAGCTCCGCGCGTCCTCCGTAAGCCTCCGCGACCTTCCGGACGATGGCCAATCCCAGTCCCGCGCCCTGCGACTTGTCCGTGACGAACGGCTCGAAGATCCGATCCCGGAGTTCCGCGGGAACCCCCGGCCCGTCGTCGCTCACGGACACCACGATCTGGCTGTTTTCCGACCAGGCCTTCAGCGTGACGTGCTCGGCGACCTGGGCCGCGTTGCGGAGCAGGTTGAGTGTCGCGCGCTTGGCCAGGTCCCCGTCCACTCCGGCCGGGAGGGGATCCTCGGGGAGGTCGAGTCGCAGCTCGCCCCCGTTCTTGTCCAACTCGGCGGCAGCGAGGTCCCCCGCTTCGCGGAGCGCCACCCGGAGGTCCCCCGTCCCGTTCCAGCTCCGGACGGGCCGCGCGAACGTCAGGAAATCGTCGAGGATCACGTTGAGCGCCGCGACCTCGGCGCGGATCCGAGCGATGAGCCGGCGCCGCTCGGCGGCATCCTCCGCCTCGCCGGCCGCCGACGCGAACAACTCCAGGCCACCCAGGGGATTCCGGATCTCGTGGGCCACCTGCGCCAGCATCATACGAAGCTGCTCGTCGCGCTCGAGAACGCCCTGCCGCATCCGCTCCATGGCCCGCGACAGCCGGCCGAGCTCTTCGCCGCGCTCCGGCGCGACGGGCTCACCCATGTGGCCTCGCTGAATCCGGAGAGCCACGCGCGACAGGCGCTCCAGGGGCTCGATGATGCCGGTCGCGAGCAGCGCCGCGAGCAGCGCCGCGAGCAGCGCCGCCACACCCGAGCCCACCACGAGGTTCCGTCGCAGCCGCATGAGCGGAGCCAAGTAATCCGCCTGCATGAGCACCGCCAGCACCAGATCGGATTGCTCCAACTGGGCGAAGCCCCACTTGTAGAGCCTCCCGTCCGATCCCACGAACCCGCGGGTCGTCGCGTTCCCCATCCGACGGGCCGTCTCGAGCTCCGGAGCGAACTGGTCCAGGAACCGCAGCGGCGCGCCGATCGGCACGGAGTCCGCGGGAAACGAACTCACCAGCGCCGTGTTGTCGGCGGCGACGACGTACGCCTCCGACACGTACCTCAGCAGGTGCCGCAGCCGGTAGTGCGTGGACGTCCACGCACTCAGATCCTCAAAGCCCGGCTGCAGCCCCGCGAGCAATGAAGAATGCAGCCCCGTCTCCGCCGCCGCGCCCGCCACCCACGAGGCCCGCGTGTCGAGCTCGGCCTCGACCGCCTGGCTCGCCTCGCGCCAGGCGACGTACCCGCCGGCGGCGGACACGGCCACCGCGAACGCCACCAGGACGATGATGTACCGCCGCCGGACAGACACGGGCTCAGCTCATCCGCCGCACGAGACGTACTCGGGGTCCCGTACGGCAACCTCGTGAGGGACCGGCGTACGCGGCGCCACCACCACATGGTACGGCACGCGCGTGCGCGCGGCGGGGGAGCAAAAGTTCCCCGGCACGCGCTCCACGACCTCCAGGACGGTCCCGACCGCGACCTGGAGGATCCTGCGGACCTCCACGGAATCCCCCGCCTCGCGTCGAACGCCGAGGATCCCGACGACCACCATGTCCTCGCCGAAGTCCACCGCCGGTGGCACCGTGCCCGGCGCGTGGGCCGTCCAGAACCGGTGGAACCCCGCCGCGTCGATGTAGACCGCCGGCGCCGTCAGCCCGGACGCCGACTCTTCGCCCCGATCGAGCGTGCCGAACGGCACGCTCCCGAGATACGCACCCGGCGTGCTGCCGACCGTGGCCTCACGCGCCAGGAGCGCGGCCTGGGCGAGGCGCGCCGCGCCCGCCCCAGGTCCCGCGCCTCCCGTGGTGAGATTGTCCAGCGAGCCCGTGACACAGCGGACCCAACTCACGGTCCGGCCGCGGACATCGTCCCTGATCGTGAACGCGATCCGGCTCTGCACGGCACCGCAGTCCGGGAACGTATCGGTGCCGAGGTCGAAGAGTCTCACCGCCTCGTTCTCGTTGAACTGCCTGATCAGTCCGTCGTACGCCAGCGCGGACTCGGAGGGGTCCCCCGTGCTCGCGAGAATCGACCCGTCCCCGAGCAGCCCACGGTACGAGATCAACTCGTGGCGTGTCCACTCGCCTTCGGAGGTCCATCGGAGCTCCTGCACGAGCTGCCCGCCTCCCAGCTTCAGCGGTACCTCCAGGCGGATCTCCATCCACCCCACCTGTCCGAAGACGACGTCGCCCGGTCCGACGCCGCCGTCGTCGTCGCAGGCGCCCGCACCCAGAGCGAGCGCGAGCGCGCCACCCAGGACCGTCAATCGGTAACGGCCTTGCGCTCTCCCCTCACGTCGGGCACTGTGCCGCGCATGGATCATCGTGAACGGCTCAAGGAGCTCCTCGTCGAGCGGTCGGTTCGGACAGGGGACTTTACCCTCGCCAGCGGCGCGCGTTCATCCTACTACGTGGACGCCCGCCGAACGACCATGTCCGCCGAGGGCCAGGTTCTGGTGGGCCTGGTCGGCTATGAGCTCGTACGTCGTACCACATCGGATCCCACGCACGTCGGTGGCCTCACGATGGGCGCGGACCCGGTAGCGTACGCGATCGCCCATCGCAGCTGGCTGCAAGGGCACCCCTTGGATGCCTTCTCCATTCGTAAGAAAGCGAAGGAGCACGGGACAAGCCAGCGTATCGAAGGGGGCGTGGCGCCGGGGTCCCGGTGCGTGGTCGTTGAAGATTCGTTGACGACCGGTTCTAGCGCGCTCGCCGCCGCCGAGGCCCTGGAGGAGCACGGAGCAGTCGTGTGCGGGGTCCTGACGCTCGTCGACCGGCTGGAAGGTGGGACCGAGCGTCTCGCCGCGCATGGCCTCACGCTCGTCTCAGCGTTCACGGGCCCCGAACTCCTGGAGGCCGCCCGGCTACGTGACCGCTCAGTCGAGGAGCCGGAGGGGCATGACCAGGCATAGGTAGTCCATGGTCTGTGCGCGGTCTCCCAACGGCTCGATCGTCGCTGCCCGCTCCGGTGCCTTGAATGCCATGCGCACTTCGTCCGTCGGCATATAGCGCAGGATCTCCAGCAGGTAGTTGGCGTTGAAGCCGATCTCCATTTCCTCGCCATCGTAGCCGACCTCGAGTTCGTCGTGACCCTCGCCGAGGTCGGGAGTCAGAACGTTCAGGTGCACGCGTCCCGGCTCCAACTTCAGACGGATGCGGTGTGTCTGGTCCGAGGCGATCACGGCCATACGGCGCACTGCGGCCTCAAACGCCTTCTTGTCCAGCGTGGCCAGCTTGTCGTTGTCTCTCGGGATCACCTGGTCGTAGTTCGGATAGCTGCCCTCGATCAGCCGTGTGAAGACCTCCGTAGCTCCCGAGCGGAACCCCAGGTGGTTCCCGTTGCGGGCGACGCGCACTTCCTCATCCGACTTCAGCAGCCTCTGCACGTGCTGAAGGGCCGTCGGCGGTACGATGAAGTCGGCCGACGGCTGCTCACCGGACTCGGCCGCGACACCCATCCGGGCCAGCCTGTGACCGTTCGTCGCAACCATGCGCATCGCATCCTCTCGGAGCTCCCAGAGAACACCGTTCAGGATCGGACGGCTTTCCTCCGTCGACACTGCGAACGCCGTGTGGTGAATCAGGTTGTATAGGTCCCGCCCCTTCACCGTCCAGCCACCATCGAAGTCGATGTCCGCCAGCGTCGGGAACTCCTCGGCCGGAAGACCATTCAACTTGAACCGACTCCGCCCGCACCCGAGCTCGATCTGCTCACCACGTGTCGCGACCTCGACAGGTTGATCAGGCAACTCCCGTGTGATCTCCTGCAGCTTCTTACCCGGAGCCGTGAGGCTTCCTATCTCCTTCACGTCACCGAGCACCGTCACACGAACGGCCACATCCAGATCGGTCCCACTGATCCGGACTCCATCCTCCCGGGCCTCGAACAGCACGTTCGAGAGGACCGGAAGCGTGGTCTTCGACGGGATGCTCGCAGAAACAGCCCCAAGACCGTTGTGCAGGTTCTGTCTGGTGATGATGAAGTTCATGGAGCTACCTGTTTGTGGCTCGGGTCCGGGCTGCTGGGGCCCATTGTGGACGGTGCCCTAGAACGTATGTCTCTAAGAGAAAGAAAAACATAGTAGTAGTAGGGCGTGTGGATGTGTGGAAGACACATTGGACCCGGGATGGCTACGCGTTGTGGTGGTGTGAAGGCCGACGTGTCCCATGCCTGTGGATTCGTGGTCGAGAAAGGTATCGGTTTTGCTCGGTGCTCGTGATAGGTCCATGGCTGTGTGTGGGTAACCCTGGGATATCCTCGAACCGTTCACATCGGGTTACTCCTGCGCCGATCCCGGGCCCTCCAATTCCTCACGTAAGTCCTCTACCTCTTTCCGGAAATCCACGTCCTGCTCCATGCGCTCCTCGACCTTACGGATCGAGTGGATGACCGTGGAGTGGTCCCTGCCGCCGAAGAACTCGCCGATTCGGACCAGAGACATGCCCAGGCTCTCCTTGATGACGTACATGGCGACCTGCCGCGGCACGATGACGTCCCTGGTTCTCTTCTTGGACGCCAGGGCATCCGGCCGCACACGCCATCGGCGAGCCACCAGCTCTTGGACTCGCTCGGGCCGCAGAACCGGCCCATCGTCGCCTCTACGGCTCGTGATCCCGAGGAGCGCCGTGCGCGCCAGCGGCAAGGTGATCTCCTTGTGCGTCAGGGACGAGTATGCGAGCAGCTTGATCACAGCGCCCTCGAGTTCGCGTACGGACGCCGTGCATGAGTGAGCGATGAACTGGATGACCTCGTCGTCGAGGGTCAGCGCGTCGTCCGCGGCCTTCTTCCGGAGAATGGCCATCCGGGTCTCGAATTCCGGGGCTTTGATGTCGACCACGAGGCCCCACTCGAACCGCGAGACGAGGCGTTCCTCGAGGCCCGGGATGTCCTTCGGCGGCCGGTCGCTCGTGACCACGATCTGCCGCTGTGCGTCGTAGAGGGCGTTGAACGTGTGGAAGAACTCTTCCTGCGTCCGCTCCTTGCCTTCGAGGAAATGGATGTCGTCCACGAGGAGCAGGTCCATTTCGCGGAAGCGCCGGCGAAACGCTGCCATGGCACCTTCCTGGATCGAGGTCACCAGGTCGTTCGTGAACTGCTCGGAGGTCAGGTACGTGAGCTTCCGAGATGGATCGTCGGCCACGAGGCGGTGGCCGATCGCATGCATCAGGTGGGTCTTGCCGAGTCCCACCCCACCGTAGAGGAACAGCGGGTTGTACATCTTCGCCGGCTTCTCGGCCACGGCCCGGCACGCGGCGACGGCGAGCTGATTGCTCGTTCCGACGACGAAGCGATCGAACGTGTAGCGCTCGTTGAGGTGGGGGCGTTCGGCGGCCACGCCGAGCGGTGGCCGGGGTGTGGCCGGCCGGGACGTCGGGTCGAGCGCGTCCCGGGGGGCTTCCGAGAGCGCGGTCGATGCGCCCTCCGGCGCGCAGGTCACGGCCACCGACAGAGGCCGGCCCAGAATGCGCTGCGCCGTGGCCGCGAGGAGCGTACCGTACTTGTCTTCGAGCCACTCGACGTGGAAGCGGTTTGGTGCCTCGACGATCAGCTGCTCGTCGGAGAGCCCGACGGCTTTGGTGTTCGCGACCCACGTCCGGTATCCTTGCTCCGGGACGGCGGGACGCACCGCCTCCTGAATCCGAGCCCAGAGCTCGCTGGCCGTCAGTTCCATGTCGCCGACGGCGAAGGGACCGCCGATCCGGAAGGTGAAGGGAGGGGTGAGGGCGGCATCCTCGGTGGCGGAACGAAGTTCCGGTCGATGTGGGATTCGCGGCGCGTCGGGAGTGAGGGGCGCCGAAGCTAGGAAGCGGATGTGGAAAAGTCAAACGAGCGCCGTGCGGGACCGCCGATCTCGTGTTTTCCACAGCGCACAGCGCACCACGGGGACCCCACATTGACGCTCGGCGAAGAGCGAGACTATCTTTCCAAGCTCGTTTCGAATCAAAGAACCTCCATGCATCGAGCTGTCCCGAATGAAGCCGACGTACAGGCCTCGCAATCGCAAGCGGGTCAACAAGCACGGATTCCGCGCGAGGATGAAGACCCAGGGCGGGCGGGCTACCGTTTCACGCCGTCGGAAGAGAGGGCGCGCGCGTCTCGTAGTGAAGGTGGGGACCAAGTAGATAGCCGCGGGCCGGATGGCGGCGCGCGGCTGCCCCGTTCCGCGAGGATCCGGCAGACCGACGAGATACGCGCGCTGCTCGACAGGGGGAAGCGCAAGAGGACGAGGCACCTGGATGTCTTCTTGGCGACTTCCCCCGCTCCTTTTTCCCGGCTGGGCGTCGTGGTCGCGAAGCACGGAAACGGAAGCGTGGAAAGGAACAGGCTCAAGCGTCGCGTCCGTGAGATCGCCCGGCGGTCCGTCCTGCCCACGCTGGCGGAGCGGGGTCTGGCGGTGGATCTGCTGGTGCGGACGCGGCGGGAGGCGTACGGGGCCCGCTTCGCGGTTCTGGAGGGAGAGTTGAGGGAGGCGGTGGAGGCGCTGTGCTCGGACGCATCCTGAGTGGGATCATCCGGTTCTATCAGGTGGCGGTCTCACCTCTGACGCCGCCCAGTTGCCGGTACACGCCGACGTGCTCCGCCTACGCGCGGGAGGCGATCGAGGTGCATGGCGCCGTGCGCGGTACCTGGCTCGCGGTGAGGAGGCTCCTCCGTTGCCATCCCTGGGGAGGCTACGGATACGACCCGGTGCCCGGGCGGCCCAACGAGCTCGAGCGAGCCGGGGTGGGCGTCCACGGTGGAGCCTCGTCGTCGAAGGACCATGAAGACTGAAGTCCGCTTCCTTCTCGCCATCGGCTTGATGCTGGTCGTTCTGGTGGGGACGAACCTTCTGTTCCCGCCGACCCCTCCTCCCGAGGTGCCTGTGGCGGCGGACACCACCGGCGCCGCCGAGGCCGCCGCGACGCCGACGGCGCCACCGCGGCTGCCTGCGTCCCTGGAAGGGCCCGGCCCCGCCGATTCGACGGCGCCGAGGGCGGCCGCGACGGAGTCCCTGGAGCCGACGCCCGTCGAGACGGTGCCCGAGAGGCTGGTGACGGTCGAGGGGCCGTTGTACCGCTATACGTTCTCGAGTCTGGGGGCCCGACTGGTCTCGGCGGAGATGCTGCGGTTCGAGTCCCTGAACAGGGAGGGTCTGGTCGACCTCGTACCGGAGGGCGTCGACGGATACCTGGGCCAGAGGCTGCTGGTCGGCTCCGACACCGTGGACCTCGGAGGGATGCCGTTCGAGGTGGAGCCACCCGACGGCTTGGTTCTGTCGGAGGGTGCGGGGCCCCGGACGCTGCGTTTCGACTATACGCATCCGACGAGCCCCTTCGGGGTGCAGATCGAGTACGAGTTCGCCGCCGACGGCTATCAGGTCGTCGTGCGGGGTCGGGTCAGGGGGGTGGAGCGACCGCTCCTCCTGACCGATCTGGGGGACGGCCTGGCGTTCGCGGAGGCGGACTCGGCCGGCGAGGCCCGCGCCATGGCGTATGTCGGGAACCATGTGCGTGACGGTATCCGCTCGACACCCTTGACCAAGGCGACACCGAGGGTGGTGGAAGGGCCGCTCCGGTGGACGGCGTTCCGGAGCAAGTTCTTCGTCCTCGCGCTCCTGGCGGGCGAGACGGAGGCGATGACCGAGGCGGAGTATTTGGGGGGCCTGATCGTCAGGCCGAGCAAGCTCGGCGAGAGGGTGAACATCCTCGCGACGCAGTCCGTGCGCGGGGACGGAACGTTCGGCTACCGGCTGTTCATGGGTCCGCAGGAGTACGCGCGCCTCTCCTCCCTCGGAGAGGACATGGAGGAGGTGAACCCGTACGGGTGGAGATTCTTCCGACCCGTGGTGCGGCCGTTCGTCTGGATCATCATGGCCATTCTGGCCTTCTTCCACACGCAGTTGAGCCTCGGCTACGGATGGGTCCTGGTCCTGTTCGGCGTGCTCATGCGCATCGTGCTGTGGCCACTCAATCAGAAGGCCATGGTCGCCCAGCTCAAGAACATGGCGGCGCAGCCGATGATCCAGGAGATCCAGGCCAAGTACAAGGACAATCCCGAGAAGCTCCAGAAGGAGATGATGCGGCTCTACAAGGAGGAGGGATTCAACCCGTTGGCGGGTTGCCTTCCCATGCTCCTGCCGTGGCCCGTTCTCATCGCGCTGTTCTTCGTGTTCCAGAACACGATCGAGCTGAGGGGAGTGGCGTTCCTGTGGCTGCCCGACCTCTCGGCGCCGGACCCGCTGTACATCCTGCCCGTCTTCATGGGCGCCACCATGTTCCTGATGCAGTGGGCCAGCATGCGGGCGGTGGATCAGCCCAACCCTCAGATGAAGATGATGATGTGGTTCATGCCCGTCCTGATGGTCTTCATCTTCTTCAAGCTCGCGAGCGGCCTGAACCTGTACTACGCCGTCTCGAACATCGCGACCATTCCCCAGCAGATCTGGATCAACAACGAGCGGAAGAAGATGAAGAACAAAGGGAAGGTCGTGGGGGCCGTCGCGAAGAAGGAATGACGGTGGCGGGGCTCGCGTGAGCGTCGTGGTGGACACGATCGCGGCCGTCAGGTACGACGGTCCCGCGAGCTTCACGGGCGAAGACATGGTGGAGCTCTCGTGTCATGGGGGCCGGGTGGTCCCGGCGCTGGTGCTCGAGGCGTGCGTCGCGGCGGGGTGCAGGCGGGCCGAGCCCGGCGAGTTCACTCGGCGCGCGTATCTGCATGGGAAGATGGACCTGCTGCAGGCCGAGGCGGTCGCCGACCTGGCGGGGGCGCGAAGCCGAGCCATGCACCGCGTGGCCGTCGCGCAACTCGAGGGGAGCCTGTCGGATCGACTGGCGGAGCTGCGCGGGGCGCTGGTTCGGCTGGAGGCGCTGTTGGCCCATCACATGGACTTCCCGGAGGAGGACGACGCCCCGGTTCCCGTGGAGGTGATCGCCGCCGATGGGGAGAGCGTGGCTGGCCGGCTCGGAGCCCTGCTGGGGACGGCGCCGGAGGGGGAGCTGCTACGCGACGGAGCCCTCGTCGTGCTCGCGGGACGCCCCAACGTGGGAAAGTCGTCGCTCTACAACGCGCTGCTGGGCGTCGAGCGCGCGATCGTCACGGAGGAGCCGGGCACGACGCGGGACGCGATCGAGGCCACGGCGCAGCTGGGCGGCTACCCGTTTCGGTTGGTGGACACGGCCGGTCTGCGTGAGACCGTCGACCGCGTGGAGCGTCTGGGCGTGGAGGTGGCGTGGCGATACTTGGAGCGCGCCGACGTGGTCCTGTTCTGCTCGGATGCCGGAAGCGGGATCGGCGAGGAGGAGAGCCGGTTTCTGACGGGGCTCGCGGACGTGCCCGTAGTGTGGGTCGAGGCGAAGTCGGATCTCGCCGCCGGCGCCGGTCCGGCGCCAGCCGGGCCCTCGCCGGCCGGAGGCTCGGCCGTCGGGCGGCGGTTCGCCGGGCGGGTGAGTGTGTCGGTGCGGGACGGGTCGGGGCTGGGAGACTTGAGGGCGCTGCTCCCGCGGCTGGCGTACGCCCGGTTGTTGCAGGCCGGGGATGACGCCCCGGTGGTGACGCGGCGCCGCCAGGCCCGGGCGATCGGGCAGGCGCGGGACGAGGTGCGCACGTTCGTGAAGGCGGTGTACGACGCCGTGCCCGTGGAGCTCGCGTGCACGCACTTGAAGGCTGCCGAGTCGGCCTTGGAGGAGTTGGTGGGGGAGGTGTCCGCCGAGGACGTGCTGGATGCCGTGTTTCGTGAGTTCTGCGTGGGAAAGTGAACATGGACGAGACGCGTGGCTGGATCGTGCGGGGCCGGGTGCAGGGGGTCGGCTTCCGTTGGTTCGTGCAACGGGTGGGGCAGCGCCTCGGGCTGGGCGGCCACGTGCGCAATCTGCCGGATGGAAGCGTAGAAGTGCACGCTCGCGGTGCGGGCGAGGCGCTGGCGGCGCTCGAGAGGGCCTTGGAGGAAGGGTCGCCCGCGTCGCGGGTCGAAGGGCTGGTTCGGATCCCCGCGGACCCGCGCACGCCGGAGGCCGAGTTCTGGATGGAGCGCTGGTGATAGCGGACAGGATACGCATCGTAAGGTGCGCAAGGACATGACGACGCGGTACGACGTCGTCGTAGCGGGTGGGGGTCATGCAGGCGTGGAGGCGGCGTCGGCCGCGGCGAGGGCCGGGGTCAGGACGTTGTTGGTGACACCGGACCTGTCGCCGCTCGGCCAGCTGAGCTGCAACCCCGCGGTCGGTGGCGTCGCCAAGGGCGTGGTCGTGCGCGAAGTGGATGCGCTCGGGGGTGTGATGGGACGGGCCGCGGACGCGGCACGCATCCAGTTCCGCATGATGAATCGGTCCAAGGGTCCAGCGGTGTGGGGGCCGCGAGCGCAGTGGGATCGAACCCTGTACGCGGTCGCGGTGCGACGGATCCTGGAGGAGTGCGAGGGACTGGATCTCTTCGAGGCTATGGTGTCGGACGTGGTGATGGATGGCGGGAAGGTGGCGGGCGTGCGGACGGGTGGGGGTGTCTCGATCGAGGCGGGCGTGGTGGTGGTGACGGCCGGGACGTTCCTACGCGGGCGGATCCACGTGGGTGGGCAGGCGGGGGTCGAGGCTGGCCGAGCCGGCGAGGCTCCGTCGGTGGAGCTCGCAGAGCGCCTGGAGGGTCTTGGGCTCCAGGTGGGACGATTCAAGACCGGGACCCCGCCGCGCGTGGACGGAAGGACGGTGGACTTGAAGGCGCTCCAGGTGCAGCCCGGGGACGAGGAGCCGTTCTGGTTCGCGGCCTACGCGCGGGAGGCGATTCCTGATCAGCGGCCCTGCTGCGTCACGTGGGCGGGGGAACCGCTGAAGGTGATCGTGCGCGAGAACCTCGGGCGAAGCGCGTTCTACGGAGGGGCGATCTTGGGGCGTGGGCCGCGGTACTGTCCGTCCATCGAAGACAAGATCGTGCGGTTCCCGAACGCGCCGCGGCATCAGGTATTCCTCGAACCGGAAGGCCTCGGCACCTCCGAACTGTACGTGAACGGGCTCTCCACGTCGTTGCCCGCGGACGTGCAGCTCGCTTTCCTGCGGACGCTTCCCGGCATGCGGGACGTGCGCATGACGAAGGTGGGCTACGCGATCGAGTACGACTACTTCCCGCCGACCCAGGTCTCGCACACGCTGGAGGTGAAGGGAGTCCCGGGGCTGTTCTTGGCGGGCCAGATCAACGGCACGACGGGATACGAGGAGGCAGCCGGGCAGGGGATCGTGGCAGGGATGAACGCGGCGCTACTCGTGCGTCGTGAGGAGCCGTTCGTGCTCGAGCGGGACCAGGCGTACATCGGTGTCCTGATCGATGACCTGGTGAGCCGGGGCGTGGACGAGCCTTAGCGGCTGTTCACGTCGCGCGCGGAGTTCAGGCTCTTGCTGCGTCAGGACAATGCCCTCAGGAGGCTCGGGCCGCTCGCCGAGGCGCGGGGTCTGCTCACGCCGTCGCAGACCGACGCGCTTCACGAAAGGCTCGCTGAGGAGGATCGGATCCGCGTGTGGTTCAGTGAGGCCGTCCTCGGCACCGAGGCGGCAGGCCCCGTGCTCGCTGCGGCGGGAGAAGACCCCACGTCCCGCCCCACTCCGGCGATGGAGCTTCTCCGGCGGCCACGCGTGAGGGCGGCGGACCTGCTGGCCGCGGGCGGCCGCATGGCCGGCGATGCGGTGGACGCGCTCGCCGCCGTGGAGGTGGAGATCAAGTACGAGGGGTACATGAGGCGGGAGCGGGAGCGGGCCGCACGCCTCCGCGATCACGCTAACTTCAAGCTGGATAACGCTTTACCATATCATGCGTTCGTGACGTTGTCCCACAAGGCGCGCGAGAAGCTGGAGCGCGTCCGTCCGAGTACGCTGGCGCAGGCCGGCAGGATTCCGGGGGTGTCGCCGGCCGACATGCAGAATCTCGTCCTCGAGGTGCGGAGGCTGCGGGCGGGGACGGTGGGAGCGGCGGGTAGCGGGCCCTACGGGCGCGGTGTTCCACGTGAAACGGACCACCCAGGCGCGGTGGTCACGTGAGCCGAGCGGCCTTCGCGGTCGCCGGATTCCAACCTGTCAACCCGCGAGACCTTCGAGCGCAGCGAGAAGAAACGGCTCAGCCCCGCAGGAGCTCGATGTGTGCGACCGCGGCCTCCGGCGTGCCGTCCAGGTTGAAGTCGAACTCCGTCTCGCCGTCGAGTGTGAGGGAATCCCCCGACAGCGCGTAGATGCTGGCCGATGTGGAGGCGCTCGGGAAGTCCCGGTGGAGCGTCAGGGTGTTGCCGGACACGGAGATGGTACCGATCTCGGTGGAGGCCTGCTGGGTGTAGATCAGGATGGCCGTGTACTGCCCCGAGGGCTGGATGTTCACCGTGAAGGTCGCCCCGAACTCGATCAAGTCCAGCGAGACCTCCGGGTTCGCCAGCGAGGTGACGACCATCTTGGTTGCCTCCCAATCGCCCACGAACGGGGCGATCGCGGGATCGGGCCCGACCGGATCCGTTCCGCAGGCGGCGAGAGCCAGCGTCGTCAGGAGCAGCCTTGTCCGGCACCGCGTTTTCGGTCTCCTCGCCCCCATGCCGCCCCTCCGGTTCGTGTCCTGTGTCGTTTCCTCGCGGTTCTCGTGGCCGCGGGCCGAAATTCCCACGTCCTCCCGGCGGGGTCAAGCGTGTTCGCTTTACGTCATCGGTGACGCAGGGTATTATTCCACCCCCCAGCGACCCCGCGCCGAAGGCAGGAGCCATGTCGAGGGTCATCGCCATCGCCAACCAGAAGGGCGGGGTGGGCAAGACCACGACCGCCATCAACCTCGGCGCGGCCCTCGCCATCGCCGAGAGGCGGACGCTGGTGGTGGACATAGACCCTCAGGGGAACGCGACGAGCGGGCTCGGGCTCGAACACAGGGACGGCCGCGCGAACACGTACGACGTGCTGGTGGGAGAGAGGCCCGCCGAGGAGGCCGTCACACCCCACGTCCACTTCCCGCTCCTGGACTTGATGCCCTCGACCCAGGACCTGGTCGGTGCGGAGGTCGAGCTGGTGCAGGCGCGCCAGCGGGAAAGCGTTCTGCGGCGTGCCCTGGAGCCACTCCGGGGGCGCTACGACTACGTCCTCGTGGATTGCCCGCCTTCCCTAGGGCTCCTCACGCTGAACACTCTTACGGCCGCCGACTCCGTGCTCATACCGATCCAGTGCGAGTTCTACGCCCTGGAAGGCCTGAGCCAGCTCCTGAACACGATTCGCCTGGTCCAGCGGGGCCTCAATCCGCCTCTCGACATCGAGGGCGTGCTCCTCACCATGTACGACCGGCGGCTGAACCTCTCCCGCCAGGTGGCCGAAGAGGCCCGGGAGTACTTCGGCGGCAAGGTCTACAGGACCGCGATCCCCAGGAACGTGCGTCTCGCGGAGGCTCCCTCCTTCGGCCAGCCCATTGTGATCTACGACGTGATCTCGCAGGGGGCTCAGGCCTATCTGGCGCTAGCGAAGGAAGTCCTGACACGCCGCGGCGGCGACCCCTCGAAGATCGGCCGCGCGCAGCCATGACCCGGCGCGACCGCTTGGGCAAGGGGCTCGGTGCTCTGCTGGGCCAGTACCTCGAGCCGGTGGCCGAGGCCGGCGAGGTCCGGCGCGTGAGGGTCTCGGCCATCGTCCCGAACCCGTTCCAGCCGCGCCGATCGTTCTCCGATCAGGAGCTGGACGAACTCGCTGCGTCCATCCGGGAGAACGGCCTCCTGCAGCCGCTCGTCGTGCGTGCGGCGCCAGGGGCCCTGGAGCGATTCGAGCTCGTGGCCGGCGAGCGGCGCCTGCGCGCGATCGCGCGCCTGGGGTGGGAGGACGTCCCGGTCCTGGTGCGGGAAGCCCCGGACGAGACTCTCCTCGTGCTGGCGCTGGTGGAGAACCTGCAGAGGGAGGCCCTCAATCCGATCGAAGAAGCGCAGGGGTACCGTTCCCTGGTGGATCGGTTCGGCATGTCGCAGACCGATATCGCGCGCGCGATGGGCAAGGACAGGTCGACGGTCGCCAACTTCCTCAGGTTGCTGAACCTGCCTCCGTCGGTGCGCAAGCTCGTCGAGGGCGGGGAGCTCTCCATGGGTCACGCACGGGCGCTGCTCTCGGTCGAGGGTGCGGTCAGGGCCGGCGAGCTCGCTCGCAAGGCCGTGCGCGAGGGCTGGTCCGTCCGTGAAGTGGAGCGCCGAGCCGGCGAGGCTCTTCCGGAAAAGGAGCGAAAGGCTAGGGCCGCCCGCACTGCGGACCCGGTGCTTCGGGCTCTGGAGGAGGCTCTGCAGGAGATCTTCTCGACCCGGGTGACGATCAAACGGGGAAGGAAAGGCAGAGGCGTGATCGAGATCACGTTCCATGGGCCCGAGGACTTCGAGCGCGTCTTCGAGCTCGTCTCGGGCCGCGAAGCGTCGGAGGTCGTGGGATGAAGGTCCCAAGGCCCCGCAGGTACCTGACCATCATGGTGGTCCCGGACCCCGGCCAGGAGAGCAAGAACTTCCGCCTGTCGTATGGCTGGCTCCGCGCCCTCGCGGCCGTCGCCGCCCTGATTGCACTCGCTCTCACGGTCATCGCCGGAAGTTGGTGGTATCTGGCTGCGCGGGCCTCCAGGGTGGCCGAGCTCGAGGCCGAGGTCCGTGCGCTGGAGGCCGATCGAGCGCGCATCCAGGAATTGGGCGCCCAGCTGGAGGCAATCGGGCGGCAGTACGGGAAGCTTCGGGCTTTGTTCGGTCCGGCGACGCGCGCTGGGTCCTCCAACGTATGGCTCCCACCCGCTGACGGCTCGCGCCGGCCTCCGGCTCCCCGGAACCCGTCCAGCGCCTCGCTCCCGAGCGGCTGGCCGCTGGCCGAGCGGGGCTTCGTCACCCAAGGTCTTCTGGAGGGGGGCGACCACCCCGGAATCGACATTGCCGTCCCCACCGACTCGTACGTCCGGGCGTCCGGAGCCGGGACCGTGGTGGACGTGGGTGAGGACTCGGTCTATGGGTACTTCGTGGCGCTGGATCACGGGGAAGGCTATACCACCATCTACGGCCACAATTCGCTGACCCTGGTGACGCGTGGGCAGCGTGTGCGCAGGAACGAGGTCATCGCCCTCTCCGGGTCCACGGGCCGCTCGACCGCGCCCCATCTGCATTTCGAGGTCCTTCTCAACGGTGAGGCGGTGGATCCGCTCACGCTGGTCCGCCAGCCCTGAACCCGACTGGAACGAAGAACGATGTCACGTGACCGCGCTGGAAACGGAGCACCGATGGAATCGGTGATTTCCATCATCGGCCCTGGGATGAAGGTCGTCGGTGACTGCGAGACCGACGGGACCATCCGCATCGAGGGGAGCGTGGAGGGCACCATCCACGCGGGGAAGGCCGTCGTGGTGGGCAAGGAGGGCCGCGTCAAGGGCGATATCGCTACCCAGGACGCGGTCATCTCCGGCTCCGTCGTAGGAACGGTCGCGGCGGAATCGCGCCTCGAGCTCCAGGCGACCGCCCGGATCGACGGGGAGGTCAAAGCGCGCCGGATGCAACTCGAGGAAGGCGCCATCCTGAACGGGACCGTCCAGATGGCGACCGCCGCCCCGGCGACGCGGCCGGACAGCCCCGCGAAGGTAGAGGCCGGGGCCTGAGCGGAGCCTGCGGGGTTATCCCCAGGCGTATGGGGAAAGAGGCCGTCGTCGCCCGCCTCGACGGCTGGTTATGTAAGTAATTGTCGGTGAATATGTTACGTGGTTCATGCCCGACGGTCGCCGTCCCGATCCGCACGGCCGGGAGGACTTTTCCACACGAAATCCACCGCTGTCGGTCGGATGCGAGGCAGGGATCGTGAAACTAGAATCCGCGCTCCAATATCTCGACGCGTTCCTCGGCATCCCCGCGCATCCCGATTACCCCCGGGCGTGGAACGGCCTCCAGGTCGAAGGGCCCTCGGACATCGAGAAGGTCGTGGCCGCCGTGGACGCCTCGGAGGCGACGATTGGCGAGGCGGTCGCCCATGGGGCGGATCTGCTGCTCGTGCACCATGGGCTCTTCTGGGACGGAGGGCTGCCCGTGACCGGAGGTAGGTACAGGAAGCTCCGGGCACTCCTGGACCACGGGATCGCCCTCTATAGCGCGCACCTGCCCCTCGACGGCCATCCGGAGGTGGGAAACTCGGCGCTCCTGGCCCGCGCCGTCGGGCTCGAGCTGGGCGGGCGCTTCGGGGCGTTCGAGGGCGTTTCCGTGGGATGGTGGGGGACGCTCGAGGCACCTCAGGACGTGAAGAGCCTCGTCGCCCACGTGTCCTCGGCTGTGGGAGGCGGTCCCGTCCATCTCGTCCCGGGCGGCCCTCCGGTCGTCGAGCGCGTGGGCGTCGTGACGGGGGCCGGCGCCTCGTTCGTGGGCGACGCGTCCGCCGCCGGCCTCCACGCTCTGGTTACGGGAGAGGGCTCGCACCACCACCATTTCGACGCCGTGGATCAGGGCGTCCATCTCCTTCTGGCGGGCCACTACGCGACCGAGACGTTCGGGGTGCGCGCCCTGGCGGGGCACTTGGGGGAGCGCTTCGGGCTCGAGTGGGAGTTCCTGGACCTGCCGACCGGTCTCTGACGGCGCGCGAACGGAACAGGGCGGGCCGGAGGCCGACCCGCCCTGTTTCGCAACCTGTCCGCTGCCGCCCGCTGGATTCGGGCGGGGCGACGGACTAGAGGCTTCCTCCTGCCGCGGCCGTCGTGTCGCGGGCGGCCCTTATGGAGTCCTTGACGTGCATCATGGAGTCGCGAGCGGCCTTGAACTCCTGCCCTTCATTCCAGTTCGGCCAGGTGCTGTCCTGTGCGATGTCGTAGACGACTCGCCAGGTGAGCAGCCCCTGCTGGATCACTCCATCGTACGTGAACTCCTCGGAAAACTCGTCGGACGGCGCGTGGTAGTGCTGGGCCGTGTACTCGTCCATGAACTGCTGGCCCCATCCCTCCGGTCTGTCGCGATAGTCCAGTCCGTGCTTGATGTAGATGGCCGGGATGCCGAGCTTGGCGAACGGGAAGTGATCGCTCCGGAAGAAGGAGCCGACCTCAGGCTCGGGATCGGGCACGATGGTCAACTGCGCTTCGGTTGCGCGAGCGCGCGCGAACGCGCCGAGTCCCGACCGCTCCTCGCCCAGGATCGTCACGTCGTCGGTTTCACCCCAGAGGTTGGCCCCGTCGAGGTTCACCTCGGCTACCGTGTTGTACGGCCAGAAGAGCGGTGCGCGTGTGTACCACGTAGCCCCGAGCAACCCGTGCTCCTCGGCTCCCGTAGCCATGAACAACACGGAGCGCGCGGGACGCTCGGCCACGGGCAACGTGACGAGGGCCCTGGCCATCTCCAGCATGAGGGCGACCCCGGAGGCGTTGTCGTAGGCGCCGTTGTAGATGCTGTCCCCGTCCACGGGCTCGCCCGTGCCGAAGGCGTCGTAGTGGCTGGTGACGATCACGAACTCGGTGGGGGCCGTCTTGCCCGGCACGACGCCGATGACGTTCCGGCTCTCAGCCGGTCGCTGCGTTGCCGTGAGCGAGGCCGTCGCCCTGACGCCGGTGGGAACAGCGGTGAAGCCACGCTGGCCTGCGGCCGTCTTGAGCGAGTCGAAGCTCAGCCCGTTCAAGGCCAGGAGGTTCGAGGCGATTTCTTGTGTCACCCATCCCACCATGCCTGCCGTGGGCGGCGCGTTCGGGGCCTTCCGCAGCGCAAACTGCTCACCGGAGTTCCCGACGCGCACCACGCTCCAGGGATAGCCCGCCGGCCCGGTCTCGTGGACGATCAGAGCGCCGAGGGCGCCCTGGCGGGCGGCCTCCTCCCACTTGTACGTCCAGCGCCCGTAGTAGGTCATGGCGGGTCCGCCGAACAGATCCGGCTCGTCCGGGGGCGCCGGCGGATCGTTGACGAGGATGAGAAGGAACTTCCCTCTGACGTTCACGTCGGCGAAGTCGTTCCATTCCGCCTCGGGTGCGTTGATGCCGTAGCCCACGAAGACGACCTCGGCGGATCCGGATGCGGAGGTCGCCTCGGGGTCACCCGCCTTGAGCACGAACCCGTCGAGGTAGGGCGCCTCCAACTGTCCCTGCGGACCGCTGAACGAGAGCTCCACCGTGCTCGGGTCCGTCGTGTACCCGACCATCGGCACGGATTGGAAGTAGGTGCCGTTGACGGGGTCGAGCTCGTACACCTCGAATCTCTCGGCGATGTATGCTGCCGCCTGGTCACCGCCCCATTCGCCGGTGCCTCTCCCCATCATGTCGTCGGACGAGAATGCCATCAGATGCATCTTGATCGAGTCCTCCGACAGCCTGATCTGCGGGCCCGCCGCCGGGGGCGCCTTCTCACCGCACGCCACCATCAGCAGACCCATCGCGACACATATCCACCGCCTCATCGGACTACCTCCGTTAAGGAAGCTCTGTAGAAAACAGCGTCCGCGCGCCTGGCCAGTGCGCGCGTTCAGCGGAGAAGCGACGAGGCCGCGTGACAGCGGTTCGGCGATGGCGACGGCGGGCGGCACCGGCCGTGCGGGCACCGCCGGGCCCATCGGTCACCGACGTTGGGGCGCTGTCTAGGTCGTCGTCGGTCCTCCTGGGATCTGTGGCTGTGGCGCCGGCACACCGACGCCACGGCTCGTGGGAGCCGTCCACGAGCGTTGAACCGATGTATTAGGGTAGGTCCAGCGGCGCCACTTGAAAAGCGCCCGGCTCCTAGAACAGACCATCGAGATAAACGACTATCCGCCACGCATCGCCCCGCCGGACGCCCCGAGCGACGTCGAGGCGGACCAAGCCGTCCAGCAGCGAGCCGCCGACGCCCACCGATGCGTAGGGATCGTTCAGGGAAAACGCGGAGCGCGGCCCGGCCCAGGCGGCGTCGGCGAACACGCCGACGCGCGCGCCCTCGAAACCGGAGGCGACCTCGAAGCGACCCCTCCAGAAGGAGGCCCCCCGAACGGCGCTCTCGTCGAAGCCCCGCAGCGTGCTGAACCCTCCGACGAGGAACGTCCGCTGCGGAAGCTCGTCGCCCCAGACGGCGCCCGCTCCGACCTCCGCGGCGCCCGCGAGGCCGAAGAGCAGCGGATGGCTGGCGGAGACGGTGATCGCGGCGCGCCCGTACCGGGCGTCGCCGGTGGCTGCCTCGCCGATGAGCCGCCCTGTCAGGATCAGACCGTTCGGGTCGGTGCCTCGGAACCATTGCAGCGCGCCCCTGACGCCCTGGAGCGTCACCGGCCGCGCGCCCAGGACGTCCCGCACGCTCGCGTCCGACAGGAGGTCGCGCACCGAGAAGTCCGTGGTCCGCTCGACCGCGCCCTGGCGCTCGTGGAACCCGGTGAGCTCGAGACGCGTCGCCCGCCACGCACGCTCGTATCCGAGGGATGCCCCCGTGGCGCGGTAGAACTCCCCCACGGAGGCCCCGAACAGCAGGTTGCGCAGGGACGACATGAACGAGAACGGATCGGTCCAGTCGTCCGCGGCCGCAAGCCGGTGATATCCGGCGAGGGTCCAGCGGCGGTCGTCCGGGCCACGCCGAAGGGCGACGGTCGCGTTCGGCCTTCGATCGCCCGTGCCGATCCGGCCCTCCAGGAGTACCGACGCGCCCGGCGCGACCGTGAGATCCATGCGGCCTCCCACGCTCAGCCCTTCCACCCGGTTGTAGCGCATGAGCCCCTGGGTGAGGCCCCAGGCCGTCTGGGGGCGGAAGCGCCGGTAGGTGGGGATCAGCGCCTCCAGCTCACCCCGGAGGTCGTCGATCTCGTCGTCCGTGAACGCCGAAGGCGTGCGCTGCCCGAAGTCCTGCGACAGCTCGGGCGACGCCAGGAGCTCGCCGGACTCGGGAACGACGATCGTCACGTACGAGACACGTCCGTCCTCGTCCTCCAGGCGCCGCTCGCTGCGGGACCATCCGGGTGGGAGCGGGCCGGTGATCGGAATCCTCGACGTCGGAAGGTTGACCTCGTATTCGGCGACGTTCCACTCGATCGTGACGGGGATCCTCACCAGACGCCCCATCCGAGCCTCACCCTCCAGGGCGAACCGGTGTGGGAGCCAGAAGCGGAATTCGTGCAGCCCGTATTCGACCGTGACGTAGGGAATCTCGACTTCGACGGGTTGGAGGATCGAGGGCACGTCCTCCCCCTCCTCCGGCTCGTCCAGGGTCAGGTTGAACGGACGAGCCGGGCGATACGAGGCGCGCACGAGGGATCCGGACTCGCGATCGAACCACAGTGAACCTGCGAGGAGGTGGAAGTCGGCGCGGCGAGGTTCCACCCTCACCTCGCGGAGCACGACCTCGCGGCCGTCGGGAAAGCGCACGCGCAACGTGTCGCCGGAGGCGAAGCGATAGTGGGCCTCCGCGCTGTCGGCCAGCGGATGCAGCGCCCAGTTGCCGCCGAACGCCAGCCGGTCTCCGGCGGGGTCGAACGCGAACCCCTGCAGATCGGCCTCCCGCAGCAACTCCTCCGGCAGCTCGCGGCGGAGGTCGTCCCTCACGTCCGCGCCCGCCTCGCGGATCCTGCCCTCCGCCTCGATCTCGTCGCGGCGCGTATCCGCACCGACGATCGGGACGGCACGGCGCGCGGCGAGCCAGTGGATCGCGCGCTCGCCGTCGGCGCTCCAGCGGAGGCGCGCGACGCGCTCCTGGTCGAACAGGCCGCGCTCGCGCCGGAACCGGAGGGCGGTGAGCCCCACGTGGATGCGCTCCCGCAGGACACCCTCGTAGCTCGTGATTCCCTCGACGTCGCGCTCACGCGCGGCGCGGGCTCTCACGATCACTTCCCGTGCGGCCTCGTCGCGGAATGCGTCGCTGGGCGCGCCGGGGACCTGGCCGGCCGCAAAGGCCGGCCGAGCCGCGAGGGCGCCGACCAGGAGCGCGAGCGAGGAGAAGCGGACCAGCGGGCCCGCTCCGTTGCCCGTCGGAAGGTGCTTCGGTACCATCTGGATTACTTCCACGACCTCTCGAGGAGTTACCATGATACGCCGGACTTTCCTCGCCGCTGCGGCCGTGTTCCTGGCCGCGCTCCCCGCGGCCGCGCAGAGCGTTCCCACCCCGCTCGAGTTCTTCGGGTTCGAGATCGGCGCCGACCGCAAGATGGCGGACTGGAGCCAACTCACCTCCTACTACGAGAAACTGGCGCAAACGAGTCAGCGGGTCACCGTGGACACGTTGGGCGTGAGCACGAAGGGGCGGCCGTTCGTGATGCTCACGATCACGAGCCCCGAGAACCACGCGCGCCTGTCGGAGCTGCACGAGATCCAGATGAAGCTCGCCGACCCCCGTCGTGTGTCCGGGGAGGCCGAGCTCCAGGACCTGCTGGACCGTGGCAAGACCGTCGTGCTGGTCACGCATGCCATCCATGCCACCGAAGTGGGCAGCGGCCAGACGGCGGCCCGCCTCGCGTGGAGGCTCGCCACCTCGGATGACGAGAAGATCCGTACGATCCTCGACAACGTGATCCTCCTGGACGTCCCATCGCTGAATCCCGACGGCCTCCAATGGGTGGTCGACTGGTACGATCAGTACGTCGGCACCGAGTTCGAAGGCTGCTCGATGCCCTGGCTCTACCAGTTCTACACGGGCCACGACAACAACCGTGACTGGTACGCGTTCACCCAGGACGAGACCGTCTTGACCATCCAGGGCGCCCACAACGTGTGGCATCCCCAGATCGTGCACGACATCCACCAGATGGGATCCAACGGAGCCCGCATCTTCTTCCCGCCCTACATCGACCCGTGGGAGCCCAACATCGACCCGGCCCTGACGGCGGCGGTGAACCAGCTCGGCAGCTACATGGCCGCGGAGCTCACGGCCCAGGGCAAGCGGGGGGTGGTGATCAACGCGCAGTACGACGCGTTCACCCCGGCCCGGGCGTATCAGCATTACCATGCGGGCGCGCGCATCCTCTCCGAGACCGCTTCCGCCCGGATCGCGACGCCCATCGATATTCCTGCCGACCGGCTGGGGCCGGGGCGCGGCTTCGACGCGTCGCAGGCTTCGTGGAACTTCCCCGCGCCGTGGCAGGGCGGGACCTGGCGGCTCGCCGACATCGTGGACTACATCGAGTCGGGGGTCCTCGCTCTCCTCACCAACGCGGCCGTGAACCGGCGGTACTGGCTGGAGAACTTCTACGGGATCGGAGCCCGCGCCGTGGCCAAGTGGGACGAGTGGCCCGAGGCGTGGGTCATCCCCGCGGGGCAGGCGAACGAGGCCGGCGTCGCCAACGTCCTGCGCATCCTGACCCTGGGCGACGTGGAGGTTCACCAGGCGCGTGAGGCGTTCACGGCCGGAGGGCGCTCGTTCCCGGCCGGAAGCTGGGTGGTTCCCCTGCGGCAGCCGTACGCGTCCTTCGCGCAGGCGCTGCTCGAAGTGCAGCAGTACCCGGACCTGCGGGAGTATCCGGGTGGGCCGCCCCGGCGGCCGTACGACGTGACCGCGCATACGCTGCCGCTCCTCATGGACGTGGAAGCGGTCGCGGTCGCGGAGGCGCCTCGCGTGGCGCTGTCCGACCGCATTGCGGTCCCCGACTATTCGTTCCGGCTCCCCGCGCACCTGACCGGCCGGAACGCGGCTCGCGTGGCAATCTACAAGTCCTGGCAGGAGCCGATGCCCGAGGGCTGGACGCGATGGGTCTTCGATAGTTACGGCATGAGGTACGATACGCTCCACGACGCCGACATCCGGCGCGGCGGCCTGGCCGACCGGTACGATGCGATTCTCTTCCAGACCCAGAACGCCCGCTCGATCCGGAATGGCTACCAGGTGGGCACGGTGCCGCCCGAGTACGCCGGAGGCGTGGGGGGGGAGGGGGTCGCGGCGTTGAAGGCGTTCGTCGAGGCCGGGGGTCGGCTCGTTACGATCGAGGGTGCGTGGGAGTTCGCCGCCGAGGTGTTCGAACTTCCCGTCACGAGCGCCGTGGAGGGGCTCAGGAACACGGAGTATTACATTCCCGGGTCTATCCTCAGACTCGACCTGGACCCGTCCTCGGAGGTGGCCGACGGCATGGACCCGGAGAGCATCGCCTGGTACGGGACCGGGAGCGTGGCGTTCCACGTCACGGATCCGAACGTCCGCGTGCCTGCGCGCTACGGCTCTCCCGACCCGTTGCTGTCGGGGTGGGTGCTGGGGGGTGACAAGGTCGCGGGGGAGCCCGCGATCGTGGAGGTCGACGTGGGGCGCGGCTCGGTGGTGATGTTCGGCTTCCAGCCGAACTATCGGGCCCAGACGATCGCGACGTTCCCGCTCCTGTTCAATGCCTTGAGGCGATGAGCGGCGTCGAGGGCGGAGGGGTGCAGCGCATCTGCCCCCAGTGCGGGAAGCCGGCCTCCGGCAACTTCTGCCAGCACTGCGGCGCTGCGTTGGGTGGACGCTTCTGCAACCAGTGCGGCGCGAAGCTCACGCCGGGGGCGGCGTTCTGCAACCAGTGCGGCGCCAAGGTGAGCGGAGGTGGTGGTGGCGGCGGCCGACGGGCCGCCGCCGCCGCGGCCGTCGGCGGCGCGAACGCTCCGTGGTGGATCGCGGGGGCGGCCATGTTCGGCCTGATCCTGGTCGTGGGCTGGAACATGGTGCGGCCGGAGGGGCCCGCGACGCCGGCCGGCGCGGCCGGGGGGGGTGCGGGGACCGTGGATCCGAACAGCCCCGCGACCACCGACATCAGTCAGATGACACCTCGGGAGGCCGCGGACCGGCTCTTCGACCGGGTCATGAGAACCATGTCGGCGGGTGACACCGCCGGCGCGATGGGGTTCCAACCGATGGCGGTCCAGGCGTACGCGCTCGCCGAGCCGCTCGACCTGGACGGGCAGTTCCATCTGGCCCTGCTGCAGCAGCTCGCCGACCCGTCCGCGGCGTTGGAGACGGCCAGGCGCATGCTGGAGGTGGAGCCCGACCACGTGCTTGCGCTGGGGCTGGCCGGCGAGGCGTCGCACGTGCTAGGCGACGACGCGGCCGCCCGAGAGTACTTCGCGCAGCTCCTCCGGGTCTACGACGGCCAGGTCGCCCGGAGCCTGGTCGAATACGACGCGCATCGGACGGTCATGACCGAGATGAAGGCCTTCGCGGAGGGGTTCGTGGGGCGGTAGCTCCCCGAGCGGCCAGCGCCATGCGCGTCTTCCTCACCGGAGGCACCGGCCTCATCGGGTCTCACACGGCGGCTCTCCTGATCCGGGAAGGCCACGAAGTGGTGGCCCTGCGTCGGCCCGGCTCCGATGCCGTCGACCTCGAGTCGTCGGGTTGTGCCCTGGTCGAAGGGGACATCGGAGACGGACCCGAGCGGCTGGCGCCCCTGCTCCGCGGCTGCACGCACGTCGTGCACGCCGCGGCCCTGGTCTACTCCGGCGGCGATTGGTCCCGGATCCGCGCCGTGAACGTCGAGGGCACCCGACACGTGCTGGAGGCTGCCGCGCGCGCGGGCGTCGGCCATGCGCTCTATCTCTCGTCGGTGGCCGTCTACGGGACCGTGGAAGGGCCGGTGGACGAACGGTCGCGCGTCGACACCCCCCTGCGGGCCGGCGACCATTATGCGCGCTCGAAGCGCGAGGGCGAGGCGGAGGCCCGCGTCATCGAGGCGGCCACGGGCATGGGCGTGACGATCTTCCGCCCCTCCGCCGTGTACGGCGAGCGGGACCGCCTCATGACGCAGCGGATCGCGCGTATGGTGAGCCTTCCGGTGGCGTTCCTCCTGGGCGCCGGCGGCAATACGATTCCGGCGGTCTACGCGGGCAACGTGGCCGAAGCCGCGCTGCTCGCCCTGCTCGAGGGAGGGGGCCGCACGACCTACGACGTCGGGATGGACCATCCTTTGACCCAGCGGGCGCTCCTCGAGGGGATCGCGGAGGGGCTGGGACGCCGCCCTGCGCTGATCCCGATTCCGGCGGGGCTCGTCTTACGGAGCGCGGATATCCTGCAAGCATTGGGCGTGCGGGCCCCCGGTGCGGCGCACCTGCCCATCGGCCGGGTAGCCAGGCTGGCGCTCGGGGACAATCCTTTCCCTTCGCGCCGCATTCGGGAAAAGTTGGGTTGGCGGCCGACCCATCGGCACGAGGAAGCCCTGCCTCGGGCCGGGCGATGGTTGAAGGAGCACCCGGCGGGGGCACGACACGCGTGAAGGAGTGATGCCAGATGGAACATGATTCCGGTGCCCACTGGGCCGAGCCATTCCCCAAGCGTCGCTTCGAGACCGAGGACGAGCGTCTCCTCGAGAGCGTGGAGGTGCTCGAGACAGTCTCCCGGGACGCCTGGCGGGTCTTCCGCATCATGGGCGAGTTCGTGGAGGGCTTCGAGGAGATGACGAAGGTGGGGAGCGGGGTGTCCATTTTCGGTTCCGCGCGCGTGGCGCCGGGTGATCCGCACTACGAGAGCTGCGTGACGACGGCGCGTCTCCTCGGGGAGGCGGGCCTGGCGATCATCACGGGCGGGGGCCCGGGGATCATGGAGGCGGCGAACCGGGGCGCCAAGGAGGCGGGCGCGATGTCCGTGGGGTGCAACATCGAGCTTCCCTTCGAGCAGGCGACCAACCCGTACGTGGACCTCTCGATCGACTTTCGGTACTTCTTCGTCCGGAAGACGATGTTCGTGAAGTACGCCCAGGCCTTCGTCATCTTCCCGGGCGGATTCGGTACGATGGACGAGTTGTTCGAGTCCCTGACGCTCATCCAGACCGGGAAGGTCCGGCTGTTCCCCGTCGTCCTCGTGGGCAGGGACTACTGGGGCGGTCTGCTGGCCTGGATGCGGGACCACATGGCCCGTGAGGGGAAGATCGCCGAGCGCGACCTCGACCTGCTGTTCCTGACCGACGATCCGGCGGAAGTACGCGACCACATCGTGAGTGGGCTTCGCCGGCGCAAGGAGATCCTGGCGAACAAGGAGACGGTGGACCGGGGCCGGGAGCCGTGATCTCCGGCGCGCTTCCCCTGACGGCGCTGATCGCCACCCTCGCCGCGCTGGCATTCATCCTCGACAAGAAGGTTCCCGCTCTCTCGAAGCTGGGAGCGTCCCTGCTGACCCTGATCCTGGGCGCCGCGGTGTCGAACCTGGGTCTGGTTCCCGCGGCATCGCCGATCTACGACGCGATCGCCGGTCCCGTGACGGCGCTCGCGATCGCCTGGCTTCTGCTGTCGGTGAACCTGGCGGACGTCAGGAAGGCGGGCCCGAGGATGTTGAAGGCCTTCGGCCTGGCAGTGGTGGGCATTCCCCTGGGCGCGCTCGTGGGCGCGCTCGTGTTCGCCTCGAGACTGGGGGAGGACGGATGGAGGCTGGCCGGGATGTTCGCCGGAACATACGTCGGCGGCTCGGTGAACTTCGTCGCTCTCGGGCAAGGGCTGGAGCTGCCCGACGACATGTGGGCGGGCGCGACCGCGGCCGACGCCCTCACGACCGGCATCTGGATGGCCGCCACCCTGGTTCTCCCGATCTGGCTCGCCCGGTTCTACGCTCCCGTCCCCGGAGAGCTGACGAAGATCGAGGGCGCCCCGGGCTCGACGGCTGCGGCGAACCATCCGTTTTTCGCCCCCGCCGCCCTGTCGGCCCTGGACCTGGCCGCGTTGGTCGCCGTGGGCCTGGTACTCGTCACGGCCGCGGACCTGACGGCGAGGCTCGTCCCTGCCGTACCTTCGATCCTCTGGCTGACGACCTACGCCCTCATCCTGGGGCACACCCGGTGGTTCCACCGGGCGGAGGGGGCGCTGCAGCTCGGGACGATGCTGCTGCACCTGTTCTTCGTGGTCATCGGTATCTGGTCGCGCGTCTCGGAGATCGCGGCCGTCGGCGTGACCGTGTTCCTGTTCACGCTGGTGGTCGTAGGCGTTCAGGGGCTGGTGGTCTACGGCGGCGGACGGCTCCTCCGGCTGGATCTCGGGACCTTGTCGGTGGCCTCGCAGGCGTCGGTCGGAGGTCCGCCGAGCGCGCTCGCGCTGGCCGTCGCGCGGGAATGGCCGGGGCTGGTTCTGCCCGGGATCATCATGGGGCTCACCGGGTACGCGGTCGGGACCTACCTGGGCTTCGGGGTCGCGTACCTTGTACGGGGGGTCGCGATCGGGCTATGATTTTCGGCTCCATCCTTGATCAATTCGTGCCCCGGAGCGCCGTGTAGGATCGCTGCGGCCTCGGGGCCTGGAGGTATCGTGGCGTGAGCGACACCACCGCTGCCAGGGGCTACGCGCCGGAGGGGAAGGACACCGGGCGCGTGAAGCCCAAGGGCACGTACCGCATCCGGGCGCACGAAGGCCTGCAGACCATCGATATCCGGTCGCGCAAGCCGGCGTGGTTGAAGGTCCGCTCCCCGGGCGGACCGAACTACGTACGGCTCCAGAGGTTGATGCGATCGGAGTCGCTCCACACCGTGTGCGAGGAAGCGAGCTGCCCGAACATCGGGGAGTGCTGGGAGGCCGGCACCGCGACCTTCATGATTCTGGGCGACGTCTGCACGCGCGCGTGCAAGTACTGCGGCGTGGCCCACGGGATGCCGACCGAGCTGGACACGGACGAGCCCAGGAGGGTGGCGGAGACCGTGGCGCGCATGCGGCTCGAGCACGTCGTCATCACCAGCGTCAATCGGGACGAGCTCCCCGACGGGGGAGCCGGGATCTACGCGGAGACGATCCGGCGGATCCACGAACAGCTCCCGGGATGCTCGGTGGAGGTCCTGATCCCCGACTTCAAGGGAGACGAGAAGGCGCTGGGCGTCGTGGTGGCGGCCAGGCCGGTCATCCTCGGGCACAACCTCGAGACGGTGGAGCGTCTGCACCCGGAGCTGCGCCCCGGCGCCAGGTACTGGCGGTCCATCTCGTTCCTGGGAGCGGTGAAGAAGATGGATCCCGGGATGCTCACCAAGACCGGCATCATCCTGGGCATGGGCGAGGAGGCCCACGAGATCCGGCAGGCCATGGGGCACCTGCGGGAGGCGGCCGTGGACATCCTCACGCTCGGGCAGTATCTGCGGCCGTCCGCGAAGCACATTCCCGTCGCGCGGTGGGTCACCCCCGAGGAGTTCACCGAGTGGAAGCGCGTCGGCGAGGAGGAGTTCGGCTTCAAGCACGTGGAGTCGGGCCCGTTGGTCCGTTCCAGCTACCATGCGAAGGAGCAGGCCCGGGACCTGATCCCGAGTGAGCCCGGTTTCATCACGACGGTCGTGGAAGCGGACATCACGGCCCCCTCCCAGGCGAAGCTCGACCTCGTGCAGCTCGAGCTGGGGCGGTCCGGCCGGTCTGCCGGAGGCGCGGCCTGAGGGCCATGGGACGGACCAGGACGAGGACGAAAGGCGTCGGGACGACCGATGCCTTCGAGAGGTCCGGCGTGAGCGTCGAGCTCGCGCTCGATCTGCTCCGCGACATGCTCCTCTACCGCCGCTTCGAGGAGAAGGCCGAGGAGGCGTACGCCATCGGGAAGATCGGGGGGTTCTGTCACCTGCACATCGGGCAGGAAGGCGTCGCGGCCGGGAGCATCAAGCCTCTGCGTCCCGCCGACTACGTGATCAGCGCCTACCGCGATCATACGCAGGCCCTGGCCAAGGGCGTGGCGCCCGGCGCGGTCATGGCGGAGCTCTACGGGAGGGTCGGCGGCACGTCGGGCGGCAAGGGCGGCTCAATGCACATGTTCGACCACGAGGCCCGCTTCATGGGCGGCCACGGCATCGTCGGGGCTCAGGTGCCGCTGGCCACGGGCATCGCGTGGAAGATCAAGTATCGTGAGGAGGACAACGTCGTCGTCTGTTTCATGGGGGACGCGGCGGTGAACCAGGGCGCGTTCCACGAGGCGTTGAACATAGCTGCCATCTGGGACCTGCCGGCCGTCTACGTGGTCGAGAACAACCAGTACGGGATGGGAACCGCGTTCCACCGCGTGTCGCTGACGGACATGGTGGAGAAGGCGTCGCCCTATGGAATCCCCGCCAGTGTCGTGAACGGTCAGGACGTGCTGGCCACGTACGCCCACTTCCGGGAGCTCGTCGAGGAAGTGCGCGACGGAGGCGGGCCGCGATTCGTGGACGTGCAGACGTATCGGTTCCGCGGCCACTCGATGTCCGATCCCGTATCAGGCACCTATCGTCCGAAGGACGAGGTGGAGCGGAAGTCCCAGGAGGAGGATCCCATCGGGCTCCTGCGGAACCACCTCTTCGAGGGGGGCTGGCTGGACCAGGCGGGGCTGGAGGCCATGGACGAGGAAGCGCGGCGGATCGCGGACGAGGCGGCGGAATTCGCGGACAGCGCCCCCGCCCCCGGACCCGAAGCGCTGTACGCGAACGTCTGGGCGGAGATCAACCGACACGGCCGTCTCAACTTCGACGGCAGGGGTGAGTCGCCGTGGCGGTGATCACGTATCGCGAAGCCCTGAACGCGGCTCTGCGGGAGGAGATGGAGCGTGACCCCGACGTCTTCCTCATGGGCGAGGAGGTCGCCGAGTACGACGGCGCCTACAAGGTGTCGAAGGGGCTCCTGGCCCGCTTCGGACCCGTCCGCGTCGTGGACGCGCCGATCAGCGAGCTCGGGTTCGCGGGGCTCTGCGTGGGCGCGTCCATGGCAGGGCTCCGGCCGGTCGTGGAGTTCATGACGTTCAACTTCGCCTTCCTGGCCATCGACCAGGTGATCAACTCCGCGGCCAAGATGCTCTACATGAGCGATGGGCAGTTTCCCATGCCGATCGTCTTCCGCGGACCGACGGGCGCGGCGCTGCAGCTCTCGGCGCAGCACTCGGTCGCGTGCGAGACGTACTACCTCCACTCCCCGGGGGTGAAGGTGGTGACCCCCGCCACCCCGGCCGATGCGAAGGGACTGCTGAAGGCATCCATCCGCGACAACGACCCCGTGGCGTTCATGGAAGGGGAGCTGCTCTACAACTTCAAGGGCGAGGTCCCGGACGACGACGACTTTGTGATCCCGCTGGGTGTCGCGGACCTGAAGAGGGAAGGATCGGACGTCTCGATCATCACGCACGGCAAGATGGTCCATGTAGCCATGCAGGCCGCGGCCAAGCTCGAGAAGTCCGGGATCCAGGCCGACGTGCTGGACCTACGCACGCTGCGCCCGTTGGACGTGGACGCCATCCTGGCGTCGGTGAGGAAGACGAACCGCGCGGTCTACGTCGAGGAGGGTTGGTCGTACGTGGGCGTCGGTGCGCAGATCGTCGCCACGATCCAGGAGGAGGCGTTCGACGACCTCGACGCACCCGTGCTGAGGGTCACGCAGGCCGACGCGCCCATGCCGTATGCGAAGAACCTGGAGATGCTCGCGAAGCCCAGCGCGGACCGCGTGGTGGAGGCGTGCAGGAAGGTGCTATATCGGTGAGAGGTCGTACTCCAACCCTGACGTGGCGAGATGGGATGCATGAGTAGGAGGGCCAGGAGCGCCGCCGAGGAGTACCTGGATGGTACTTCGCAGGCGGCGCGACGACGTCCCGACGACCTCAGGCGCCCATGTCGGCACGCGGCCGCATGATCCGCACGCTAGGCGAGGGCGTATGATCACCAAAGTCCACATGGAAGCTCTTTCTCCGACCATGGAGGAAGGCCAACTCGTCAAGTGGCTCAAGTCCGAGGGCGACGCCGTGGCGAGCGGGGACATCGTGGCCGAGATCGAGACCGACAAGGCTACGATGGAACTGGTCGCGCGCGGCGAGGGGATCCTGAGGAAGGTTCTGTTGGCCGAGGGCGGCACGGCCCCGGTGGGCGAGGTCATCGCGGTCATCGCGGGCGCCGACGAGGACATCTCCTCCGTCGCGGGCGCGGGCGGGGCCCCGGACGAAGCGGCCGGGGCCGCCGGGCCGGCCGGTGGCCCGCCGCCCTCTCGGACGGAGGAGCCCGCCACGGCCCAGCCGGCTCCGACCCCCGCGGCCGGTCCGGCGGCGCCTCCGGCCGCAGGCGACGAGAAGGGGCGCGTGAAGGCCTCTCCGCTGGCGCGGCGTCTCGCCGACGACCTCGGTGTGGATCTGGCGACTGTGGAGGGAAGCGGTCCGGGTGGCCGGATCGTGAAGCGGGACATCGAGGCCGCGAAGGAAACGGTGGCCGCCGCGGCGACCCCGCCGGCCTCGGGGGCGCCGGACGAGAGCGAGTACGAGGACATCCCGGTCTCGCAGCTACGGAAGACGATCGCGAAGCGCCTGGTGGAGTCCCTCGGTCCCGTGCCGCACTTCTTCCTCACGGTCGACGTGGACGTGGGCCGGATCGTCGAGGCGCGGCAGGCCATCAACGCGATGCTCGAGAAGCAAGGCGAGAAGGTCTCGATCAACGACATCGTCCTGAAGGCCGTTGCGGCGGCGCTGCGGCGTCACCCCGACTGCAACGCCCAGTGGCGGGGGACGCACGTACGACGGTTCGGCGCGGTGCACCTGGGCGTGGCCGTGGCGGTGGAGGAAGGTCTCATCACGCCCGTGGTCAGGAACGCGCACCTGAAGGGAATCGCCGAGATCGCCCGCGAGGTCCGGGAGCTGGCGGGCCGAGCGCGCGAGAAGAAGCTGATGCCCGAGGAGTACACCGGCTCCACGTTCTCCGTCTCGAACCTGGGGATGTTCGGCATCCACGAGTTCACCGCCATCATCAACCCACCCGAGGCGGGGATCCTCGCCGTCGGCGCGGCCGAGGACACGCCCGTCGTGATGGACGGGCAAGTGGTGGTGCGCCCGCGGATGCGGGTCACAATGAGCTGTGACCACCGCGTCATCGACGGGGCTCAGGGCTCCCGGTTCCTCGCCACGCTGAAGGCGATGCTCGAGGAGCCGAGCGCGATCGTCGTGTAGCCCTCGCGGGCGCGGGCGGGTCGACATGCCGTCGGCCGCAGGCTCGAGGTTCTCCCGGCGAGTCGGCTCTCGGTCCTACTCGGTCTTGAGGGCTCGCACCGGATCCATTCCCGCGGCGCGCCGCGCCGCCAGATAGACCGCGAGCGCCGCCACGGCGACGAGGGTGATCGGGACCAGCGAGAACGCCACCGGGTCGAGTGGATCCACTCCGTAGAGGAGTCCGGCGAGGAGGCGCGACGCGCCGACTGCACCGATGAGGCCGATCACGATGCCCAGCGCCGCGAGGCGCATGCCTTCCCCGAGGACCAGCCGGAGCACGGAGCGCCGGTCGGAGCCGAGCGCCACGCGGATGCCCAGCTCGCGGGTACGCTGTGCCACGGAGTGGGCCATGACGCCATAGATGCCGACCGCGGCGAGCACCAGGCCCAGCAGGCCGAACAGTGCCAGGACCGAGCCGCCCAGGCGGGCCGGGAGCAGCGCGATGCCCATGTGCTCCTCCATGGTACGAACGTCGAAGATGGGCATATCCGGGTCCTGTGCGCGAACGAGGTCACGGACGCGTCGCAGGACGCCCGCGGGGTCGCCCGAGGTCCGGACCACCAACGTGACGCCGGACTCGTACAGCTCGCGGTGTGGGAGGTACATGAACTCCGTGGGCGCCTCACCGAGGCTCCGGACCTTCCCGGTCTCCACCACACCGATGACCTGTCGGTCGTCACCCGCGGTCGTGACCACCTTGCCGAGCGCCGACTCGCCCGGCCAGAACCGCTCGGCGAATCGGCGGTTCACGATGATGACGGGTGGCCCTGCTGCGTCGTCCTGGACGGAGAACGTGCGTCCCTCGAGCAGCTCCACGCCCATCGCCTCCAGGTAGTCCTCGGTGACGCGGGCGTAGGTGATACTCTGGAGCTCGCCCTCGGCGAACTCGTACCCGGGGACCGCGGTGAAGCGGTCCTGGGTGGCGAGGCCCAGGGGGAGCCAGTCGGAGAGCCCTACCGCCCGCACCTCGGGCAGCGCTCGGACTTCGTCGAGGAGGCAATCCTGGAACGTCCGGCCGCGGGCTTCGTCGTATCCCTGGAGTCCCGGATCCATCGAGGCGAGAGCGATGGTGTGGGGGTCGTCGAAGCCGGGGTCGATGCGGGTGGCTCCCTGCAGGCTCCGCAGGAAGAGGCCGGAGCTGACGAGGAGGAGCAGGGAGAGCGCCATCTGGAGGACCACCAAGGTGGCGCTCGCGCGCGCGCGCGTCCGCCCGCTCGTGTCCCCCTTCACGGCCGCCATCGTGTCCGCGCGTGCCGCCTGCAGGGCGGGGGCGAGGCCGAACAGCATGCCGGCCGCCAGGGATACGACGAGCGTGAAGCCGAGGACCCGGTAGTCCATCTCGATCGCGAACCGCCACGGGCCGTCGACCGGCGGACGAATCCCCGCCAGCACCCGGACGGCGATCGCGGCGAGCCCCAGCCCGGCGGCTCCCGCGAGCGCGCTGAAGACGAGGCTCTCGGTCATGAGCTGTTGCACGATGCGCGCCCGGCCGGCGCCCAGGCTCAACCGGATCCCCATCTCCTGTCGCCGCTCCCGCGCCCGCGCCAGGAAGAGATTCGCCACGTTCACGCAAGCGATGAGGAGGAGGAGGCCCACGACGGCCATCATCACCGAGCTCATCCCGACCTGTGCGTTCCGGAACATGGGATGGATGCCCGCGTCCATCTGGGGCACCACCGTGGTCCCGAGTTGTTCCTCGTAGTAGTCGGGCAGCTCCTCGCGAAGCTGGATGAGCAACGCATCCAGCCGCTGGCGCGCCCGCTCCACCGTGATGCCGTCGCGGAGGCGCGCGACGGCGGTCATCATGTTGTGGCCCCGGGCCTCGATGAGGTTTCGCCCCGGGACGATCTCCATCTGCATCATCAGGGGGACGTAGACGGGAATGGAGGCGTAGGTGACGGGGCCGCTGAAATCCTCAGCGGCCACGCCCACGATCTCGAACGGGTGCCCGTTCAGCGCGAGCGTGCTTCCCACGACCGTGGGATCGCCACCGAACCTCGTGCGCCAGAAGGCATGTCCGAGCACGGCCACGGGATGCGCGCCGGGGCCGCGGTCCTCCTCGCCGGGGATGAACATCCTGCCCAGCGCGGGGCTTACGCCGTAGGTCTGGAAGAAGTTCGCGCTCACGAGCAGGCCCATGATGCGCTCGCTCCTCCCTTCCACCGACAGCGACATGGCGGAGATGTACCACGCCGCGACGTTCTCGAACACGTCGCCGGTGCGGTCCCTCAGGTCCTGGTAATGGGGGATCGAGGTGGAACCGTACTCCAGGCCAGGCCACGCCCGGTAGAGCTGCACGAGGCGCTCGGGCTCCGCAGTGCCCGGCAGCGGTCGGAGCAGGATGCCGTTGACGGTCGAGAACGTCGCCGCGTTGAGGCCGATGCCCAGGGCCAACGTGATCACCGCCGCCGCGGTGAAGAGCGGGCTCTTGGTCAACATGCGGACGCTGTAGCGGAGGTCCTGCAAGACATTGCTCATCGTCATCCCCGCCCGTTTGTGGTGCCGTGGGCTTCGGGCCATCGCCATCGAGATCATGAAGTCCGACAGGAGGAACCAGACCAGTCGGGCGCCGCCGACTCCTCCGCGGAAGCGCGGCTCGCGCCTCCGCTCGTCGAACACGAACAGCAGATCGGCTTCGTACCGCTCGCGGAACGCACGCGGATAGAGCCGGAGGAAGCGCCGGTAGAGCACCCGGAAGGGGTCGCGGCGTCCGGGGCCCGTCATCCCAACCGTTCCTGGACGACCGCGAGCGTCCGGGCGAGCCGCTCCGACTCGGAGCGGAGCGCGGCCCGGCCGAGGGGCGTGATGCGGTAGTAGCGACGACGCTCGGCGTGCAGGCCGGGCTCACCCGGGTTGTCCGTCTCCTCGATGAGCCCGGCGTCGGTCATCCGTTGCAGCGAGCCGTATAGGGTGCCGGGGCCCATCACGACCTTTCCGGCGGTGAGCCCCTCGACCTCGCGGGCCACGGCGTAGCCGTGTTTCGGCTCGCGGGCCAGCGCAGCCAGCACATGGAAGACGGCCGGGCTGAGGGGGAGCACGGGTCCGGGGTCGACGGCGTCGGTCATCTCGGGGTCCTGACAGGGTGCGCTCTGGTCCGTCCGCCGCGGTTGCATCCGTGACGGATATAACCCCTACGACGCCGGAACCCGGGGGGTTTCACGCGCGCTGGAGGGCTCGCCGCCCGGCCGATTCGGCGCCGGGATGGACCCGGCTACCAGCCGCCCCCCCCACCCCCGCCGAAGCCACCGCCCGAGAAGCCGCCGCCCCCGAATCCTCCTCCGCCGAACCCCGAGCCTCCGGAGCTGCGGGGCCCGGAGGACATGACCGAGCTCGCGGCGGTGGACATCTGACCCATGCTGTGCGCGAAGTACAGCGGGTGGAACCCGCCGTGGCCCCAGTGGCCCCGATACCAGTCGGGCGGCTCCTTGTAGATGTCCTCGAATGCGCTCGCCCACTTCTTCTCCACGCCGAACGCCATGGCGTACGGGAGGAACCGCTCGAACATCTCGGGGGACGTGATCATACGCTTGTAGCGGTCCGACTCCACGCGCTCCAGGAACTCCTCGAACCCGAGGATCCTCTCGAGCACGCGAGCGCCCTTCACCGTGCGGGCCGGCATGAAGAACCCGAACCCGATGATGGGCAACGCGGTCCCGACGGCGGCGATGACCGCGGTGAGCGGGGAGAGCACGAGGGCCTGGGCGAGCCACAGGCCGCCGATCACGCCGAGCACGCCCACCGCGAATCCACCCCCGACCCAGGCACCGATCACCTTGTCGGGTCGCCGGACGTAATAGCCCCTTCTCACGAGCTCCCGGAAGATCCCGGAGCGGATGGACGACAGGTTCCTGTAGAACCGGTGCGCGAGGTCGGACATCTCCACGGAGGCCGGCGTTCCGCCGCCGCCGAACACGCCGGACAGCAGCGTGACCTCGTGGGATCGCAGGCCCGCCCATTCCTCGGCGGGACGGACGGGGACGAGGCGGTAGTCGGTCTTGCCGGTGAGCCGGCCGAGAAAGCCCGACGGCTCGATCTCCTCGATGCGCAGGAACCCCCGGACGGCCAGGTCCACGAGGGCGGCCGTGATGTCCCGCATATCCGGGCGGTTGTCGAGCAGGGTCCCGGCCTCCGCGGGGGTGAGCCCCTCCGGCGGCTCGTACTGCGGCGAGATCGCGAGACGGGCCGGGTCCCTTCCGCGCAGCGCCCAGATCCGCCAGATGGCGGCGAGGCTCACGAACGGGAAGAGCAGGAGCCAGTTCGCCCGGAAGAAGGCCAGGACCTTGTCGAGCGCGGTCGGGCGGTCCACGACGCCCGGGTTCCAGGCCAGCGCGATCGTGAGGCCCTCGCGGAAGTTCAATGGCCGCACGGTCTCGAAGAACATCCCGCCGTCGGTCTCTTCGACGGTCGCCGCGTTCTCGGTGGATCCGTACCCGCCGGTCCAGGACGCGGTGCGGAGCCCCGAGATCGAGGGGGGAAGGTGCACCATGGCCGTGGCGGTCCGGATCGGCATGTCCCACTCGTCGCCCGTCACGTTCCAGTAGAGCTCGTCGTACTCCTCGTGGAAGCGCAGCGCGTTCGGGATCCGGTAGTGGATCACCACCTTGCGCGTGGCGTCGGAGGCGCCCGGCACGCGGATCTTGAGCTGCCGGTAGTGGCGCTCCCGCGACGACCAGTACTCGAGCGGCTCGCCGCTTTCGCCGGTCACGGAAACGTCGTCGAGAACCAGCCGGAACGAGAAGCCCTGGTCGGTGCGGTACTCGACCGGGATGTTCCGGAAGATGCCGTTCCAGGAACCCTCGAACCGAACCAGGATCTCCTCACGGACGTCGACCCATCCGGATTCTTCCAGGCGGATCGTGGCGTCGAAGCGCTCGATCTCCAGGCTGCGTTGCGCGCGGAGTGCGGCGGGCGCCGCGAGAAAGCCCACCGCCACGAGGGAGAGAGCCGCGAAACGCCTCGGGAATGCGAGCATGGCCCGGCTCCGGCTCGTCAGTCGAACTTGACCTTGGGCACCGCCTTCTCGCTTTCCTCGACCTCGAAGAACTCGCGCTTGGTGAAGCCGAAGACGCGAGCTACGAGCACGCTCGGGAAGGTCTCGGTCTTCGTGTTGAAGTCCCGCACGACCGCGTTGTAGTAGCGGCGCGCCTGCGCGACCTGTTCCTCGATCTGGGAGAGTGACGCCTGCAGGTCGCGGAATCCGCCGGCGGCCTGGAGCTGGGGATAGGCCTCGGACAGGGCGAAGAGCGACTTCAGCGCGCCGGCGAGGGCACCCTCGGCTTCGGCCTTGGCGGCCGGCCCCTGCGCCGCCATCGCGGCGGAGCGGGCCTGGACCACCCGCTCGAGCGTGTCCCGCTCGTGTCCCGCGTACCCTTTCACGGTCTCCACGAGGTTCGGGATCAGGTCGTAGCGACGCTTCAGCTGGACGTCGATGTCCGCCCACGCCCCGTCCACTTGCTGGCGGAGCCGAACCAGAGAGTTGTACATGCCGACGGCGACCGCGATGACCACGACGACGATGATCAGCTCCCACATCTTCGGTCTCCTTGAGAGGGAGGATCGTGGGCAGATGCGAACCCTTGCATTGTAGGCTCCGGACCCGCGCGGGCAAAGATCGCCCACGTCATCCCGTACGACCCGACGGCCTTTGGCCTTCATCGCCCGGACGCCCGGACGCCGGGGCGCCGCGAGGCACCCGGAGTCGTCGCGGCCGGGTCCGCCCGCGTCATCGGCGCCCGCGTGTCCGGGGTTTACCCTCGATGGGGCAAACCCTAGGTTCTTGGACCATTCAAAGTTGTACCATCCTTCGGGGGGTCGTCGCGCCCCCGTTCGTGAGCGAGGTGGCCGTGGCTGGCAAGGCGAGTGGCGAGCGCTTCGACCTGATCTTGATCGGATCGGGACCGGGCGGATACGTGGCGGCCATCCGGGCGTCGCAGCTCGGGATGAAGGTGGCGTGCGTCGAGAACGAGGAGCTCGGGGGCGTCTGCCTGAACATCGGGTGCATCCCCACCAAGGCGCTGCTCGCCAGTGCTCTGTTGGCCAACGAGATGAAGCAGGGCGAGCGGCACGGCATCAGGGCCGAGGAGATCACGCTCGACCTGGGACCGGCGCAGGAGCGCAGCCGGGCGGTGGCGGCCCAGATGGTGCGCGGGGTCGCGTTCCTGTTCAAGAAGAACAAGGTAACGCACCTGCAGGGCTATGGGCGGCTCGTGGGCAAGGGCAAGGTGGAGGTCGAGTCCGCCGAAGGCGCGAAGACCGTGTACGAGGCGGATCACGTCATCGTCGCCACGGGCTCGCGCCCCAAGGATCTGCCCGTGCTCAAGATCGACGAGGACCGGGTCTGGTCGTCCACGGGTGCGCTCATGCAGAAGAAGGCCCCCGCCTCCCTCCTGATCGTGGGTGCCGGGGCGATCGGCATGGAGTTCGCGGACGTCTACGCGTCGTTCGGCACCGATGTCACGATCGTCGAGGCCCTGGAGCGCATCCTTCCGGCGGAGGACGCGGAGATCTCCAAGTTCATGGAGCGGACCTACGAGAAGCGGGACATCGCCATCCACACGTCGGCGCGCTTGGAGAAGGCCGAGGTCTTGAAGGACGGCGTGAACGTCACCTTCACCGACGCCAAGGGCGCCTCGCAGCAGGTGAAGGTCGAATACGTGCTGTCTGCCGTGGGCCGGGTGCCGAACTCGGAGGGAGTCGGGCTCGACGCGGTCGGGGTGAAGGTGGACGAGCGCGGCTTCATCGTGGTGGACGAGCGGTTCCGCACGAACGTTCCGGGCGTCTACGCCATCGGCGACGTGGTAGGCCATCAGCTCCTGGCGCACAAGGCCAGCCACGAGGGCATCGTGTGCGTCGAGCATATCGCCGGGAAGGGGCACGGCACCGTGGACTACGGGAACGTGCCGAGCTGCACGTATTGTCACCCCGAGGTCGCCTCGGTCGGCCTCACCGAAGAGCAAGCGCAGGCGAAGGGCTACGACATCGAAGTGGGCAAGCTGCCATGGGTCGCGATCGGTCGTGCCGTCGCGATCGGGCACTCCGACGGATTCGTGAAGATCATCCGCGACAAGAAGTACTCGGAGATCCTGGGCGCCCACATCGTCGGTTCCCACGCCACCGAGCTGATCGCCGAGTTCGTGGTGGGTCGCCACCTCGAATCCACGGTCGAGGAGCTCGAACGGGCGATCCATCCCCACCCGACGCTGTCGGAATGTGTCTCCGAGGGTGCGCTGGCGGCTCTGGGGCGCCCCATCCACATCTGATGCGCGAGGAAGCGAGCGGAGTCGGGCCGATACCGGAGGGCCCGCGGAGCGTGGAGGTCCCTGCGCAACGGAACTGGTCGGAGGGCCGGGAGCGGGCTCTGCGCCTGTGGATCACGCTCGCGCGGTGCTACGCGACGTACGCGCGGGCCGTGTCGTGCAAGGTAGCGGCGTACGGGCTGACGACTCCGCAGTTCGGAATCCTGGAGGCCCTCTACCACCTCGGTCCTCTGTCGCTCGGCGACCTGGCGGCGAAGCTCCTGGTCACGGGAGGCAACGTCACGTACGTGATGGATCGTCTCGAAGAGCAGGGTCTCGTGGTGCGGGCGCGGTCGCCGGTGGACCGTCGTATCATCCAGGCGAAGCTCACGGAGAAGGGCCACGCTCTCATCGCGGAGGTGTTTCCCGACCACGGCGCGTTCGTCGAGGAGCTGTCGTCCGCGCTCACGTCGGAGGAGCAGCAGCAGCTCCGTGTGCTCCTGAAGAAGCTCGGGCGCGCGATCGGGGACCGGGAAGCCGGATAGCCGGTCCGGCTCAGGTGCCCCGCGGCTCCTCGTGGGCCTCGGGGTCGATCCCCCGGATCCGCAAGACGCGGAGCAGGGCTTCGCCGATCTTGTTGTTCGGAGTGGAAGCCCCGGCGGTGATGCCCAGACGGAACGGGCCGGCCGGCATCCAGCTCACCTCCTCCACCTCCGGCGCCGTCGGGCTGAGCTCGGGCTTGTGGCGCACGACGCCGGAATCGATGTCGATACAGGACGCGTCCTGGATGTGGAAGGTGCGTGTGTGTTGCCGGCAGAGGTGAGCCAGGTGGTTCGTGTTCGACGAGTTGTAGCCGCCGATCACCACCATGATGTCCGGAGGACTCTTCATCATCTCGGCGACCGCGTCCTGTCGCTCCTGCGTCGCGGAGCAGATCGTCCCGAACGAGCGGTAATGGTCCTTGGTGTAGTCGAGCCCGTACCGCTCGACCATCGCCTCGTGGATCTTCATACCGATTGCCATCGACTCGCTGGCGAGCATCGTGGTCTGGTTGGCGACGCCGATCTTCCGCAGGTCGCGGTCCGGATCGAATCCGGCGGAGGCCCGGTGGTGGAAGTACTCCGTGAACTCCTCGCGCGTGAGGTGTCCCGGGCGCTGGGCGATGTAGTCGCAGACCAGCATGGCCTCTCCCATGTCGCGGACCATGAGGTACGTACCGCCCGGGTACTTGGCGGCCTGGGAAGCGGTAGCCCGG
>CAYPMO010000020.1:0-60777 GCA_964412015.1 uncultured Gemmatimonadaceae bacterium | reverse complement strand
CGGCCGGCGGCTGGTCCCTGGGGATCATGGAGGCCGTCACCCAGCGCGAGATGGCTCCGTGGGTGGACGGGACGGCCCGGGAGTACGAGGCCGAGGTGGAGCCCCTCACCAACTTCCTGGTGGCTCGCGCCCGGCGCGACCTCCGGGAGGGGCAGACCAACATCGGCGCCATCGCCACGGCGGTGCACCGGGACCTGCGCGACGAGGCCCTGGCCAGCGACCTCGGCTCCTCGGCCTACGTGGGCGGCATGGACTTTCTCCACGAGTTCGCCAACCGGACCTGGTCGCTCAACGGCCATTTCGTGGCCAGCCGCATCGCCGGCGATCCCGAGGTCATTGCCGATGCCCAGGAATCCTCGGCCCGCTACTACCAGCGGCCCGACGCCGACTACCTGGGCGTGGACGGGGCCGCCACCGCGCTGGCGGGCTACAAGGCCAGCCTGGAGCTCCAGAAGCAGGCGGGTCTCCACTGGCAGGGAGGCGTGGAGCTCGGAATGACCAGCCCCGGCTTCGAGGTCAACGACCTGGGCTACCAGCGTGACGCCGACCGGCGCTCCGCCTCCGCGCGCCTGGAGTACAACGAGAACCGTCCCGGCACCGTGCTCCGGCGCTGGAGCGTCAACGCCAGCACCGACGCCACCTGGAACTTCGGCAACGACCGGCTGGGGACCGGGTTGAACTTCAGGGGCAACTGGACCTTCGTGAACTACTGGTCCGTGAACCTCGGCGTCAACCACGACTTCGCGGCTCTGGACGACCGCCTCACCCGGGGCGGCCCCCTGGCCCGGAAGGTCGGCGGCAACCGCCTCTCCTTCGGCGGCTCCTCCGACTTCTCCCGTCCCTACACCTTCCGGTTCAACACCAACTACGAGTGGGACGAGGCCGGGGGCCGGCAGATCGGCTTCGGCGGCGGGGTCGGCATCAAGCCCAGCAGCAGCTGGGAGATCTCCCTGGGGCCGCGCATCTCGGTGAACGAGGCCGCCGCCCAGTACGTGACCGAAGTGGACGACGCCTCCGCCTCGTCCACCTACGGGACTCGGTACCTCTTCGCCGACCTGAAGCAGACCACCCTCTCCCTGGAGACGCGGCTGAACCTCACGTTCAGCCCCAACCTCACCCTCGAGATGTACGCCCAGCCCTTCCTGGCAAGCGGCGACTACGGCGCCCTCAAGGAGCTCCGCGCTCCGAGGAGCTTCGACTTCGACCGCTACGGCGTGGACAAGGGAACCCTCTCCAGGGACGCGGACGGGTACTACCACATCGACCCCGACGGACCGACCGGACCGGCCGCGGCCTTCTCCATCTACGACCGCGACTTCAACCGGGTGTCGCTGAGGGGCACGGCAGTGCTGCGCTGGGAGTGGCGGCCCGGCTCCACCCTCTTCCTGGTGTGGCAGCAGAGCCGCTCCGACTACCTGGAGGACGGCCACTTCGACTTCGGCCGCGACGCCAGGGCCATGTGGGACGCCCAGCCCGACAACGTGTTCATGCTCAAGGCGACGTACTGGATCGGGTCGTAGTCCGCCCTCGATCAGCGCCTCGCCTCAGACGTACGGATCGCTCGTGGCCAGGTGATTGGCCACGTAGTCGGCCACGCCCTCCTCGACGGTGCGGAAGGGGCGCTCGTAGCCGGCCGCCCTCAGGCGGCCCATCTCCGCCTGCGTGAAGTACTGGTAGCGGTCGCGGACCTCCTCAGGCGTGTCCTTCCACTCGACGCGGAGCTCGCGGCCCACCGCGGCGTAGAGCGCGCCCATGAGCTCGAGCCACGTCTGGGCGCGGCCGGTCCCGAGGTTGAAGAGACCGCTCACCTCGAGGTTGTCCATCAGCCACATGATCACATCGATGCAGTCCTTCACGTAGACGAAGTCCCGCATCTGGCGCCCGTCCGCGTAGTCGGGATGGTGGGAGCGGAAGAGCGTCGCCGGCTCGCCCCGGGCGGCCGCGGGATACGCGCGGGTGACCCCGCTCATCATCGCGCCTTTGTGGTACTCGTTGGGCCCGTAGACGTTGAAGAACTTGAGCCCGATCCACTGGGGAGGCACCAGGCCGTCGTCGGCCACCTGGCGCGCGACCCAGCGGTCGAACGCGTGCTTGCTCCACCCGTACGCGTTGAGCGGGACCAAGCGCGCCAGCGCCTCGGGCGAGCCGTCGTCGTCGAAGCCCGCAGAGCCGTCGCCGTAGGTGGCGGCGGAGGAGGCGTAGAGGAACGGCACCTCGTGATGCGCGCACCACTCCCAGAGCGTCTGCGGGAGCCGGTAGTTGGTCTGGACGATGAGCTCGGCATCGGTCTCGGTGGTGGACGTGATCGCGCCCATGTGCACGACGTAGTCCACGACGTGGTGGCGCCGCTCGAGCAGGTCGAAGATGTCCTCGGGAGGGACGAGCTCGTCCAGCTCACAGCGCCTGAGGTTCTTCCACTTGTCTCCGCTTCCCAGTTCGTCCACGACGCTGATGGGACCGTACCCGGCCTCCCCGAGGCCGGCGACGAGGTTCGAGCCGATGAAGCCGGCTCCTCCGGTGACGATGATCATGGGGTGGTCGTGGGCTGCGGGAACGGGGTGCAGGGCGCGTCGTGCGTACCCAACGATGACCATCCGGCCGGCGTCGCGCGAGGGCCGTAGAGCATACCGAGGTCCCACGCGCTCTCCGCGAGTGCCGGCCTCGAACGCATCTACTAAGAAATTAGTTGACATCCGTGAGACGGCACCGTATCGTGTACTAAACTCTTAGTAGGAGCGACCCGTGGAGATCCGATTCACGCCGCGCGAGCTGGACATCATGTCGGTCCTCTGGGAGCGGGGGCCCTCCACCGTCTCGGAGGTGCAGGAGTGCCTTCCCGACGAGCTCGCGTACACGACCGTCCTCACGCTGCTCCGGGTGCTGGAGGAGAAGGGGCACGTGTCCCACACCACGGAGGGCCGGGCGCACCGCTACGCACCCCTGGTGGAGCGTCACGCCGCGGGGCGGAGCGCGCTCCGCCGCGTGACCGACCGGCTCTTCGGCGGCTCGCCCGAGCTCCTGCTCACCCGGCTGGTCGAGGACGCGGACCTCACCGAGGACGAGCTTCGCCGCATGCGCGACCTGCTCCAGCGCAGGCTCGAAGGAGGGAAGTAGCCATGGTCGTCTCCTCGATGGCGTTCCTCCTGCTGGTGTCCGTGATCGCCTCGGCGGCCGCGTTCCCGCTGGAGGCGGGGCTCAGGCGCGTGGGCGCGCCGACCCGCTTCGCGTGGCTGGGCGCGATGGCGCTGGGGCCTGTGCTGCTCGGCGTCAGAGCCGCGGGCCTCTTCGGGATCCTGGGGCGGGACGGCCCGCCGGCCTGGGTGCCGGTCGTCGAGTTGTCCGCGCTCCAGATCGGCCCCGCCGCGACGACCTCGAGCGGGCTCGGCCCCGAGGACGCGGCCGCGTTTCTCTGGCTGCTCACGGGACTCGGCCTGCTCGCGCTCGTCGCGCGCACGCACCACCTGCTTCTCGAGGAGCGTTCGGGCTGGGAGAGCGCCCGGGTGATGGAGCGGGACGTCTACGTCTCCACGGATCGGGGTCCGGCGGTCGCGGGGGTGAGACGGCCGTGGATCGTGCTGCCCCGCTGGGTGCTCTCCCTTCCGCAGCGGGAGCTCCGCCTGGTCCTTCTCCACGAGCAGGAGCACCTCCGCGCGCGCGACACGCACCTTCTGGCCACCGCGTTGGCGCTGGTGGCGCTTTCCGCGTGGAACCCGATCACGTGGTGGCAGCTCCGCCGGCTCCGGGCGGCCATGGAGCTGGACTGCGACCGGCGCGTGCTCTGCGCCGCGCCCGACGCGGCCGCGTACGGAGCCAGCCTCCTGTCCGTGGCGGCGCGCGCCTCCGGTCCGTCGCTCGGCCTCGCGGCGTTCACGGAACGATCCCTCAACCTCAAGCGGAGGATCCTCGCCATGACCGCGAAGACGTCCCGCTGGACCGCCCTGGGCGGTGGTGTGCTGGTGGTGCTGGGCACGGTGGTGGGCATCCAGGCATGCGGCGTGGACGCGCCGCTGGGGCCGACGCCCACGGCGAACCGCGCCTTCACGGTCGCGCCGTCGCTCGTCAACGGTGAGGAAGTCGCGAGGGCGCTCGAGCGCGAGTATCCCCCGCTGCTTCGGGATGCCGGGGTGGGCGGCACGGTCCAGGTCTGGGTCTTCATCGACACCGTCGGCGTGGTGACCGATGTCCGCGTCGACCAGACCTCGGGTCGCCCGGAGCTCGATCGCGCCGCGCTGCGGGCGGCCGCGACAATGCGCTTCACGCCGGCCCTCGACGGGGAGGAGAAGACTACCGCGTGGGTGGCCTTCCCCTTCACGTTCCGGGTGAAGGAGCCTCAAGAGGCGAAGGTCGAGGAGGGTCCGATCTTCACCCCGTTCACGCAAGCGCCGGCGCTGGTCAACCGCGACGAGGTCGCCAGGGCGCTCGAGGGAGAGTACCCTCCGATGCTGCGGGACGCCGGGGTGGGGGGCGCGGTCCGGGTGTGGATCTTCATCGAGACGGACGGGGCGGTGCTCGACGCCCGGATCGACCGCTCCAGTGCGCAGCCGGCGTTGGACGAAGCCGCGCTACGTGTCGCGCGTACGATGCGCTTCTCGCCGGCGCTGGACGGGGACGAGAAGGTGCCCGTGTGGGTGTCCGTGCCGATCACGTTCACGGTGCGGTAGGGGCGGAAAGACGATGTCGGCGAGCTTGAGCCACGACACGCGGGGCGCCAGAACGTGGTGGGCTCTTCTCGCCGTGCTTCTATCGGCCTGCGGCCCGGATGACGGCACCCCGCCGACCGAGCTGGCTGTCGATAGTGCTGGGATCAGGATCGTCACGCACACAAGCCCACCGGCCGGGCGCATGTCGATCGGCGAGGAGCCGTTGGTGAGGATCGGCGTCTCGCCCGACCAGCCTGCGCTGTTCGGCGTGGTGGGCGGCCGCTTGCTTGGCGATGGGCGGCTGCTGATCGCGGATGCGGGGAATCATCGCTTCCTGGTATTGGAGCGGTCCGGCAGAGTCCGGGGTTCACTCGGGGGGCGAGGCGAGGGACCCGGCGAGTTCCTGAACATCGGTTGGCTCCAGATGATCGACGGGGGCATCGTCGCCTACGATTCACGGGCGCGTCGAGTGACCAGGCTATCGCTGACCGGCGAGGTCGTCAGCACCCTTCCGTTCCGTCCGGACAGGCCGGATCCGCCGTCCGATGATGCACTGTGGGTGGGCGGAAGCGTGCTGGCCGTGACCTCGACGGGCATGCCGATCGGCTATCCCGCGGCGTTTGCGGATCCGCGGGGGCGGGAAGGCCCGTTGGACCTCACGGCCGAGCTTGCCGTTTTCGACTCCCTGGGCGTAGGAGCGGGGGTTCCGTGGCGGGTCACGCTAATGGAAATGTACGAGGACCCGGACGGGAGAATCCCCGTCGCGAGCCGCCTGGGAGCGGGTCGCATTCACTGGAGGGTACCGAAGCGTGCGGTTGGGCACGGACTCGCGCGTGTGGGTTGAGGTCTGGCCCATAGAGGGTCCGCCTCTTCAGTAAGGATGCGCGCTGACGCCCACGGCGGTCGCGATCGCGCAGGTCTCGCTCGCCGCGAGGGCTTCTCGACGGAAGCGTCTGTGAATGGTCGGGGTGGGGACTATATTGCCCTGGTTCGTCTCCGCGAACGCCCGTTCGCCGACCGCCATCCACGTCCCGAGCGTCCATGGAAACCAAGCGTCCCACCATCCCTGCCGCCGAGGAGATCCTGGGCGGCTACTTCCCCGTCCTGGATCATGGCTTCGTGTCGCTCGTGGACTACATGGGGTCGGACGAGGACGTGGAGCGGGCCGCGCGGGTCAGCTACGGCTACGGCACGCGGAAGGTCTCGCAGACGCGCGGACTCATCCGCTATCTGCGCCGCCATAGGCATACGACGCCGAGCGAGATGGTGGAGCTGAAGTTCCACTGCGCGATGCCGATGTTCGTGGCGCGGCAGTGGATCCGGCACAGAACGGCCTCGGTGAACGAGGCGAGCGGACGGTATTCGCTCATGCCGCTCCTCTTCTATACGCCCCCGCAGGGCCAGTTCGGGCTTCAGAGCCACTCCAACAAGCAGGGACGGGAAGGGGGCGCGTCCCCCGAGACCTACCGCGAGGCCGTGGAGCGGTGGGAGCGGCTCCGGAAGGACGCGGGGGACACGTACGCCTGGCTCCTCGAGGAGGACGTGGCCCGCGAGCTGGCACGCATCGATCTGCCACTCTCGACCTACACGCAGTGGTACTGGAAGATGGATCTGCACAACCTGCTCCACTTCCTGTCGCTGCGTGTGGATCCGCGGGCGCAGTGGGAGATCCAGCAGTATGCCCGCATCATCGCGGGCATGGTGAAGCGGGTCGCGCCGCTCTCCTACGAGGCCTGGGTGGACTACGACCTGGAAGGCCGGCCGCTCACGCGCGCGGAGCGGGATGTGCTCTCCCGACTCGTCGAGGCCGACGAGGCCGGCGTGCGCGCGCGGGACGGCGCGGCGGTGGGCCCCGAGGAGTTGAAGGCAGCGGGCCTGTCCGCGCGTGAGATCAGGGAGTTCGCGGACAAGCTATGCGCACCGGACCGTCCGGACTTCGAGCTCGATGTCTCCACGATGAGGACGGCGGAAGACGTCGCCAAGGAGATGTACGAGGCGGTGCCGGGGACCTTCGAGTAGGCATGTACACGCTCGTTCGGCGCTTCATCGAGACCGGCATCGTCTTCCTGTTCGTGGGGTTCCTGACGGGACTCTGGGTCCTGGTGCGGCGCGAGGCAGACGGCGTCTTCGCGAACGGGTACCTGGTGTCGGCCCACGTGCACGCGGTGTTCGTGGGGTTCGTGATGTTCCTCATCCGATGTGGCCGCGCATCCGACCCGTCGGGAGTCACCTGAGGGAAGAGAAGGGAGAGCGGTTCTGACCATGGCGAACGAGCACTTCTATCCAGCCGTCGAGCCCTTCGCGACGGGAACGCTCCGCGTGGACGCGCCCCACGAGATGTACTGGGAGCAGGTGGGCAAACCGGGCGGTATCCCGATCCTCTTCGTCCACGGTGGACCCGGAGCCGGCTGCTCCGAGTTCGACCGGCGCTTCTTCGATCCGGAGCGCTTTCGCGTCGTGCTCCTGGACCAGCGGGGAGCCGGGCGCTCGAAGCCGCACGGGGAACTCGGTCTAAACACGCCCGATCACCTCGTCGAGGACTTCGAGGCGCTCCGCCGTGAGCTGGGCATCGAGCGGTGGCACGTGTTCGGAGGATCGTGGGGGAGCACGCTGGCGCTCCACTACGCGGAGACGCACCCGGAACGCGTGCTCTCGATGGTACTCCGCGGCATCTGGCTGATGCGCGACGAGGAGGTCCGCTGGTGGTTCTACGATCTGGGCAAGATCCAGCCGGAGTTGTGGTCGGCGTTCGCGAGCCTGGTTCCCGAGTCGGAGCGCGGCGACCTGCTCGAAGCATACTGGCGTCTTCTCACCGGCGATGATCGCGAGGTCGCGCTGGCCGCCGCTCGGGCCTGGAGCATCTACGAAGGATCGGCCTGCACGCTCCTGCCCGATCCGGAGTTCGCCAGCATGTTCGGCGACCCCGACATGGCGTGGAGCCTCGCGCGCCTGGAGGCCCACTACACGAGAAACGTGCGTCTGCGCCCCGACGGGATTCTGCTCGAACGCGTGGGCCGCATCCGGCACATTCCCGCGATCGCCGTGCACGGCCGCTACGACATCGTGTGCCCCGTGAAGGCCCTCCACGACCTGAAGACGGCGTGGCCCGAGCTGGACGCGGTGGTGGTGCCCGACGCGGGGCACTCCTCGCACGAGCCGGGGATCACGAAGGAACTGGTGGCGGCTACTCGACGGATCGCGGAGAAAGGGAGCCCGGTGCAGGGGCGGGCGTAGGCGGCGAGGATCGGCTCGACCTCCTCGACGCGGTCGGCGAAAATGGGCGTGGCCGCGGTCGGTGGCGCTCGCCCACGCGATCCTTGCCCTCGATCCCTCTGACGCCCTAGCGTAGCCGCAGCGACGCGCGGCGGGCCGCGCCCCGCGGCCCGCGCGGCGCCTCTTCCGGAGTCCTGCCATGAACGATCCCCTGGATCGCCTGAAGGCTGTCCTCTCGGACCGCTACGTCCTGGAGCGGGAGCTGGGCCAGGGCGGGATGACCACGGTCTGGCGGGCCCACGACCTGAAGCACGAGCGCGACGTCGCCGTCAAGATCCTCCGCCCCGAGCTGGCCTCCTCCGTGGGCCCCGAGCGGTTCCTCGCCGAGATCCATCTCACCGCGCGCCTCCAGCACCCCAACATCCTCACCCTCATCGACTCGGGTGAAGCCGGCGGGCTCCTCTACTACGTGATGCCCTATGTGGAGGGCCCCACACTTCGACACCGGCTGCTTCGGGAGCGGGAGCTGCCGGTGGGAGAGGTGGTCCGGATCCTCCGGGACGTGGCCGACGCGCTCACCGAAGCCCACGCCCACGGAGTGGTGCACCGGGACCTCAAGCCCGAGAACGTGATGCTGTCGGGGCGTCATGCGCCGGTGGCGGACTTCGGGGTGGCGAAGGCGGTGAGCGAGGCGACGGGCCGGCATCACCTCACGACGAAAGGGGTGGCGTATGAGATGCTGACCGGGGAGCCTCCGTTCGTACGCACGACAGCTCAGGCCACGCTGGCGGCGCAGGTGACGGAGCAGCCGGTAGCGGTGACGGAGCGGCGGGAGACGGTGCCGCCGGTGCGACGGCCTTCGGCCGCGATTGGCAGCCCTGGGACAGCCGGGCCGCGGAGGCCTACCACATGCTGGGCCGGTTCGAGGACGAGCTCGCCCTGGCGGCGCTCGGCCGCACGGAGGAGATCGAGCGGCTCATCACGGAGAGCCATGGCCTGGAGACCCAGGGCGCGCCCGTGCGCTTGATGAACACCGCGGCCTCCGAGCTCTCGCTCCACGGGCGCCCGGAGGAGGCGAAGGGCTACGCGGAGCGGGTGGTGTCCGGCTTGGCGCAGTGGCCCGACTCGATCCAGGCCCTGGGGGATACCCAGAACATCCTGCGGAACGCGCTCCGCATCCTGGGCCGGCACGACGAGGTGGTGCGGATCTACGACGAGCAGTCCCGGGCGGCCAGGGAGGCTGGAGCGGCGAGCGCGGCCGGACTCCAGTACCGTATCCTCGGCATGCGCGACCGCATCCTCATGGGGGATACGGCCGGCGCGTTGGCCCTGGTGGACTCGGCTCGGACGCAGCCCCTGACGGCATACACCGGTAGCGGTTGGAACCCCATCGGCACCCCCCTCTACTACGGCGCCCACATCCTCTCCCTCCTCGGCCGCAAGGACGAGGCCGTGGCCATGCTCCGGGAGGCGCTCAACAACGGCCATCGCTTCGGAGCCGACGAGCCGCTCCAGTGGTACTGGGCCCCCATCAAGGACTACCCGCCGTTCCAGGAGCTGGTGAAGATCCGGGACGAAGGCTGAGCCGGAGGTACTTGAATGACCACGCACACGATCTCGCTCACCAGCCGCGCCTTCAGAGACGGTGATCCCATCCCCCGGCGCCACACGGGCGATGGCGAGGATCTGTCACCGCCGCTCGCGTGGACGGGCGTGCCCGCGGGAACGCAGGAGCTGGCGCTCCTCTGCGACGACCCCGACGCGCCCACACCGCAGCCTTGGGTGCATTGGGTGATCTTCAACATCCCGGCCGACGTGACGTCGCTACCCGAGGGCGTGCCACGGAAGCCCCGGCTCGACGAGCCGATCTCCGCCACGCAGGGTACGAATTCCTGGCCGTCGAACAACGTGGGCTATCGCGGGCCGGCGCCGCCGCGGGGACACGGCACGCACCACTACCACTTCGTGCTCTACGCGCTCGACCACCGCCTCACGCTTCCGCCCGGCGCCGACAAGCCGGGGTTGATGAAGGCGATGAAAGGGCACATCCTCGCGACCGGCGAGCTGGTCGGCACGTACGAGCGCTGAGGGGTCCCGTAGCGTCCGTCTCCCGGAGACGTGGTCGAGACGCTTCTCCAAGTTCTTGTCCCGCAACGAGTGGCATGCGGTTTGCTGATGCCGGTGCCCCGTAAGCTGCCCCCCCTGGCAACCACAGGGAGAAGAGACATGAACAGGACCTCGATGACGTGGAAGACGGCCGGGGTGGCCGTCACGGGCGCGCTCCTCGTAGCGGCCTGCAGTGATTCGACCGGACCCCAGGCACAGGGTCGGGTGAGCGCGGTGCTCACCGACGCACCCTCTGGAAGCCAGGTGTCGTACCAGGCGACGCGAGCCGGGGTGCCGATGGCGGCGTCGGGCTTCCAGGGCCAGATGAGCGGCTCCGCCCAGGTCTACATCTACTCGCAGGCGGAGGGGTGGATCGCGCTCGGTCCGCCATCCAACGCGAACCTCACCCTGCAAGCCTCGAACGGGGCGACGGTCCACTCACAGGTGAGCGTGCCCGAAGGCACGTACACGAAGGTGCGCCTCGTGCTCGAGGGCGGGCAGACCGACATCGCTGCCGGCGCCGACCTCGGCGGCGTCGTCCTGAGCGCGGCCGTGCGGATCACGATGGGCGGCTCGGACGGCAAGATCGAGATCGAGAAGACGGTCCAGCCCTTCACGGTGACGGCGAGCGCGGCCGCCACGGTGCGATTCGACCTGAACTCGGAGGTATGGGTCAACCAGCAGACCGCCGAGTCCGGGACCTGCTCCGACTCGGAGGTCCAGCAGGCCACGACCGCCGACATCGAGTAGGCTCCCGGTAGCGACTGTCCCTCAAGGGGCAGAGCCGGCGCGCTCCTTCGGGCGCGTCGTTCAGGGCGGCGGCCGCCATACGCGGCCGCCGCCCATTTCCTATGCGGGTGTGGCGAATCCCAGCGCCGCGGCGGCGTCGCGTTGGGTGGAGTCCAGCGTGAGGAAGTCCACGTCCGCCGGTGATTCCGCGAGATAGAGCGCCGTGGCGACGTGCCACAGGTCCGCGCCCCGCAGGTGACGCGCTTCCAGCGCCCGGTGGATCTCGGCCGTCAAGCGCCGATCCGGCAGGATCCAGCTCATGCCGTCGAGCAGGTCGTCTCCACCCTCGACGCCTTCACGCTCCAGCGCCGATCGGAGCTCCGCCTCGAGGAGGTAGGAGGAGACGAGCTCGTCGTAGCCCTCGAGCCGGTGGGCGAGCTGCTTCCAGCCGGGCTCGCCGAACGCCACGGCGATGAGGCACGACGTGTCCACGTAACCGACGCTCATGCGTTCCGGTCGTCCAGGAAGCGACGGAGCGCGCCCGAGCGACGTCCGACGACACCCAGTTTCCTCCGCTTCCGCTCCGGTGAGGACAGAACGCCCCGGCTGCGGAGCCACTCCATACGCGCGGAGGTGCCTCCGGAGCGGTCCAGCGGACGGATCTCCGCGACAGGTTCACCCCGGTAGGTCACCGTCACGGTGCGTCCTTCGCGTACGCGTCGGAGCACCTCCGAGAAGCGTGCCTTGGCGTCGTAGGTGGAGAAGGTGTCCTCGTCGCCCATGCCGTAGAATGTACAGTCTAGTCAGACTAGTCAAGATCTTCGTGTCGTTCCATCTTCCATCCGTCGCCCCGCGTTTCTAGCCTTCTGTTGCGGGGTCGGCGATGTCCGCCCCGAGCGGACCGGCCGATTCCCGCTTCCGCCCCGATCCCCGGGCGGCACGACTCGGAATGTCAGGAGTGACGACGATGGCCGGCTTCGAATATCAGGATCCATTTCCTCTCGTTGGCGACGACACGACCTACCGGCTTCTGACCAGCGAGTACGTCAGCCTCGCGGATTTCGACGGTCAGGAAATCGTGAAGGTCGACCCGGCGGGCCTCACGCTTCTGGCGCGCGAGGCCATGCGTGACGTGTCGTTCCTCCTGCGGACCAAGCACCTGGAGCAGGTGGCGGCGATCCTCGACGACCCAGAGGCGAGCCCCAATGACCGGGGCGTCGCGATGGCGATGCTCCGCAATGCCGAAGTGTCGGCCGAGGGCGTGTTGCCGTTCTGCCAGGATACGGGAACGGCCACGATCTACGCCAAGAAGGGACAGCGCGTCTGGACCGGCGGTGGCGACGAGGAGGCACTCTCCCTGGGGGTGTGGGAGACGTACACCCGCGAGAATCTCCGGTACTCCCAGACCATCCCTCTCACGATGTACGAGGAGAAGAACTCGGGGAACAACCTCCCGGCGCAGATCGACATCCACGCCGTGGGTGGGGCGGAGTACCGGTTCCTGTTCGTGGCGAAGGGAGGAGGCTCGGCCAACAAGGCCTTTCTCTTCCAGGAGACCAAGGCCCTCCTCAACCCCGAGAACCTCTTGCCGTACCTGACCCGGAAGATGAAGACGCTGGGGACGGCCGCCTGCCCGCCCTACCACGTGGTCTTCGTCATCGGCGGCACCTCCGCCGAGGCGACCCTGAAGACGGTGAAGCTCGCGAGCACGGGCTACCTCGACTCCCTCCCCACGAAGGGGAACGACCTCGGGCAGGCCTTCCGGGACCCGGACCTGGAGCAGGAACTCCTCCGAGCGGCCCAGGAGACGGGAATCGGCGCGCAGTTCGGTGGGAAGTACTTCGCGCTCGATGTGCGCGTGGTGCGCCTGCCGAGACACGGAGCCTCGTGCCCGGTCGGCATGGGCGTGTCGTGCTCGGCCCACCGCAATGCCAAGGCGAAGATCAACCGCGAGGGGATCTGGCTGGAACAACTCGAGCGCGATCCGGGCCGGCTCATCCCCGCGCGCTACCGGGGCAAGCGCGAGGAAGGCGCGGTCGCCGTCGACCTCAATCGGCCCATGCGCGAGGTCCTGGCCGAGCTCAGCAAGCACCCGGTGAAGACACAGATGTCCCTCACCGGCACGCTCATCGTGGCGCGCGACATCGCCCACGCGAAGCTCAAGGAGCGGCTCGAGCGCGGCGAGGGGATGCCGCAGTACATGAAGGACCACCCGGTATACTACGCCGGCCCGGCCAAGACGCCGGCAGGGCTGCCCTCGGGCTCGTTCGGCCCCACCACGGCCGGCCGTATGGACTCCTACGTGGACCTCTTCCAGTCGCACGGGGGGTCCATGATCATGATCGCCAAGGGCAACCGGAGTCGTCAGGTCACCGACGCCTGCAAGAAGCACGGCGGCTTCTACCTGGGCTCCATCGGCGGTCCGGCCGCCGTGTTGGCCAAGGAGAACATCAAGAAGGTGGAACTCCTGGAGTACCCGGAGCTCGGGATGGAGGCGATCTACCGCATCGAGGTCGTGGACTTCCCGGCGTTCATCCTCGTGGACGACAAAGGCAACGACTTCTACGAGTCCTTGAACTCGTAGGGCCCGACGGGTCGGGCCCGGCGGGGGTCGGGCCCGACGGAGGTGATCCGACATGCGCACGCGCACAGCGTTCCTCGTGATGGCCGCGTTGGTTCCCCTCTCCCTCGCCGGTGCCCCGGACGTCCGCGCCCAGCTCCCGTTCGAGGAGGACACGATCCCCACCTCGATGGGGCCTCTCGTCATCGACTTCGTCGGGCACGGCACGCTGCTCTTCCGCATCGACGACCTCGTGATCCACGTGGACCCCGTCGGGGCGGAGGCGGACTACAGCCGGATGCCCGACGCCGACCTGATCCTGGTGACCCACGAGCACGGCGACCATCTTGATCCGGACGCGATCGCGGAGATCCGCAAGGAGGACACGCAGATCGTCACGTCGGCGAGCTGCGCCGAGCGAGTGGAGGGCGTGAAGGTCGTCGCCAACGGAGAGCGGCTCACGGTCCTCGGCATCCCGATCGAGGTGATCCCGGCCTACAACATCGAGCACAAGCGGCCGACGGGCGTACCGTATCACCCGCAGGGCGTCGGCAACGGGTACGTCCTCACGTTCGGGGACACGCGCGTCTACGTGGCGGGGGACACGGAGAACACACCCGAGATGAAGGCGCTGAAGGACATCGACATCGCCTTCCTCCCGATGAATCTGCCCTACACGATGACCCCGGCCATGGTCGCGGACGCCGCGCGCGCGTTCCGGCCACGCATCCTCTATCCCTACCACTACGGCGAGACGGACACGTCCGAGCTCGTGCGCCTACTGGAGGCGGAGACGGGAATCGAGGTGCGCGTGCGGGCGATGAGCTGAGGGCGATCGTCCAGATGCTCCGTTGAGGCGGGTCGCGCGGGCGGGCCCGACTCGTCGTGCGTTGAGGGTCCAGGCGACGAGGGAGCCCGACGAGCCCTGGGTGCGAACGGGTTCCTCCATGGTGAGCAAGGTTGACATCAAAACATCACATTGCTGATGTTGTGATGTATGAGAACTACGCTCACGCTGGATCCCGACGTGGCCGCGGGATTGGAGCGCCTGCGGGCGGGCCACGGGCTCTCGCTCAAGGCGGCGGTGAACGAAGCGCTTCGCCACGGCCTGGTCGCCCTCGAGGCCCCGGCCGCACGCTCGCGGGCGCCCTATCGGATCCGTCCCTGGAGCGGCGGGCGCCTGTTCGTGGAGAACCTGGACGACGTCTCCGAGGCGCTGGCGGCGGCCGAGGGGGAGGACTTCCGGTGATCGTCGTGGACGTCAACCTCCTGGTGTACGCCACCGTGGAGGAGTATCCGCAGCACGCCGCCGCCCGGAGGTGGTTGGAAGGGCGCCTGGGCGGATTGCACGGCGTGGGTCTGCCGTGGGCGACGCTGACGGGGTACGTCCGGATCGTCTCGAACCCGCGGATCATGGAGCGCCCGATGCCGCTGCCGCGCGCCTGGGACCAGGTGGAGGAGTGGCTGGCGCTGGACGTCACGTTCACGCCGGAGCCGACGCTCCGTCACGGGGAGGTCCTGGCGGGATTGCTCTCCGCCGTGGGCAACCGCGCCAACCTCGTGCCCGACGCGCACCTCGCGGCGCTCGCGATCGAGTACGGCCTTACGCTCTGCTCCACCGACGCGGACTTCGCGCGCTTCCCGAGCCTCGCCTGGGGGAATCCGCTGCTGGAGGCGTGAGGGGGGCGAGCCACGCAGGGGCGCCGCACGGATCGGGCGGCGGCCCCCCGCGGCACCCGCTATTCGCTTCTCAACGCCTCCACCGGATCCACCCGGCTCGCGCGCCACGCGGGCACGAAGCTCGCGACGGCCGCGACGCCGACCAGGAGCGCGGCGACCGAGCCGAGCGTGAGTGGATCCCGGCCCGAGATCTGGAACAGGATGCTCTGGAGGCCCGCGCCCAACGGGACCGCGAGCGCCGTGCCCACGGCGGCACCGACGAGCACGGGAACGAGCGCCTGAACGACGACGAGCCTCCGCAGGCGGCCGGCGTCCGCTCCCAGCGCGACGCGGAGACCGATCTCCTGGGTGCGCTCGCCCACCGTGTACGACACGACCGCGTAGACCCCGACCGCCGCGAGGATGAGCGCGAACACCCCGAACACGGTGAGGAACAGCGTGGTCGCGCGCCGAGTCGCGACGGACGACGCGAACGCCTCCTCCACCGTCTGGATCGCGTAGATCGGCTGGTCCGGATCCATCTCCGCGACGGCGGAGCGGATCGCGGGGAGGAGCGAACGGGGCTCCGCCTCGGCGCGCACGAGCAGGAAGAGCTGGTTCTGGCCGCCGCCGAGCTGGTCGTGCAGCCCGAAGATCTCGGGCTCGGCAGCGCGCTCGAGGCCGCGGTTCTGTGTGGAGCCCACCACCCCCACGATCTCGAACCAGGGCTCCTCGGAGTCGGGGGCGCCGAGCTTGAGCCGCCTTCCGATCGCGCCGCCGTCCGGGTACCAGCGGCGCGCGGCGGTCTCGTTGATCACGGCCACGAACGGTGTGCCGTCTCCGTCCGTCGCGTCGAACGTCCGGCCGGCGAGCACGGGAATGCCGAGCGTCTCGAAGTACCCGCGCGTGACCACGGTGGTGAGAGCGCGGGGGAGGGTGGCGTCCTCACTGGGCGCGCCGCCCTCGAACCAGAGCTGCGACTGCTGGAAGGAGATCGGGGGGAACTGGGTGCCGGCCGCCGCGCTCCGGACTCCGGGGACCGCCCCGAGACGCTCGGTGAGCTCACGGAAGAAAGCCGGCACGGCGTCACCCTGGTATTCCTCCCACGGGAGCGTGAGGCGCATCGAGAGCAGCCGTTCGTGGGCGAACCCCGGATCCACGCGCGTGAGGCGGAGGAAGCTGTTCACGAGGAGCCCTCCTCCGGCGAGCAGGACGAACGCCAGCGCGACCTCGAGGCCCACGAGCACGCGCTGGATCCGCTGGCGACTCGCGCCCGGTGTCACGCCCTTTCCCTCGGCCTGGAGCACACCGGCGACGCCCGCCCGTGACGCCTGGAACGCGGGGACCAGCCCGAACAGGAGCCCGGCTCCGGCCGCGACCGCGGCCGTGAACGCGAGAACGGGCCCGTTGATCTCGATCGCGCCCGCGATCGGGAGGGCGAGCGTCGCCATGAGGCCGCGGAGTCCCGCCGTACCGAGGAACGCGAGCCCGACGCCGACAGCACCGCCCAGGCCGGCGAGGACCAGGCTCTCGGTGAGGAGCTGCGCGATCAAGGCGTGCCGGCCGGCGCCGAGCGCGGTGCGGACCGCCATCTCACGGCGCCGCCTCCGCGCGCGCGCCAGGAGCAGGTTCGCCGTGTTGGCGCACACGAGCAGCAGCACGAACGACACCGCGCCCAGGATCACGAACCCTCCGACGCGGAAGGTCCGGGATGCGACCTCGTTCCATCGGAGCGCGCGGATGCTCCACCCCTCGTATTCCTCGAACTCGGCGGCGTACGCCTGTTCCGTCCGTCGCGCGATGCCCTCCAGGTCCGTGTTCACTTCCTCGAGCGTCATCCCGTCCCGGATCCGCGCCAGGATCTGGAACTGCCGCCGGTTGCGCGGATATTCGTCCGGCTTCACGGGCAGGATGGTCCAGAGATCCATGCCGTGCAGGACCACGCCGTCCGGCAGGATGCCGACGAGCGTGTGGGGATTGCCGTTGATGAGGAGCGCCTTGCCGACCAGGGTGGAATCGGCGCCGAATCGGTCGCGCCAGGTCCGGTAGCTGAGAAGGGCGACCGGGTCGCCGCGCGCGACCTCGTCGTCGGTGAACCCGCGACCCAGGTGGGCCCGCATGCCGAGCGTGCGCAGCGCGTCGCCCCACCAGAACCCGGTGAACACGTTCTGGGGCGGTCCCTCGCCGGCGATCTGGCGGTTCCCCATGTCCCAGGCCACGACCTCCTCGAGCGTCCGCGTGGCGTCCCGGACGTCCAGGTACTCCGCGGGCGACAGGTTCTCCCAGAAGCTCAGCTCCCCGCCGAGCCGGGGGTATGCCGTGCCCAGGCCGACGATCCGATCCGGCTCGGGGAAGGGGAACGGGTTCAGGATCAGGCCGTACACGGCGCTGAACACGGTGGTGTTGGCCCCGATCCCCAGGGCGAGCGTGCCTACCACCAGCACGGTGAACCCGGCGTTCCTGCGAGCCGACCGGGTCGCCAGGCGGAAGTTCCGAACCAGTGTGCTCATCGTTCCGTCTCCGTGGGGTCCCCTCCCCGTCCATCGCCCCGCCCTGTGCCTCAGGTTCGGGAGCACCGAGCGCAATGCCTGCCTCCGATACCAGCGCGCTGCGGCGCGCGCGTCGGCTTCGGCCCGCTCGGCCCACTCCTCGTGCAGGTCGCCGAGCTGCGCCTGCCGGCTCTCCGGATCCGCGACCAGGCGCACGAGGAGCCGCGCGAGCCCAGGCGGACCCCCGCCCCGGCGCGTGCTCACGCGTGCCTCGTCCCGCCCAGGACGACGCCGTCCCACATCCGGTCGAGCATCCCTCTGGCCGACTCCAGCGCGCGCTCGCCGGCGGGGAGGATGCGGAAGAGCTTCTTCGCCCGTCCGCCGCGGCGCGGCGAAGCCTCACCTTCCTGAGAGGCGACGAAACCCTTCTCCTCGAGGCGGGCGAGCGTCGTGTAGACCGCGCCCACCGCCACGTCCCGTCTCGTGCGGCGCTCGATCTCGCGGCGCACGGAAACACCGTACCCGTCGCCGCCGAGGCGGGCGACGGCCAGGAGCACGACCTGCTCGAACTCACCGAGGAACTCGCCTTTGCCCACGATCGCCTCCTGTGCGTTCCGCCGGGAGCTCTTCGAGCGGAGCGAGATAAATGTCCCACAATGTCGAACATTATGACGATGCAAGCGGCGGAGAAGTTTCGTCGGGGGTCCGACCCGTCCCGCGCCTACCGTCTCCAGGCCACCGAGAAGGCCGCGTAGTGGAGCCAGGCGAACGTGTACACCGCGTCCACGTCGGCGCCCCCCTCGACCATGCGATAGCCGGCCCTGAGGGTCCAGCGGTCGTCGAGGTCCCAGCCGACCCGGACGGCGACGTCCTCGGCGCGGCCCGGACCGCCCGCCAGGGCGTCCGCGTCCACGTCCAGGCGCCAGCGGGGGGCGGGACGCCACTCGCCGGCGAGGTGGAGCAGGGGCACGAAGCCGAGGTCGTCCTTGCGCGCGCGGACCTCGTCCTGCTCGAGCGCGATCGTCGCGTCCCTGAGCTTGGCGGTGAAGCCCACCCACGCGGTGGTGCGCTCGCCGGCGTGGAAGCGGCGGCGCCAGGTCAGGCGGTAGGAGTTGAACGTGTAGGTCGCGCGGGCCTCATGACCCGCCTGGAAGGTCGTGCCCGCGAAGCCGATCGGTCGGTCGGGCACGCCGGTGGCCTCGAGCGTGAAGGGCGCCAGCATCAGTCGCCAGCCGTTGCGCTCCGACGTGTTCCAGGTGACGTAGAGGCGGCCGGCCGCCGCCGGACCCGTCCCCGCCAGGTCCACGAGCGAGAACCGCGTGGCCGAGGCGTCGTTGGGGATGCGCACGTCGTTGTAGCTCTGCCAGGCGGGACCGCCCTCGACCTCGACGACGAGCTTCGGTGTCTGCGCGACGAGGGTCGTAGGAAGCGCGCACAGGCCGGCGCAGAAGGCGGTGAGTCGGATGCGGGACATGGGGGCCTCAGAAGCTCGTGACCACTCGATACACCTTCAGGCTCTGCACGTCGAGTTCGTCGCGGGCGATCCCGTAGAAGCGGTCGCCGATCGCGCGGAGGGGCTGGTACTTGCCGGGGAACGTCACCACACCAAGGTAGCGTCCCTCGTCGTCGAACACGCTCCAGTCCGTGGACCCCAGGTCCTGGATGTCGAACGTGCCCTCCTCGCCCACGAGCTCGTCCCCGGAGCGAATGTGCTGGACCCACAGGGATCCCGACGGGCCGAGCGCGAGGCTGACGAAGGCCGGGTAGTAGTCGGCGAACTGCACCTGGGCCAGGAAGGCCTGCGCCGCCTCCGCCGGCGCGCCCTGCTGCCGCATGAGCTGGCGGAGGGCGTCCTTGAACACCTGCTCGTCCCTGTCGGTGAACGGCTTCCGCTCGTAGGGGCGCGTGACCACGCGCCGGAGGCTTCCCTCCGGGCCCCACAACGCGAAGCGCCACGCGTCGTTCATCCCGCTCACCAGGCGGCCGTCCGGGTCGGCGTCCCAGATGGGCTCGGGATCGTACAGGCGTACGCGCGCCTGACCGCCCTGGAACTGCACGCTCTGGCCCGGAGGAAGGACCGCCAGCGTGTCCGCGGCCGCCCCGCCCAGCGGTAGGGTCACGATGGGGTCTCCGCTGGGCTCGGCCGTCGTGTCGGCGGGATTCAGGGCCCGGTACTGCGCCGCCAGACGTCCGCCCGCCGTCATGTCGAGGCGGAGGGGCACGCCCCGGGCGAGGTCGATGAGATCGCTGGCGAGGAAGTCGCCCGACACCGCGAAGCGCGAGACGCGCGCGTTGCCCAGGTCGGGCACCACGACCTCCTCACCCACGACGAAGACGCCGGTCACGGCCTGACTCAGCTCGCCAGGGCCCGCTCCGGGGGCTCCGATCGTGCGCACGTGCGCACCGGCCGCGTCGAAGACCCGGATCTCCTGGGCCTGGATGTCGGCGACGTAGACGTTTCCGGCGCCGTCCACGTCCACCCCGCCGATCTGGCCGAACTGGTACGCGAGGTCCCCTGCCATGGAGCCGATCGAGAGCTCCTCGGCGACGGTCCAGCCCTCTCCCGTGGCCCACATGCCCTCGACGGGGTTCTGGACCACCGGGATGCCCGCACTGTCGGCGATGGTGCCTGCCCACTCGGAGTCCCGGGTGCCGCCGGAGCAGGAGGGGAAGAACAGCGTGGCGCAGAGGAGCGCCTGGAGCGCGTGGGTACGCATACGAGACCTCGGCAGCGGAGAAGGGAGGGCCGCCATGTTGCTGCTAAGAGCGGAATGGCAATCTTCTTCATCGCGGCCGCGCGCGCGAGCCGCGTCGCATCGATCCACCCCTCGAGCCCTTCCACGCCATGAGCGAGCCCATCCGCCTGTTCGTCACCGGCGGCACCTTCGACAAGGAATACGACGAGATCAACGGACGCCTCTTCTTCGAGGACACGCACGTGCCGGGGATGCTCGAGATGGGCCGCTGCCGTCTCGAGGTGCACGTGCGCACGCTGATGATGATCGACTCGCTCGAGATGAGCGACGCGGACCGCGAGCTGATCGCGCGGAACTGCGCCGACGCGCCCGAGGAGCACCTCGTCGTCACGCACGGCACCGACACGCTCGTCGATACCGCACGCGTGCTCGCCGCGAACGTGAAGGGAAAGACGATCGTCCTGACCGGCGCCATGATCCCGTTCGCGTTCGGGTCCTCCGACGGGCTGTTCAATCTGGGAGGAGCCCTCACGGCCGTTCAGGTGCTGCCGCACGGCGTCTGGGTGACGATGAACGGCCGTGTGTTCGCGTGGGACAAGGTCCGGAAGAACCGGAGCACGGGGTCCTTCGAGCCGGCGGAGTAAGGGCGGGCGCCGCGTCACCTCGACGGCCTGTTGTCGAGGAACCTGGCGACGAACGGGCGACGCCCGGGCGCTCGTCTTCCTCGCTTGACGCGCCGGCTCGGCTGCCATCCCTTGACTCCTGACCCGCGTTCATCAGGAGGCCACCATGCGCCGCCGTCTTCCGCACGTCCGGGCGGCTCTCGCCGCGTTCGCTGCCTTTTCCCTCACGGCCTGCGGCCAGCGCGCAGACGTCATCCTACGCGGAGGCACCATCTACGACGGCTCGGGAGGGCCGCCGGTCGTGGGAGACGTCGCGATCGTGGGCGACTCGATCGTGGCGGTGGGGGACATCGGCAGCATGCGGGGCGTCACCGAGATCGACGTGACCGGGAAGGCCGTCGCGCCGGGCTTCATCAACATGCTGTCGTGGGCCACCGAATCCCTTCTGGTGGACGGCACCGGCGAGAGCGAGTTGCGCCAGGGCGTGACGCTGGAGGTGATGGGGGAAGGCACGTCCATGGGCCCTCTCAACAACGCCATGAAGGAGGACATGGTGCGCTTTCAGGGTGATCTCAAGTTCGACGTCACGTGGACGACCCTGGGCGAGTACCTGGAGACGCTCGAGCGGCGAGGCGTAGCGATGAACGTCGCGTCGTACGTCGGGGCGACCACCGTGCGCATCCACGAGCTGGGCTACGAGGACAGAGCGCCTACCGCCGAGGAGCTGGCGCGCATGCAGGAGCTCGTCCGGGAGGGCATGCGCGAGGGCGCCATGGGCGTGGCTTCCTCACTCATCTACGCGCCAGCGTTCTACGCCGAGACGCCCGAGCTGATCGGGCTCGTACAGGCCGCCGCCGAGTTCGGCGGGGGCTACATCAGCCACGTGCGGTCGGAAGGGAACCGGTTGCTCGAGTCGGTGGACGAGCTCCTCGAGATCGCCAGGGCCACCGGCGCCCAGAGCGAGATCTACCACCTCAAGGCCGCCGGACAGTCGAACTGGCACAAGATGGATTCGCTCATCGCGAAGGTGGAGGAGGCCAGGGCACAGGGGCTCCCCATCACGGCCGACATGTACACGTACACGGCCGGGGCGACGGGGCTGGACGCGACGATGCCGCCGTGGGTGCAGGAAGGTGGCTACGACGCGTGGGTCGAGCGCCTGGCGAATCCCGCGATCCGCGCGCGCGTCATCAGGGAGATGCGCACGCCGACCGACGAGTGGGAGAACTTCCTGTTCGCGGCGGGGACCCCGGACCGCATTCTCTTCGTGGGGTTCAAGCCGGACTCGCTGAAGCACCTCGCGGGCAAGACGCTCGCCGAGGTCGCCCAGATGTACGGGAAGTCCCCCGAGGACGTGGCCGTGGACCTGGTCATCAAGAACGGCAGTGACGTGAGCACGGTCTACTTCATGATGGACGAGGAGAACGTGAAGAAGCAGATCGCGCTTCCGTGGGTGAGCTTCTGCTCCGACGCCGGCGCCCTGGCCGCCCGTGAGCCGTTCACGCTGTCCAGCACGCACCCCCGCGCCTACGGCAGCTTCGTGAGGGTGCTGGGGAAGTACGCGCGTGAGGAGGGGGTCGTCACGCTCGAGGAGGCGGTCCGGAAGCTCTCCGGGCTGCCGGCCGAGAACCTGAGGCTGCGCCGCCGGGGAACCCTGACGCCCGGGAACTTCGCCGACGTCGTGGTCTTCGATCCCGCCACGATCACCGACCACGCGACGTTCGAGAACCCCCACCAGTACGCGACCGGTTTCGAGCACGTGTTCGTGAACGGGGTCCACGTGCTGGCCGACGGGGAGCCCACCGGCGCCAAGGGCGGGCGCGTGGTTCGGGGACCCGGGTGGACGGGGTGGGCGAACTGACGTCGCGCGCGCTCGGGGCCTGCGCGTCGGGGCACCAGGGGGCGCACCGGTAGGCCCCTTACGGCCAGAGCGTTCGCTCCGCCAGAGCCTCGACGAACGTCGCGATGGGCCACACGTCGATCCCGTCCTCCGTCCGGAGCGGGCGATCGCCACGGTGAACCAGGATCCGTCGCGCGAGTCCGGGCAGCTCGGCGACGGCCCTCAGCCCGGCCAGTTGTCGGGGGTCGTGACGACGTGTCGCCTTGACCTCGATCGCCAACACGTCCGCGCGCCGTCGGAGCAGGAAGTCTACCTCGGTGTACTTCGCGTCGGCCGGGGCCCAGTACGTCAGCTCGTCGCCCAGCTCCCGCTCGGCCATGTACGTTCGCAGGAGCGTGTGGACCCAGCCCTCGAGGAGCGCCCCCGTCTCTTCCGGTACCACCTCACCGAGACCACTCTTGACGGCCCGTACCACGCCGGGATCCACCCAGTAGAGCTTGGGCCGCTTGCGCTCCCGCACGCGGAGGCGCGCCTCGTAGGCCGGCAGGCGCTTGGTCAGCAGCGTATCCTCGAGGATGTCGAGGTACCCCTGCACCGTGGTTCGCGCCACGCCCGCATCGCGTGCGATCCCGGCGACGTTGATCACCTGGCCGTGGAACACGGCCGCGATCGGCAGGAACCGAGCGAACCCCGGCAGGTTTCGGACCAGGGCCTCGCTCTTGATCTCCTCGCGCAGATAGAGCTGCACATACGCCCGGAGCGTCTCCCGCGGAACCTCGGAGTCGAGGACGAGCGGGAGCGCGCCGAGCTCGAGCGTGCGCTGGAGGTCGAAGCGGCTCCCAAGCTCCTCGGGCGTCAAGGGATACATCTCCCTCCACAGGGCTCGACCCGCCAGCAGGTTGACCCCGGCCGCCCGGAGCTTGCGGGCGCTGGAGCCCAGCAGCGCGAAGCGCAGCCTGCGTTCCTCGATGAACCGATGAACCTCGTTCAGCAGCTGCGGAAGCCGCTGAACCTCGTCCACGACGACCCAACGGTCCCCCTCCAGGCGGCGCACCTCGTCCGCGAAGAGACCGGGCTCTGCCAGGAGCCTCTGGTACAGCGCCTCGTCGAGAAGGTCCACACGATGGGCGCCCGGGAGCTCGTCCGCGATCCAGGTGCTCTTCCCAACGCCCCGAAGGCCGAACAGGAAGAAACTGGACGGCGGCAGGCGATGAAGTCGGGCGAGGTGCTGTAAAGCCATACGTCATTATACGCCGCCAAATGACGACACACAATACAGCTCCCCACGGGACTTCTATCAGCTAGCCGATGATCTCACCGCTGGACAGTCGGCGCAGGAACTCCTTCACCGGCCAGACGCGCACAGGTCCGTCGCGGAGTGGTTCCTCCCCCATGAAGACGCCGTGGGCGGAGTCGAGGATCCCCGCACCGACGAGCTCTTTGAGCGTCGAACCGTACTCACGCCGCCAACGAGTCCCCGCCTTGACCTCGATCCCCACCGCCCGCTGCCCGCGCGTCCAGACGAAGTCCACTTCGCCGCCCGACGGCGTGCCCCAGTACGACAGTTGTCCGCCGAGGTTCTCGTACTCCATGGAGGCGCGAAGCTCGTGGAGGATCCACGTCTCCAGGAGGGAGCCGCGCTCGGTGGGGTGCAGCGGCTCTCGAAGGAGTCCCGCGAGGGCACGTACGACGCCCGGATCGAAGAGGTAGAACTTCGGACGGGCGACCTCCTTCACCTTGGCGTGCCGCCGCCAGGCTGGGAGCCAGAATCCGATCAACGTATCCACGAGCGCAGCGAAGTAGCCCTGAACCGTAGGCCTGGCCACCGCGGCATCCCGCGCCACGCTCGCCACGTTCACGACGCGTGCCTCGGGTGCGGCCCTCGAGCCGCCTGTTGACCGCGAGGCGTACGGCGCGGTAGCGATGGGATTGGCCCTCGTCGCACTCGCGGCCACCGCCGTTCCGGCGTGGCGCGCGGCTTCGATCGATGCGGCGTCCCCGCTGCGCGGAGACTGAGACGCCTCGGGCGGGAGACACGAGCGGTGGAACGGGGTGCACGGGTCGGGGGCCTGTTGTAGGATTAGCGTGCCTGCCCCGCATCCCGCGTTCACGACCACGCCAGGGAATCCCCAATGTCCAGACAATTCCCCGCCGTCGATCCCGACGGCTTGCTCGAGTTCTCCGTCGTATTCACGGACCGCTCGCTCAACCACATGTCGCAGCGGTTCCAGCAGATCATGCGCGACATCTCCGCGACCCTCAAGGAGGTATACAAGGCCGCGGCGGTGATCATCGTTCCCGGGGGCGGGAGCTACGGCATGGAGTCCATCGCCCGGCAATTCGCCGGGGGGAAGAAGTGTCTGATCGTCCGCAACGGCTACTTCAGCTTCCGCTGGAGCCAGATCCTGGAGACGGGGCAGATCAGCACGGAGACCATCGTCATCAAGGCGCGCCCCGTGGCCGCCGGCCCCAAGCAGCCGTGGGCGCCGCCACCGATCGAGGAGGTGGTCGCCGCCATCCACCGGCACGCGCCCGATGTGGTGTTCGCACCCCATGTGGACACCTCGTCCGGGATCCTCCTCCCGATCGAGTACATGCGGGCCGTGGCCGACGCCGTGCACGGGCACGGAGGCCTCTTCGTCCTCGACTGCGTGGCTTCCGGCACCGTCTGGGTGGACATGTCCGCCACCGGGGTGGACGTGCTTCTCTCGGCGCCGCAGAAGGGGTGGAGCTCGTCGCCATGCGCGGCCCTGGTCATGCTGGGCGAGGCCGCGCTCGAGCGCATCCAGCAGACGAAGAGCAGCAGCTTCGCCGCGGACCTCCTCAAGTGGCTCCAGATCATGCAGGCCTACGAGAAGGGAAGCCATGCCTACCACGCCACCCTTCCCACCGACGCGCTGGCCGGCTTCTGCGAGAGCATGAAGGAAACCGTGGCCGGAGGCCTCGACGAGATGGCGCGCAGGCAGTGGGAGCTGGGAAACCGCGTGCGCACGCTGTTGGCCGCCAACGGGTTCCCGAGCGTGGCGGCGAAGGGCTTCGAGGCGCCCGGGGTCGTGGTCAGCTACACCGACGATCCCGAGATCCATAACGGGAAGAAGTTCACCGCGGTGGGCCTGCAGACGGCCGCGGGAGTTCCGCTGATGTGCGACGAGCCCCCTGACTTCCGGACGTTCCGGCTCGGCCTGTTCGGCCTCGACAAGTGGGCCGACGTGGACGGGACCGTCGGCACCCTGGAGCGGGCCCTGAAGAGCATCCGATGAAGCGCGTCGGTCTGGTGGGCTGCGGGACGATCGGCAGCCGGATCGCACGGAAGATCCGTGACGAGAACCTGGCCGCCCTCGACTTCGTCTGCGACCTCGACCCCGCACGCGCGCACAGCGCGGATCCCCGTAGCCAGGTTCTCACCGACCTCTCCATGATCCGCGAGCATTCCGTGGATCTGGTCGTGGAGGCCGCGAATGCCGAGGTGGTGCGCGCGATCGCGCTGGACGTGCTCGAGCGATCGGACTTCCTTCCCTTCACGCTGACCGCCCTCCAGGACGACGACTTCCGGGAGGCGGTCAGGGCCCGCTGCCGTGAGGCCGGGACCAGGCTCATCGTGCCCCACGGGGGGATCCTGGGCCTGGATGGCGTCTACGATGGGCGCTCCGTGATCCGGGTGGTGACGTTCAAGACCACCAAGCACCCACGGAACCTCGGCCTGGCCCCCGATACGGCCGGCGTCGTCTACGACGGTCCGACCCGGGGGGCCTGCGTACAACTGCCGCGCAACGTCAACGTCCACGCCGCCTTCGCGCTCATGGGCGTGGGCTTCGATCGCCAGCGGAGCATCGTGGTCGCCGACCCCTCGTCGAAGGAGATGCGTCACGAGATCACGGTCACGGGTCCCGGGATCGAATGGCGCCTCTCGATCGCGAGCACGCCGACCGGGGAGGTGACCGGCAGCTACACGCCGGAGTCCGCCGCCTCCACCGTGGCCCGGGTCCTCGGGGGGACGTACGACATCGTGATGGCGTGAGCGCCGCCGCGGCGGCGTCGCGTCAACGCCTCCCGGGGCCGGTCGGCTCGCGGGGGGGCGGTTGGACGCGCACGGCACGACTCCGCCGCGCGATGTCCGCGAAGCGGGGATCGCCACGGAGGACATCCCACACGGGCTCCCTCTGGAGGAGGACGAGCGCTCGGTCACCGTGCGCCGACGCCTCGTCGAGCGCCGCGAACGCTCCGTCCGGATCTCCGGATCCGGCCCGGGCGGCCGCGAGGTCCACCGAGGAGACCGGTGCGCCGGCGGCGCGCCGCTCGTTCAGGCGTCCGAGCTGCCAGGTCCAATACCCGCGTTCCCCCTCCTGTGCGACGGCCTGACGGAGGGAGGCCACGTCGTCGGCCCTCGGAGCGCCCTCGACCCCGAGCGACGACCATCGCTCCATGGACTCGACGGCCGCCTCCGGATCTCCTGTGGCGACCCGGGCGCGGGCGAGGAGCTCCCAGGCCGGGGCCATGTCGGGCGCCGCGTTCACGACTTCGGACAGCATGTCGACGGCGTCCCTGAAGCGGCCGGCGGCGATCAGACCCCTGGCGCCCATGAAGCGCCCGAGGTCCGCGTCGTGTCGGATGCCCAGCGTCCTGGCCCGCATCTGCTCCTCGATCGTGCGGCCGAGCTGGGTCAGGCTCCGGAACCAGGACGTGTCGGGCGGGCTCGGGGCCGGCGAAGCCGCGGTGGGCTCAGCCGGGAGTCCCGTTTCCCGCAGCGGGTGGGAGAACACGAACAGGGGCCCTTCCGGCTTCATCCCGTCGCGGATGAGGCTCAGGACCTCCCACGCCTCCTCGTACGTGCTGTCCAGGGCGACGGCCCGCTCGGCCTCCACGGCGGCCCTCTCCATCTCATCGAGGGACACGGCCGAGTCCGCCATCCCGAGCAGGAGCCGGGTGCCGGCCAGCCCCGCGAGCGCGGGCGCGAACGAGGAATCCTCCTCGACGGCGGCCTGGAAGAGCTGCTGCGCGGCCGCGAGCCCTTCGGGGGTTCCCTTGTCGGCCTCGAAACGGCCCCGGAGGTACGCGTCCTGTGCTTCCGGGTCCACCGTGCGTGTGGCGACCTGCTGGAGGAACTCGGCCTCCTCGGGGGCCAGTTCGGCCTGGATCTGCCGTGCGACGTCGAGAGCCACCTCACTCTGGAGGGCCAGCACGTTCTCCAGAGTGCGGTCGTACTGCTGCGTCCACAGGTGCGAGTCGCTGGCGGCGTGGATGAGCTGGACCGTGATGCGGACCTGATCGCCGCTCCGCCGCACCGATCCTTCGAGCACGGCGTCCACCTGGAGGTCTCGCCCGATCCGGGGCACGGACACGTCGGTCCCCGCGTACCGCTGCACCGACGTGCGCGACACCACGCGAAGTCCAGGGATCTGGCTGAGCTGCGCGATGAGCTCCTCGTGCATCCCGGCCGTGAAGTAGTCCTCGCCCGTGCCTGCGGAGAAGTCCACGAACGGGAGGACGGCGAGCGACCGAATGGGCTGGCCCGGCCGGTAGGCGACGAGGGTAGGCTCTTCGCCCGCGCTGGCCACCGCGGCGGAGGGACCTTGCAGAAGCCCCTGCGTGAACAGCCACGCGCCGATCCCGAGCGCCACCGCGATCGTGACCAGCAGCAGCGCCATCTGCGGGAGCAAGCCCGGGCGGGCTCCGACGGGGGGACGCTCGGTGCGCTCGATTCCGCGCGCCGTGATGTCGAAGATCCACGCCACGACGAGCGCAGGCGGGAACAGCAAGGCCACGACGACCACCAGGACCCGGACTCCTGTCTCTCCGATCTCGAACGCCGGGAAGATGATCTCGGCGAGCTGGAGCAGCACGAACGCGACCGCCGCGTAGCCCAGGCCGAAGCGCACGACGTGGCGCCGCTTGAGCTCCGCCAGGAAGAGTGAGAGGCGGGACGGGTTCGGAGGAGGAGTGCTCATTCTATCCTGTATGGACACGCGATCGTCGTCGTCGGTTAGATGGCTCCAACGCCCGGGAATGTTGGCCGGGCGCGCGTCACGGCCGAATCCCGGCTCGGACAGGCCCTAGAAGAGCGAGCCGAACGCGGTGGGATCTCTCCTTCTCAGGACCGCCTGCAGGCGCAGGATGAAGCGCGGCGGATCCACGGGCTTCACGATGAAGTCGTCGGCGCCGGCCTCGAACAGCTCCATCTCGACCACCGGGTCGTCCGAGCCGGTCGCCACCACGACGGGAAGATGGGCGAGTGCGACACGGCTCCTGATGATGTTCAACACATGGAGCCCTTGCATCTTCGGCATCTGGAGATCGAGCGTGACGAGGTCGAACGCGTCCTCGCCCTCCAGGAGTTCGACGGCCTCGGGTCCGTCGGGCGCTTCCGTCACCCTGAACCCGGCCGATTCGAGGGCCCTGCGGAGCAGCGCACGGGTGTCGGCATCGTCGTCTACGACCAGCACGTGCGGGCCCCCTCTCGCCTCCCTGGGCAGCGGCGGGATCTCGTGCCGGAGCTCGCCGGTCGTGGGATAGGCCGCGTCGATTTCGGCCGCCAGCTCCATGGGAGGAGCCACCTCGAAATGCACCACACGCCCCGATACGTGCGCGATCTCCCGCTCCGCCTGCATGGCGACCGGATCGGCGGTTGCGACCCAGAGTCCCCGATCGGTGTAGCGCAGCGGCAGGACCTGGAGCTTCCGGGCTACGCGCGCGGAGAGCAGCTTGCGGGCGTGTGGGTCGGCGGAGGCCAGGTCGGCCACGGAGAGGCGGTAGTGGGCGGCTATCTGGGCACACAACACCGCCTCGCTGAGGCCGGTCTTCATCGCCGTGAGACTCCACGCTCCCGCCATCGGCGTGTCCGAGGGGACATCGAGGAGCTCGGCGTCCTGGAGCCGTGCGGCTCGGGCGACGGCGACGATCCAATGCTGGATGACCGGACTGTTCAACGGGGGATCTCCTGACCGGAGCGAGGGACCGGTTCCTGCGGGACGCACGTCATAACAACTTGATGCTGGCGCTACGACCCCGCCACCCCGATCATCTTATTCCCCATGCGAATCGGATATATCGACGGCCCGCGCCTGCGCCGGTCCCTCGTCGCGGCCTGCGAGTACGCGCAGCGTCAGCGGAGCGAGCTCAACCGCATCAACGTGTTTCCCATTCCGGACGGAGACACGGGCACCAACCTCGCGCTGACCGTGCGGGCTATCGCCGATCACCTGCGGGGGAACGACGCTCCGGACATCGCGGCCGTTGCCCGAGAGGCGGCGCAGGCAGCCGTTCTGGGCGCCCGTGGGAACTGCGGGATGATGCTGTCACATTTCCTGCTCGGCTTCGCGGAGCAGGTGCGCGACCGCGTCCGCATCACGACCAAAGAGTTCGGGGTCGCCCTGAGGAGTGGGGTTCAGAGCCTCCATCATGCGCTGGAACGGCCCGTTGAGGGCACGATCCTCACCGTGATGCGCGACACCGCCGACGCCGCCGAGCGTGACGGTCACCCTGATTTCGCCGAGCTCCTCCAACATCTCGTCGAGGAGGCACGAGCATCCCTGGCCCGCACGCCGGAGTTCCTCCCCGTGCTGAAGAAGGCCGGAGTCGTGGACGCGGGGGGAAAGGGCTTCGTGAGTCTGATCGAGGGCGTGGTCCACTTCATGCAGGGGGACGTCACACCGGCCGAGCCGGAGATCAACGGGGATGACGTCCAGCGAGACTACGAAGAGGAAGCGGCCGCCGCCCGGGTCGAGTTCCCCGGGGAGGCGGAGCGGTTCCGGTACTGCACCGAGGCGCTGGTGCGAGGCACCGCGCTGCCCCCACCGAGCCGGGTGCGGCAAGCCCTCCGGGATCGGGCGGACTCGCTGATCGTGATCCGCTCGGAGGATGTGCTCAAGGTGCACCTCCATACCGACCACCCGGACGAGGTGTTCGACTATCTGCGCGGCCTCGGGACGCTCGTGACCCACAAGGCCGAGGACATGCTGGCCCAGCACCGGGCCGTGGAGCGCGCGGCGGACGCCCACGTCCGGCTCGCGCGCCGCCCCGTCGTGGTGATGACCGACTCCTCCGCGGACCTCCCGGAGGAGATCATCCGGGCGCACGGGATCCACGTGACGCCGCTCCTGCTCATGGAGGGGGACGTCGTGTACCGCGACGGGGTGGACATCACCGCGCGCGAGTTCCACGCCCGGATGGCCGAGCAGGGGCCGATCCCGACGACCAGCCAGCCCGCGCCGGCCGATTTTCTGGAGACCTTCCGGCGCGCGGCCGAGGAGGGCGAGGCGGTCCTCGGGGTCATCGTCGGCTCTGGCATCTCCGGCTCGTTCGGCTCCGCCCAGGCGGCCGTCTCACACTTCGAGGGGACGCCGATCCATCTCTTCGACTCCCAGGGAGCCTCGCTGCTGACCGGGCTCCTCGCGCTCAAGGCCTGCGAGCTGGCCGAGATGGCCTTGCCTCCTGAGGAGATCCTGGAGGAGCTCCAGCGGATCCGGAGCCGTTCCGGGATCGTCTTCACCGTGGACACGTTCGACCGCTTCCTGGCGTCGGGGCGGGTGGGACGAGCCCGAGCCCTGCTGGGCTCCGTGTTGAACGTGAAGCCGCTCCTCACCGTGGACCTCGAGGGCACGGTGATCCCCGTGGGGAAGGCGGTCGGCCGGAGACGGGCGCGCGAGGCGCTGCTGGACGCGGTCGCGAGCCGGATTCCAGATGGTGCGCACGTCCGCTTCGGCATCGTTTACGTCGGCGACGACGCCATCGTGGGGCCGGTCTCCGACGAGCTCCGCGCGCGTTATGGGCGGAGCGTGGAGATCGTGACGGCCCCCGCGACCCCGGTCCTCGCCACACACCTCGGCCCGGGCGCGTGGGGGCTCGTGTTCCTGGTCGAGGACTGACGCACTCGTTTCCCGGAACCCTCGGATCGGACTCGTCATGTCGTTCAACGTTCGTGTCGTTCTCGCCGCTTCCCTCGGCGTGCTCGCGCACTGTCTGCTCGAGGCACCGGACGCTCGCGCCCAGCAATCTCCGGCGCCATGGCAGCCGGGGGTCTCGTATCGCATCGAGGCACGCCTGGAAGAGGACGCCCAGGTCCTGTCCGCGCGGGCGCGTGTGTGGTATCGCAACGAGTCCCCCGACACGCTGCGGGAGTTCTACTTCCATCTCTACCTCAACGCCTTCCGGCCCAACTCGGCGTGGGCGACGGAGGACCTGCGGCACGGTATCCGCACCTTCCAGGATCTCGGACCCGACGACCACGGCTTCGAGCGGATCGAGCGGATGGCGGTGGACGCTCAGGACGTCGCCCTGGTGTACCCGTACGCGCCCGATTCGACGATTGTGCGCCTGGAGCTACCGGACCCCCTGCCCCCCGGTGGGGAGATCACGCTCGACTACGACTGGAAAGCGCGCCCTTCCACGGTACCGCGACGGCAGGGGCGGAGGGGACGCCACTGGGACTTCGCCCAGTGGTATCCCCGGGTCGTGGTCTACGATCTGGAGGGCTGGCGCGACCATCCGCTCTACCGCCAGGGGGAGTTCTACGGGGAGTTCGCCACGTACGACGTGACCCTGGACGTGGCGGACGATCAGGTCATCGGTGCGGCGGGCGTTCCGGTCGAAGGGGACCCCGGATGGGCAGGAGCGGCCGCCCCCGGCTCGCGGGACCGGTGGACCACCAGCGCGACTGGTACCGGGCGACGGAGGGGCCACCGTGTGTGGTGCGCGGGGGTGTGCGAACGTGCGGTATCACGCCACGGCGTGAGCTCACGCCCGGGGAGCCCCTGGGCCTTCTGTCGGCCCCCGGAGAGGGGCGGAAGCAGGTTCGGTGGTACGCCCGGGACATTCATCACTTCGCGTGGTCCACGTCCCCCGACTACGTCTACGAGCAGGGCGCCCTGAACGGCGTCGTTGTCCGGGTCCTGTACCGGCCGGGCGACGAGGCTTCGTGGGGCAACGGGGTCGCGGTCCGCCGGACCCTGGTCGCGCTCCAGTGGCTCGGCGCTGTCTTCGGGGATTACCCCTATCCCCAGGTGACGAACGTCCACCGCATCGAGAGCGGCGGTACGGAGTTCCCGATGATCGTCATGAACGGGAGCGCGTCGCAGGGGCTCATCCTCCACGAGGTCGGCCACATCTATACCCACGGTATCCTGGCGAACAACGAGTGGCTCGAAGGATGGCTGGACGAGGGATTCACGTCGTTCCAGACCGCGTGGTTCAACGAGAAGCGGGGCTCGGGACGGGCCGAGTGGCTGGGGAGCGAGCAGCGGGTTCTGGACCTCGAGTTGAAGGGGAAGGCCGAGCCCGTAACGCTGCAGGCGGAGCGGTACGCCGACATGGGCGTCTACTCCACGATGATCTACACGAAGGGCTCGCTGGTCTTCTGGATGCTGCGTGGGATGGTGGGCCGTCCCGTGATGGCCGAGATCCTGCGGACCTTCTACGACCGGTATCGCTTCCGCCACGTGGACCAGCACGCGTTCCAGTCGGTTGCGGAAGAAGTGTCGGGGCGGGACCTCGACTGGTTCTTCGGGCAGTGGCTGCACGCCAACGGCGTGTGCGACTACGCGGTGGAGGACGTACGTCCGAGGCGGGACGCCGGGGGATGGGTGACCGAGGTGGACGTGGCGCGGAAGGGGACGATGCGCATGCCCGTCCCCGTTCGTCTCTCGGTCGGCGACCAGGTCCGTGACACCGTCGTTCCGGGCGACGCACTCCACGGAACCCATCGGATCCGCACCCCGTTCCAGCCGGATCGCGTGGATCTCGATCCGTTCAAGACGATCCTGGACTGGAACGCGCTCAACGACGCGTGGGGCCGGCGCCCCTTCGGCGCCTCGCCCTACGTGCTGGCGCTCGACAACCCCTTCGGGGCGCTCCCCACGTACCGTGACAGGGCCCCGCTCCGCGTCCTTCCGTTGGGTTGGTTCAACGACGCGGGGGGCGTGGTGGGTGGTCTCCAGCTCAGGAGCTCGTATCTCGGGGAGATCCGCGAGGCGCTCGTGAGGATCGGGTTTCCCGCCGTGGAGACGTCCGACTTCGGCGGCGCGTCGGACTCCTTCGATCCCGGGTCGATCTATGTCAGCCTGAGGAATCCCATCGTCTTCGACAGGCCCCGCTTCGGCACGGAGGCTGTGCTCTTCGCCGGGGAAGGGCGCGCCCACGCATCGCTCACCTTCGCTCGCGACGTGAGCTCTCGGCCGCTCTCCGGTCCCAGGAGATCGCTACGCGCGAAGGCGGCGGCGACCGCGGTGTACGACCCTGCCTACCTCACGCAGGGGCGTTGGTCCCCGGACACCAACCAGGCCGGTGAGGTGGGAATCGGTTTCCGTGAGGAGCGAGGTGCAGGCCGGTCGCTGGACGTCGAGAGCTCGATCGGTCTCGACACGCAGGGCCGTCTGTGGGTCCGCGGGAGCGCGACCGTCGAGACTTCGGTGGCTCTTTCCCGCGGGTGGAGCGCGCGCTTGCGCGGTTTCGCCGGCGGTGTCCTGGCCCACTCGGATCGGGGTTGGGGGGGCGAGTACGCGCCTCGCGAGCGCCAGTTCTTCCTTCCGGGCGCGGATCCGTTCGCCGCGCTCTCCAATCCGTGGATCCGGAGCGTGGATGCTCCGCTGGACGACGAGGGTGTGATCCCGGGCGGCGGCGGACTCGTCGGGTACCATCCTGGGATCAGCCTTCCCCAATTGGCCACCATCACGGGGGAGGTCCGCACGCCGGCGCACACCGTCTCGGCGCTGGGCAAGGAGATCGAAGCGGTAGGGCGGGCGTTCGGTGGCGTGGGGTTGGGGGCCGTGCCGGCCGAGCCCGGGGCCCCGGCGCTGCTGACCCCCCCGCTGCGGACGGCTCTCGAAGCCTGGAGGCATCTCTACGGATCGGTGGGCGCGGGCATGGAGGTCGGGCTCGCCGGCTCCCCGATCCGGGTGCGGTTCGACGTCCCCGCGTACGTGAAGGATCCGGCGATCGCGAACCGGCCGGGGAGCGCCGCGCTCGCGTTACGGTGCGCATTGTCGGTTACGGGATACCGGTAGGCGCTGCGGGCGGCGGGGCCGCCGCGCTACCGGAGCTTCAGCTTGCCGGCGACCAGCACGTCGTACGTGGCGCGCTGGGCCGGCGTGAGCTCGGTGGGGAGGCCCACCAGGAGCGCGCGGCCGCTCTTGGCGTCCGGCAAATGGAGGATCAAGCGGTCCCGAGGCGCCGGCGCGCGATACGGCTCGGCGCGGCCCGTCCCGTCCACGGCCACGGTCCGCCCCGGCGTGACCGCTTCGGCCAACCTCCGGCCGTACTCGGTCCACGCGGCGATCGGGTCGCCCTCGCCGTCCGCCACCTGGGGGATCAGCGTGTCCCGATAGTAGGCGACGGCGGTCGCGTACCCCTCGGGATTGGACTGCTTCAGCGAGCGCAGCCGCTCCCGGTAGAACTCGCGCGGATCCCGGGCGCCCGCGTCCTTGAGCGCCTCGTCGAGCCGCCGGTCGGCCTTTGCGGTGAGGTCGTCGGACATGCGGGTAGCATCGTCGCGCCGCCGAACCACGTCAACGCGGGGATAGGCCGCGGGCCGCCCGAGCCGCGTTGCTCGCTCCCTGCCTTCGGCGGTACGTTGAATGCATGATGCCACCCACGCCCGGAATGTCGCGAGCCGGATCCAGGTCGGTCGAATTCCTCGATCTATCCTGGGAGATGTTCGGTGAGCTGTGTCGTGCCCTCGCGCTCAAGGTCGCCCGCGACTATCACCCCGATCTGATCGTGGGAATCGCGCGGGCCGGCGTCATCCCCGGCGCGGTGGTGGCGTCCATTTTGCGTGTGGACTTCCACTCGATGAAGATCTCGCGAAGGGAAGGCGACGAGGTCGTACGACAACGTCCGGCCATCCTGTCCGCCGCACCTCCGCAGGCGGCGGGACGGCGCGTCCTCCTGGTGGACGAGATCGCGACGTCGGGCGAGACGCTGCGCCTGGGGCTGGCGGCCACGCGCGACGTCCGCCCCGCCGAGGTGCGCACCGCCACGACGTTCGCGCGTCCCCGCGGGTACAAGCCGGACTACTTCGCGCTCGAGACCGACGCGACGATCATCTACCCCTGGGACCGCAAGATCTTCGAGGAAGGTGAGCTGGTGGTGAACCCGCGCTACGAGGACGCCCTGGAGGAGTAGGCTCGTTGAGGCCCGCCGGGCATCGCTCTCGGTGACCCGCTACTCTCCCCGCGCCATCGCGTCCAGGAACTCCTGGTTCGTGGCCGTGCGCTTTATGCGGGTGAGCAGGAACTCGATCGCCTCGGCCTCGGGCATGTCGCTCAGGAAGTTCCTGAGCAGGTAGACACGGTTCAGCTCGATTTCCGTGAGCAGGAGTTCCTCACGCCGTGTGCCCGAGCGATTCAGGTCGATCGCGGGGAAGATCCGCTTATCCGAGATGTGGCGGTCCAGAATGAGCTCCATGTTCCCGGTGCCCTTGAACTCCTCGAAGATCACCTCATCCATCCGGCTCCCGGTCTCGATAAGGGAGGTGGCGATGATCGTGAGCGATCCTCCGCCCTCGATGTTGCGGGCCGCGCCGAAGAAGCGCTTGGGCTTGTGGAGCGCGTTGGCGTCCACGCCGCCGGAGAGGATCTTTCCGGAGTGGGGGACGACCACGTTGTAGGCACGCGCGAGCCTCGTGATCGAGTCGAGCAGGATCACGACGTCCCGCCCCAACTCCACCAGACGCTTCGAGCGTTCCATGACCATTTCGGCGACCTGCGTGTGCCGCTGGGCCGGTTCGTCGAAGGTCGACGACACGACCTCGGCCTTCACGTGTTCCTGCATGTCCGTAACCTCTTCGGGACGCTCGTCGATGAGCAGCACGATGAGGTGGACGTCCGGATGATTCCGTGAGATGGAGTTCGCGATCTGCTGGAGGATCGTGGTCTTCCCGGCCTTTGGCGGAGAGACGATGAGACCGCGCTGCCCCCTTCCGATGGGGGCGATGAGGTCGATGACGCGGGCGGCCAGGCTGCATCCCTCGTACTCGAGGTGCAACCGCTCCTCGGGGTAGCGCGGCCGGAGGTTGTCGAAGGTGGGCCGATTCTTCGTCCGCTCCGGGTCCAGGCCGTTGATGACCTCGACCTTCAGCAGGGCCAGATAGCGCTCGCCGTTCTTCGGAGGCCTGACCTGTCCGAGGATCGTGTCTCCGGTGCGCAGGTCGAACCGTTTGATCTGCGACGGGCTCACGTAGATGTCGTCGGGCCCGTACAGGTAGTTGTAGTCCGGGGACCGCAGGAAGCCGTATCCCTCGGGCAGGATCTCCAGCACGCCCTCCGCTCGCAGCACCACCTCCTTCTCGAGGAGCGCCTGCTCGAGCCGGAAGACGAGGTCCTGACGCCGCATGCCGGCGTACCCGTCGATGGCGAGCTCCTCGGCGAGGTCGTACAGCTCGTCGACGCTCTTGCTCTTGAGCTCTGAGATGTCCACGGGTGAACTCCGGGGTGGACGGCAGACGGACGTGGGTCGAACCGGTTCGGTGGGGAAGAGAGGGCGACGGCGCGGGCGCCGGGGCAACGCGTGGAGGGCCGGCGGATGGATGCCGCCCAGGGCGGGCGGACGCCGGTGTCGTGAACAGGATCCGGAGGAATGCGGGCAAAGTAAGGGACCGCGGTCCGACGGGTCAAGCTGGATCGCGTCCCGCCCGGCGTCGGTCGTGTGCGGAGCGGTGCCGGGACGCTCGACGGGCGGGCGCCTCGGACGGCCGAAAATGATACAACTTCTGGGTCGATGCGGATTGAAGAGTTTTCAAAAGAGCGCCGGAACCGCGCGCCGGACATCCACTATTCCATTGGATTTTCTTGGAACGGCGGTCTCGACAAACTTGACAAAACGGGCCACGGTGAGAAACATTCGTTTACCGTTTTTCGAGGACTCAGGCCGGAGGACGCGGGTGGCGCGCCACAATCGCGAGGGTCACGGAGCTGACCAGCGCGGCTTCGAGTACGCCGTCAACTATCAACCCGACTGGCTGAAGCAGGTCAAGGTGACCCGCCAGCTCGAAACCGGCCGTCAGTCCACGAAGACCCTGTTCCGCAACCCCCTGGAGCAACCGGAGGCCGAGCCCGGAGACCGGGTCCGCACCCGGATCGTGTCCCTGGACCGGAAGCTGGACTTCGAGGTCTCCCTGGCGGATCCGCACTCGGCCGTCCGGCGCATCCGGGTGTCGTACGTTCTCCCGGGCCCCGGCGGCGTACGGGAAGAAGAAGAGGTCGAGTTCACGCTCGAATCCGGGTTGGCGCCCGCTGCCGAGTGACGTCCATCCGATCCCGTGCTCACGGGCCCCCCGGTGTCGCCGGGGGGCCCGTCGTTTTCTATCGGGACCCGCACCGCTGCTATCTTGGTTGACATGACTGGAACGGGAACGGTGAGGTGGCCGGCTCAGGCCGTGGGGCGGGCGGCAATCTTGTCGGCGGCGTTGGTGGGGCGGGCCGGCTTCCTCGCTCTCGGCGCAGTGCGGGCGCTCCGCCGCGGGAGCATGTGGGCGCCGCACTTGGTGGGCCAGATGGCCCGCATAGGCGTGGACTCGGTTCCGATCGCGCTCTTCATCGCCGCGTTCACCGGAATCGTACTCGCGCTTCTGGCCTCGTACACGTTCACCGGAGCCGTCCCGCTCTACTTCGTCGGGACGCTCGTGGGCAAGACGATGGTGCTGGAGCTGGGGCCCGTCCTCACGGGGCTCGCGCTTTCGGGCCGCGTGGGGGCGAACATCGCGGCGGAGCTCGGCACGATGCGGGTCACGGAGCAGGTGGACGCGCTCGAGACCTTGGCCTACGACCCCGTCGCGTACCTCGTGGTCCCCCGGGTGATCGCCGGCATCGTCATGTTCCCCGTGGTGGTGCTTCTCGCGGACGCGATGGGCGTGCTGGCAGGATGGGGGACGTCGCTCTATCTGCTGGACATGTCCTCACCGGAGTTCCTCAAGGGCCTGAGGCTCTTCTTCCGGCCCTGGGACGTGTGGTTCTCGGTCATCAAGGCGGCGAGCATCGGGCTCACGGTCACCGGGGTGGGATGCTTCGTCGGCCTCGGTACGGCCGGCGGCGCTGAGGGTGTGGGCCGCTCGACCACGCGTGCGGTCGTGGCCAGCTGCATGATCATCCTGGTGCTCGATGCCTTCTGGGCGGCGGTGCTGCTATGAGCATCGTGCTGGACGACGTCCACAAGGCCTTCGGGCCCCGGGAGGTGCTCCGGGGCTTCAGCCTGGAGGTGCGCGAAGGGGAAACGCTCGCGGTCATCGGGGGCTCGGGAACCGGCAAGTCGGTGGCGCTCAAGCACATCGTGCGCCTGCTCGAGCCGGACCGCGGCGAAGTCCGGGTCGACGGCAGGAATGTCGGGGAGCTGTCGGAGGCCGAGCTGTACGAGCTCCGGCGCAACGTCGGCTATGTGTTCCAGTTCGCGGCGCTCTTCGACTCGATGACGGTGGGGGAGAACGTGGGAATGGGTCTCAAGCGCATCCCCGGCATGGCGCCGGCCGAGATCGCGGCCCGGGTGGCCGAGTGCCTCCGCCTCGTGGACCTGGCCGGCTACGAGAACCACGATCCTTCGGAGCTCTCCGGGGGGCAGCGGAAGAGGGCGGGCCTTGCGCGGGCCATCGCGACCAGGCCCAAGTACCTTCTGTACGACGAGCCGACCACGGGTCTCGACCCGGTCACCACGGCGGTCATCGACGCGTTGATCCTCCGCATGCGCCAGGAGCTGGGCGTCACGGGCGTCGTCATCACACACGATATGGCGAGCGCCTTCAAGATCGCCGACCGAATCGCCATGCTGCACGAAGGACGGATTCGATTCCAGGGAACCCCGGCGGAGATCCAGGCGTCCGTGGATCCGGTCGTGAAAGGGTTCATCGAGGGTAGGCCCGAGCTGCTGGAGGTGGCATCGTGACTCGCGCGCGCGAGGTCCTGGTGGGAGTCGTGATCATCGCCGCCGTCGCGGTGGGAGTGACCGGGACGCTCTGGCTGAAGGGTGCGAACTGGGGACGCGTCGTGGTGCCCATCGAGGTCCTCTTCGGCGACGTGGCGCAGCTCTCGCCGGGGAGCGCGGTCAAGTTCCGGGGCGTCCAGGTCGGGCGCGTGTCGACGATCGAGGTGGAGCCGGAAGGTGACGCGGTGCGGGTCACGTTGGAGCTCCACACGGAGCTCCAGCTCCCCGGGGACGCGGGGGTCCTGTTGGCGCCGGAGTCGTTCTTCGGCGACTGGCAAGCCGAGATCGTCTCCCGTGGGGCTTTTCCGGGCTTCGACTTCCTTCCGGTCCCGCCGGGGACCACCCGGGACGGTACGGTCGTGCTGGGCGGGTACACGCTGCCGGAGATGTCGAGACTGACCGCTTCCGCCGAGGAGATCGCCACGAACCTCGCGACTCTCACGGATCGCTTCGAGGTGGCGTTCAACGACTCGACCGCGATGAATCTGGCCCGTGCTATCGAGAACTTCGGTGTCGTGAGCACGGATCTGCGGAACCTCGTGGCCCAGCAGTCGGAGATCGCGACGAGCATCACGGTGAGCGTGGACAGCGCCGTCGCGGAGATCGAAGCCTCGTCCAGGGTGGCGCGCAGGTCGTTCGAGCGCATCGAGCAGATCCTGGCGGATGCCCAGATCGACTCGATCATCGGGAACGTGAACGCGGCCACGGGAGACATCGGCGAGATCGCCGCGGACCTGGCCGGGTCCAGCGACGAGCTCGCGGCGACACTCTCTCGCGCCGATTCGGCGTTCGCCCGTTTCGACCGCCTCATGGCCCGGGTGACTTCGGGGGAGGGCGCGCTGGGCCGCATGGTCGCGGACTCGACGCTCGCGGTCCGGGCGGAGGACGCCCTGGCGCAGCTTACGTTCCTGCTGCGGGACCTGCGGGAGAATCCACGGCGCTATGTGCGCCTCTCGATCTTCTAGCGAGCGAGACCGTGGCCAAGCGCACGAGAGCCCGGATCGAACGAAGTGCCGGAGGCGTCGTCGTCCGCGAGATCGACGGACAGCCCCACGTCCTGGTGATCCGGGATCCGTACCAGAACTGGGGCCTTCCGAAAGGGCATCTCGAGGGCGGAGAGGGGAGCGGGGAAGCCGCCATCCGTGAGGTGGGCGAGGAGACGGGCCTGGGAGATCTGGTGCTCGGGAAGGAACTGGCGTCCATCGATTGGTACTTCCGCGCGGGAGGAAAGCTCATCCACAAGTTCTGTATGTTCTACCTGATGACCTCCCGCGAAGGCGAGCCGCACCCGGAGGCGGCGGAGGGCATCACGGAGTGCGTCTGGCTTCCGCTCGACGAGGCCGCCGCGCGCATCTCCTACGACAACGCTCGGGATGTCGTGAACGCCGCCCGCGAAGCCCTGGGTGGCGGCGAGCCCGGTTAGGACGAGATCCGTGGAGAGGAGCGATCAAGCGGTCTGGCGCGGTCTCGAAGCGGCCGCCGTCCTGCTCGTGCTGGGCTTCTTCCTGTTCGCGCTGCGTGGGATCCTCAATCCGTTCCTTCTGTTCTTCCTGCTCTGGGCCGTCCTCGTCCCGTTCAAGGGGCGGCCGGGCCACGGAGCGCTGCTGGCCACGTCGGCCATCCTCACTCTGATCTGGCTGCTCGCCACGGCTGGCGCGGTGCTCGCCCCGTTCGTCCTCGCCATGGTGATGGCGTACGTGCTGGATCCCCTCGTGGACCGCCTGGAGGCGCGGCGCCTGCCCCGCACCCTGGCCATCTTGCTCCTCGCCGTGCCGGCGCTGGCGGCGCTGGCCGCCCTCCTCCTCCTCGGGATCCCGGCCGCCGTGCAACAGCTCACGGACGTGGCCGAGGAGGCGCCGGTGTTCTTCCAGCGGGTGGCCGCCTGGCTGGACGGGTTCCGGGAGCGGCTCATGCGCGTGAACCTGCCTCTTCTGGACGAGGACGCGGTCGTGGCGCGTCTGCGGGGCGTGGACGCGGCAGGGGTCATGGCGTTCCTCGAGGAGCGCCGCGGGGCGTTGGCGGCGTGGGCCTGGAAGAGCTTCATCGGAGTGGGCCGAGGGCTCGGCGTCGTGCTGAGCGTCGGGGGGTACGTGGTGCTCACCCCGGTGTTGACGTTTTATCTGCTGCGGGATTGGGACCGGCTCCGGGGCGCCGCGGGGAGCCTGCTCCCGGCCGGCCGCAAGGAGGGGGTGCTTTCGTTGGCCGGGGAGTACGACCGGCTTCTCGGGCGCTACCTCCGTGGTCAGATCACGGTGGCCGTGACCGTCGGCGCCATCACCGCGCTGGGGCTCGCGGCGCTGTCGTTCCCCCACGCCGCGATGCTGGGGTTGCTGGTGGCGATCTTCTCCGTGGTTCCCTACCTGGGGCTCCTCATCAGCCTCGTCCCGGCCCTGTTCATCGCGCTCGTGAGCGGGAGCGTCGGCGTGTCCCTGCTCAAGGTGGCCGTGGTGTACGGCGTGGCGCAGGCGTTGGAGGGCGCGGTGATCAGCCCCCGTATCGTGGGGGACTCGGTGGGGCTGCACCCGGTCTGGGTCGTCCTGGCGCTGGCCGTGGGGGGAGTCTTCTTCGGGTTCGTCGGCCTGCTGATCGCCGTTCCGGTGGCGGTGGGGATCAAGCTGTTGGTCGAGCGGGCCCTGGCGCGGTACCGGGAGTCGGAGCTGTATCGGGGCGTTTGAACCCCTTCGTGGGTCGGTTAGACTTCGTGCCGACGCGGGGCACCGGGCGCCTCGCACGACCGCACCCAGACGTTGCGCATGCCCAACGACATCCGCGACATCACGATCATCGGCGGGGGCCCGACGGGCCTCTTCGCGGCGTTCTACGCCGGCATGCGTGGCCGCTCCACCCGCATCATAGACTCCCTGCACCAGCTCGGCGGGCAGCTCACCGCGCTCTACCCGGAGAAGGACGTCTTCGATGTCGGCGGCCTCCCCAGGATCTTGGCCAAGGACCTCGCGCGGAACATGGTCGAGCAGGGGCTCCAGTTCGGCGCGGAGGTCGTCCTGGACGAGCAGGTGCAGGAGGTCGTGTCCGAGGACGGCATCTTTCGCCTCCGCGGGCGCGCCGGGGAGTACTTCTCGCGTGCCATCGTGCTCGCGGGCGGCAAGGGAACCCTCGAGCCGATGGAGCTCGACGTTCCAGGATGCCGCGAGTTCCTGCATAAGGGCGTCGAGCACGCCGTGAGGGCCCCCGGGGCCTGTGCGGGCAAGAAGGTGGTTCTCGTCGGAGGAGGGGACTCGGCGCTCGACTGGGTGCTCATCCTGATGGAGCACGCATCGAGCACGACGCTCGTGCACCGGCGTGACGGGTGGCGAGCCCACCAGGCCACGGTGGCCCGGTTGCAGGCCGCCGTAGCGGCCGGCCGGATTGAGCTCCGCACGTTCCACGAGGTCCGTAGGATCGAAGGCTCGGATCACGTGGAGTCCGTGACGATCTTCGACAACCGCACGGGCGAGGAGACACGCCTGGACTGCGATGCGTTGTTCACGTTCCTGGGCTTCAAGCCCGAGCTCGGGCCCATCGCGAACTGGGGGCTCACGATCGAGAAGAACCGCGTGAAGGTCGGCCCTCTCATGGAAACGAATATCCCCGGCATCTACGCCGCGGGGGATCTCGTGGACTATCCGGGCAAGATGGACCTCATCGCGACCGGCTTCGCGGAGGCGGCGATCGCGGTCAACAACGCCGTGCACTTCGTGGATCCCACCGCGAGGGTGAATCCTGGCCATTCGACGGCATCGAAGGCATTCAAGGACAAATAGGGGAAAGGTAGAAGCACATGGGGGACGACAAGCCTCGCGACCACGAGCAGGTAGTCATCATCGGGTCCGGCCCGGCCGGATGGACCGCTGCCGTCTACGCGGCCCGGGCCGAACTCCAACCCCTCGTGTTCGAGGGAGCGGGCAGCCGAACGATGATCCCGGGGGGACAGCTGATGTTCACCACGGACGTGGAGAACTTCCCGGGCTTCAAGAACGGAATCGGCGGCCAGGATCTCATGATGGAGATGCGGGCGCAGGCGCAACGGTTCGGCACGCGCATCGTCTCCGAAGACATCGTGGACATCGACGTCGAGCAGCGCCCGTTCGTGCTGACGTCCAGCCGCGGCAAGGTGGTGAGGGCCGACGCCGTGATCATCGCCACGGGCGCCAACGCCAAGTGGATCGGCCTTCCCAATGAAGAGCGGCTCGCCCGGTCGGGAGGCGGCGTGAGTGGGTGCGCCGTGTGCGACGGCGCGCTTCCCGCGTTCCGGAACAAGGTGCTGGCCGTCGTGGGCGGCGGCGATTCGGCCATGGAGGACGCCACCTATCTCACAAAGTTCGCGACGCAGGTGCTCCTCATCCACCGCCGCGACCAGCTGCGGGCGTCCAAGATCATGGCCGAGCGGGCCCTCTCGAACCCGAAGATCCGCCCCCTGTGGAACAAGGTCGTCACGGACGTGCTGGGTGACGAGTTCGTCACGGGCCTCCGCCTGAAGGACACCGTGACCGGTGAGGAGAGCGAGATCGAGGCGGCCGGACTCTTCGTCGCGATCGGACACGAGCCCAACACCGCGTTCCTGAACGGCAAGATCCGGCTCACGCCGAAGGGCTACGTCGAGATGCCGGTGCCGTGGAGGACCCACACCTCCGTGGAGGGGATCTTCGCCTGCGGCGACGTCATGGACGACTACTACCGCCAGGCCGTCTCCGCGGCGGGGACGGGGTGCATGGCCGCGCTGGACGCGGAGCGGTGGCTGGCGCACGGGGGCGCGGCGCGCGAGTAGGCCGGAGCGACGCGCGCCTCGACGCTCGGTCCCGGATCGGGCCCCCGGGGGCTCATCCGTCCGAGGCCGATCCGAGCGACCTCCCCCCGTCCACCGCCAGGATCTGCCCCGTGACGAATTGCGCCTGTGCCAGGTACACGACCGCTGCCACCACATCCTCCGGCGTGCCCAGCGTGCCGAGGGGCGTCCGCGCGCGGAGCGCGTCGAGTCGCTCCGGCGGGTAATCGTCGGGAGGGAGCACCGCTCCGGGAGCCACGGCGTTCACGCGCACGTCGGGTGCGAGCGCGCGTGCCTGCACTCGCGTGAGGTGCGCGAGCGCGGACTTGGACACGGCGTGCGCGGCATGCTCGGTCCACGGCTGGAACGCCGAGAGGTCGAGGAGGTTCACGACCGCTCCGCGCGAGGCCGCGAGCAGCCCGGCCGCGGCGCGGACCAGGAGGTGCGGGGCGCGCACGTTCAGGCTCATCACGTCGTCCCAGGCCCCCGCGTCCGTCGCGGCGAGGGTCCGGGCGTCGAAGCTCGCCGCGCTGTTGACGAGGAGATCGAGGCGCCCGTACGCGGTCCGCGCGGCCTCCACCACGGCGGCCGGGGCGCCGGGTTCCACCAGGTCCGCCCGGAAGGACACGCAGAGTCGGCCGAAGCCCTCCACCGCGCGCGCCACGTCGTCCGCCTCCGAGCGGGACGACCGGTAGTGGACGAGTAGATCGTACCCCCCCTCGGCCAGGCCGAGCGTGATCGCACGGCCGAGGCGCGTCGCGCCGCCGGTCACGAGGGCGACACGTTGAATTCCTGGCAGGTTCATGGGACACTCATACCGGCATGGGGGCGCCCGGGGCCAGCCCCGGGGCCGTCCGGTCATGTGGCGCGCGGTGGGCCGGACCCCGACAACGAGGGAGGAACGAGTGTGACCGACCTGGCCGGGAAGGTCGCCATCATCGCCGGCGGAACCAAGGGGATGGGCCCGACCGTCGCCGAGCGCACGAGCGTGGCGGAGCGCATGGGCGAAACGGGAGCGTCGGTCGTGGTGGGCGCGCGCACGGCCGGGGACGTCGACGCTACCGCGGAGGGACCACGGTGAACGACGCCCTCCAGCGGGTCCGCATCGCGCTGCAACGGTCCGATACCCTCGCCCCCCTGGCCATGGCCGTGACGGTGGGCCTTCTGGCGGGGGGCGGTGCCATCGTGCTCCGGTGGTTGATCCGGGCGGTCCAATGGGTGTTCTTCGACCAGGGCACGAGGCTCGGCGACACGATGGGCCTGCCACTCCCCTCCTGGCTCGTGACCATGACCGCGCCGGCCGTGGGCGCCGTCATCGTCGTCTATCTGGTTCACTGGCTCGCGGAGGAGGCGAGGGGGCACGGCGTCCCCGAGGTGCAGTTCGCCGTGCGGATGCAGGGCGGCAAGATCCGCCCCCGGGTGTCGGTCGTGAAGGCGGTGGCGAGCGCGATCTCGATCGGCTCCGGGGGCTCGGTCGGCCGCGAGGGTCCGATCGTGCAGATCGGCGCGTCGCTCGGGAGCGCCGTGGCCCAGTTCGTCGGGTTGGGGGCCGAGGAGGTGAAGCTCCTCGTGGCGGCCGGCGCGGCCGGCGCGATCGCCGCGACGTTCAACGCTCCGGTGGCCGGCGTGCTGTTCGCGCTCGAGGTGATCCTGGGCAGCTTCGCAGCGCGTTCGTTCGGGCTGGTGGTGGTGGCTTCCGTGAGCGCAACGGCGGTGGCTCAGATGGCCCTCGGCACCCAGCCCGCGTTCCGTCTGGTCGAGCGGTTCACCTTCGTGAGCAACTGGGAGTTCGGGCTCTACCTCATGCTCGGCCTGGTCACGGGGATCATCTCCCTGCTGTACGTACGGGTCGTGTACGGTGTGGAGGACTGGTTCGACCGCTGGGACGCCACGATCTGGCTGAAGGCCGCGGCCGGAGGGTTGGCGGTGGGGCTGATGGGTACCTTCGGCAGTGAGCTCCTGTTCGGCGTCGGCCACGAAGGAGTCGAGATGGCGATGGCGGGCGGGCTGTCCGCGGGGCTCATGCTCGCATTGGTCTTCATGAAGATCCTCGCCACCTCGATCACGCTGGGCGCCGGAGGCTCGGGAGGCGTCTTCGCCCCGGCGCTCTTCATCGGTGCGATGGCCGGGGGCTCGTTCGGGGCGTTCGCGGGCACGCTCTTCCCGGATGTGGCGGCTCCCGCGGGCGCGTATGCGCTCGTCGGTGCCGCCGCGGTGTTCGGCGCCTCGTCCCACGCCCCCATGACGGCGGTCATCATCCTCTTCGAGATGACCGACAACTACCGGATCATCCTGCCCCTGATGCTGTCCGTGGTTCTGGCCCAGCTCATCGCGTCGCGGATCGATCCCGATTCGATCTACTCGATCAAGCTCCGTCGTCGCGGCGGGCTGACGGCCCCGAAGGCCGAGCTCGGGACCCTGGACCTCCTGCTCGTGGCCGACGCCATGTCCGAGGAGGTCCCGTCGGTGAGCCCGGACATGACGCTGGACGACCTCGCCGCCCGCGCCCGCCAGGACCGGAGCCACAGCTGGGTCGTGCTCGACGAGAACGGGGGCATGGTGGGGATCGTCTCGATCACCGATCTGGAGCGCGCGATCGTGGAGCAGGAGACAAGCGGCCGGACGGTCAAGGACATCATGACGCGTGCGGTGGTCACGTGCGACGCCGGTGAGTCGCTGCGGCACGCGTTCCGGCGCTTCAGCGAGCGCGACGTCTACCAGATTCCCGTCGTGGACCAGGGGGAGCCGGGCAACGTCACCGGGATGCTGCGCCGTACCGAGATGCTGTGGGCGTTCAAGGAGCTCTCCGACGAGCACCAGCGCCTGGTGGAGCGGAGCGATGCCCTCCCGGCGGACGGGCGGTTCGAGTCGGTCCATTTCGAGCTCCAGGTGGCCGAGGACCACGCCGGGATCTGCAATCACCCGGTTCGGGACGTCCGGATCCCCGACCACGCCCTGATCGCGCTGCTCCGCCGCGGCGACCGGGTCGTCGTGCCGCGGGGCTTCACGCGTGTGGAGTCCGGAGACGTCCTGACACTCCTGACGACGCGACAGTACGAGAAGGAGTTGCGGGAGTGGATCGCCGGAGTGCGCCGCGCGTAGATTCCCGTCGCCCAGGTACTCCCCACCGCACACGTACGAGAGGTCCCTCCCATGTCCGACGGATTCCGCATCGAGAAGGACTCGCTCGGTGAGATGAAGGTCCCTGCCGACGCGCTCTATGGAGCCCAGACCCAGCGGGCCGTCGAGAACTTCCCCATCAGCGGACAGCGGTTCGGGAGGCCGTTCATCGAGGCGCTGGGCACGATCAAGAGGGCGGCGGCGCTCGTGAACGGCGAGTCGGGCCACCTGGACCGGGGCGTGGCGGGCGCCATCGTCGAAGCCGCCACCGAGGTCGCCGAAGGGGCTTGGGACGACCAGTTCGTCGTCGACGTCTACCAGACCGGCTCCGGGACGTCCACGAACATGAACGCGAACGAGGTCATCGCGCACCGTGCCGCGCAGATCCTCGGCGCGGAGGTGCACCCCAACGACCACGTGAACTTCGCGCAGTCCTCGAACGATGTGATCCCGACGGCCATCCACCTCTCGGCGCGGGCGGCCATCGAGCGCGAGCTCATTCCGGCGCTCGAGCACCTGCGTTCGACGCTCCTGGAGAAGGCCACGGCGTTCGATCATGTCCTGAAGTCGGGGCGCACGCATCTCATGGATGCGACTCCCGTGAGGCTGGGCCAGGAATTCGGGGGCTACGCCGCGCAGGTGGCCAGGGGCATCGAGCGCGTGAGCCATGCCTCGGAGGAGCTCTCCGAGCTGGCGCTCGGTGGGACCGCTACGGGCACGGGGATCAACACCGATCCGGCGTTTCCCGCGAAGGCCATCGCGGAGATCTCCAGGCTCATGGGGGTCGCGTTCCGCGAGGCCGACGACCACTTCGAGGCGCAGGGGGCGAAAGACGCCGCGGTGAGCGCGTCGGGCGCGCTGAGCGCGGTCGCCGCGGGCCTCATGAAGATCGCTGACGATATCCGGTGGATGGGGAGCGGACCCACGTCCGGCCTCGGCGAGATCCGCCTGCCGGCGATCCAGCCGGGCTCGTCCATCATGCCGGGGAAGGTGAATCCGGTCATGTGCGAGGCACTGATGATGGTCTGTGCCCGCGTCATGGGAAACCACACGACGATCACGGTCGCGGGGAGCCGTGGGAACTTCGAGCTCAACGTGATGATGCCGGTCCTGGTCCAGTCGCTCCTGGAGTCCATCGTGCTGCTCGCGAGCGCGAGCCGGGCCTTCACGGACAAGTGTGTCGCCGGTATCGAGGCCGACGAAGCACGGTGCCGGGAGCTCCTGGAGCTGAACCCGTCGATCGCCACGGCGCTCAACCCCTACATCGGCTACGACCAGGCCGCGACGGTGGCCAAGTCGGCGGCCGCGGAGCGCAGGAGCGTCCGGGACGTCGTGCTGCGCGAAGGGCTGCTGCCGCCCGAGAAGGTGGACGAGGCTCTGGACGTGCGGGGCATGACGGAACCCGGCCTGCCGGATTGACCTGCGTGTGGCGGGAAAAAGATGCGGCGGCAGGCTTTCGCCTGCCGCCGCTTGGCACGCCCCCCCCAGGGCGTGAGGCCCAGCCCGGAGCGGGCGTGGGCACACCGCATCCGGTCCCGACGGCCCGGGGCCGCGGGGCCGGCTTTCTAAGCCGTCTTTCGATCCAACCGCAGGACGTTCCGCCGCCAGCGCCGATCCAGCTCGCCCGTGGGCACGCCGCCCTCGGGCAGCACGCGGGTGCCGTTCCCGTCCAGGTGGAGGGGATACGCCCACGCTCCGAACACGACCACCTGGACGAGTTCCGGCCTTCCGTTCGAGGGTGGCAGCACGGGCTCCGTGATCGTACGCCAGACACGGTCAACGAGCGCCATCTTCTCCGAGACCGAGTCGGCCCAGGTCGCCAGCTTCATCAGGCGCCGCTCCCCGACGCCCATGCCGCGAACGATGCGCCGATGTCCCGGGAAGGTGTGGGACAGGAGGAACGACACGGCCTCCCCTTCCGGCATCGGCTCTACGGAATCCGTGGTGAGCCCCGGCGTGCGGACGCGCCGCCCGTCGCGGATGTCGATGTACCCGTCTGTCGCAACGCGCATGGAATCCCCTCTCTGCACTCGCGCCGCCTTCCGGGCGGCACCGCCCGCGGATGGGAGACAAGGTTCGTGCCGCGAAGGGGTCCTGTGCCCGGCTGCGTGCTGGCGAGCCCGCAATGCCTTGTCAACAAAAGACTTGAGGATGTGCGAGCGTCCCGCGCCGCCGGGGCGGTGTCCGGACCTGGCCGGGCACGCGGTGCACGTGCGGGCAGAATTTGCCTACTTCCCGGGCCGGGGGGCGGGAGGTGGCCCTCCCCTCAGGGCACCTCGAGCATCGCGACCCGGAGGCCCCGCTCCGCGGGACTCCGTGCGCGCACCCCGAAACGGCCACGGAAGAGCAGGGCGACCAGGAGAATGCCGCCGAAGGTCACCACAAGGACGGGTCCCGTCGTGATGTCCCATGCGAACGAAACGCCCAGGCCCCCGACGATCGCCACGGTTCCGGACACCCACGCCAGAAGGAGCGCCGCCCCGAAGCGCCTCACGTAGAAGAACGCGATCACCGCCGGGATGACCAGGACGCTGAAGACCATGAGCACGCCCGCGATCTGCACCGACGACGTGATCGCTATCCCGAACGTGGCGTAGAAGACGAAATCCCAAACCCTGATGCGCGAGACGCGGGAGGGCGCCCACGTGATCGCCAGCATGGTCCGGCGCGCCAGGTAGTGGAACAGGCCGATGGCGCCGTAGGACACCGCCACCTTTACCACCGTGGGCCAGGTCACCCAGATCAACGACCCGGTGAGGGTCTCCCTCACGTATTCGGTACCCTCGGAGGCGAAGCTGGCCAGCAGGATCACGGCTGCGGAGGCGACCACGAACGTGATCCCGATGAGCGCCTCCTGGGGAACGGGAGACTCTTCGAGCCGTGTGACCGAGAAGATCAGCGCGCCCAGGAGCGTGAAGGCGAGCGAGAACGCATAGGCCGTCGTGGACCCGTGCTCGGCGCCCGTGAGGAACGCCACCGTGGTTCCCAGCGCCGCGATCTGGGCCAGGGCCAGGTCCACGAAGATGACCCCCCGCTGGATTACGTGGAGACCGAAGTAGGCATGGGTCAGCAGGATGATCATGGCCGCGACGAACGGCGGGAGGAGCAGCTGGAACACGACTCGGCTCCTTTCGGGCTCAGGGGTGTGTCTTGGCGCCGACGGCGCGCAGCAGACCGCCGATCCAGAGGTCCACCAAGTCGAAGTAGTCGTCTTGGGCGGAGCGTGCCGAGGTCTGCATGGGCACGATCACGGGGGTGGCGCCGCCCCGTTCGGCCACCGAGTTCACCTTGTTGCGATCGAAGTAGGTCTCGGCCAGGAGCACGCTCACACCGCCGTTCTGCATGAACTCGACGAGGTTCGCGACGTGGCGTGGCGTGGGGGGAATCCCCGGCTTGACCTCCACGTAGTCCGCGCACCGGACCCCGAATCGCTCCTCGAAGTACGCCCAACTCTTGTGGTAGCATAGGATGGGCAGGTCCCGGAGCGGCTCCGCCTGCTTCAGCCAACCGCCGAGCGCCTCGGTGAGAGGGCGTCCGTCGTGCTGCTGGTCCTCCAGGAACAGGTAGAGGCCGCCGCCGAGCGTCAGCCGCTCGAGCGTACGGCCGCCCAGGAGATCCACCAGCCGTTCGCCGAACAGACGGCGGTGGAGGCGATCTTCGAGCGAAGCCAGGTTCGCCTCCCAGAGGCGCTGCCGTTCCGGAGCGACGCGGGTGAGGCCCGTGGCGATGTTGCGCGCCACCTGAAGCGTGCGAAGCGGGTCGGTATGGAGGTGGGGATTCCCGTAGATGTGGACGTCGCCGGCGGCACGGTCGGCGGCCGAGGGGACGTCCCGGAGGGCAATGCCGGTGTGCGCCGATACGTAACCCCGTCCACCTTCCAGCACGTCGGGGTTCCCGGCCTTGTCCAGGAGAGCGGGAGCCCAGAGCTCCAGATCGAGGCCCGTGGTGACGAACAGGTCCGCGCGCTTCAGCTCGAGGGCGAAGCTCGGCTTGGGTCGCACGAAGTGCGGGTCCTCACCCGGGTCCGCGATCGCGGTGACGATCACCTCGTCGCCGCCGATCTCTCGGGCGAGCGAGGCGTAGATCGGAAGGGTCGCCACCACACGGACCGGCGTGGCCTGAGGTCCGGGGCGTGGTGGAGTGGCGGGGCCGGCAAAAAGCGCCACGAGGGCCAGCGTCATCGTCAGCATCGTCGCGTCCTCCTCAGTAGGTCTCGTGCTTGTGGGGTCCCATGGCGAACGTCACCTGGAGGAGGAAGCGGCCCTGGCGAGCGTCCTCCGAGCGGCCCAGGAGGTCGTACTCGGCCCGGACCCTGACGAACTCGCTTTGCCACCACGTCAGCGTGGGGCTCACGAGCCAGGCCGACTCCTCGGGCTCCTCCGGATTCTCGGTCCACTCCCAGCGCGCTCCGGCCAGCCACGAGACCGACAGCCGGGCCTCGGCCCAGCTCCAGAAGCCGAGGGCCCGGCGGGCCGCCTCGGTGTCGAGCCCGTCCAGAACGAGCACTCCGCCGCGGAGGTTGAAGCCCCGATACCGGGCCCGTTCAGGGGGCCTCCACGTGAGGGAGGCCTCGGCGCCCCACACGCTCCGATCCGCCTTGTGCTCGGCGGTCTCGTGGCGGCCCCTCACCCAGCTCAGGCCGAGGTCGAGGTCCGTCGAGCGCGAGAGCTGCCAGAATCCGTTCAGGTGGCCCAGCAGGGACGGGCGGGCCGACTCGCCGAAGAGGACCTCGTTCTCGCTTCGGGTCACCTCGAGCGTGGCTTCGTACGCACCCGCGTCGCCACCGAACGGCGCGAGCCACCGCAACGAGACGCCGGTCTGGCCGAGCCCTTCCTCGCCGAAGAAGGCCAGATGGGGAAGCGGGCGCGACTGGAACGAGAACGCGTGGGGGTGCCAGCGGTTCACCTGGCCGAACTGCTGGTAGAAGCGCCCCAGCTTGAGGCCCAGGCCCGTGGGCAGGCCCACCCACTCGACGTAACCCTCCTCGACGGCAAAGCCTCCACCGTGACCGTGTTCGTCCACCTCGGTCGTGTCCTCCTCGTGGGCGTGGCCGTCGAAGGGAACGATGGCTCCGCCTTCGGCATGGCGCCCGATGAAGATCTTGGCCCGGGAGAAGGGGTCCAGGTTCGATACCAGCGAGACCTCGAACTCGCGGGCGAAGAAATTGTCGGCGCCCGCGTCATCGGTATCGAGGTGGGCGAACACGTCCGCGTTGAGGCTGATCTCGGGGTTCAGGGCCTGGAGGGAACGCTCCCTCCCGACGAACTCCTGGGGGGCGGCCGACTCGGGTGGTGGCCCGGTCGCCGCGGCGGCCTCGGCGGCTGCGCGCAGCCGGCGGAGCTCGGCGGCGAGCGAGTCCGCAGCGGGAGGCTGTTGAGCGGCAAGCGCCGCCGGCCATCCTCCGGCCAACGCCGACAGGACGGCGCCTCGGGCGAACAACGAGCGGATACGTGGGGCGGACAGGTACACGGAAGACCTCCTCCGGAATGACGATTCCCGGACCGGCTTTACGGGAGCGGTCCTCGACGGGGCCCCGAGGGGCCCCTGTGGATCGTCAGGCGGAGGGAGGAGCGCGGGTGGGATGCCCATCGACCGGTACCGACAGGGTCACGGACGGAGGCAACGCCGGAGGCGCCGCGACGCCGGCGCCAGTGGCCAGCACCCGGACGCCCGGTATGGACGCCAGGGCTTGGCTCGAGCCCAGCTGCGTGCAGAGTGTGTGGTCGTGGGAGCCTGCCGTAGCCGAGGGTCGCTCGCCGCTCGCGAGCACGGCATCCGCGCGGAGGTGGCCGGAATCGAGCAGCGGAGACACGACGCCCGACGACAGCGCGAACGCCGTGAGTGGAGCCCCGAGGGCCCTTCGGATCCCCTTGCTGTTCCAGAGCATGGCAGCCAGGCTCGGCGCTCCCCGTCGACCGTGTCAGAGGCTCCGTCGGAAAAGTCCCACGAATCGCGACGGAATCCGCCCTACACCGAAGCGCACCCGGAGTTTCTAGGGTGGCATCGGTTTTGCCGGGCGCCGTGAGGGGGCCTATATTGGATATGCGTGCCGAAGGACTTCTTTATTGAGCCAGCACTCTTGAAGCCGGGACTGACTCCCGAGCCGGACGCCAGGCCCCCCGACGAGGGGAAGGCGGAACGCGAGGGGAGGTCACCAGAACTCTTAACCCGGGCTTCAATAAAGCTCTTCGGTACGCAGCGGGGGGCCGGCGTTCGCGGACGCCGGCCCTTTCGCACGTGGAGAAACTCCGGGCGCCATCGGAGCCGGCTGGTTGGACCCGCCGGTTCCTCCGGGGGTAGGCCACGTCCCGACCACGGGGCCCCATTGAGGGAAGATCCGACATGCCCACCGTCCGAGCGACGCGCCGCGTCCACTTCTCAGCGGCTCACCGGTTGTACCGGCCGGACTGGCCCGACCAGCGCAACACCGAGGTCTTCGGCGACTGCGCCAACCCGAACTGGCACGGCCACAACTACGAGCTCGAGGTCACCGTCGAGGGTCCGGTGGACCCTGCCACGGGCTTCGTCATGGACCTGAAGCTTCTCCACGACGCCGTCGAAGAGCAGGTGCTGGAGGACGTGGACCACCACAACCTCAACGTGGAGGTGCCCTGGCTGGAGGGGCTGAACCCCACGGCCGAGAATCTGGTGGTCGCCATCTGGGGCCGGCTGGCCGGGACGCTGCCGAACGGGATACGGCTGGCCCGGCTCGTACTGCACGAGACGCCGCGCAACGCCGCGGAATACACGGGAGAATAGAGCGCATGTGCCCCAGGAAGGGTGGATCCGAGACGGACGCGAAGAGCAGGGGGAAAGAGCCGGGTGGGAGGCGTGGCGCTTCGGTGGACCTCTCGGGGGTCTCCTACGAGGCCCTCGTCGCGGAGATGATCCGGCGATGCGGGGACGACCCGGATCGGGAGGGGATGCTCAAGACCCCGGAGCGTGTGAAGAACGCCATGCAATTCCTGACGCAGGGTTACCGCATGAGCGCGGCCGACGCGATCGGCGGAGCCCTCTTCGAGGAACGCCACCACAACATGGTGCTCGTCAAGGACATCGATCTGTACTCGATGTGCGAGCATCACCTGCTCCCGTTCTTCGGGAAGGCGCACGTGGCCTACATCCCCGATGGGAAGATCATGGGGCTCTCCAAGACCGCCCGCCTGGTGGAGGTGTACGCGCGCCGCTTCCAGGTGCAGGAGCGGCTCACGGAACAGATCGCCCAGGCGATCTGGGACCACATCCGGCCCCAGGGTGTGGCCGTCGTCATCGAGGCCTACCACCTGTGCATGATGATGCGCGGCGTGCAGAAGCAGAACTCCAAGACGATCACCTCCGCGATGCGGGGCTCGTTCCTCGAGGACCAGCGGACGCGGGACGAGTTCCTGCGCCTGACCACCAGCCCGCACGCTCCCCTCTCGTGAGCGGCGAAGGCTGCCTCCAGGGGCGTACGGCCCTCGTGACCGGCGCGAGCCGGGGCATCGGCGCCCGCGTCTCCGAGCGGCTCGCCGAAGCGGGGGTCCGCGTGTGGCTCCTCGCGCGCTCCGCTTCTGCCCTGGCCGAGGTGGCGGCGCGCGTGGGTGGCGAGGCGCTCGTCGCCGACGTCGGGGACGAGGTATCTCTCGCGGGCGCGCTCGACCGCCTCAGGCACGACGCGGGAGGTCCCCCGGACATCGTGGTGAACGCGGCCGGAGTGTTCGCGCTCGCCCCGATCACCCTCGAGGCCGAGGAATCCCTGGACAGGCATCTGGCGGTGAACCTGAGGGGGCCGTTCCTGGTGGTGCGGGCTCTCCTTCCCGCGATGCTGGGACGCGGCAGCGGCCTCATCGTCAACGTGGGCTCCGTCGCAGGTCGAAGGGCGTTCGTGGGCAACGCCGCGTACTCGGCTTCGAAATTCGGGCTGAGGGGCTTCCACGAGGTGCTGGTCGAGGAAGTGCGCGGTACCGGTGTGCGCGCGACGCTCCTCGAGCCCTCGGCCACGGACACGTCCCTCTGGGATCCCGTGGACCCCGATTCCGACCCCGTCTTACCGGATCGGATCTCCATGCTCGCGCCGGACGACGTGGCGGAGGCCGTCCTGTTCATCGCGACGCGGCCCGACAACGTCCGCATTCCCCTACTGCAGATCGAACGAGTCTGAGCGTCCCGCCATGAGCCAGCCCTGCGTTTTCACCGTGTCCGTCCAGGCCCACTACGACTCCGCGCACTTTCTTGTGCACTACGAAGGCAAATGCGAGCGGCTGCACGGCCACCATTACGTGGTCGAGGCGGCAGTCCAGGCCGCGGAGCTCAACGAGGCCGGGATCGCGTTCGACTTCGTGGACCTGAAGCGCGAGCTGAGAGCCCTCGCCGACCGTCTGGACCATCGGCTTCTCAACGACCTCCCGGAGTTCGAAGGTCTGGAGACCAGCGCCGAGAACCAGGCTCGCTGGTTCTGGAACGAGTTGCGGAAGCGGCTTCCCGAAGCACAGGCCCGTGGGTTGGTCTACACGCGTGTCTGGGAGACCCCGACCCAGTGGGCACAGTACGGCCCCGTGGGAGCGCCGTTGCCGTCGGGCCCGACTCCGGCGGCGGAGTGATCTGGCACTCCGCGTCATGAACCTGCTCATCGCGGATCGTCTGAGCTGTCCGCGCTGCGGACCCGAGTTCGGGCTCATCCTGCTCGCGGAGCGCATGGATGGCCGCCGTGTGCTGGACGGCGTCTTGGGATGCCCGAACTGCCGCGACGGCTTCCCGGTACGCGGCGGGTTCGGTGACCTGAGGATGCCGCCACGCGGTGAGCTCGCTCCGGGCCTCGCCGGCGATTACGGCCCCGAGGACGCGGGCGCGACGGATCGGCTCATGGCGCTGCTCGGTGTGGCGCAGGGTCCCGGGATGCTCCTGCTCGCGGGATCCCCGGCCCGCCACGCGGCGGGTCTGGCTGCGCGTATCGAGGGCGTGCAGGTCGTGGCGCTCGACGCCGACATGGCCCGCTGGCCGGAGGCGCCCGGAGTCAGCCGGATGACGGCGCGCCCGGGGATCCCGGTGTTCAGCCGGACGCTGCGGGGCGTGGCCGTGGACGGCGCGCTCGGTGAGCGCTGGTTCGTCGAGGCGGCGCGGGTGGTGGCGCCGCTCTCGCGCGTGGTCGTGCAGGACGCGCCCGACGGCGCGGTGGACACCCTCGTCGCATCCGGGCTCCGGGTGCTGGCGAGCGATGCCGGAATCGTCGTCGCGGAAAGGGGTTGAGACACCGGGAAAGGCGTTGCGTCGGCAGCCTTTCGCGCTCTACCTTGCACGATCCCGGCGGCGCAGCGGCCCTTCCTTCCCCCCCAGGCACATGGCGTTCTGGAGAAAGCTCTTCGGCGAAGACGACACCCGCCGGGTGGATTACTACCGCGAGGGGACGGATCTCCTTCGCGAGGGGAAGTTCCACGAGGCGCTCACGTCGTTCCGGCTCGCACTGAAGGAGGCCCCGGGCGACACGGTCATCCTCCAGCAGATCGCCATCTGCTATACGCGCATCGGGATGACCGACGAGGCCGCGAAGACGTACAAGCACGTCCTCCAGAAGGACCCGAGCGCGTCCGGCGCGCATTATGGGCTGGCCTTCATCCTCCTCCGGGCCGGGCAACCCCTCGAGGCGATCCCCCACCTCGAGGCGTTCCTGGCCAACCCCCCGTCCGGCGCCGAGGCGGGTGAGCACGTGACCCACGCCCGCAACACGCTGGCGCACCTCCGTGGAGAGTCCCACGAGAACGCTCCGGAGCCGCCGCCGTATGACCTCTTCTAAGGTCTCTCTCCGCTGGAGGGGAGACGGGCTCGTCTTCGTCGGAGGCGCGCCGGGCGGTCCCGAGATCGTGGTGGACAGCGACGGGAACCACGGTCCCTCCCCCACGCAGACGCTCCTATTGGCCTTGGCCGGGTGCATGGGCGTGGATGTCCGACTGATCCTCGAGAAGGGGAAGGTGCACGTCGAATCTTTCGACGTGGACGTCGAGGGGGATCGTGTGGACGGGACCCCACGGCGATTCCACACCGTGCGTCTCACGTACCGGGTGAAGGGGCTGGAGCCCCAGGATCGGCCCAAGCTCGAGCGGGCCGTGGAGCTCTCGAAGCAGAAGTACTGCAGCGTTCTGCACACCTTGCGTCCCGACCTGTTCCTGGACGTCCGAATCGAGTGCGTCTGAGGCCCGCCTCGGCGCGCTCAGGAGCTTCCCGCATGACGCAGCGATCCTACGCCTCCGACGATCGGCCCGTCGTCGTGAAGACACTTACGGAACTGCTCTTCGAGGCGCTGGACGACCATCCGGACACGCCGGCGTTCGGCCGCATCCTCCCGGGCCGCGAGGTGCAGTACTTCGCGCTTCGCGAGGTCCTCGCCCGGTCCAGGGACGTCGCGGCGGCGCTCGAGGGCCGGGGCATCGCGCGCGGTGGGCGCGTGGCGATCCTGTCCCCGAACCGCCTGGAGTGGGCGCTCGCCGACTTCGGATGCCTCTGTGCGGGAATCGTGGACGTCCCGATCTACCCGACGCTACCCGCGCCGCAGGTCGCCTACATCCTGAGGGACTCGGGAGCCCGGCTCGTCTTCGTTCCCGACGCGGCACAGATGGCCAAGGTCCGGGAAGCCGTCGCCGAGTGCGGACAGCCGATCGAGATCGTCGTGTTCAAGGCGCCTCCGGAGCTGCCCGAGGGGGTGGTGGCGTGGGACGACTTCCTCGCGGAGGGTTCGCGGCTGTCGGTGGAAAGCAGCTTCGAGAGGTTCCGGGAAAAAGCGCTCGAAGCCAGGCCGGAGGACGTCGCCACGATCCTCTACACCTCGGGGACGACCGGAGACCCGAAGGGCGTCATGCTCACGCACGAGAACGTGGGTGCCAACGTGATCGCGGCGGACATGGTGCTGCGCCTTCGTCCCGGCGACAGCACGGTCAGCTTCCTGCCGCTGTCGCACATCCTGCAGCGAATGGTGGATTACTTGTTCGTCTATCGTGGTGTCACGATCGTCCACGCCCGCGCCGTCGCGACGGGCGTCGAGGACATGGCGACGGTCCGCCCTACGGTGGCCGTGGCGGTGCCCCGCGTGTACGAGAAGATCCACGAGGCGATCATGCGCTGCTCGGGCGCGAAGAAGCGGCTCGTCGAATGGGCGGTAGGCGTGGCGGACCGCGTCGCGGACTTCCGGCTCGCCGGCCGCATGCCTACGGGTACGCTCGCGATCCAGTACTGGATCGCCGACGGGCTGGTCTTCTCGAAGGTCCGGGCCGCGGTGGGCGGGAGGATGCGCTGGTTCGTCAGCGGGTCGGCGCCTCTCTCCCCCGAGCTGGGCCGGTTCTTCTACTCGATCGGGCTCACGATCCTCGAAGGGTACGGACTTACCGAGACGAGCCCCGTGACGAACGTGAACACGGAGGAGCACTTCCGGATCGGCACGGTCGGAAAGCCCGTTCCGAGCACCGAGATCCGGATCGCCGAGGACGGTGAGATCCTCGTGCGCGGCCCACAGGTCATGAAGGGCTACTTCAAACGTCCCGAGGAGACCGCGCGCGCCATTGACCCCGAGGGCTGGTTCCATACCGGCGACATCGGTGAGATCGACGAGGACGGCTTCCTGCGCATCACGGATCGGAAGAAGGACCTCATCGTCACGGCCGGCGGAAAGAACGTGGCGCCTCAGCCAATCGAGAACCGGCTGAAGGCCAATCCGTTCGTGGAGCAAGCCGTGCTCGTGGGCGACAGGAGCCGGTTCATCACGGCGCTGATCGTGCCGGCGTTCGAGCACCTCGAGGCATGGGCGGAGTCGCGTGGGATCCCATGGTCGAACCGAAAGACCCTTATCTCCGACACGGCCGTGCGGAAGCACATGGACGCGGAGGTGGCCCGGGAGCTGCGCGGCCTGGCGGCGTTCGAGCGCCCCAAGAAGATCGTGCTGCTGGAGGACGAGTTCACTATCGGGGACGGGACGTTGACGCCCACATTGAAGGTGAAGCGGAAGGTGATCCAGGAGCGCTTCGCACACCTCATCGACAGCTCCTACAAAGAGAACGTCCGGGGTGCGTCCCGGCGGTGAGCGGGTACCGGTGGCGACCGACGTTCGCGTAGTGCTGGTGACCTCTCCGGACCCCGTCGCGGCGGAGGGGCTCGCTCGGGCCGCGGTCGAGGAAGGCCTCGCCGCGTGCGCGAACATCGTGAGCGGCGGGGTCTCGATCTATCGATGGGAGGGTGAGGTGCGGCGGGATTCCGAGGTCCTGATCGTGCTGAAAACGACTGCGGCCGCGGCGCCGGAGCTGTGCGCCCGCGTGGCGGAGCTGCACCCGTACGAGGTCCCGGAGGTGCTGGTCCTGCCGGTGGATTCCGGGTATGTCCCCTATCTCGACTGGATCCGCGCCGAGGCGGGAGATCCTCCTTGAGCCGTCGGAGCCGACGAGCGCGCGGACGGCGGCGGCCGACTCCCACGGGGGAGCAGGGGGATCTGTTGGCGGAAATGGATGCGGACGCGCCGCCAGCGCAGGAACCGCCCGCGTCTCCCCGTCGCTCCGTGGCGTTCGAGCTGATCGAAGGCCCGGTGGAGAACGAGCCCGGGGAGCCGCCTGCCGCCGCGGAGCCGCCTGCCGCCGCGGAGCCGCTGGCGCACGCGCGGGCGCTGGCGGCATCCGGCCGGCTGCGCCAGGCGGCGGAGGTCTACCGCGCCGTGCTCGCCGAGGACCCGGGCGACGTGAAGGCCCGGGGCGGGTTGGGTGGGGTTCTCGCCGCCCTCGGGGAGCACGAAGCGGCGCTCGAGCAGCTCGAGGCCGCCCTGAAGCTGGAGCCCGAAAGCGTGGCTGTTCTCACCAGCCTCGGCGCGGTCCGAGGTGCCGTCGGCCGCTACGAGGCCGGGGAGGCGGATCTGCGCAAGGCGCTGCGCCTGGCGCCGGACCACGTGGAGGTCCGGGCCGCCCTGGGCATCCTCCACTTCCGGAAAGGCCTCTATGCGCAGGCGGAGGAGGAGCTCAGGTGGGTGTGCGAGCAGGCTCCCGAGCACGGCAACGCGTACTACTACCGCGGGGAGGCCCTGAACCGTCTCGGGCGCGTGGAGGAGGCCATGGCCACGCTGGAGCGCGCGACCGCGCTCCAGCCGACCAACGCCAAGGCGTTCTACACTCTGGGAATCCTGTACGACCGACAGCATCTTCCTGAAGAGGCAGCAACGATGTACCGGAGGGCCAGGAGCCTGTCCGAGTAATGCAGTGAGCCCAGCAGAATGACTGACATGACCTTGCGAGGCTGTGGGTTGGGGCGGCACGGCCCCATCTTCGTCGTTGAGGCTCCTCGACGTAGCTCTGCTATGCCATCGTCGCTTCGCCTAGAACCTGGGGCCGTGGCGTCCCGGGGGACCCGTGCGGAGCACGGGTCGCGGCCCGCTGCATTACTCGGACAGGCTCCTAGTACTACTGTGTCATAAAAGCATTGACGCGGCGGTGACGGGAGTGAC
>CAYPMO010000019.1:0-63328 GCA_964412015.1 uncultured Gemmatimonadaceae bacterium | reverse complement strand
ATCGGCGACTACATCACGGTGGACGCGCTCCTGGAGCACCAGGGCGGGCACTACCTGCCCAACTACACCGGGATCCAGAACGCGCGCCGCGGCGTGTGGTACGACTGCTACGAGATCCAGAAGGTGTTCGCGGAGGTGAGCAGGACGGGCAACCAGAGCCTCCTCGACCCGTACACGGCGATGGAGCGCGCCCGCTGCGCCACGAACCGGATGGGCTCCGGATCCGTGGCGAACCCCGAGGGCTACGAGTACAACTACTGGATCGAGAAGGCGGATTTCTGGAAGCTGCGGAGCATCTCGGTGAGCTTCCAGCTCCCCAAGGCGTGGATCGAGCGGTACGCCGACCGGGCCACGTTCACGCTCGCGGGTCGAAACCTGTTCAAGTGGACGGACTACCAGGGGACCGACCCGGAGATCGAGGACTACTCGGACCGCGCCGGAAGCGGGTCCGGAGCCGGCGCGTACGGCCGGCGGGAGTACTACAACCTGCCGCCGGCGCGGAGCTTCCTGGCCACGCTCCGCGTGACGTTCTGAGGGGAGGAGACGATCATGAGCAAGACACGCAAGCTGTATCGCATGGCGGCGCTGGTGGCCCTGGTGCCCTTCGCCGCCTGCTCGGAGATCCTCTCCCTGGACGTGGAAGCCCCCGGGCGGATCCGGGACGAGGACCTGAACATCACGGGGGCCATGCCGGGGATCGCGGCGGGCGCGCAGTACAACCTGACGAATGCGTTCGACGCCGTGACCTTTCAGACCTCCATGGCCGCGGAGGACCTGGGCTACGGGGGGAGCTACGGCTACGATAATACTGCCCTGGGCATCTTCAAGTACGACGTGGAGGACTGGGGCGAGTACACGACCATGTCCCGGGCGCGTTGGACGGCGGAGCACGGGCTGCTGAGGATGAAGGAGGTCCTCGGGGCCACGCAGTACGAGAAGGACGCGAGCGTGGCCAAGGCCTACCTCCTGGCGGGGATCGCCAATCGCCTGCTGGGGGAGACGCAGTGCCGCGTCAACTTCGACGAGCTGGTGGACGGCAAGTACGTCGCCGGGCCCGACCGGCCGCACACCGACGCGTTCGTGCGGGCGGACTCGCAGTTCACGCGGGCCATCGCGGTGGGGACGGCGGCCGGCTCCAAGGCGGCGGACATCGTGACCGCGGCGTACGGGGGCCGTGCCTCCGTGCGGGCCTGGATGGGCCAGTGGGACGCGGCGGTGGCGGACGCGGCGAAGGTGCCCACCGACTTCACGTGGAACACCACGTTCAGCTCGACGAGCACGAACTACATCTGGGTCGAGACGAACAGCCGCAGGGAGTACAGCGTGTACGGGTCGTACTGGGAGAACATCGACGACGACCCGCGGGTGCCTTGGGAGTACACGGCGGCGAAGGGGCAGGACGGCCAGACGCCGTTCTATCACCAGCTCAAGTACGCCTTCAACGACTCCGACATCCCCATCACGCACGGCGCGGAGATGAGGGTGCTGCAGGCGGAGCGGGCTCTGCGCAAGAGTCCGCCGGACTACGCGGCGGCGCAGACGTACCTGAACGACGCACGGGCGAAGTGGGAGATGGCGCCCATCACGCTGCCGACGAATCCCACCGACGCGTGGGTGACGCTGCGCCACGAGCGGTACGCGACGACATGGCTGGAGGGGCGCAAGATCTGGGACTGGCGGCGCTGGAGCGTGGAAGGGGCGCCCATGAAGGACCCGGAGTCCGAGGGTAGGGACCTCTGCTGGCCCATCAGCCAAGGCGAGCAGCGGGCCAACCCGAAGATCAAGGTCGGGGAAGGAGGCCAATGGGGAGGTTGCCCCACCTGTGGCTGAGCAGGGCCTGTGTGGTGGGGGCGGCCTCGGCCGCCCCCGCCTGACCCTGGCGGCGCTGGCGCTGAGCCTGGTGGCGTCGGGGTGCTACAGCTACACCGAAGTCTCCCCGGCGGCGGTGCCGCCGGGGAGCGAGGTGCGCGTGGGCGTCGGCCCTCAGGCGGGCGTCAGGGTGGGGGCCGATCCGCTCCCCGAGGGAACGCGGTCGCTGCGGGGCAGGCTCATGGAGGGAGGCTCCGCCGAGACGCTGCTCCTGTCCGTGGCGGTGGGGAGGGGTGAGCCCGGCGTCGCCACGCGCCAGCTCCGCCAGACGGTCTCCGTGCCCTGGGGTGACGTGGAGCGGCTGGAGGTGCGCCGTCTGGAGAAGGGACGCACCGCGGCGCTCATCGGCGGCGGCGGGCTGGCCGCGGCCGTCGTGACCGCGTGGGCGTTCAATGTCCTGGACCCCAGCCCCGGACCCAGCGATGGGGGGGGCGGCGGCGTGGACAACGCCGGGGTCGTCCTCTTCCGGTTGAGGTGGTGAAGGGAGCGCGCCAGGCATTCTGCCGTGGCCGTACCCTCAAGTGCCCGGCCGCACGCCGCCCGCCCGCACCTTAGATCTCTTCGCCCTGGCTCCCCGGACGGGCGACCACGAGCCGGCCGCCACCGAGCGCGGTGGCCTCCGCCAGGGCCGCATCGGCCGCGGCCATGAGCCCGGGGAGCGTTCGCGCGTGCTCCGGGAACAGCGCGAGTCCCGCCCTCACGCTGACCTCCACCTCGACCCCGTCCAGCCGGTAGCGTCCTCCCAGCGCCGCGAGGAAACGACGAGCGGCCGCCATGGCGGCGGACGCACCGGAGGCGCCACCGTGCAGCGCGCCGAACTCGTCTCCGCCCAGCCGAGACGTGATGTCCACCGCGCGACCCGCCGCCTGCATCCGGTGCGCCAACTCCACGAGCACCCTGTCGCCCGCAGTGTGACCGACGTGGTCGTTGACGTCCTTGAATCCGACCAGATCCATGTAGAGGAACGACGCCCACTCGCCCCGCCGACCCGCGTCCGCGAGGAGCTGGGTCCCGAGAAGCTCGAGCAGCCGCCGATTCGCGAGCCCGGTCAGCGGATCGCGGTACGCGAGCGCCTTGAGCACGTTCTCGTGCTCCTTCTGTCGGCTGAGGTCGAAGAAGCTCGCGAGCACGACCGTCCGTACCTCCCCCGGCGGCATCCGCACGAGCGCGGCGCTGCACGCCATCCAGACGGCCGAGCCGTCCCGGCGGCGGAGCAGGATCTCCATGTCGGTGACCCGCTTGTGTTCCTCGAGGCGGGCGACGAAGTGGCGGCGAGCGTCGCCGGAGACGAACAGATCGAGGAGGCTGAGGCCGCGCAGGTCCTTCGGCCGGTCGAAGCCGAGAGACGAAGCGAAGGAGGCGTTCGCGCCGAGGATCCTCTCGTCGGGTCTCATCTGAACGAGGCCGGTCACCGATTCGCGGTAGAGCGCCCGATAGTGCCGCTCGCGCTGGGCCAGCTCCCGCTCGACGGCGACGCGCTCGACGGCGACCGAGATCGCGATCCCGAGCGATTCCTCGGTGAAGGGCCTCGGGACGAAACCGTAGCATCGGGCCTGTTGGGCTCGCGTCACCGTGAGGCCCTCGGAGTGGGACGTGATGAAGACGACCGGGATGCCGAGCTCGCCCCGCAGGGCCAGCGCCAGGTCCACGCCGTCCATCTCGCCCGGCAGCGAGACGTCCACCAGGGCGAGGTCGGGTCGGATGCGGCGGGCGGACGCCAGCCCCTCCGTGCCCGTCCGCGCCCACGAGGGGACCTCGTATCCGAGGCGCTCGAGCGTGGCCCGCAGATCCCTCGCCACGATGGCGTCGTCCTCGACCACCAAGATGCTGGACCGGGGCATGACACCTCCGCCTGGCAGCAGGTCCGCTCAGGATGACCGCAAGGCCAGCCCTGCAAGCACCCGGCCAACCCACAGAAGCCCGACCGCGCGCGCGGAACGCGACGGGCCTGGGGATTCTTTTCCGCGAGCGGAACGGATCTGCCGCCCGGGCGCCGGGGCCGCCGGGCGGATCAACCGGCCGGATGGGGCTCCGCTCGCGAAGGCGCGCGACGTGAGGGAGACACGAGGGGACGGCGGGCCGCCACCATGGTGGGATTCGCAGTATGAGGAGCCCGATTCCGGGGCGGCAAGAAGAAGTGACGGCCCCTCCCCCCTTTCCGTGCGTCCCGCCGCTCGTCACTGTGCTCGCCATGACGCCCTCCCGTGACGAGCGCCTCGCCCGGTACCGCGAGAAGCGGAAGGCCGGCCGCACCCCCGAGCCCTTCGGGGGCGAGGTCGTGGTGGGGGGATCCGTCTTCGTCGTGCAGAAGCACGACGCGCGCGCGCTCCACTGGGACCTGAGGCTCGAGCTCGACGGCGTGCTCCTCTCGTGGGCCGTGCCCAAGGGCCCCTCGCCGAACCAGGCGGACAAGCGTCTGGCCATGCGGACCGAGGATCATCCCCTCGAGTACGCGGAGTTCGAGGGAATCATCCCGGAGGGAGAGTACGGCGCAGGTTCCATGATCGTGTGGGACAGGGGGACCTGGACTCCGGTGGAGGACCCCCACGAGGGGCTCGAGAAGGGCAAGCTCCTGTTCGACCTCCACGGCCACAAGCTCCTCGGGCGGTGGACGCTGGTGAAGACGAAGGCGGCGCCGAACTCGTGGCTCCTGATCAAGGAGCGCGACGCGTATCACGACCCCGAGGGGAGCACGGAGAGCTACCCGGACGACTCGATCTACTCGGGGCTCACGGTCGCGGAGTTCGCGCGGGCGGACGAGCTCGCGGAGGAGCTCTCCGCCAGGATAGCCACCCTCGGCGCCGCGCGCCGCGCGATCCGCGCCGCCGACGTCGAGCTGATGCTGGCCACGGCCAGGGAGCGACCCTTCACGAAGGACGGCTGGATCTTCGAGCTCAAGTACGACGGATACCGCCTGCTCGGCGAGCGCGTGGACCGGGAGCCGTACCTGCGCTCGCGCGCGGGACACGATCTGACGCACACGTTCCCCGAGATCGCGCGCGCGGTGCGAGGGCTGCCCTACGAGGGCCTGATCCTCGACGGGGAGGTCGTCTGTCACGACGCCGACGGTTTGCCGTCGTTCTCCCGGCTCCAGAAGCGGGGGCGCATCCAGAGCAAGCCGGACGCGCTGCGCGCGAGCGTCGAGATCCCTTCCATCTACTACGCATTCGACCTGCTGGCGCTCGAGGGGCACGACCTGAGGAACCTGCCGCTGCTCGTGCGCAAGGAGATCCTCCGGGAGGTGCTTCCCAGCGTCGGGCCGATCCGCTACTCCGACCACCTCGCCGAGAAAGGCGAGGCCATGTACCGGCAGGTCCAGGCGATGGAGCTCGAGGGCATCGTCGGGAAGAAGGCCGACTCGCGCTACCGGGGCGGAAGGTCCACGCACTGGATCAAGGTGCGCACGGTCCAGGTCGAGGACTTCGTCGTGGTCGGGTGGACCGACCCCCAGGGGTCGAGGAGCGGTTTCGGGGCCATCCACGTGGGCCAGTACGACGGAGACGACCTGACGTGCCTGGGGAGCGTGGGGAGCGGCTTCACCGAAGCGCAGCTCATGGAGGTCCACCGCGCGCTCGGGCGGCTCGCGGTCGACGCCTGTCCGTGCACCGCGGGCGAGGTACCCGCGGGAAGGCAGCACCACTGGGTCCGGCCCGAGCTGGTCGTGGAGGTCAAGTACAAGGAGCTCACCGACCAGGGCATGGTCCGCCAGGCGTCGTTCTCACGGCTACGCGACGACAAGCCACCGGCGGAGTGCGTCCTTCGAGGCTCCGCGAAACGGGCGGAGTCGAGGGAGCCGGCGGCGGTGCGCGTGCATGAGGACCGCTCGGTCGCGTTCACGAACCTGGACAAGGTGTTCTGGCCGGAGGAAGGGTACACGAAGGGAGACCTGATCGAGTACCACCGGGCCGTGGCCGGGTGGATGCTCCCCTACCTGGAGGACCGCCCTCTGGTGATGACCCGCTATCCCGACGGCATCCACGGGAAGTCGTTCTTCCAGAAGGACGCACCCCCCTTCGCGCCGGATTGGTTCCGCCGCGTCACGCTCTGGAGCGAGGGCTCGGAGCGAGAGCTGTCCTACTTCGTGGCCGAGGACCTGGAGTCGCTTCTGTACGTGATCAACCTCGGGACGATCCCTTTGCACGTCTGGTCGAGCCGCGTCTCCAGCCTCGCGACTCCGGATTGGTGCGTCCTCGACCTCGATCCCAAGGAGGCCCCGTTCGGGCACGTCGTGGAACTCGCGCGCACGATCCGGGGGATCTGCGAGGAGATCGGGCTTCCCTGCTTCGCGAAGACGAGCGGGTCGTCGGGGATCCACGTGCTGATCCCGCTGGGACGGCGGCTCACGTACGAGCAGTCGAAGACGCTCGGCCAGCTCCTCGCGCGCGTGGCCGTGGCCGAACGCGGCGACATCGCGACGCTGATGCGCAACCCCGAGCGGCGGGGCGGGAAGGTCTACGTGGACTTCCTCCAGAACGGACACGGGAAGCTGCTGGTCGCGCCGTTCACCGTGCGTCCCCGCGCGGGGGCGACCGTGTCCATGCCGCTGAGGTGGACCGAGGTGAGGAAGGGCCTGACGATCGAGGCGCACACGATCGCGACGGCCCCCCGGCGGATGCGGCGGCTGAAGGAAGATCCCCTCGTGGGCGTGCTCACCGAAGAGCCGGACCTGTTGGGCGCGCTGGAGCGCCTCACGCACTGGTTCGACTGAGGACTGAGGGGACGGCCAGCGAGCGAGGGAGTGGAAGCCACGCTCGCTGCCTGGCGTGAGCGACCGGGGTGTCGGGCGTTAGCTCGCCGGGGTTCCCGCCGGGTCGCAGCAGGCCCGGTCGCGCCCCGATGCCTTGGCCTGGACGAGCGCCCCGTCCGCCGTGGCGTAGATGTCCTCGAACGACGTTCCGTGCTCCGGGCCCGACGCGTACCCGGCCGACATCGTGATCCGGAGCTCGTGCTCGGTGGGGGGACGGGCCTCGCCCACCACGGAGACCAGGCGGCGGGCGGCGTACCCCGCCATGATCGCGTCGCTCGACGGGCACAAAACGGCGAACTCCTCGCCTCCGATGCGGAAGGGGGAGTCGGCCGCTCGCGTGTGCTCCTGGAGCAGGCGTCCCACCCACGAGAGGATCTCGTCGCCGGTGATGTGGCCGAGCGTGTCGTTGATGCTCTTGAAGTGATCCACGTCCAGGAGGATCAGCGCGAACTTCGAGGCGTAGCGGCGCGCGCGGTCCACCTCTTCGGTGAGGCGCTCCTGGAACGCGCGCCGGTTGAGGAGGCCCGTGAGCGGGTCCCGCACGGCCTGCTCGCTGAGCGTGCTGATCTGCTCGTCGGCGTTCCGGATGCGGGTCGAGAGCGCGGCCAGGAGGCGCAGCGCGAGGCCGGGCGTCGTGGCGACGACTCCGCGGAAGTCCTCCTTGTCCAGCGCGAGGATGTCCACGGGACAGAGCGCACGCACGGTGGCGCTCCGCGGCTTGTCGTTGAGGAGCGCCATCTCGCCGAAGAAATCGCCGGCTCCCAGGCGAGCGAGCTCGAAGTCACCGGTGGCGGAAGGGTAGACGACCTGCACCAGGCCGTCCACGACCAGGTAGAGCGAGCGGCCCGGAGCGCCGATCTCGACGATATCCGTTCCGGACCCGAAACGCTCGCGACGGGTCAGCGACGCGAACGCCTCCAATTCTCCCTCATCCAGCTCGTGAAGGAGCGGAACCCGCGCGAGGAGTTCGCTGGTCGTGGACATCGTGCGGCGAAGATAGGCCGGGAGGAGGTCGGGCGCCAATCCTCCCCGTCCGGCCGCGTGGTCGGCCCGCGACTCCTCTGGACCGGCGATTCCCGGTCTCAGACCAGGAGCGCCGGGTGGCCTCCCGTATGCACGAAGACCACGCGATCGCCCGGAGGGACGTGCCCTTCGCGGATCCAGGCCATCATTCCGGCTGCGGCCTTTCCCGTGTAGACGGGATCGAGCGCGATGCCCTGCGTCCGCCCGAACAGGAGGATGGCTTCCTCGGCCTCGGGCGTGGGGATCCCGTAGCCCGGTCCCACCCGTGCGTCGTCACACGAGAGACCATCCTCGAGGACGGAGCCGGTCCAGCCGAGCAGCGCACCTCCCTCGGTCGCGAGACGCACCGCCTCGGAGCGCATCTCGTCCGCGGGCGTGTCCGCGCTCACGCCCACGAGGCGCACGTCCCGACGGGCGAGCATCGAGAAGCCGAGGAGGAGGCCGGCCAACGTGCCGCACGACGACGCCGACACGAAGATCCACGTACGTTCCACCGGCGGCAGATCATCGAGCTGACGCGCCAACTCCACGGCCGCGACGGTGTAGCCGAGCGCTCCCAGAGGCGTCGAGGCCCCCAGGGGCAAGACGAGCGCGCGGCCGCCGGCCGCCCGGATGCGCTCGGCGGCGGCGGCCATGCCGGGAGCGCGGTCGGCGCGTCCCTCGACGGTGATGATCTCGGCACCGAAGAGCCTCTGGAGCATCGCGTTGCCGCGTGGCTGGCCCTCCAGGTGGCCGTTGACCACGAGCACGCACCCGAGCCCGAGGTGCGCCGCGGCGGCCGCCGTGATGCGGCAGTGGTTGGACTGCGGCCCCCCCGTGGTGATCAGGTGCGTCACACGGGCGAGCCGGGGCGGGGCGAGCTCGAACTCGAGCTTGCGCACCTTGTTGCCCCCCAACCCGCAGCCCGTCTCCGAGTCCATCTTCACGCGGATCTCGGTCCGTTCGGCCCCGAGAACGCGCGCGAGGTTGGTCGCGTGGACCAGGCGCGTAGGGAGGGCGGCGAACGATTGACGGGGCCACGCCTCCAGGCGTGCCAGGGCCTCGGCGTCGGCGCCGGGATTCGCTGAGGTGCTCACGTGGCCTCCAGGATGGGCCGCTGGAAGGAACGGAAGACACGCCGCCCGGTACTCAGGGCGGCATCGGGTTCCCTGTGTACGATGCCGACGGGACGTGCGGGAGGAAAGCCCCGGAAGACGAGGGGAGCTTTGCGTCTGCACATATATGTCTTCGTGGGTACGGTAGCCGTGCTCGCGTGGGCTCTGAGTCCCCCGAGCCTCGCGGCCCAGGTGGGCGCGGTGGAGGGACGGGTACGCGACGACGAAGGCTCGGCCGTGCACGGCGCCGACGTCCGCCTGACCCAGGGGGCGACGTTGGCCCGCGCGGCCCGGACGGACCGGCTCGGATTCTTCCGGCTTCCGGACGTGCCCCCGGGTACCTACACGATCCGGGCCGGCGGATTCGGATACGCCGAGCTGTCGCAGCCGTTGAGCGTGCTCGCCGGGCAGGTGGTGGAGGTTGCCCTCGTGCTTCCGCGGAGAGCGGTCGAGCTCGAGGGGATCACGGTGGGCGCCGAGCGGAGCCGGGAGCGGATCCGCTTCGAGGAGGTCGGCGGTGCGACGATCCGGGAGATGGACCTGGTCGAGCTGAAGAAGGTCCCCGGAATCGCCGAGGCCGATCCGCTGCGGGCCGTGGAGGTTCTTCCCGGCGTGGTCTCCACGTCGGACTTCTCCGCCGCGTTCCACGTCCGCGGCGGCTCGCAGGACCAGAACCTCGTCCTGCTCGACGGAGTCCCCGTCTTCAGCCCGTTCCATCTGGGCGGCTTCTTCTCGGTGTTCAACGCGGACATGCTCGACCGTGCCGAGCTCCAGTCGGGTGGCTTTTCCGCCGAGCACGGGGGGCGGGTATCCTCGGTGCTGAGGATCGAGAGCGATCCGGGCGACGGAGACCTGTCCGTGGACGGCGGCGTCTCGCTCCTGGCGTCGCGGGTGGCGGTGTCGGGCGGCGCCCCTCGGGCGATGGCGCGCGCTCTCGGGCTCGGCAACCTGCACTGGAGAGGCGCGGCGCGGCGATCCTATTTCGACTGGCTGCTCGAGCCCGCGTTCGAGTTCCCCTACCACCTGCAGGATTTCCAGGGCGTGGCGGAGGGATGGACGACGGGCGGGGATCGCATCCGCGTCATCGCGTATACGGGTGACGATGTCCTCGACTTCACCCGACTCGACGCCGAGGATTTCCCGCTCCGCATCCAGTGGGGCTGGGGCAACGACGTGGCGGGCGTGCGCTGGACGCGACCCCGGCATGGCGGTGGCTCCATGGAATGGGGGGTGAGCCGGTCGGGGTTCTCCACCGACCTCGCGTTCCCGGATTTCGACGACACGCGGTTCCGCAGCGGGGTGTCGCAGCTTCAGGGGCGCTTCGACTGGGAGATGCGTCCCTCGCCGTTCCTGCGCCTGAAGGTGGGGGCCGGCGCGGAGCGGATGGCCTACCACAACCTGACTGCGACGGGTGGCACGGAGTTCGGCCGCGGGGAGGGCACGGGGATGCTCCTGGGTGCCTACGGACAGGCTACCTGGTCCCGTCCCCGGGAGTGGCTGGTGGAGACGGGCCTGCGCGTCGACCGCTGGAGCCCCGACCCCGGCGTGCCGGTCGTGGAGACGGCGCCCCGGCTCGCCGTGAAGCGATTCTTCGCGGGCGGCGACGGGGCGCTCAAGGCGGCGGTGGGGCGCTACACCCAGTACGTCCACTCGTTGCGCGACGAGGAGCTGCCTCTCGGCCTCGACATCTGGGTGCTGGCGGGCGAGCGGGTTCCTCCGGTGGTCTCGGATCAGATCCAGGGCGGGTTGGAGGGCTACCTGGGGGAGGACTGGTTCGTCTCGCTGGAGGCGTACCGCAGGAGCTTCCGCGGCGTGGCGAAGTTCAATCCCGCCGACGACCCGAACGACCCCCTGGATGACATCCTGCGCGGCACCGGCCGCTCGTGGGGAGCCGACCTCCTCGTGCGGAAAGGCCAGGGGGCCGTGGGCGGATGGCTGGCGATCTCGTTCCTGAAGGCCCGGCGGACGTTCCCGGACGCGCTCTCCGCGGAGCTGTCGCCTCCCGAGGTCACGTACCCTCCGGTCTTCGATCGGCGGCTCGACGCGGACCTCGTGCTGCGCTACCCCCTGCCGTGGGGATGGGAGGGAGGGCTGCGCTGGAACGTGGGGACCGGGACGCCGTACACGCGCGCGCTGGGAGCGTACGCGGCCTATACGCCACGGTTCGTGAACCGGGAGGGGCGGCTCGAGTGGGCCGGTTCCGGGGACGAGTCGGACGACTTCGGCGGATACGCCGTCTTCCTCGGCGATCGGAACGGCTCGCGTTATCCCATGTACCATCGCCTGGACCTGAGCGCGCGGAAGACCGTGAGGAAATCGTGGGGCACGATCGTCCCGTATGTGGACGTGGTGAATACCTACAACCGGCGCAACGTCCTCTTCTACTTCTTCGAGTACTCCGAGCGCCCGCCCGTCCGCTCGGGCGTGTCCATGTTCCCGTTCCTTCCCACGATCGGCGTGGAGGTCCACTTCTGATGTCCTCGGGCGCTTTCAGGCCCTCGATGCGCGGGCGCCTGGCCGCCGCCGTGTCGGTCGCCGCGGCCTCCGCGGTCCTCAGCGGCTGCGAACTGGAGGAGATCACGCTCGTCGAGGCGGAGGACGTCGTGGTGGCCGAGGTGTACGTGCAGGTGTCGGCCACGCCCTCGGGGGAGAATCGGGTCACCGCGTGGCTGCACCGCACGCTGGACGCGGACCCGCAGTCCGCCCGCGCGGTGTCCGGCGCCCAGGTGCTCGTCACGGATGCGCGCGGGTTCTCGCTGGAGCTTGCGGAAGTCCCGGAGCGGCAGTGTGTCTGGGTCACGCCGGCGGACGGAACCGGGACGTGCTATTCCACGACGACGGCGTTCGCGGGATGGATCCAGCCGGGCGATGCGCTCGAGGTGGAGATCGCGCTTCCGGGGGGAGGCCTGCTGCGCGGCTCTTCGACGGTGCCCGGGGATTTCGACCTCATCACGCCCGCGGGCGGGAGCGCGTACGAGATGGAGCCCCTGTCACCCCTCGAGGTGCGCTGGACCGGGTCGGCGGGGGCGCGCGCCTACGTGAGCGAGACGCTCGTGAGCGGCTTGCGCGAGGCCCTCGCGCCCAGGGGCATCGCCGTGGAGGACGATCCCTTGTATCTGCTCGGACTGTCCGTGTCCTCCTCGGACACCACGATCGTCTTCCCGGGCGAGTTCGGGGTCTTCGAGCGCTTCTCGCTCGACCAGGCGCTGGCGCTCGCGCTCCAGGAAGGCTTGCCCGAGAAGACCGAGGCGCGCGTGACGATCACGGCGGCCGACCGGAACTACGTGAACTGGCTCCGCGGCGGGAACTTCAATCCATCGGGTCCCGTGAAGATCCCCAGCCTTCGTGGCGACGGGACCGGCGTCTTCGGGACCTCGGTCTCCCGAAGCTTCACCGTTTCCGTGAGGCCCGCGGGCTCGCCAGCCGCGTCGTCGTCCAGCTCCGGCGGCTGAGTCCGGGCGTCGGCCCCCCCCCGCGGACACGTCAGGCGCTCGCGTCTACGTTGCGCTCGGCCAAGAGCGCCGTCAGGCGGGTCGCCACCCTGTCCACGGCCACCCGGTTGTAGCCCCCTTCGGGGACGATCAGGTCCGCGAACCGCTTGCTGGGCTCGACGAACTCCTGGTGCATGGGGTGCACCGTGGCTTCGTACTGGGCGATGACCGACGCCGGTGTGCGGCCGCGCTTCAGGACGTCCCGTCGGATGCGGCGCAGGAGTCGGATGTCCGGCTCCGTGTCCACGAAGACCTTGAGATCCATCGTCGCACGGAGGCCCTCGTCGGCCAGGACCAGGATCCCGTCCACGATGACGACCGGGCTCGGCTCGAGGAGGGTGGTCCGGGCGCTCCGCGTGTGGCTCGAGAAGTCGTAGATCGGGACCTCCACGCTGGCGCCCTCCAGCAGCCGCCGGATATGGCGGACCATGAGCTCGGTCTCGAGCGCGTCGGGGTGGTCGAAGTTCCTCGCCGCGCGCTCCGCGAACGGCAGATGCGCCAGGTTCCGGTAGTAGGAGTCGTGGTGGAGCACCGAGGCGGTTCCCTCCCCGAGGATCCGGCAGACCTCCCTCACGACCGTGGACTTGCCGGATCCGCTCCCGCCGGCCACGCCGAGTACCACCGGGCGGACGGCGGGGGGCACTCAGGTGCCCTCGGCGACGACGTAGATCCGCGCGGCCAGGTCCCGACCCACTTCCTCGAGCGGCCCTTCACCCCCGCCCATCCGGATCGAGACGCGGTCCGTGAGCGTCTGGATCGGCTCGACCCGGAGGCTCGCGCCGGGCGTCAGGCCCTTGGCCTCGATCCAGCGGAGCCGCACCGCGTCCTCGTCTCGTACCGCTCGGACTCGCAGGCGCGCGCCCGGCTCCGCTTCGGCCAGCGTGGCGGCGTCCGTCTCCTCGATCTCACCCGCCTCGGTGGGGATGGGCGCGCCGTGCGGGTCGTGGCTGGGAAATTCGAGCGCGGCCGCCATTCGCTGTACGAGCAGCTCCGACGCCGCATGCTCGAGCCGCTCCGCTTCCTCGTGTACGTCCTCCCAGGCGAAGCCGAGCCGCTCGCAGAGGTAGGTCTCGATGACCCGATGCCGCCTCAGGATCTTCAGTGCCTCCCTGAGCCCGCGCGACGTCAAGCGCACGCCGCGGTACGGCGCGTGTTCCAGGAGGCCCGATTCGGCCATCCTCTTCACCATCCCGGTCACCGAGGCCGGCTGGACCGCGAGCGCGTCGGCGATGGCGGATGTGGACGCCGAGTCCCCGCGCTCCGACAAGCCGTAGATCGCCTTCAGGTAATCCTCGACGGACCGGGAGAGGTTGGGTGGCGTCGCCATGCCCCAAGCTACCCCCCGCGCGGTCCTCCGTCGACCCCGGTCGCGGCCCATTCCGAAAGCCGTCGCGGGCCCCTAGCTTGGTAGGCATCTCGCCCCCACCACGAGGCTCTTGGGAATCGAACGGGGCCTGGTTTACCTTTCATAAAAGCAGATGCACTCCAATCAGCTCGGATCCTTCCACCCCCCCAGGGAATGAGTTCCGGGAACCAGGTACGTCCATACCACGCCAAAGACGAGGCGCGTGGACAGGAGGCGGCGGACGCCGTCGCCGCCGTTCTCAAGCACGCTGCTGAAAGGGAGCAGCTCGCCCACAAGAAGCCCCCGTCCAAGAAGCAGCCGAAATGGATGCTGCCCCTGGCGGTCAACCTGGGCGTCTTGGCCGTCTACCTGCTCATCGCTCCGCCGTCGTGGGTGACCGTCAACCCGGTCCAGGGGCCGGACCTCGCCCGACAGTCCGACGACCTGAAGGCGGCGATGTGGTTCCAGGCGCAGCAGATCGAAGCGTACAAGGTGCAGAACGGGCGGTTGCCGGTGACGCTCGCCGAGTCGGGGCGCGTGACTCCGGGCCTCGAGTACGTCCGTGACGGAGATCGGTTCCGGCTCATCGCGATCGTCGGCGAAGCGCCGGTCATCTGGGACTCCGCCGCGTCGAACGCGGAGTTCGCGGCCATTGTCGCCGAGAAGGTGGGGGGATGATGAACGCACGGACGCCGGACGCCCGACGCGGCGGCTTCACGCTCGTCGAGCTGATGGTCGTGGCCGCCATCGTGGGCATCCTGGCCGGCCTGGCCATCCCGAACCTCAGGACGGTCCTGCTCCGGGCCCGTGCCACGGAACTCGCCGGCGACATGGAGGTAGTCCGGACCGCCGCGCTGAGCTACAACGGCGACCACCACACCTGGCCGTCGGAGTCCCCTGCGGGAGCGATTCCGAGCGGCCTCGACGATTACCTGCCCGACAACTACTCGTTCCAGCGTAACGGATACCAGTTGGACTTCGAGAACTGGAGCCTCCCGGGCGGCCTCCCGGGCGACCCGAGCACGCACACGCTCATCGGCGTGTCGGTGGTCGTCCAGGACGAGACGCTGGGCAACGCCCTGGTCGAGTTCCTCGGGAGCGCGATCGTGTTCTCGGTGGAAAACACGCACACGGTGGTGATCGACCGGAGCTGAGCGGCGGAGGTCACGCCGCGGCGCGCGGGCGGCGCCTCCAGACCACGACCGCCACGAGCGCGAGCCAGGCCGCGAAGCCGCCTCCCAGCCAGGCCGCGACCCGGCCGTACCTGGCCGTGAGCTCCGCCGGGAGGGGTGACACGGCCACCGCGAACCCGCCTTCCGGCAGACGCAGCGCCACGTAGGAGGCGTCCCCCTCGGGGGTGCGGACCATTCCGGCCGTCGTGAACGAAGAGGGGGGTGGGGGTAGCGACGCCACGGCCGGAGCGTCCCCGGGAAGGCTCGCGTCGAGGACCTTCCGTTCGTCCACCCGGTACGCATGGAACCCCGTCATCCCGTGGACGAGCGCCGGCTGCGAGGTCACGCCCCGGACGCGCGCCACCGCCATCGCCCGCGTGAGGTCCATGCGTTCGGTATCCGCGACTGCCTCACGGTAGAGCCTGTCCGCCTGGATGAGCGAGACCCACGCGGTGAGGACGGGGACCATCGCCACGAGGAGGAACGAGGCCGGTCGGCCCCCCCGGGGGTGTCCCGCGAGCTGGATCCAGCCTGCCAGCGAAGCGAACACCAGCAGGAGGGCCGATACCAGCAGCTGCGGCATGGGGATCGCGGTGCTGCGGGCCCGTGGCGCTGCCACTAGGACGGCGAGCCGGCGCTCTCCGACGGACCCCGCGCGGGGAGCCACGAGCATGCCCTCGTGCTCTGCATCGGTCCACGGGATCCCTTCGGGGGAGGAGGCCAGTGCGTCGAGCAGCTCCGCCTCGAGCACCTCCGGCCCCGGAGGGGGCTCGGTGGCGACCTCGCGACGGCCTTCGACATAGAGGGCGGTAGGGTGGCCGGTGGCGCGGCCGACCTCGACGACGGAGACAGGCGTGTCCGACGTCGACCACGACGCCATGTCCTGGCGGTGCGCCGCCAGCGCCATCATGCCCACGCGGCCCTGCGAGGCGCGCCGGAGCTCGCCCCACGTGCGTTCGCCCAAGAGCGCGCCCGCGACGACGATGAGCGTCGCAGGGAGCATGACGGCGAGGATGTAGACGAGGTACGGACGGCGTACGGACACGGTTTCCGGATCTCGACAGAGGGCGAAACAGACGTTTGCCGCAAGCGAGCTATCTTGTTATCATCAACTGCTTTTCATCCTTCCCACCCACCACGGGGACGGAGACGTGAGCGACTCGGTAGCCGTCGACGCCAAGCGGATCCTCCTGCGGTACGGAGCGCCCATCTCGGTACTCGACAACGTCACGGAGGCGCACCGCATCGAGTTCGCGCGCGTTATCACCCGTACGAACCTCCCCGAGCGCGAAGCCCGGCTCCGGGCCCTCCTCAAGGAGCACGGCTACGTGAAGTAGCGGCACTCTGCAAGGGCCTCACCCGCGGGCGTCCACCTCGAGGCGTCTCGGCGCGTCCAGGGGGAGTAGGACAGGGACACGGGTGCGGGAGCCGACCGACCGCGTTTCGAGATCGGCCCGAGCCCCGTCCACCCTCGTCTCGACGACGCGGCCGGCCGGAACGGACGGCTCGAGCACGGCCATCATCGGGACGCGTCCCCGGGTCTGCTCCACCTCGAAGCGGTATGTCTCGCCCCGCCGGTGGAACCGGAAGCCGACGCGGGCATCCCCGACCCGGATCCCCCTCGCCTCGAACGCGGCGAGGTGAGCCGGAAGCGCCGGGGCGACGCGGATCCGTCCGGAGGGCGCGTCCGGAATCAGGCCGAGCAGGCCGTGCGCGAGTCCGCAGAGAAGGACGCCGGCTCCGGACGCGAGACCGGGCGGGCGGCCCGGGACGTCCCACGAGCCGCGGCCCGCCTCGCCGCTCGCGAGTCCCAGGCCCGCCTGGGCACGCCACACGGTCCAGGCGCCGGCGGGATCGTCCGCGGCCCAGCGTGCCCATGCCTCGAGGGGCGTGCCCTCCGAGACGGACATGGAAGGCGGAGGCCCTTCGGACGTCCCGAGCAGTCGGCCGAGAAGGGCCGGGGCCCCCGCCGGGTCGGGGTCACCGACCAAGGGCGGACGCCCGATGCCACGCCGGCGGTGCGAGAGCGTCGCCGTTTCACGAAGGCCCTCGATCTCCTCGTCCGAGGCGCCGAAGCGGAGCGCGTCGGCGAGCGCGTTCAGGGCGTGGCACCAGAGCGCCCACGAGTCGGGCTCGGCGGAGCGGCGCTCTCGAAGGGCGCTCGGGTCCAGCTCGGCCAGCGCTCGACGAGCGGGTGCCGGATCTCCCGAAAGCAGGGTGAGCCGCGCCGCGAGGATGGTGGCGAGGGCCTCGGGTGAGGCGGGAACGCCGAGGATCCGTGGCGCGGGGCCGGCTCCCTTGCGGCGCAGCGTCTCGACGGCCAGCGCGGCCGTCGCCGGGTCTCCGACGGCCAGCGCGCCCAGGCCCGACCAGAAGACGTCTGCGGCCGGTGCGTCCGCGCCCCGCGCGAAGGCGCTTCGCAAACGGAGCGTGGCCCAGACGACCGAGTGATCGACCTCGCGCACGCCCGTCGCCGTCACCAGAGTGTCCAGAGTGCCGGGATCGGCATCGGAAGCCGCCCGCGCCTCGTAGCTATCCAGATGCGCCCCCGCGGCCATCGCGCGAGAGGACGCCTCGAGCGTGCCGGCGGCCAGGAGCAGCGTCACGGGCGCGGGGCCGTCCACGGACACCCTCACGTGCATGCCGCCGTCGCGGGGTTCCGAGATCTCGAGCGCCACGGGTTCCGGATGAACGCGGAGCTCGGCCGTGACGCCGCCCTTCTCGTCCGACGCGCATCTCACGATTCCTCCGCGGGCATGATGCCGGAGGGTACGTCGGTCCGGGAGCAACGTGATCGCGACCTCCATGCGGCCGGACCAGGAGCCCCCGACCGGCGCCGACCATTGAACCGCGGCGAGCGGGAGGGTGGGCGTGACGAACGTCGTCTCGATCACCGTGCCGCGTGGCCCTACGAGCTCCCTGCGGATCGCGGCGGGCGCCGCTACCACGTTGGCGCCCGACCCCACGTCGGTCGCGAGCCCCTCCGCCACGAGAAGACTTCCCAGCCAGAACGCATGGTCTCCCCGCGCCTCGACTCCCGTCACGGCGATCTTCTCGCCGTCGAGGAGGAACGGCGCCGCCCCCGCGGGGCCCGCGTTCACGAGCGGGGGCTCGGTCAGGCCGAGCCGACCGACACGAACGTCCGGCCCCGGGGCTCCCAGAGCGGGATCGAAGGAGATGGCCATATGCGGTTACCGGCCGGTCTTCGCCTCGGCTCCCGAGAAGTCGCCGGCCTTCACGATCGTAATCTTTCGCGAGGTCCACGTGACGGCGCACGGCCGCGTGGACGTCGTCCCGTTCATGACGGACTCTCCGGGGTCGAGGCTCATCAGGGGCGGCCGCGACCCTTTATCTTCCCACGGCGAGCCCGAAGGTTCCGCACGACTTGCGCTACTGGCGGAGCTCCGCCTGTTTCAACGACCTGCACGAACGCGGCTCGGCGACGCCGGGGCCGCCCTACGGAGAACGACCATGGTTCGACGCGCGCTCGTCGCCTTGACGCTCACGCTCTCCTTCGTCCGCCCTGCGGCCGCGCAGGAGCAGACCGTGCTCATCAGGAACGGGCGGGTCCTGGACGGCATGGGAAACCCGTGGACCCGGGCCGACGTGCTGATCCGGGGCGATCGCATCGAAGCGGTCGGCAGGCTCGGCGACGTCCGCGCCGACCAGGTGGTGGACGCGAGCGGCTTGTACGTGGCTCCCGGGTTCATCGACACGCACACGCACGCGGCGGACGGGCTCGCCACTCCCGAGCTCTCACATGCGAGGCCGCTGCTCGCACAGGGCCTCACGACGATCTTCGCGAACCCGGACGGCGGCGGTCCCGTGGACCTCGCGCGGCAGCGCGCCGACCTGCTCCGGGACGGACTCGGCGTCAACGTCGCGCAGTTCGTGCCTCACGGCTCCGTGCGTGGGGCCGTGCTGGGCTCCGAGGACCGGGACCCCACCCCTGCCGAGATGGACCGCATGAAGGCGCTCGTGGAAGCCGGCATGGACGAGGGCGCCTGGGGGCTCTCGAGCGGTACGTTCTACGTGCCCGGTTTCTACTCGAAGCCGGCCGAGATCGAGGAGCTCGCGAAGGTGGTCGCGCTGTACGGGGGCGCCTACCAGAGCCATATCCGCGACGAGTCGGATTACTCCGTCGGTCTGATCGCCGCGGTGGACGAGGTGATCAACGTGGGAAGGGTGGCCGGGATTCCCGCGGTGCTCACGCATGTGAAGGCGCTGGGCCCGAACGTCTGGGGGTACGGGGCAGCCATCGTGCGCCGTGCGGAGCGCGCGCGCGAAGAGGGCGTGCAGGTCTTCGCCGACCAATACCCCTACACGGCGTCGTCCACGGCGCTCGACGCCGCGTTGCTGCCGCGCTGGTCACAGGTGGGGGGACGGGACTCGCTCCTGGCACGCATGGCCCGCGCGGACGACATGGCCCGGATCCGTGAAGCCATGGTGGACAACCTGGCGCGCCGCGGCGGCGCGGATCGGATCCAGTTCCGCCGTTACGGTCCCGATCCGTCGATCGAGGGCAAGCTCCTCAGCGACGTCGCGGCGGCCCGCGGGCGCAACCCCGTGGACGTGGCCGTGGACCTCATCGAGGGAGGGAGCGCCAGCATCGTCTCGTTCAACATGGACGACGGCGACGTCGAGACGCTCATGGCCCAGCCCTGGACGATGACCTCCTCGGACGGCGACCTGGTGCCGTGGATGGAAGGCGTGCCGCACCCGCGGTCGTACGGGGCGTTTCCGCGGAAGATCCGGCTCTACGCGCGTGAGAAGGGGGTGGTCGGCCTCGAGCAGGCGGTGCGCAGCATGACGTCGTTGCCCGCCAGGGTCTACGACCTGCGCGACCGCGGGGTGCTCCGCCCGGGCGCGGCCGCCGACGTGGTCGTCTTCGACCTCGCGAAGGTGATGGACACCGCCACCTACACCGAGCCGCACCGACTGGCGGAGGGGATGGTATGGGTGTTCGTGAACGGCCGGGCCGCACTGCGTGACGGCGCGTTCACCGATGTGCTGTCGGGGAGGGTATTGCGGAAGGACCGTTAGCGCGGAGCGCGCCACTCGAAATCGCGCGACGTCGGCGGCTTCGCGAACCGGAACACGAGACGCCGGCGCGGAGCGGATGTGGCCGGCTCCGCCTCGGGGCTCCATGTGAACCCCGACGGATGCGCGCGGGGGACGGATCGTCCACCCGGCGCGAATCGGAAGCCCGAGGGGTGAGCCGGCGGACCGGAGGGGCGGCTCTGATCGGATGGGCGCGTGGACGCGAAGCGGAAGCCGAAGTCCATCGGCACCCGTTCGCGGCCCCAAAGGAACCGGCACGCGCCGGCGGCGCCGTGGCCCGGCACCCGGCCCGGTGCCCTCCGCCCCACACCCTGCCAGGAGCACGACGGACACCAACGCAGAACCACGCCGGGCGCCAGCTTACGGAGCCAGAACGGCGGGCGCACCGCTTGGGTCGGCCCTCCGCACACGGGACAACGCGTCCGCGCGGGAGCGTACCGATACGCCGCGGCGAGGGTCGTGGCCACGAAGGCCACCAGGATTCCGGCCAGAAGCGTCGTCAACAGAGGAGCCCCGAAGTGGCCTGCCTGTTCCGGATCATCTTCAACGATAGGCCGGGGAGCCGCCGCGCGTCCAGCCTCGCGTCGACGACCGGCGGTTCATCGGAAGGTCCCCATGCAGTAGACTAGTGCCGCCATTCCCTACGGAGGTGAGACATGGGTGCCATCCGCGAGTTCATGGACAAGCACTATCTGCACTTCAACGCGCGGGAATCCGTATGGGCGGCCAGGGCGTACGAGGAGCACCTGGCGAAGGGCGGAAGGATGCTCGTCACGCTCGCCGGGGCCATGTCCACGGGCGAGCTGGGGATCATCCTGGCCCGCATGATCCGCGCCGGGAAGGTGCACGCGATCTCGTGCACCGGCGCCAACCTCGAGGAAGACGTCTTCAACCTCCTGGCCAACCAGGAGTACGAGATCGTTCCCTCCTGGCGTGAGCTCTCGGTGACCGACGAGGTGGCGCTCTACGAGCGTGGAATGAATCGGGTCACGGACACATGCATTCCGGTGAGCATCATGCGTCATCTCGAGGAGCGCCTCGTGAAGATCTGGAACGAGGCCGCGGAGAGCGGGGTGCGCTACACGCCGGCGGAGGTCCTCTTCAAGGTGCTCGACGACCCGACGCTCGAGCAGCACTACCAGATCGACCCGGCCCACTCCTGGATGCTGGCGGCCAAGGGAAAGGGCATTCCCGTGTTCGCGCCGGGATGGGAGGATTCCACGAGCGGGAACATCTTCGCGGCGAGCGTGATGATGGGGAGGGTGAAGCACCATCAGTGCGTGAAGACGGGCACCGAGCAGTTCCAGGCGCTCATGGAGTGGTACATCGGCAACCACGGGAAGGACGAAGGCCGACCTTCGGTGGGCTTCTTCCAGATCGGCGGTGGCATCGCCGGGGACTTCGCGATCTGCGCGGTGCCCTGCCTGATCCAGGACATGAAGATGGACGTCCCCTTCTGGGGCTACTTCGCGCAGATCACCGACGCGCAGCCCTCCTACGGAGGATATTCCGGGGCTCCGGCCAACGAGAAGGTCACGTGGGGAAAGCTGAGAGGCGCCGATACGCCGCGCTTCATCATCAACTCCGATGCCACCATCGTCGCACCGCTCGTCTTCGCGTACGTTCTGGGGGACTGACCGGAAAGGGAGGCCGGGGTACGCCGTAGGGATCATCGACTGCGACCCGATTCGCCCGATCGGCGACCCGCCGAGTCCACACTCCCCGTGATCCGCGCACCGTGATCCGCCTTCCGCTCCTCACCGCCTCCGTGGCTCTCGTGCCGCTCCTCGGCGCGTGCTCGGGTACGGAGCCCGTGGGATACGAGTTCGTGAAGGAGGAGGGCGAAGGGGAATTGGGGATCTGGGTCCACTCCGGGCTCTACAACCGGGAGTACGAGGTCCATTCGCCGCCCGTGCTTCAGCCCGGGGAACGGCGCCCCCTGATGATCTTCCTCCACGGGGAGGGTGAGACGGGCCCGACGTTCCGCCGTCGGCTTCGAGCCGACGCCGCGACGGACGCGCGGCGCGTCTTCACCGTCTGGCCCACGGGCCTCGAGGGATCATGGACGGTCGGATGCGCGATCCCGTGCACGCTGGCGGAGGCCCTCCGGGCCGACGACGTCCGGTTCCTCGAGACCCTGATTCGGCACCTCGCTCGCGAGCTCCCCGTGGATACCACGACGATCTACGTGGTCGGGCACTCGCAGGGAGCCCAGCTCGCCCACCTCTTCGGATGTCGCGGCGAGCTCCAGCCCGCCGGGGTCGGTGCGGTGGGCGGCGCGATGTTCCGCGCGGTGGCCCAGGACTGCGCCCCGGCCGGGGCGTTTCCGGTTGGGATCGTCCACGGTGACGAGGATCCGGTCGCCTACTTCTCGGGCTTCGGGCCCGGGGCCGCCGTGATGTCCGTGTCCGAGACCGTGGAGGCCTGGCGCGACGTCATGGGATGTGGCGGGGTGCCGTCCCTCGAGACCCGCCCGGACACCGCCGGGGACTACACCTCCACCACGATCCACCGGTTCGGGGGGTGCCGGCCCGGATCGGAAGTCGTCCTCTATCAGGTGCACGGAGGCGGGCACGGCTGGCCGGGGGACACGGGCCCGTGGCCGGTGCTCATGGGCCAGCGTAGCCGGAGCCTGGACGCCACGTGCGAGCTGCTCGAGCTCTTTGAGGGGATGGAGCCGCGACGCGGATCTCCTCCGACCGATCCGGGAGAGGTCCGTCAGCCCCCGAAGGTGACGCGCACGCCGAACTGAGCCTGCCATTGCGAGGCTGGGGACATCACGGTCCAGGCCTGGGGCGTCACCAGGTCGCCCCTTTCGTCGCGGAACGGCAGAAGCCCGCCGGCCCACTCGGAGAGGAGCTCGCCGGTGAGCGGCGACCGCTCGTAGGGCTGGAGGATGGAAGCGGTGGCCCCCATCGTGTTCACGAGGCCCCAGTCGCCGTCGAGGAGGTTGAGGACGTTGACCAGGTCTCCCTCGAAGCGGACGGCCGCTCCCCTGACACGCAGGCTATGCGTCAAGCGTAGATCCAGACGGTTCTGCCATGGCGCTCGGCAGCGATTCCGGAGCATGGTGCTTCCCCGGAACTCCCGGAGGCAGGCGTCGGTCTCCAGCGCGGCCTGGAGCCGAGTGGACGTCCCGAACCCCGAGGGTACCTCCAGCGAGCCCAGCGGCACGTACATCAGGTCGTTGTTCCGATCGGACGCCGGCCCCAGGCTCGGATAGCCGTCCCCGTTGTAGTCTCCCCGATACACGTAGGAGAACGGGAGGCCCGACTCTCCCGTGTAGAGGAGGGAGATCTCCGTGTCGGGCAAACCCGGGAGCGGGGTTCCATACACGGACACGACGACCTTGTGGGGCCGATCGAAGTTCGAGGGCGTCAACGGTGGATCGTTGGGGTCGCCGTGCGTAGGTGTGTCGCCGTAGTCGGCGATGAGGTCCACGTCCGTGAGGCTCTGGCGGTCGTACGAGCGCCCGTACGCGTAGCCGGCCTGGAACGCAAGCCCCTCCCCGATCGAGCCGCGCACCTCGGCCGTCACCGACCAGGCACGGTCTCCTCCGCCGTTGGTGACGAGCACGACCTGGTCGTAGCCCGGCAGGAGCCGGATCGGAGAGAAACCGTCGTCGGTCGGGACTCCGAAGTAGGTGCGCTCGGCGCCGCCGTATCCCCGGAGCGGGCCCAGCGGTTCCTGCGGATGGATGTTCAGCTCTCGCAGGAGCACCTGGTTGATGGAGTTGCTGAAGATCACCCCGAGGGACGCACTGAGCGTGCGCGTGAACTCGCGGTCGACCGACGCCGACATCTTGGCGTACTGCGGATACACGAACCCGTCCTCGAAGATCGTGGCCACGCGCGCCTCGCGCATGGGGCCGAGGAGGCACGTGGACACGACGACGCGAGGGTCGAACGGCGGTACGGTGTTGCCGGCGGGCGGATCGTCGGTCCACCGCCCGTAGCAGCTTCGGGTCACCGAGCGCAAACCGTCGTTGTGGAAAGCGTTGGCGAGCCACACGTAGGGGAGCTGCCCCGTGAACAACCCCGCCCCCGCGCGGATCTGGGTGCTCAGCTCCCCTCCCCCCTGCCAGTTCACGCCGATGCGCGGCGAGAGCAGAGGGCGCCCGCCGGGCACGTTGGCCGTGCTGCGGTCGAAGAAGTCGAGCAGTCGCGCGCTCTCCCGGGGGTGGTCCAGGACGAACGGGACGTCCGCACGGAGCCCGATCCGGAGCGTGAGGCTCCCCACGTCGATCTGATCCTGCACGAACGCGCCCAGCTCGGCCACGTTGAACCCGATCGCGGACCGTCGGCCCTCGAGCAGCTCCGTCCGCTGGTAGCGCTGGGGGGCGTTGTCGAGCACGTCGCTCCAGCCTGCGAACATCCATTCGCCGATGGCTCCCGGCAGGTAATCCTGGCGGATGTCGTACCAGGTGGCGGAAGCGCCCAACGTCCACGTGTCCCGGCCCCGCGCGAGCGTAAGCGTGTTCGTGAGCCGAGCGCTCGTCTGCGCCAGGTCGTTGCGCTGCGCGTAGAATTGGGCGCCGAGACGCACCGCGCGCGTCACCGTGAGGGACGGGTCGGGGCTGCGGAGCACCACCTCCACCTGGGGGAAGTCGCTCGCCGGCTCGGTGCGATCCGTGGTACGCTGGAACGTGAAGTCCAGCTCGTTGCCCCCGCGGTCGCCCAGGGGCGTGAAGAGCTGGACCGACGTCGCGTTGCTCGTGGACGTGCGGGACACCGCGTTGGACGACAGCTCGTACGGCTCGAACGGGGAGCGGTTGGGGCTCTCGTCGTTCGTCGCCCAGGCGAACACGTTCCGGGCCGTGACACGCTTGCCTCCCGCGAGCTGCCAGTCCACGCGGGCGAAGACGTTCGCCAGGGACTGTTCGAGCGTGTAAACGCCGGCATCCCCGGTCTCGATGCCGTGGTCCGACTCGAAGACCTCCTGGAAGAGCTCGACGCTCTCGGGCACGAGACCCACGAGTCCGGACGGGTCCCGGCCCAGATTGTAGCCGGAAGGCGGCTGTCGGCGGCGCTCGAGCTCCGTCGCGACGAACAGGTGCGCCCGGTCCCGGACGATCGGGCCTCCGGCGGAGAGGGCGAGTAGCGCTCGCTGCACGCCGGAGGCCTGCGCACTGCCGGAAGGGAGCGTGAGGTCGCCCATGAGCGCTTCGTGACGCCCGACCGTCGCGGCCCGGAACCGCCAGTCGTTGGTTCCCGTCTTCGTGACCGCGTTCAGGACGCCCCCCGCGAACCCGGAGAGCCGCGCGTCGTAAGGCGCCACCAGCACCTCGTACTGCGAGACGGCGTCCAACGGGAGCAGCTTGGCGCCCGCCTGTCCGCCGGGGACGCCGCCCGCCGTCAGGCCGAACGCGTCCTGGTTGAGCAGGCCGTCCACGAGGATCGCGTTGTACCGGTCGTTCTGCCCGCCGATGGAGAACCCGCCGGCCTGGGTCGTGCGCACGAGCGGCGAGAGCGCCGTGAGCTCCATGACGTCGCGGGAGAGGATCGGAACCGCCTCGACCGCGCGGCGATTCAGGAGCGTCGTGGGGCCCACTTGGGAGGGACTGAATACGGTGGCCCGCTCGACGCTCACCGATACGCCCTCGACCTCGACCGCGCGCAGCTGCAGGACCAGGGTGACGGTGTGGTTTTCCCCGACCTCGAGCTCGACGCCTTCCTGGACCGCGTCCGCGTATCCGATCCTCGTGACCCTGATCGTGTAGGGGCCTCCCGGCTGGAGGAGGAGCACGAGGAACCGGCCCTCGTCGCTGGTCCCCGCGACGCGTTCGGTGCCGGTGGGCCCGTGGCGCACGACGACCGACGCGCCCCCCACGGGTCGTCCGTCTACGTCCGTGACGGTGCCCCTCACCGCCGACGTCGTCTGGGACTGGGCCGCGAGGGCGTCCGTGTGCGTGAGCGTCGTGAGGGCCGCAGCCAGGACGAGCCACCGGCCGCTGCCTCGCCGGCGGGGAGGGTCTCGGCGGCAGATCACGACTCGGCCCGGTCCGGGTATCGCACGCCGGTGGCTCAGGGTATCGGGGCCGCCAGCCCCGCCTCGGCGACGACGAGGAGGAGCGCCCGCTGGATCGCGAGAGGGCCGTTCCGGTTGATCCACCACTCCCCTGGCGAGTGGTTCTCGCCGCCGACGCCCCCGCGGCCGATCGTCACGGCGGGCACGCCAAGCGCGATCGGGACGTTCGAGTTGGTCGAGGAGCGGCCGAGGTCGCCGCGGGCTCCGAAGAACTCGTTGGTGGCGATCGCGCGCTGCACGAGCGGCGTGGAAGGATCCATCTCCCCCGACGGGCGGTTCCCGATCTTGGCCACGTCCACCGTGAGGGCCTCACCCCTCCGGCGGAGCGCGTTCTCCTCCTCGGCGGCCTTCACCATGGCCGCGCGCAGGGAGGCTTCCATGGGGTCCAACGCGGACGGGCTCTCCGAGCGCATGTCCACCTCCGCCCACGCGTCGAACGGGATGGAGTTGATCGAGGTGCCCCCCCCGATGACACCCACGTTGTAGCTGGTGCGGGGGCCGGAGCGCGTGAGCGTGTCGGCCGCGTCCTGGAAGTACCGGATGCCGCGAGCGAGCGCGTGCGCGGGGTTGGCCAGGCCGAACGCGCCCCACGAGTGCCCGCCGGGTCCCTCGAACGTCACGCGGAACCGGTACGAGCCGAGGCCCATGCTGACGATCCCGTCCATGCCGCCTCCGTCCACCTCGATCCAGGCGTGGATGGGGTCCGCGCCCTCGCGGAACAGGTGCTTCATGCCGCGCAGGTCACCCAGTCCCTCCTCGCCCACGGTGCCCACGAAGATCAGGTCATCGTCGGTCTCGACGCCCACGTCCTCCATCGCGCGTAGAACGGTCAGGACGACGACGAGCCCGCGCGTATCGTCCCCGATGCCCGGCGCGAAGAGCGTGTCGCCCACCTGGCGCACCGTGACGTCGGTTCCCTCGGGGAACACGGTGTCGAGGTGGCCCCCGAGCGCGACCGTACGCTGGCCGCGGCGGCCTCGCCGGAGCGCGACGACGTTCCCCTCCGCGTCGGTCCACACGGAGTCCGCGCCCGCCTCGCGCAACAGCTCCGCGTAGCGCGCGGCGCGTGCGGCCTCGCCGAACGGCGGGGCGGGGATCTGCGTCAGCTCGATCAGACGTTCCATCCCCCAGGGGTCGAGCGCCTCGATCCGCCGAAAGGTCTCCTGGATGGTGGGGTCGGCGGCGAGTCGGCGGATCCGCTCGGCGACGCGTGCGTCGGTGGTCTGAGCGCGGAGGCGAGGTGACGTGGCGGGAACCGCTGCGACGACCGCGAGGAGGGCGATGGCCCGGACATGGAACGAGCGCATGAGGGGATCGGCTGGGGTGGATGGAGACAGCCGGACGGTACGCCCGGCCCGAAGGCGCTGCAAGCCACAGGGAACGACCGAGGCCGGGTAGCGGATCAGGGGACCGACGCGCCATCCCGGGCCGTGACGGCCTGCTGCCCCCGCAGGCGTGGTGCTATACTAAATGTTTCTCCTGGACAACCCTTGGCCCCTCTTGCCGGTGCGTGGCTTTCGCGCCTCGCCGTATGAGCAGCATCCGCAACATCGCGATCATCGCCCACGTGGACCACGGGAAGACCACGCTCGTGGACCAGATGTTCCGCCAGGCGGGCGTCTTCCGCGCCAACCAGGCGGTGGAGACCCGCGTCATGGACTCCAACCCCCTGGAGCGGGAGCGCGGCATCACGATTCTGGCGAAGAACACGGCGGTGCACTGGCACGGGGTGAAGATCAACATCGTGGACACTCCGGGGCACTCGGACTTCGGCGGCGAGGTCGAGCGGATCCTGCGCATGGTGGACGGCGTGGTGCTCCTCGTGGACGCGGCCGAGGGCCCCATGCCCCAGACCCGCTTCGTCACCAGGAAGGCGCTCGAGCTGGGGCTCCTGCCCCTGGTCGTGGTGAACAAGGTGGACCGCTCCGATGCGCGCACGCGCGAGGTCCACGACGAGGTTCTCGAGCTGTTCATGGATCTGGAGGCGAGCAACGCGCAGCTCGACGCACCGTTCCTGTATGCATCGGGCCGTGAGGGGTGGGCGTCGCGTGTCGCGGACGAGCGCGGCCAGGACCTGACCCCGCTGTTCGAGACGATCCTGTCGCGCTTCCCCGAGCCGAAGGCGGACGCCGAGGGGCCCTTCCAGATGCTCGTCTCGACGCTGGACTACTCTCCCTACGTGGGACGCATCGCCATCGGCAAGATCGACCGGGGCACGGTACGGGTGGGTGACCGTGTGGCGCTGCTCGCGCTCGGGGAGCCGGGCTTGGCGGGCGAGGAGGAGGCCGAGGCCTCGAAGGTGCTCAAGCTCTTGACGTTCCTGGGCCTCGAGCGCCTCGACGTGGAGCAAGCGTCGGCCGGTGACATCGTCGCGATCGCCGGCCTCGAGGGCGTAGAGATCGGCAAGACGATCACCGACCTCGAGCACCGCGAGCGGCTGCGCGGGATCGCCGTGGAGGAGCCCACGCTCTCCGTGGACTTCACGGTGAACAACAGCCCCTTCGCAGGGCGGTCGGGGAGGTACGTCACCACGCGTCAGGTCAGGGATCGGCTCTACAAGGAGTTGGAGCGAAACGTCGCGCTCCGTGTGGAGGACACCGATCAGCCCGACACGTTCACGGTGAGCGGCCGGGGCGAGCTCCACCTCGGGATTCTCATGGAGACGATGCGGCGCGAGGGATACGAGTTCCAGGTTTCGCGCCCGCGCGTGATCACGCGCCGGGTGAACGGCATGCTCATGGAGCCGTACGAGGAGGCCGTCGTCGAAGTCCCGGCGAACCTCGTCGGGACGGTCATCGAAAAGATGGGCCCCCGCAGGGCGGAGATGGTGGAGATGAAGCCCATGGGCGACTCCGGGACCACCCGTCTCCGGTTCCGCGTGCCCGCCCGCGGACTCTTCGGCTTCCGCTCGGAGTTCATGACCGACACGCGGGGCGAGGGGATCCTCCACCACCAGTTCGACGCGTGGGGCCCGTGGGTGGGGCCGCTCCGGGGGCGCTCACGCGGGGTGCTCGTGGCCGACCGCGAGGGGGTGGCCGTCGGCTTCGCGCTCTTCAACCTCCAGGAACGCGCGACGATGTTCGTGAGCCCCGGCGACTCCGTGTACGCGGGGATGATCGTGGGCGAGAACGTCCGCACCGACGACATGGACGTGAACGTGAGCAAGGAGAAGAAGCTCACGAACATGCGCACCACGGCGTCGGACGAGAACATCAAGCTCGAGACGCCGCGCCCGATCACGCTCGAGCTCGCGCTCGAGTTCATCCAGGACGACGAGCTCATCGAAGTCACGCCCGACGCCATCCGGCTCCGCAAGCGGGTGCTCGACGCCAGCCTCCGGAAGAAGGCCGCGAAGCAGGCGCTGCAGCCGGCGTAGCGAGTCGGGGGCGCCCCCTTATGACCGCGGCCGCTACGCCCGGTGGAGCTCCACCACGTCACCTTCCCGGAGGACGTGTCCGCCATGCACGGATTGCCCGTCATGGACGCTCGGGCCCCACACGCGCGCGTACTTCAGCGCGGCGGCGACCTCCTTGTGGATCTTGGATGCGAGGTCGTCCACGGTCGCGCCGCGCGGAAGCGTGAAAGGCCGTCCGAGATCGGCGGGCTTGCCCGGCTCCTTGCTGTAGACCCTGATGATGTCCAACGCGTCGAACGTCCGGGCTCCGAGCTCGTCCTTGCCCGCTCCGGTCAGGCCCGAGACCCCGACCATCGGCCACGTGCCCTCCAGCAGCTCGTCGAGCGCGAGCAGGTCACCGGGGGCGCCCTCGTCGTCCATGCCGGTGATCACGAGCAGCCCGGGCTTGTAGATCCATCCGGGACGGCGGTCCGCAGGGCCGGCCCTCCCGGCGGGCAGCGGCGCGATCGCCTTGGCGGCCAGGAGCGCGAGCAGATCGTCGAGCCCATCCAGCGCGCCGTCCAGCGACAGAACGAGCCACATCAAGTCGGCCCCACGGGCGATGTCGTACACCCACGGCTCGACGTGCTCGACGCACAGCGGCGGGAGATCCACCAACTGGAACGCGATGTCCTCGAAGGGCATCATGCCCGGCGTGGCCTGGAGTGTGGTCATCGGATAGGGCGCCACCTCCGGGCTCGCGTTCGTCAGCCGCGATACCAACGTGGACTTGCCCGAGTTCGGAGGGCCCACGAGTGCGACCTGTCCCGCCCCCTCGTGCACGATCCGGTGGCTCGGGCCGCGGGAGGCGCCCTTGCGCGCCGGTGCCTGCCGGAGCTTCGAGATCCTGCTCTTGAGGTCGGCGCAGAGCTTCTCCGTGCCCTTGTGCTTCGGCACGAGCCGGAGCATGTCTTCGAGCGCGGCGAGCTTCTCCTCGGGCGTCACGGCCTCCCTGAAGCGGGCCTCTGCCGCGCGATACTCGGGGCCTGCGTTGGTGGTCATCGGGCGCGGGACTCCGACGGGGGTCATTGCACGCGGCCTGACGCAGAGGCCAATATTGGTCCTCCCGACCGGGATGGAAAAGACGACACCCACGAACCTGGTTCCCTCCAGCGTGCCCGTAGGTCCGATGCAGCGAGTCGAGCTCCCCGTCCTGGCCGACGTCTCCGTCGGCACCGCGCGCGGCCCGGCGGCCGACGGCCGCTCGCCCGCGGAGAAGCTCGCGGAGCTCGACCGCGTTCTCCGGCGCTACGTGGAGGAGGGAGCCCTCGTCGCGTTCTCGGGTGGCGTGGACAGCGCGTTCCTGGTGTGGGCGGCCTCGCGAGTGTCGGGCGGCACCGGGCGACTCGTCGCGCTCACCACCGTGAGCGCGAGCACGCCGGAGCTCGACCTCGAGGATGCGCGCGCGTTCGCCGCCCTCCTGGGCGTCGAGCATCTGTGCGTCGAAAGCCGCGAGGTGGACTCCGAGGAATACCGCAGGAACGACCCGGAACGCTGCTATTACTGCAAGCGCGACCTCTTCCGTCTGGCGCGCCGGGTGGCGTCGGAGCGGGGACTCGCGTGGGTCCTGTATGGGTACACCGCGTCGGACCGGAACGACCTTCGCCCGGGGCACCGGGCCGCCGCGGAGGCGGACGTCCAGGCCCCGCTGTCCGACGTGGGGATCGAGAAACGCGAGATCCGGGCGCTCATGCGGGAGCACGGCCTGCCGCTGTCCGAGAAGCCCGCGAGCCCGTGCCTCAGCTCGCGCATCATGACGGGGATTGCCGTGGATCGGCGAAAGCTCGCGGACGTCGCCGCGATGGAGGCGATCCTGCGCCGGCATGGTGTCGCGGCGTGCAGGGCCAGGATCTGCGAGGCGGGGAGTGCGTCGTTCTTCCGGATCGAGGTGGACCCGGCGGCCATGGAGCGGGTCCTGGCCTGCCGGATCGAGCTCGAGAGGGAGGGCGAGGCCCGGGGATACCGTTGGGTCACGCTGGATCTCGGCGGCTACCGGACCGGGGGCGGCACGCCATGAACCGGGACGAGTTGGCCGGGCTCCTCACCCGGCTCCAGCGGGGGGAGATCACCGTCGGGGAGGCGGTGGACGTCCTGCGCGCGGGTCCCTTCCGGACCGAACAGCTCCCGTTCGCGGACCTGGACCATCATCGCGAGCTCCGACAGGGCCTCCCCGAGGTCGTGTACGGGGAGGGCAAGGCCGTCGAGGAGATCGTCGAGATCGTGCAGCGGCTGGAGAAGGGCGGCCAACCGATCCTGGTGACCCGCCTGCGCCCGGACGATCAGGCGTTGCTCGGTGCCACGTTTCCGTCATCCCGGATCAACGCACGGGCGCGGACCTGCCTCGTGAATCCTCCGGGCGTGGGGACAGCGGCGGACGAGGAGCCGTTCGTCGGAGTCGTGGCGGCCGGCACCTCCGACCTGGGCGTCGCCGAGGAGGCCGTGGAGGCGTGTGCTGCCATGGCGGTGCCGACGCGCGCCTGGTACGACGTCGGTGTCTCGGGGCTCCACCGCCTGCTCCGGCACGTCCCCGACCTCCAGAGGGCGTCCGCCCTCGTCGTGGTCGCGGGGATGGAGGGCGCGCTTCCGAGCGTGGTCGCGGGGCTCGTGTCCTGTCCGGTGTTCGGTGTTCCCACGTCGGTCGGATACGGCGCGAGCTTCGGCGGGGTAGCTCCGCTGCTCGCGATGCTGAACTCCTGCGCCCCCGGGCTGACGGTGGCCAACATCGACAACGGGTTCTCCGCCGGCGTGGCGGCGGCGCGCGTGGTGCGGGCGGTTTGCTCGGCCGCCCGCGTTCCGGAAGAAGCGCGGTGAGGACGCTCTACCTCGAGAGCGTGTCCGGCGTCGCCGGCGACATGTTCGCGGCGGCCTTCGTGGACGCCGGCCTGCTGGAAGCGGAGAGGGCCTGCGGGGTGCCCGCGCTGCTCGGCCTGCCCGAGGTGAGCGTGGAGATCTCCCGCGTCCACCGCGCGGAGCTCGCGGCCACCCACCTGCGGGTGCTCGTGGAGGGCCACGAGCGGGGCCATCGGCATGCACATACGCATTACCCCGTCCTCGACGGGCTCCTCGAGGCCTCGGATCTTCCGGCGGCCGCCAAAGCCTTCGCACGGAAGGTCTACCGGCTCCTCGCGGAAGCCGAGGCCCGCGCGCACGGCTGCGCGCTCGACCAGGTGACGTTCCACGAGGTGGGAGACGTCGATTCCGTGGTGGACGTGGCCCTTGCCGGGCTATGTGTCGCGGAGACCGCCGCGGACCGGGTCGTGGCGTCGCCGGTGCGGTTGGGCAGGGGGACGGTACGCACCCGCCACGGGGCCTATCCCGTGCCCCCGCCGGCCTCGGGGCACCTGGCGGAGGGCATGCCCGTGGCGCCGGTCCCTGCGGACATCGGCCTCGCCGACGTGGAGCTCTCGACGCCCACGGGGCTCGCGATCCTCAAGGCTCTCGAGCCGGCGTTCCACGCCGACTGGCCGGAGGGCGTGGTGCGGGTGCAGGGTTTCGGAGCGGGCACGCTCGATCTCGGCTCGCGCCCGAACGTGTTCCGCGTGGTCGTGTTGGAGGGGGAAGGCCGCCCGGGCGCCATCGAGGGCCTGCCGTTCGAGAGCGGCTCGATCGTGGAGATCGAGTGCAACGTCGACGACCAGACGGGGGAGCGGAGCGGTTGGATGATCCAGCGCAGCCTGGAGCTCGGCGCCCTCGACTCCTGGATCACGCCGGTCGTCGGAAAGAAGAGCCGTCCCGCCCTTCGCTTCACGATGCTGTCCACGTCCGAGGCGGCGCCGCGTCTGGCGGATTGGCTGCTGCGCCACAGCTCCACGTTTGGACTCCGGTATTCGGAGTGGAAGCGGCTCACGCTCGTCCGGACGGAGGAGGTCCGGGACACGCCGCGGGGCAGGGTCCGCTTTCTCGTCGGCCGCACGACCGACGGCGAGAAGCTGAAGGAGAAGCCCGAGTTCGACGACCTGGCCGAGATCTGGAAGGAAGATCCGGACTTCGAGCCCTGACGGCACGGTCCGCCCCGGTCACGAATTTGACCCCCCGGGAGGCCGGGCCCGATCTTCCGGTGCCCGGATCGCGACGCGGTCAGGAACGGACACTCAACCGAGAAAGCCATGCCCCTCATCTTCAAGGACGGTGTTCCCGAGAACACGCATTTTCTCAACGTGGTGGAAGTCCCCGACGACTTCGTGACGTCGTCGCTCGAGCCGACCACGCGGCCTCCGCTGTACGAGGTCTACATGCGCATGGCGGAGGAGCTGGCCAAGCGGAGCACGTGCTCTCGCCTCCAGGTCGGAACCGTGATCACCGACACACATCTGGAGCGCGTCCTGGCCATCGGCTACAACGGCAACGCGCGCGGCTTCCCCAACCGCTGCGACTCGGACGAGGCGGGCAACTGCGGCTGCATCCACTCGGAGATGAACGCGCTCGTCAAGGCGCCCGGCGACGTGCGGGACAAGGTGGTGTTCGTCACCGCCAGCCCGTGCGTCATGTGCGCGAAGCTGATGGTGCAGGCCTACGTGAGTCACGTCTTCTACCGGGAGCCGTACCGCGACTCCGGGGGCCTGGACGTGCTGCAGCGGGCCGGCATCGTGACGGTGTGCTACAGGCGCTGGAAAGACGCGTGGCGGTGAGGGACCCGGTCGTCGGACGGTTCTTCCTGCCGGGTCCGACCGAGGTGCGCGCCGAGGTGCTCGAGGCCCAGGCGCGACCGATGGTCGCCCACCGTGGTGCGGGCTTCCAGGCGCTGATGAGGGAGGTGCAGGAAGGACTGCGCGAGGTGTTCCGCACGCGCCGGCCCGTGTTCGTGTCCACCTCTTCCGCTACCGGCCTCATGGAGGCCGCGATCCGGAACAGCGGTGTGGGGTGGGTGCTCGCGCTCGTGAACGGTACGTTCAGCGAGCGCTTCGCCGTGATCGGAGAGGCATGCGGGCGAGCGGTGGACCGCATCGAGGTTCCTCCGGGGGAAGGGCACGACCCCGACGCGGTGCGCGCCGCCCTCCGCGAACGGCGCTACGAGGCGGTCACGGTGGTCCACTCCGAGACGTCCACGGGCGCGCTCAACCGCGTGGCGGAGATCGCGACGGCCGTGCGGGAGGAGTCCGACGCGTTGGTGCTGGTGGATTCGGTCAGCGGCGTGGGCGGGGCCGAGCTCCACACGGACGCGTGGGGGCTCGACTTCGTGCTCACGGGCTCTCAGAAGGCGCTCGCCCTTCCGCCGGGGCTCGCCTTCGGCGTCGCCTCCGATCGCCTGATGGAGCGGGCCGCGGGGACCCCGGGCCGTGGGGTGTACTTCGATCTGCTCGCCCACGCGAGCGACCTCGAGACGCTCCAGACGCCCAACACGCCGGCGCTGACCCTTCTGTATGCGCTCCAGGCACAGCTTCCCGGGATCCGGGCCGAGGGCATGGAGGCCCGCTGGGCGCGGCACGCGGGGATGGCGAGGCTCATGTGGCGGTGGGTGGAGGAGACGGCCCGGGCGACCGGCGTGGAGCTGCGGGTCCTGGCCGCCGAAGGGTTCCGCTCGCCCACGGTGACGGCGGTGGCGGTGCCGTCCGGCGTGGATCCGGGTACGATCGTGAAGGCGATGGCGGCGCGCGGGTGGGTGATCGGCGGCGGGCACGGCAAGGTCAAGAACACCACGTTCCGGATCGGGCACATGGGAGACCACACGGAAGAGGACCTCGAGGGCGTGCTGGGCGAGCTCGGCGAGGTCGTGCGCTCGCTGCCTCCCCGCTGAAGGGAAGCCGGACGCGGATGCGCGACCAGGCGGACCCACGCGGAGCGTACGAAGCGGACATCGCCGCGTGCGACGCCACGCTGACGGGCCTCCGTAGCGCGTCGGCGCGCCTCTCCACCGCTCGCGTTGTGACCTTCCTCTCCGGGGCGACCGCCCTCCTGATGGCGGACGTGACGGAAGGACGGGCCGTGTGGGTGGCGTCCGCCCTGGCCACGCTCCTCGCCGTCGTGTTCGTCGGCGAGGTGGCGGCGCACCGACGCGTGCGTGGACGCATCCGATGGCAGGAGGTGACCCGTGGCCTGTCGGCCGAAGGGATCCTCCGGCTGGATCGGAGATGGACGGACCTGGCGGCCGCGCTCCCTCCGGAGGAGGCTGGCCACGAGGACGTGCCGGCCGACCACCCGTACGGCCGGGACCTGGACATCGTGGGCGAGGCCTCCCTGACACGGCTGGCCGGGCCCGTGACGTCGGAGCGTGGCCGTGCGCGGCTCCGCGACTGGCTGCTGGCTCCGGGCCCGGGCCCCGAGGTGGCGCGACGTCGGGAGGCGGTCCGTGAGCTGGCTCCCAAGAGGGAGCTGCGTCATGCGCTGGCCGCCCACGGGCGGCTCCACGGAGCGTCGGATCCGCCCGGCACGGACCGCTTCCTGGAGTGGGCCGAGGGCGCACCGTGGCTGCTGGCCCACCCCGTGCTCCGCGCGTCCGTCGTCGTCCTGCCGCTCGCGCTGACGGTGCTCGTGGTCGGGGATCTCGTGTGGGGGCTTTCGGCCTGGTGGCTCCTGCCCGCGGTGGCCCAGGCCGAGCTGCTGCGCAGGCACTGGCGCCGCCTTCACGCGGATTTCATCCTGGCCGAGGATGGAGCGGCCCTCCTCGCGGCGTACGTGCCTCAGCTCCGCATGCTCGAGCGGGAAGACCCGGTGGCTCCGTTGCTCCGTGAGCTGGCAGGGTCGCTGGGGACCGGAGGCGAGGCGGCGTCGGTACGGCTCCACGACCTGGCCCGTCTGCTGGACACGGCTCAGAGCCGGCGGAACATCTTCTACGTCCCGTTGGCCGCGGCGCTCCTCGTGGATTTCCACCTGGCTTGGGTGCTGGACCGATGGCGCGGCGCCTCCGGGCGGGCCGTGCGGGAGTGGCTGGAGGCGTTGGCGACCTGGGAAGCGCTGGCGGCCCTGGCCGCGATCGCCCATGACCACCCCGACTGGACGTATCCCACTTCGGCCGACGCTCCGGTGATCCGCGCGGCCGCGCTCGGACATCCCCTCCTCGTTCCGGACGCCTGCGTCCGCAACGATGTGGAGGTCGGCCCGCCCAGCACGTTCCTCCTGGTCACCGGCTCCAATATGTCGGGGAAGAGCACGCTGCTCCGGGCCATCGGCGCGAACGTCGTCCTGGCCACCGCCGGTGCCCCGGTATGCGCCGACGCGCTGAGCGTTCCGACGGTGCGGGTGCGCACCAGCATGCGGGTGGATGACTCACTGTCCGAAGGCGTGAGCCTCTTCATGGCCGAGCTGCTACGCATCCGGGACATCGTGCGTGACGGGGACGAGCCGGGCCGCGACCGTGGCCCTGTGCTCTATCTGCTGGACGAGCTCCTGCACGGCACGAACACGGCCGAGCGGCGCGTGGCGGCCCGGGCCGTGATCCGCCACCTGTTGGCCCGGGACGCGATCGGCGCGGTGAGCACACACGATCTCGCGTTGGCCCAGGGACCCGACCTGGACGACGCTGCCGTCGCCGTGCACTTCCGGGAGTCCGTGGTGCACGAGAACGGCCACGTCCGTCTCACGTTCGACTACCGGCTCCGCCCGGGGCTGGCCACGACCCGGAATGCCCTCAAGCTCCTGGACGCCGTGGGGCTCGGTGGGCTCGTAGAGGGCCGCGACGTGCAGGCGGACGAGCCCGAGCGCTGACCCGCGGTACGGCTGGCGGAATCGGCGGCGGATCGGATCGGGCCGCCCGTGCGCCCACCCGCACCCGCAGACCCACTCGATCGGGGCCGGCGATCAGCGCGACACGGTCCGACGCGCCCCTCCTGTGGAGCTTCGGCACCAGGACTCCGATCGCGCCGCCCACCACCGCGCCGGCCAGGACGTCCGAGGGGTAGTGCATGCCGGCCCGGACCCGGGCGTACGCGGTGAGCGCCGCCGCCGACAGGCTCGTCGCCCACACCAGGGTCGAGAGCGTGGATCGCCCGTGGACGTCGGTGAACACCTGCGACGTCAATGTCGCCAGGGTGAAGGCCGCGGCGGAGTGCCCCGAGAAGAACGACAGCACCGCGTCGTTGTCGTCCGGATCCGTGACCCCGAGTCTCTCCTGGGGGCTCATCGAGGCGTTGTAGAGATAGGGGCGCCTGCGCCCGACCAGGCCTTTGACGGCGTGCGTGGTGCCGCTCAACAGGAAGTAGGACTCGGCGAGCATCACGCCGACGGTCGCCGCGCCGGTCAGCCGCCCGCGCGCGAGCTCGGGCACGAACAGCAGGGCGACCGACGATACGATCAGGGCGTCACGGTACCGGTCGCTCCGATCGCCCCACTCCGGGGACCAGTAGCGGGTCGCGCGGCGGTCGAACCCGTTGACGTCGTCGGAGCGGAGGGCGGTGACTTCCTCGAGCGTGACGGGGCGCCGTCCATCGGCCAGAGACCCGCCCAGCGCGAAGAGCCCGAGCCCGGCGGGGAGGATCACCAGGTCCTGGGTTCCCAGCGTGTACGGGAACGGCCTGGTTTGCGCCCGTGTGTGGGCGGGAGCGAGGAGGACGGCGGATACCAGTAGGCAGGCCGAGACAGGGCGCAGCCGATGCGGGCTGGACGTCGGCCTCAACGGATCGCCCCGTAGCGCCGCAGGATCTCCAGCGTTCGCTCCAGCGGGAGGGCCTCCACGGTCCGACCGTTCCCGCTCACCGTCACCGCCTTGAGGAGGGAGTTGTAGATGGCCTCCTCGGTCGCCTCCACCGCGGCCTCGAAGAGACCACTCATCTGCTGGTTGTGCAGGTCGTCCACGCGGATCAGCGAGGGCGTGGTGCCCCGCCGTACCCCGTTGGCCGTCGAGAACGCGATGACGTAGTCACCCGACCCGTTGCCGGCGTACGAGCCCGTGCGTGCCAGGCCCATGACCACGCGCTTGGCCAACCGCTCGAGGTTCCGGTCGGAGATCGGCGCGTCGGTGGCGGCCACCATCATGATCGAGCCCCACTCCTGCGCGTCGGTGGCGGGATCCCACGGCGCGACCGGCTCGTCGCGGCCGGAGGCCGGCGGGCCGGCCTGGTCGCGGCGCACCTGCCCGGAGAACGAGTACTGGCCGAGCTCGATCCCCACGGGGGCTCCGCCCATCTGGAGGATCCCCCCGAAGTTCGACTGCACGAGGACGCCGACGGTGTACCCGCCGAGCGCCTCGGGCAGCACGCGGGAGCTTGTGCCGATCCCCCCTTTCCACCCGAACGCCGACGTCCCCGTGCCGGCGCCCACCGCTCCTTCTTCCACCGGGCCCCCGCTCGCCGACTCGAGCGCCGCGACCACGTGCTCGGGCCGGATGGGGCGGGCGCGGATGTCGTTGAGGCCACCGTCGTTGGTCTCGCCCACGATCGGATTGATCGAGCGCACGCGCTCCATGCCGTCCTGGTCGAGCAGCCAAGCCACCATCGCGTCGGCGGCCTTCCAGACGCAGAGCGTGCACGTCAGGAGGATGGGCGTTTCGATCTCTCCCAGCTCACGCACCTGGGTGACACCGGCGAGCTTCCCGAATCCGTTCCCGACGTAGATCGCGGCGGGCACGCGGCTCAGGTACGGGTTGCCCCCGTGCGGGAGGATCGCGGTGACGCCGGTGCGGATGTCGTCACCCTCGATCACGGTGGTGTGCCCGACGCGCACGCCCTCCACGTCGGTGATGGCATTGTTCGGTCCCGGCTGGAAGACCCCGACGACGAGGCCGATGTCGCGCGCCCGTGGGCGCGCCGCCGCGTTCTGGCTCATGGTGTGTGCGGGGACGAGGGCGAGACAGGCTGCGAAGAGGATAGCGGGGCGCACTGGAGAACCTCCATGGTCAGGATCGGACTGTGTCCACGAGCATGAGGCCGAGGAGGACCGGGTGGTAGAGGAGCGACCCGAAGAACACCTTTCGGGCCGCGCGGTCGGTCAGATCGCGCGCGGCACCCACGCCGACACCCAGGAAGCACAAGCTGGCGACGAGGGCTCCCCAGAAATACCCCTTGCCGGTGTAGCCGAGCCAGTAGGGAACCCCGCTCAGGGGGACGAGCGCGACGAGCCACCCCGTGATGTGCCGTCCGATGACCTTGCCGGCGGCGTCGTGGGGCGGGATCAGCTTGAACCCCACGCGCTCGTAGTCCTCGCGCAGCATCCAGGCGAGGCCGAGCACGTGGGGGATCTGCCATGCGTAGGCGATCGCGAAGAGCCCGAGGGACCCGGCATCCAGCCTGCCCGTGACCGCCGTCCAGCCGATGAGCGTGGGTGTCGCCCCGGGCACGCCACCGGCGAGCGTGGCGAGGGAGGAGCGCTTCTTCAGGGGCGTGTACGCTCCGTGATAGGCTGCGGCCGAGAGGATCGTGAGGAGCGCGGGCAGGGCCCCGACGGCCACGGCCAGATAGAGCACGCCGCCCATGAGCAGCGCGGATCCGAAGATGAACGCGGTGGTGGCGTCGAGCCGTCCCGTCGGCAGGGGGCGGAACCGTGTGCGCCGCATGCGCGCGTCGATGTCCCGCTCCGCATACTGGTTCAGCGCGAGCGCACCCGCGGTCGCGAGGCCCGTCCCCGCCATGACGTGCAGCGCGGTGGCGAGTGGCAGCGCGGCCCCGGACGCGACGAAGGCGCTCACCCCCGTCGTCACCACCACGTATCCGGCGATGCCGGGCTTCGTCAATTCGTAGAACGCGCGCGCGCGCGTGCGTGCGGGAACGGCGGGGCGGGGGATGATCTCGGCCATGCGCCCCGAAGTTCACCGGCGGCCCCGCCCCGGGCAACGCCCTCCCGCGATGAGCGGCCCTCGTCCGGTCCGCGGCGCCCGGACGGGGTCCGCCCGGCTCATCACCGCGACGCGCCATCCGTCCCTTCGGGAGTCCCGACATCCTTTCTGGTCTCGCGGTGTATGAAACGCGTCCGTGCCAGGGGAGGTAGGGACAGGCGCGGGCCGAGCGGCCGACGGGGCACCCGAACGCGAGCAGCATGTCCGAGCAGCGATACCATCTCGAGGCGAGCGAGCGGAGGCGGCTGGAGCGGAAGTTCTGGGCCACCGGGCTCCTCGTGTCGGTGCTGCTGCACGTCGCTGTGTTCGTGGGGTGGCGCGGCTCGGTGCTCCCTCCGTCCCCCTTCGCCGCCGCCGGGCCCCGGGCGAACAGCCCGCGTGCCGCGGGCGGCGGCTCCATGCACGCGATGAACCTGAGCTTCCCGACGTACCGTCCGATCACCTCTCCTCCGCCTCCCCTGTCCGTGGAGGTCGAGGTGGAGCAGGTGGTGATCGAGGAAGAGCCGCTCCTCGACCCCAGAACGGTGCTGGCCGCCCGACCGGGCGAGGGGACGGGGACGGGGGGGGCCGGCACGGGCACGGGGGGAGCCGTCGGGCCGGGCACGGGCCGCGGGGACGGCGGGAACGCCGCCGAAGGCCGCTACCGCCTCCAGCCGCCGGTTCCGCGCGGGATGATCATCCCGCCCTCCAACCGGAGCCTCAAGGGAACGACCGTGGAGGTGTGGGTCTTCGTGGACGAGAACGGCAGGGTCGTTCCCGACTCCACCCGTCTCAACCCGCCCACGCGCGACCGCGGGTTCAACCAGCGCCTGGTGCGTGAAGCGGCGGAATGGGTGTTCCGCCCCGCGATCCAGGCGGGCAAGCCGGTCGCGAGCTGGTTTCCTTACCAGATCAGCATGTAGGGGGGCGAGGCCCGACGATCACATGGCGGGCATGCCCTTGTCGATCGCCGCCACGATGCCCGCTTCCATGTCCTTCCAGCGATACCCCAGCCGGAAGGCCACCGCCCCGGCCACGGCGGCGGCGGCCAGGAGGAGGACCTCGACCGGGTAGCCGAGCCACCCATAGCCGAATCCCAGCAGCGCCGCCATCGCGAGGAGAGGAACCAGAGCCTCGCCCAGGGAGGGCCTGCGGGGTGGGGAGGAGCCGGCCGCCTGGGCCGGCCCGCTCCCCGATCCCTCCGTCATCCCGCTACATCCCTTCCCTCAGCGTGATCCGGCGGCTGGCGGTCCCTCCGTGGAAGCTCTCCACCTGGAATTCCACCCACCCGCTCTCGGACCCCTGCACCAGGTACCGGAAGGTCTGGGAGTCCTCGCCCCTGAGGCGGAACTCATGGGTCGCCTCGCCTACCCCGGTGCTGGCGCCCATGGGGTTGGCGGGATCGATCTGCGTCGACGCTTTGGGGATGGCCACCAGCTGGACACCACCTCCCGACCGGAACAGCAGCTTGTCCGGCACCGCGGTGCCCAGCTCGTTGTCCCGATCCGATGACGTCGGATAGATCCGGTCGTTCTTCACGGTGACGTCTACCCAGTAGAGATTGCCGGCCTCCGGCGAGACCCGGACGCGGTCGATCTCCACCTTGGGGAACTGGCTCGCGCAGTACAGGACGAAGTCGGCGTTCTTCTGGGCCTCCTCCTCGATATAGCGGGCCGGTGGTGTCCGGACCGTGTGCTTCTTCTGGGTGCCTCCGATCCAGATCCGGCCCAGGTCCGGGTGACTCGCCTCGTGGGGCATCACCCACCCTTCCCCATGGAGCTCCATGTCGATCCAGAGCATGGTCTCATCTTCGTCCACCCGGCCATCCTCGTTGATGTCGGCGGCGAACGCGGGAGCGCCCCAGAGCTCGATGAGGTAGGCGTAGGCCCCCAGCATTCCGTACGAGGTGGCCTGATGTTGCCCCGAGAGGCCGCTGAACGTGGGGCGGTAGTCCTTGAGTAGTCGGGCGCCGGCGGTCACGATCTTGGTCTGCACGTCCATGTCGTGCTGGTACTGCGGCAGCACCTGCCGGTCGAAGAGCTGGGCGTACTTGTTCTCCTCCCGCATCTGGGCCAGGCGGTCCGCCACCGTCGTCTGGCCCGGACGACCGCCTCCGGGCCGCGCCTGGGCCTGGGCGCCGGCCGGCGCCGCGTTGGGGGCCGCGAACATGATGAGGCGGCCCGTGTTGTGGTAATGGAAGGTGGCGAAGATGTTGGGGTGCGTCCGCTGGAACTCCCACGCGTTCCGGGTCTCGGGCTCCGACATCGGGTAGGGCCAACCGGCGCTCAGCGTCCAGCCGTAGCCGAAGTTCCGGTTCGGGTCCGGTCCGCCGATGTCGTCCTCGTTGATGCGCCCGTCGCCGTCGTTGTCGAATCCCTCGGCCCCGATCCTGCGGAAGCGCTGGACGGCTTCCCTCTCGTCGACGACTTCCACGAACCGGCGTCCGTCCGCCGAGAGCTTGAAGGGGCCTTCGGGATCCTCCGCGTACATCATGGACAGCTCGCCGTCGCCGTCCACGTCCTCCGTCTGGTCCTCGTCGTAGAGGCCGTCCCCGTCGTTGTCCTCCGGGCGGTAGGGTTCCCGCGGGTTGTTGGGGGTGTTGGGGAAGCGGACGAAGGAATCGTTGGCGTCCACGTTGAACCCCGGGAGGATGTAGAACGTGGTGTTGTCCACCAGGTCGTGGACGAAGGGGTCGTAGTCGTAGCGCGTGAGGAGGTACCAGATCACGTACAGGGAGCACGTGATGCCGTTGACCTCGTTCCCGTGGATGGCGCCGTCCACCCACATGGCGGGCTTGGTGTCGTGGGCCCCGGTGGACTTGGCCGTGATCGTGAGGAGGTACTGGTCCCGGCCCATCCGGCTCTTGCCGATACTCTCGATGTCGGCGAGCTGGGAATATTGGGCCTGGATGTCGTGAATGATCTCGGTCCACTCGGCATACGAGTAGTACCGCTTCCAGTCGATGGGGAAGTCCAGCTCCCCGTGGTATCCGCCCGGACTCTGCTGGAGCTTCGCCTGGGCCGTCGCCGTCCCGGCTCCCGCCACCGTCAGGAAGACGGCGAGGAGGCATGCCGGCAGGACCTGGAATCTCTTTGCTGCGCGCATGGTCGTCTCCTCTCTCTTCAGCGAACCGAGAGCTCGCGAACGTGGGTGCCACCCTTCTGGGACGTCAGGACGAGCTCGAGGGAGGGATTCCCCTCGAGGGCCACGAGCCAGGTCACCTCCCGGGTGTTCCCGGATTGGGCCTGTGCGTCTCCTCCGCCGTACTGCTGCAGCCAGGCCTGGCGGTACTCCGCCGGGATGTTCGCCGGCATCTGCTGGGCCTGACTTCCGCCTCGGGGGCGTTCCGGCTCGTAGCCCGGGATCTCCATGGCGCCGTCGATGGTGCCGAGGGCCTGCCAGGCGCCGCCCTGGAGGAACTTCACGCGGTCCCGGTCTCCGATGAGCCAGATCGCGTCCTGCCTGTTTCCCGCCAGCTCGGTTCCCCGAGCCACGTGGGTGGGCAGGGGGCCGGTGTTCTCCACCTTGGCCGTGACCTTCACGACGCGCGTCCCCCCGCTGGTGCTCAGCGTCTCGGCGGTGGCTTCGGTGATCGCCAGCTTGGGCAGGAGCCCGGCCTTGAAGAGCTCGAACTGCCAGTGGACGTCGGCCACGTGCTCCAGGGAGGGACCGGGAAGGGCGTTCCCACCGACGTAGGTGGAGATCCACCCTCCGATCTCCCCTGGACCCAGGTCCGGGTGGTCGTAGCGACGCCAGGGGACGAAGATCCTGCCGTCGAAGGCCGTCTCCTGGTAGTCCAGCAGCGCCCGGTTCCACACGGCCCGGTCATCCTCCCCGCCGTAGCCCGGCAGCCCCCGGGTGTCGCGGCTCCAGCTCCAGAGCTCGGTGGTCATGGCATAGGCCCCGAACTGCGCGTAGGCCCAGTCGATGAAGATCCCGTAGCCGTAGGGCCGGTCTCCCCGGTAGGGAGCCCGCCAGAGGCGCGCCGGGTCCTTCTCGTCGGGGTGGAGCGCGACGTAGCGGGGCCGCATGATGCTGTCGAAGACCGCCAGGTCCTTGGGGTGGATCTGACGGTCGGGCCAGCGAGCGAACGGCCGATAGGTGTAGCCTCCCGACGTGTGGAAGGACTGCACCATGAGAATCTCGGTGTGGTTGGTGAAGAACTCGAGGATCGCGTGGGATTCCGGAGCGGAGGAGGGATAGTATCCGCTGCCACGCTGCTCGAGCGCGTCGTCGGTCCAGCCCTCGGGGAAGTTCCGGTTCACGTCGATGCCCCATTCCCCGTCCTCTCCCCGCTTCCCGTCGCCGTCGTTGTCCCGGTCCTCTCGCACCACGGAGTAGCGCGGCAGATCCGTCACTTCGTCCTCGCCCAACCGGATCATGTTCCGGGGGTCCTGGGGATCGATGACGTACTGCCCTTCGGGGTCCAGATAGCGGAAGCTGGTGATTTTCCCATCCCCGTTCAGGTCGTCGGGACCGTCCTCGTTGACCTGGCCGTCCCCGTCGTCGTCCACCTCCATGGAGTTCTGCCGCTGGCTGATGCCCCGCTGCACGGAGTTGTAGACGCCGTCGGGGTTCACAATGGGGCAAACGTAGAAGACGTTGTCGTCGACGAGGCCCGTGATCTCGTCGTCGTTGCCGTATCCGCCGACGAGCTTGTCGATGATGTACAGGGCCACCTCGGTGCCCGTGTACTCGTTGCCGTGGGTGCCGCCGTCGATCCAGAGCCCCGGCTTGCCCTGGTAGGACTCCATGGGGGTGACGTTGTCCACCCCTTCGGCCCGCGGGTGCTCCAGCGCCACGTGCCGGTTGATCGTGGTGCCGTTGTCCATGCGGGAGATCACCAGCACGTAGATCGACCGGCCCTGGTTGGAGCGCCCGATCTCCAGGAGCTCGGTGATGCCCGGATACGCTCTGGCCACCCGGCGGACGTACTCGATGGTGCCGTCGTATCCGTGGTAGTCGTCGAAGGTGACGGGAACCCGCTGCGCCATCACCGAGGAGGGGCTCACCGAGAGGAGGGCGATGGCCACGACGGCGATGCCGGCGCGGCAGGGTCCGAGTCGTGAGGAGCAGGCGAGGTTCATGACGGATTCTCCGCTAAGCGTATCGGGTGCCGAGCTTCCAAGGGGCACGGAGGAGGCTACCCAGGGACCCCCGAACGGGCGATCTCGTTGAGTTTGGGGGATCGTGAGGAAATCGGCCACGTGGATAGGGGGGAGCGACGCTCGCGCCCTTCCGTGTCAGCGTCGACCTTGCGACAATCCGAGGATGATACGCCGGTCCGTCCTCGACTCCACCATCGCGCTGGACGTGCGCGATGCGACGTCGGCACCGAGCGCTTCGAGGAGATCGGTTGAACGCTGACTCGTCGTCCGCCGCGCCGACCGCGAAACGCCTGGGCCTACTCAGGGCCCTGAGGCACCGGAACTACCGGCTCTTCTTCGGAGGCCAGAGCCTCTCGCTCCTCGGGACGTGGATCACCCGCCTGGCGGTGAGCTGGCTGACGTGGCGCCTGACCCACTCGGCCGTCCTGCTCGGCGTCGTGGGGTTCGCGGGCCAGATCCCGACGTTCCTCCTCGGCCCCTTCGCCGGCGTCTGGGTGGACCGGCTGGATCGCCATCGGGTGCTGCTGACGACCCAGGTGCTCGCCCTGGTCCAGTCGTTCGCGCTGGCGGCGCTGGCCATCCCGGGTGTGATCCAGGTCTGGCATATCATCGCTCTGCAGGCCTTCCAGGGAGTCATCAACGCGTTCGATACGCCCACCCGGCAGGCCTTCCTCGTCGACATGGTGGAGGACAGGGCCGACCTACCGAACGCGATCGCGCTCAACTCGTCTATGGTCAATGCGGCGCGTCTGGTAGGGCCTTCCGTCGCCGGCGTGCTCATCGCGTCGATCGGAGAGGGCTGGTGCTTCTTCGTGGACGGCGTCACGTACGTCGCGATCGTCGGATCCCTGTTGGCCATGCGGATGGTGCGCAGGACGCGGCCGGCCGTGAGGGAGAAGGTGCTCCACGACCTGCAGGAGGGCCTGCGCTACGCGTTCGGGTTGGCGCCCATCCGTGCGGTGTTGCTCCTGCTCGCCCTGGTGGGCTTCGCGGGGATGCCGTACACGGTGCTGCTGCCGGTGATCGCGGCCGAGACGCTCCACGGCGACTCGCATACGTTGGGATTCCTCATGGGCGCGACCGGGATCGGCGCTCTGGTCGGCGCGTTCGTGCTGGCGTCGCGCGATACGGTGATCGGGCTGGGCGGCTGGATCCCCCGTGCCTCGGCCCTGTTCGGCCTCGGCCTCATGGCCGTCGGGTTGTCACGGTGGCTACCGCTCTCGATTCCGATCATGGTCGTGACGGGCTTCGGCTTCATGGTGCAGCTGACGTCCAGCAATACCGTCATCCAGACGCTCGTTCGAGAGGACATGCGGGGGCGCGTGATGGCGTTCTACGGGATGGCGTTCCTCGGGGTGACGCCGTTCGGCAGCCTGATCGCGGGCGCCCTCGCCTCGCGCGTCGGGGCCCCCTGGACCGTGTTCGGAGGAGGGCTCGTGTGCGTGCTCGGCGCGGCCCTGTTCTACCGGCAGCTGCCGGCCCTGAAGGAGGTCGTCCAGCCGATCTACGTGGAGCGTGGTGTTCTTCCGGCCGTGGCGCAGGGCCTCCGGTCGGCCACCGCGCTCGGGGAGAAGGCGACGTGGTGAAGCGGGTTCCGCGGCTCGGCCGCATCCTGGACGCGCTCGGCCTGGTGCTGTTCCTCGCCGGCGGCGCGACGTTCGCCCGGGCGTGGCTCGGGTTCGCGGCGGTGCGCACCTATCAACCGGGGCCGGAGGACGCACCGTGGGCCGCTACGCGCCTCGCCAACCACTGGCTTCGGGTCCAGTGGGTCGGCGGCGCGGTGATGGCGGCAGGCGTGGCCGTCTTCCTCGCCGCATGGTGGGTGGCGCGCTCACCCCTGCGGGTCCCGCACCGTGCCGAGGAAGAGGACCGTTCCGGATAGCCGCTCGCGAATCGCGAAGAGATAAGGCCGGTTCACGACGAGCGTGGGAACCGACGGCGTCGAAGTCAATTCCACGACCACGACGGTGACGGCCGCCGCTTCCGTCCCCTCCTCGTCGACGCGCACGTAGGTTTTCTGCTTCACGAGCGAGATGGCGAGATTCCCCGGGCCGAGACGCGAGAAGTCCGGTTGCACGGGCCCCCTTCCGAACGCGACGCCCATCCCCAGGGCGATGAGCTCGTCGTTCAGAACCCTCTCGTAGTCGATCTCGAGCTTGGGGACCTGCGCGACGCCCTTCTGGAAGTCCCCGGGCAGCGCCCGCATCCACCGGTCCCAGGCCTCGTCGTCGAGGCCGTCCAGGAGCTCCTCGAGCGATCCACCCTCCGGCGGCATGACGATGTCCATCACGAAGGCTCGCCCGCCGTACGGGATCTCCCCCACGGTGGCGCCCGTCCGGGTGTCGCGGCCCACGCGGAGGAGCGCCCCACGGCTCCACATGGCGTCGCGCTCGACGACCTCACCCGAGGGCAGTGTGAAGGGCCTGGGCGCCGTCTCGGCGGCGTCGAACCGCTCCGTCCAGTCTCCTTTGAAATACAGAGCGTTCAGGAGCGCCAGCACCGCATCGGGAGGCCACGACCGCAGGATCTCCCGGATCCGGTCGTGCGTCTTCTCGGCCGCCCACGCGTTCACGACGCCCACGGACGCCGGGTCGTCGAAGTCCAGCGTGCGGGCTTCGGCGCCGAAGTACGTCCGGATCCGGCCGAGGAAGCCCTGCGCGACCGGGAATCCGTCGTCCGCGAAGGTCGCGTTCGCGATCCCGATCTCCACCCGCGGGTCGAGGTCGAGCAGCAGGGCGATGAGGTCCCGGTACGACGCGTCGATGTCCTCCTCGGTCAGATCCCCGAAGCGGAGCGCCACCCGCATCGAGTCCCACGTCGCGCCGACCGCTCCGTTCATGGTCATTCCGAGCGCCATGGACGCGCTGAGCCCCGACAGGAACACGTTGCTCTCGTCGTCGCGCGCCTCCACTTCCCGCAAGAGATCCATGGAGAACGCATTGGACGCTCCGATGACGGTGAGCTCGGGCGCGCTCAGGTCACGGGGAAGCGACTCGATGACTGCGGGCGCGAACTCCGGGTCGGGACCCAGGGCGTCGCCGCAGCCCGCGGACAGGAGAAGGATGCCGGTGATGGCAAGGACGCGTACGGCGCTCATGGCGTCTCCCGGGCCGGGGTGGCGCAACCTGCCAGGAGAACGATCGGGTGCCGGAGGGTGTGACGACGACCGGGGCGGTGGCGCGCGGGCCTAGCCGACCCGTCCCAGCCGGAGGGCGTTGAGCGTGACCGCGAGCGACACGCCCATGTCGCCCAGGAGGACTGCCGCCACCAGAGGCACCGCGCCGAACGGGACGCCGACGGCGAGGGCGCCCTTGATCGACAGGGACAGCGCGATGTTCTGCCGGATGACCGAGCGAGCGCGTCGGGACAGGGCGTACAGGTAGGGCAGCCGGCCGAGGTCGTCCCCCATGAGCACGATGTCAGCGGTCTCGAGGGCGCTCGCGCTTCCAGCGGCCCCCATCACGATCCCCACGGTGGCCGACGCCAGGGCGGGCGCGTCGTTGACGCCGTCCCCGACCATCGCGACGGATCCGTGGCGCTCGGTGAGGCTCCGGATGGCGCGCACCTTGTCCCCGGGCAGCATCTCGGCGAGGACCTCGTGCACACCGGACTCGAGCGCGATCGCCTGCGCCGCTTCCCGACGGTCCCCGGTCAGCATGATCAGGCACCCGACCCCGGCATCGCGGAGACGCGCCACGGCCTCCTTGGCCTCCGGGCGCGGGCCGTCGGCCAGCTCGATCCACGCCACGATCCGGCCGGACCGCGCCAGACCGATCGTGGTGTGACCCGGGCGGGCCGGCGGACGCGGAGTGCCCGCGGCGCCCTCGCGCAGCCGGAGGAACCGGGGGCTGCCCACGGCGTGCGGGACACCGTCCAGCGAAGCCCTGGCGCCCAGGCCCGGCTCCGTCGTGAAGTCGGTGACCTCCCGGGGAAGGGTGAGCCCGCGGGAGGCGACCGCGGTCATCACGGCCTTCGCGACCGGATGCCCGGAGCGGGACTCCACGGCGGCGGCGCGCGCGAGCGCCTCCTCCTCCGAGAGGTCCGCGAACGCATGCACTGCGGTGACGCGCAGGTGGCCGGACGTCAGCGTGCCGGTCTTGTCGAATGCGATGGCCCGCACCTCTCCCATCGCCTCGAGGTGCCGGCCGCCCTTGATGAGCACGCCCTGGCGCGCGGCCGCGGTCACCGCGCTGACGACCGCGACCGGCGTCGAGATCACGAGCGCGCACGGACAGGCGATCACCAGGAGCGTGAGGCCGCGCAGGAACCAGGGGAGGAATGGTGAGCCCAAGACGAGCGTGGGCACGGCGACGACGAGGACCGCTCCGAGGGTGACGGCCGGCGTATACCAGCGCGCGAACCGCTCGACGAACCGCTCCGTGCGGCTCTTGTTCGTCTCCGCGTCCTCGACGAGGCGCACGATACGCGCGAGGGCGCTCGCCGCCGCCGGCCGGGCGACCCGCACGCGGAGATGTCCTTCCTGGTTGACCGTCCCGGAGAACACCTCGTCGCCCAGTGCCTTGTCCACGGGGAGGGACTCCCCCGTGATCGGCGACTGGTCCACGGCCGAGGAGCCCTCCACGACGGAGCCGTCCGCCGGGATACGCTCCCCGGGCCGCACGACGACGACGTCTCCCGGGACCAGGCTCGCGGCCGGCACGAGGACCTCGCGGCCGTCGCGTGAGGCCCGCGCGACGTCCGGCGCGAGGTTCGTCAGCGTCTCGACCGAGGCGCGCGCCCGGTCCACCGAGTAGGCCTCGAGGAGCTCCGCGAGCGCGAACAGGAACGCGATCGCGGCAGCCTCCACGTAGTCTCCGATGCCGATCGCGCCCACGATGGCCACCGTCATCAGGGTGTTCATGTCGAGCGCGAGGGCGCGGATCGCCCGGAGCCCCTTGCCGAAGAAGTTGGCTCCGCCGACCAGGGCCGAGGCCACGTATAAGAGGTCGGGCAGATGGACGTCGTGCAGCGGGAGCGATACCAGCTCCGGCGTCACGCCGAGCAGGCGGAGCAGCAGGCCCGCGGCGAAGAGCGCGGCCGACGCATACATGACTCGGGCCATCGGACTCCGCCATGTGCCCGCGCCCGCCGGGGCGGCAGCGTGCTCGCGCAGCTCCAGGGCGGTGTATCCCAGCCGGCCCACCTCGTCCCGGATGCCCACGCGGCTCGCGAGAGCGGGGTCCAGGCGGACCGTGAGGATGCGCGCCAGGGGACTCCCTTCCACGCCGAGGACACCGTCCACCTTCGCGAGATGCCCCTCGATCTTCCGGACGCAGCTCGGGCAGTCCATGTCCGGGACGTGGTAGCGCATTTCCGCGACGGCCGCGCCGCGGACGCGGTCACTCACGGACGTGCTCGAGTCCGGTCGCGAACAGCTCGGCGACATGCTCGTCGTCGAGCCGGTAGTAGGCCATGCGCCCCGCCTTCCGGTACGTGACGATCCGCATCTGGCGCAGCTGGCGCAGGTGGTGGCTCACGGCGGACTGGCTGACGCCGACGATCGCGGCCAGGTCACACACGCACAGCTCCCGGACGGCCAGCGCCTCGACGATCCGGAGCCGTGAAGGACTTGCCATGATCCGGAAGGTATCGGCCAGGCGGGCGAGCTCGGAATCGCCGGCGCGCCCGCGGAGCGCCGCGTGGACCGCATCCTCGTGGATGAGGTGGACCTCGCAGAGCGCGTCGTCGGCGTCGGGGCGGGTCGCGGCCCGCCTTCGAGCGGGATGGGACATGCTGAAGTATATGAACAGATATGCATATGTTCAATGAACGTAACCCGCACGCGTCGCTCGCGTTGTGGGCGCCGGGGCGCGGCCGTATGTTGGGCCGTCTTTCGATCCGACCGCACACCACGCCCGAGGAAACCGGCCGTGAAGCAGCTGTTCCGACGCAAGTCGGTGGACCTGCTCGCCTCGGAGGCGAACAAGACCGACTTGAAGCGCGTGCTCGGCGCTTTCGAGCTGACGATGCTCGGTATCGGCGCGATCGTCGGCGCCGGGATCTTCACCAGCGTCGGATCGGCGATCGCGGGGGACGCCCTGCGTCCCGGGGCGGGGCCCGCGCTCGTGATCTCGCTCGTGATCGTGTCGGTCGCCAGCGGTTTCGCGGCGCTCTGCTATGCCGAGTTCGCCTCCATGATTCCGGCCGCCGGGAGCGCGTACACATACTCCTACGCGACGCTGGGCGAGCTCGTGGCGTGGATCATCGGCTGGGACCTGATCATCGAGTACGCCATCGGCAACGTGGCCGTCGCCATCAGTTGGGCGGCCTACTTCGACACGCTGCTCCGGGGCGTCGGGATCCACATTCCCACGTGGCTCCTCACGGACTACCGCACGGCCCACCAGGCCGCCGCCGAAGTGGCGGCGGCGGTGGACCCATCCACGCTCGGCTTCGCGGTCAACCAGGCCGCCGACGCCCTGGCCACGGCGCCGCGCATCGGGGATGTGCCGCTCATTTTCAACTTCCCCGCCGTCTTCATCGTCGCCGCGATCACCGTGGTGCTCGTCATCGGCATCCGCGAGAGCGCTTGGTTCAACAACGCCATGGTGATCCTGAAGATCGGCGTGACCCTGCTCTTCCTGGCCGTAGGAGCGGCGTTCGTGAAGCCGGAGAACTGGACGCCGTTCGCTCCCAACGGCTTCAAGGGGATCGCGGTGGGCGCCGCTCTCATCTTCTTCGCCTACATCGGCTTCGACGCCGTCTCCACGGCGGCGGAGGAGACCCGCAACCCCCAGAAGGACGTCCCGCGGGGAATCCTCTGGTCGCTCGTCATCTGCACGGTCCTCTACATCGCCATCGCGCTCGTGCTCACGGGGATCATGCCCTGGGAGATGCTCGGGGTGGCCGACCCGCTCGCCGCGGCGATCTCGTTCATCCACCAGGACTGGATCGCCGGCGTGATCGCGTTCGGGGCGGTGATGGCGATGACTTCCGTGTTGCTCGTGTTCCAACTCGGTCAGCCGCGTATCTTTTTCTCGATGGCGCGCGACGGCCTGTTGCCCCCGTGGGCCGCCAAAGTCCACCCACGGTTCAAGACGCCGCACGTCACGACGATTCTCACCGGCGTGTTCGTGGCGGTGCCGGCGGCGTTCGCCAACATCAACGAGATGGTCGAGCTCACCAACATCGGCACGCTGTTCGCGTTCTTCCTGGTCTCCCTCGGCATCGTCGTCCTGCGCCGCACCGACCCGGACCGCGATCGGCCCTTCCGCGTGCCGTTGGTGCCCTGGCTGCCGTTCGTCGGCATGGCCATGTGCCTCTGGCTGATGGTCAACCTGCCCCTCAGGACGTGGATTCTGTTCACTGTATGGCTCGTCATCGGACTGGTTATTTATTTCACCTACGGGGTCCGGCACAGCCGGCTCGAGCAGGAGCTGGAGCGCATGCCTTAGGCACCGAACCCGCTCCCGCCTCGCGGAACCGGGCGGTTCTTTCCATATTACGGGCGCGGGTGCCCGCCCTCCGCAGGAGGCACCCCTATCTTGGACATACATATGCTCAATTCGACTGCGGTTGCTGAACGATTCGGTATGGGCCGTATCGTGGCCGTGGTCGTGTGGTGCGGCGTCGTCGGAACCCTCCTGCTCGCCGGCCCGGTCTCTCCCCTCCCTGAGGCCGGTGTGCGGTCCTGGCAGGTCGCCGGCAGCGAGTCCGTCTCGCCGATGAGCATGACTCCCTTCTGCAAGGTGAGCCGCACCGCCGCTGAGGTCGCGTCGGTGCTCCTGGCTCCGGGGGAACCGGTCTCGAGTGACATCGGATCCACCCACCGACCGAAGCTTCGGCCGGGTCTTCCGATGTGCGAGCGGCCCTGGACGCCCTCCGTGCCGTCGGGTTTCGTGCCCAACCGCTCGACCGCGCCTCCGCTCATGACTTGACAGATCGGAGCCGGCCGGCCGGCCGGCTGCCGTACCACCGCGGCTGACGGGCGACGCCCGACCGGGCGCCGCAGATGGCCGTCGATCCGGAGCCCCGAACGCGGCAAGCGCTGCCGCTTCCTCCCGGGCCCGAAGGTCGGAGATTTCGAAGATGTCAAAGACAACAAGAAGGCAGTCGGCAAGCGAACTGAAGCACGTGCGGCTGCTCGCCAGCGCGCCGGGCCGCAGGACGGGCGCGGCCGCTGGTGCAGGAACCATCTCACTCGTGCTGCACGGCCTCTTGGTCGGGTTGCTCGGGTGGGGTATGGCGAGGGCGAGCTCCGAAGTGGTTGCCGAGGAGGAAGTCACGATCGTGGAGCTGGTGGACGAGGTCGCCCCCCCGCCTGAGCCACCTCCTCAGCAGCAGGATGCTCCCGCGCCGCCGCCGGAGGCCCCTCCCCAGGGGTTCCAGACGCTGGTGGTGCCCGATGTCGTGAGGCCCGAGATTCCTCCCCCGTCCTTCGCGTTCTCTGGACTTACGGCGAGGGACTTCACGGGAGAGGGCATCGAGGGGGGACGGGAAATGCGGGACACGACCGAAGCAAACAAGACGGAAAGGGAGATTCTCGAGGAAGCACCCGCCTTCACGCCTTTCACGGTTGCTCCGACGCTGAAGAACCGTGACGAGGTCGCGAGGACGCTGGAACGCGAATACCCCCCGATGCTTCGGGACGCGGGCATCGGAGGGTCGGTGAACGTCTGGCTGTTCATTGACGAGCAGGGTGCAGTGCAAGATGTTCGGGTCAACAAGTCGAGTGGCTTCGAGGCGCTCGACGACGCGGCCCTGCGCGTGGGCTCCCAAATGGAGTTCACACCGGCGTTGAACCGGGACGAGAGAGTCGTCGTGTGGGTCTCGATCCCAATCACGTTCCAGGTCCGATAGGGTGCCCTGGAACCGCTTAACAGGATGATTTCCTTATGGAACACAGTCTTATCGAGCTCTACCAGGCAATGGGGTTGTTCGCGAAGAGCGTCGTGTGGACCCTCGCGCTGATGTCGGTGTTCTCTCTAGCGATCGCGGTTCTCCGCTACGTGGACCTCCTGCGCTCTCGTCGGGCCACAATCCGCTTCGCCCCGCTCCTCGACGAAGCTCTGACGAATCATGATTTCGAGGTCGGCGTGAACGCGGTGAGGAAGTACCACCGCAGCCACCTCGCCCAGTCGTACGCGGGCATCTTCGAGGCGATCCGACAGCACGTCGAGGACGGAACGCTCACGGCGGTGGAGGTGGCGTCCGCGCAGCGGAGCCTGGAGCTGAACAAGCTGGGGCAGCTTGCCCGCTTCCGTCGCGGCCTGGGGGTGCTCGCCACGGTCGGCGCCACGGCGCCGTTCGTGGGGCTGCTCGGCACCACGATGGGCGTGGTCCACTCCTTCCAGGGCATGGCGACGGCCGGAAGCGCCGGGCTCGGCGCGGTCAGCGCCGGCATCGCCGAGGCACTCATCACGACGGCGTTCGGCCTCTTCGTCGCGATCCCGGCCGTGTGGCTCTACAACTACATGACCAACCGCGTCGAGTTTATCGCGATGGAGATCGACTACGGCAGCAAGGAGTTCATGAATTTCATGCTGTACCTCGAGGCCAGGCTGCAGAGGGGCGAGAAGATCGTCACCATGCGTCCTGTCGAGGCAGAGGCCGCACCGCAGGGAGCCTGACATGGCTGAAGAGAAGACTGCCGTCATGGCAGAAATCAACGTCACCCCGATGGTCGACGTGATGCTGGTTCTCCTCATCATCTTCATGGTGGTGACGCCGCTCATCGCGGCCGGATTCACGTTGCAGCTGCCCGAGGGCGTGCATCTTAAGTCGCGCCCCGACGATCCCAACCGCGTCACGTTGGGCATCGACCGGGCAGGTACCTACTACCTGAACCGTGAGCCCATCGCGAAGGCGGACGCGCAGATGATCCTGACGACCGAGTTCGCGAACCGGCCCGAGGACAAGGTGCTCTATCTGAGGGCCGATAGAGAGCTTCCGTACTCGGACGTCATGGCCGCGATGGTCATGGCACGCGCTGCGGGGGCGAGGGTGGTGGCCGCGGTCTCGGAGACACCGGCACCGGGTTCGAGACCTCTCTCGAACCAGATAAGGTAGGAGGTCACCATGGCAATGACGACGGGTGGTAGCAGCGGCGGGAACATGAGTGACATCAACGTCACTCCCATGATCGACGTCCTGCTGGTGCTGTTGGTGATCTTCATGGTCGCGCAGCCGATGCTGCAGCGCAGCCTGGACGTGCAGCTGCCCATGGAGAAAACGGCGGGAGGCCTCGAAGCACCTGCCATCATTCTGGAGGTGCTTCCCGACGGGGTAATCACCCTGAACACGATGCCTGTCCCGGCGGCCCAGCTCGAGACGCGCCTCAGGGGCGTGTACGCCGGAAGGCCCGACCGCGTGATCTTCGTCAAGGTGGCCCCCGGAATACGGTACGGGGATGTCATCTGGATCATGGACGTTGCGCGTGGCGCGGGCGTCGAGGTGCTGGGCGCAGTACTCGATACCAGCAGCGGCTAGCCGCTGGCTGGCCCTGGCGCGGTCGTCCACCATCGGGTCACCCCGATGGGCCGGACGACCGCGACCCGGGGCGCCTAGTCGGGAGTGTCTCGACGCACCCGACGAACAGAAGCGTCCACCGAAGAAAGCCTGAATTCCCGGTAGATGACGCGAGGGGGCTTTCGAAAGCCCGGAGGACCTTGCCTGCATCCTGAGTCCTGGCGAGAGTCAGGTCCGATCCACACTCAGGAGTCCCCCCCGGAATGCCCCGCTTTCCCCACCTCTGCCATCCCATACGCCGGCACTACGTCGCGATCCTGGCCGTAGCCTCGGCCGTCACGGCCCTCGGCGGTTGGCTCTCGAGCAAGCTGAAGATCGACACGGACCTCGCGGCCCTGCTCCCCGATTCCTTCGAGAGCGTGAAGGCTCTCAGGCGCATGGAGGGAGAGGTCGGGGGAACCAGCCAGCTCCGTATCGCGCTCAAGACCGAGGATTTCGGAGCCGCGGCGGCCCTGGCGGACCGCCTGGCCGAGGCCCTGCTGGAGAGCGAGTACGTGGGCTCGGTGGACTACCGCAACGACGTGGAGTTCTACGAGCGTCACGCCCTCCTGTTCCTGGACGTGGAGCAGCTCGACTCCCTCTACGACGCCGTGCAGGGTGCGATCGACCGGGAAAGGCAGGCCGTCAACCCCTTCATGGTGGAGGATCTCTTCGGCCCGTCCCCCACGGAAAGCGGAGAGAGAGACGACGACCTGGCTGAGTGGGAAGAGCGGTACACGGAGGAGCTCCCGAGCCGCTACTACGTCAATCCCGACAGCACCGTCCTGGTCCTGAGCGTCAATCCCGCGGTGGCCGGCGCCGACATCGGTTACGGTCGGAGGCTGCTCGAGGACGTTCGACGCATCGTGGACTCGGTCCAGCCTACGAGGTTCGCCCCCGACATGGAGGTCTACTACGGGGGCAACGTCAAGAACCGCATCGACGAGCTCGAAGCCATCAGTCGCGACGTGCTGGGCACGGCGGGCGTGGGCGTCACCGGCGTGTTCCTGCTGCTGGTCGTCTTCTATAGGCGGCTGGTCATTCCCCTTCTGCTGTCGGTGACCCTGCTGGCCTCCCTGGCCTGGACATTCGGGCTCACGTACCTGCTGGTCGGGCAGCTCAACACGATCACCGCGTTCCTCTTCGTCGTGCTGTTCGGCATGGGGATCGACGTGGGTGTTCATGGAGCCTCGCGGTACCTGGAGAGCCGGCAGGCGGGGCTGGACGCGGAAGGGGCCATGCATCGGATGGTGTGCCAGACGGGCGCGGCCCAGGCGACCGCCGCCGCCACCACGGCGGCCGCCTTCTTCATCTTGATGCTCCTCGAGTTCCGGGGCTTCTCGGAGCTGGGGCTCATCGTGGGGATCGGGCTCATCTTCTCGTGGTTCGCGATGGTGGTGATGCTTCCCGCCTTGTTCGTGGCCACCGAGAAGCTGAAGCTGATGAGGGTGAAGGAAGTCCCGGGCAAGCTCCTGACGGGAGAGTCGCAGCCCCTGCTCGGCGCCGACGTGATCGTCGGCGCCGCCGCGGTGACCACGCTGGTGATGGGCTATCTCTTCACTCAGGTCACCTTCCAATACGATTTCACCAATCTCCGCATCATCACCGAGGAGCGTGAGCAATACGCCCGGGTGACGACCGGTGTCTTCACGCGCTCCGAGTCTCCGGCCATCGTGATCACGGACACACCGGACGAGGTCCAGGAGGTAGTGGATGCCGTACGCGAGATCATGCGCACGGACACGCTGAGCTCTACAGTGGAAAGCGTGCGCTCGCTCCTCTCCGTGGTCCCGCTCCAACAGGAGGCGAAGATCGAGCGCATCAAGGGGCTGAGGACCCTGGTGGAGGAGGAAGCGCTCGACGTGGTGGAGGGAGAAGACAAGCGGCGCGTCGAGAAGCTCATGGAGTCCCTCGAGGTCGAGGAGCCCTTCACCTGGGAGGACTTCCCCTTGAAGGATCGAGGTCAGTTCCAGAACAAGCAGGGCCAGCCGGGCAATTTCGTCCTGATCTATCCTGGCGTGGCGCTTCGGGACGGCCGTAACGCGATGGCGTTTCGCGATGACATCGGCACGATCGTGACGAGCTCCGGGAAGACGTTCCACGCAGGGAGCTCCAACCTCATCGTGGCCGACATGCTCTCCATGATCGAGAGGGAGGGGCCCATCGCCGCTATCCTGGCCCTGTCCATGGTGTTCACCATCCTCTTCCTCGACTTCCGCAGCGTGAAGTCCGCGCTTTTCGTCATGACGCCGGTGGTCGTGGGCGTCCTGTGGATGGGCGGCCTCATGAAAGTGGTCGGGATGCAGCTCAACTTCTTCAACGTGGTGGTGTTTCCCAGCATCATCGGCATCGGCGACGACGCCGGTGTGCACATGTACCATCGCTACAGGGAGGAGGGGCGGAGGTCGCTTCCCTTCGTCATGAGGCGCACCGGGTTGGCCGTGTTCCTGACCACGATCACCACGATCGTGGGGTACTCCGGCCTCGTGGGTGCCCACCACCCCGGACTCCAGTCCATCGGGTACCTGGCCATCATCGGGCTGGGAACGACGCTGGTGACGGCGTTCTTCGTCCTGCCCGCGCTCCTGGAGGTCTTCGACCGCCGTAGGCACCTGCGCGAGGAGGCCGTGGCGACGCGCTGAAGGGGCCGCGGCGTGGTATTGCCTCGATTCCTCCGGACCGTCACCTTCTGGCGGCTCGTCACGATTCGGTCACGATTCGGTGACGTCCGGAGCGCCCCTCTACCCCGGAGACCCGCTTGAAATTCCGGTTCCTACCCCACACCGAGGACTTCTACGATCTGTTCGTGGAGGTGGCTACGAGGGCCGCCGAAGCCAGCCGATTCTTGCGCTCGCTCCTCGTGGGGAAGCCCGACTCGGCCACCTATTACGTGGACGCGATCCGGAAGCTGGAGAACGAGTGCGACGAGTTGACGCACGAGGTCGTGCGTCGGCTGGACCGCACGTTCATCACCCCGATCGATCGGGAAGACATTCACCTGATCTCCAGTGACCTCGACGACGTCATGGATCGGATCGACGCTACGGCGCGCCGGGCGAAGATCTTCAGGGTCGGAGAGTCACCCGAGGGCGTAGACTCGCTCTGCGCCATCGTCGAGAAGATCACCCTCGAGATTTTGGGCGCGGTCACCGCGCTCCGCGACGGCCGCGACGTCATGCAGCATTGCATCCGGGCCAAGCGGCTGGAAGAGGAGGGCGACGCGGTCTACTACGACATGCTCGGCCAGTTGTTCGACACCGAGACGGATTCCATCCGCATCATGAAGTGGAAGGAGATCTTCGACATGCTCGAGCAGGCCCTCGACGAGGCCGAGGACGTGGCGAACGCCATCGAGTCCATCGTCCTGAAGCACGCGTGATCATCGAAAGCGTCTGGTTCGTCCTGGCGATCGTCGGGGCCGCGCTGCTCTTCGACTTCATCAACGGCTTCCACGACAGCGCCAACAGCATCGCGACGATCGTCTCCACGAGGGTGCTCTCTCCCATCGCGGCCGTGGCCTGGGCGGCGTTCTTCAACTTCGCGGCCGCGTTCGGCTTCGGCACCGCCGTAGCGAAGACCATAGGAAGCGGTCTCATCGACCTCTCCGTCGTGGATCCCATCGTGGTCCTCGGCGGGCTCGTGGGGGCCATCGTCTGGGACGTGATCACATGGTACCTGGGGATTCCGACCAGCTCGTCCCACGCGCTCATCGGCGGGTACGGCGGCGCCGCGGTGGCCAAGGCGGGCATCCACTCGCTCATCCTGGCGGGTTGGATCAAGCCCGTCCTCTTCATCTTCGTCGCGCCACTCCTCGGCATGGTGTTCGGGATGGGCCTGATGGTGGCTACCGCCTGGATTTGGCGGAGCGCGACGCCTCGACGCGTGGACAAGTACTTCCGTCACTTCCAGCTCGTCTCCGCGGCGGCCTACAGCCTGAGCCACGGCACCAACGACGCGCAGAAGACGATGGGGATCATCGTGGGCCTGCTGTTCGCGTCCCAGGCGCTCTTCGTGGACTTTCCCGTCAAAGCGTTCCACATCACCCAGGTGGAGGTGATCCCCACCTGGGTCATTCTCTCCGCCCACGCCGCGATCGCCTTGGGGACCTTGCTCGGTGGGTGGCGCATCGTCCACACGATGGGCTCGCGCATCACCCGCTTGAAGCCCGTGCACGGGTTCTGCGCCGAGACCGGCGGCGCGATATCGGTATTCCTGGCGTCGTTCCTCGGTGTTCCGGTGAGCACGACCCACGTCATCACGGGATCGATCGCCGGCGTCGGTGCGGCCAACCGGATCTCCGCGGTGCGCTGGGGCGTGGCGGGCCGGATCGTGTGGGCCTGGGTCTTCACGATTCCGGCTTCTGCGGCCATCGGGGCAGTGACCTACCTGCTGCTCCATCTGATCGTGAAGTGAGGGTTTCGGCGTGTGGGGCATGGGCTTTTCCTCCATAGGGTGCGAAATTCGCTGACGTTCCGCGCGGCGCGGCCACGCCGACGGACGGAGCAGTGGCCCTGCAGAGGCGAGTAGAGCATCGTGACACCAGAAGAATTGGAGCGGGAGCGCGAGGCCTCCCGGGCACGTCGTCAGAAGGCCGCGGAGGCGCGCCGCGGCGAGCCGCCGACCGTCCAACCCCGGTCCACCCTCGGACTCAGCCGGGCCCAGCGACGGCGGCTCCGCGACGACGAGTACGTGCCTCCTCAGGACTGACGCGGCGATTCGGCGGCGATGGCCTTCTCCCCAGGAACGCGACTCGGCCCTTACGAGATACGCTCGTTCATGAGCGCGGGCGGGATGGGCGAGGTGTACGCCGCCTTCGACCCCCGGCTGGGTCGGCACGTCGCGGTGAAGGTGCTCTCTCCGGTCCTGGCCGAGCTCGAAGAGTTCCGGCGCCGCTTCGAGCGGGAGACGCTGGCCATCTCCCGGCTCAACCACAAGAACATCTGCACGATCTACGACACCGGGACGTACGAGGGTCGGCCCTACATCGTCATGGAGTTGATGGAGGGGCAGACCCTCGAGCAGCTCGTTCCGATGGGCCCGATGCCTCCCGAGCGGGTCGTGCACGTCGCGATCCAGGTGGCCGACGCGCTGGACGCGGCGCACCGGCAGGGCGTCATCCACCGGGACGTGAAGAGCAGCAACATCTTCCTGAATGCCCGGGGGGACGCCAAGGTTCTCGATTTCGGCATCGCCAAGGTGGTTGCGCCCGACGTGGAGCCGGGGCGGGACACGGATGCTGGCCTGGCCCGCTCCGGATCGCCCCTGGGGACCCTGGCCTTCATGTCGCCGGAGCAGGCTCGCGGAGAGCCGGTGGACGAGCGCTCCGACCTCTTCTCCCTGGGGGTGGTCCTCTACGAGATGCTCACGGGCGTCACGCCGTTCCGGGGCTCGGCCACGTCCATCATCGCGCAGCTCGTCTCTCCGGACCCGATCCCGGGTCCCCGTACGGTGGCCCCATCCGTTCCCCAGGAGCTGGACCGCGTCGTCTGCCGCGCGCTGGAGAAGGAGCGCAAGCGGCGCTACCAGACGGCGGCGGAGCTGCTCGCGGACCTCAGGGGGATGCGGCGGGATCTCGGCGTGAGTGGGGGCCGGCCCGCCGACGGTCCGCCGGCGAGGGCCCGGAAGCGGCCGCGGGCCGGAAGGGGCAGGCTCGCTTGGGTGAGTGTGGCCGTGGTCGCCGCGGTGGTCCTGGGGGTCATCGCCTGGCGAATGGCCGCTCCGGACGCGCTCACAGACCGGACCATCAGGTCCATGGCGGTGCTGCCTTGCGCGGACCTCCAGGAGGGCACGGGGACGGAGTACCTCTGTGCGCTGCTGGCGGAGCGCATCATCACGAGCCTCTCCCAGGTGCCGGGCATCACGGTGCTGGCCTACCAGACCGTCGCTCCCTACGCCGGGGATCCCCGGGGCGCCATCCGCGTCGGGACGGAACTGGGTGTGGATGCGGTGCTGACCGCCCAGGTGCGGGAGCAACCGGACGCCATGAGCGTCACGGTCGAGGTCACCGACGTGCGCAGCGGCGTCCACGTCTGGGGGAACCTGTTCCGGAGCCGGAGGTCGGAAGCCGGAGGCATGCCCGACGAGATCGCCCTGGACGTGGCCGAGAACCTCCAGCTCCGCCTGAGCGCCACCGATCGTGAGCGCCTCCGCATCATCCAGACCTATCAGCAGGCCGAGTACTATCTGGGTGATCGAACCGCGAGCAGCCTTCAGAAGGCGATCGGGCTCTTCACCGAGGTGATCGAGGCCGATTCGTCGTTCGCGCGGGCCTACGCGGGCCTCGCGAGCGCGTATACCTTGCTGCACTACTACGGGGACCTGAAGCCGTCGGACGCATACCCCCGGGCGCGGGTGGCCGTGGAGCGCGCGCTCGCGTTGGACGAGAGCCTCGCCGATGGTCATGCGACCCTGGGACTCGTCAAACGCGACTACGATCGCGACTGGGAGGGCGCGGAGCGGGAGTTCCAGCGCGCCCTCCAGCTCGACCCTGAGTCCGCATCGGCGCTCCAGTGGTACGCTGAGCTGCTCGCGATGGTCGGCCGCTTCGACGAAGCGGAGGCTCGCATCGTCGAGGCGCAGGGTGTGGCTCCCCGGTCGCTCGTGGTCCGCGCGGTGCACGGCTGGGTGCTCATGTCGGCCGGCCGCTTCGACGAAGCCCGCCGCGAGCTCGAGATGACCATCGCCATGGACCGGGACTTCGAGGTCTCGCACTGGTTCCTGGGGCAACTCGATTTCGCCCAGGGCGACTACGCGTCGGCGGTCCAGGCCCTGGAGACCGCCACGGACATGTCGGGACGGCAGCGTAGGCGGGTGGCGGACCTGGCGAGCGCCAGCGCGTTCGCCGGGCGGCAGGACCGCGCGCTCGAGCTCCTCGGCGAGCTGGAGCGCCGCGCGGCGGCGGGCGAATACGTCTCGCGCTACGATTTCGCGATCGTCTATGCAGGGCTCGGCAACCGGGAACGGGCGCTCCGGGACCTCGAGGCGGCTCTGGAGGAGCGTACCTGGCAGGTGGTGAACATGGGCATCGATCCCATGCTCGGCCCGTTGCACGGGGACGCCCGGTTCGAGGCGCTGTTGGCCCGAGCGGGCCTGCCCTCGCCCTGACCGGGATACCATGCGCCGCGCCGTCACCTTCGTGGTGGATCGCACGATGTACGGAGACGGGTACATCCCGCCCCGTGGCGTCTACGGCGACCTGGATCGGGCGGTGCGCACGGATCTCCTCCACCATTACTCCACGGCCGTCTGCGCTCAAAGGTGGTTGGACGTCTGTGAGGATCCGGCCTACGGGCACCGTGCGCTCCTGGATGCCGTGAGCGGGCTGATGCCCGCCGTCGGCCGTGCGCTGCGCGCCGATTCGGGGGACAGGCGTCGCCTCACGCTCCTCAGCCTGGGTCCCGGGGACGGTTCGGTGGACGAGCGCATGCTCCTCGGCCTGGCCGCTGCCGTGCAACCCGTGTCGTACGTCGGGCTCGACTTCTCCTTCGAGCTCCTCCGGCGCGCGATCCATCGGCTGGCCCGCGCCCCGGGGCTTCCCGCCGACCTCGAGCTCAGCGCGATCTGCGGCAACTTCACGGGGCTGGGATCACTGCCCGTCCGGGCCGGAGACGCCGAGGCGATCCGTCTCTTCGCGCTCACCGGATTCACGTTCGGGAACTACGACGAGGGGGTCCTCCTGCGGAGCATCGGCGCCCTCATGAGCGAGGGAGACTATCTCTTGCTCGACGCCCGCTTGCATTCGGTCGGACCGCTGTCGGCCGATCGGGGATCTCTCGATCCCGAGCGTGGGGACCTGCTCGCCAGCTACGATCTGGCGACCGTCCGCCGGTTCGTGTTCGGACCGGTCGAGGTCGCCACGACCGCGACCGCG
>CAYPMO010000018.1:54115-64321 GCA_964412015.1 uncultured Gemmatimonadaceae bacterium | reverse complement strand
CCGGTGGTCATCCAGGTGGAGCGGCTCCGGGTCGGGAAGATCTCGGCGATGGCCGCCGGCCCCGTGCCGGAGAACAGCGCGATGACCACGGCCATGAACACCTGAAGCGCGATAATCGCACCGAACGATGGCCCGGAGGTCAGGAACGTCGCCACCGGCCAGGGGAGGAGCAGGAACGCCGAGCAGCAGGCCAGGAGGACGGGGCGCCGCCCCACCCGGTCGGAGAGGTGTCCCCAGAGGGGGATGGCCACCACGAGCACCACCAGCCCCACGGTGTTCGACCAGAGGGCCTGGGCGCGGGAGAGCTGCGAATAGCGCTCGGTGAACGACGGCATGTAGTTCAGGAAGATGTAGTACGACACGGTCCACAGGACGGTGAAGCCCATGGCCCGGGCGGCGAGCGCGATGGGCCGGGGCTCGGGAGCCGCGGCGACGAGCCTCGTGGGCGAGACCGCCGGCGCGTCGGATGCCTCCTGGGTGTCGCGCGCACGACCCGTCCGTCCACCTCCCGTCGCCCGCACGTAGGCCGGCGTCTCCTCCATCGTGCGCCGCATCCAGAGCCCGATGGGCCCGAGGAGCCCACCCAGCAGGAACGGAACGCGCCACCCCCACGCCTCCATCGCCTCGGGCGTGAGCGCGGTGCTGAGGAGGGCGGCGGTCCCCGATCCGAGGAGGAGCCCGGCACCGACGCTCATCTGCTGGAACGATCCCCAGAGCCCGCGCCTGCCCTCCGGGGCCCACTCCACGATGAACGCGGTGGACCCTCCCCACTCCCCTCCCGCGCTGAACCCCTGCATCAGGCGGGCGAGCACGATGACGGCCGGGCCCGCGATCCCGACCGACGCGTAGGAGGGGGCGATGCCCACGAGCACGGTCCCGGCGGCCATCAGGAAGATCGTGACGAGGAGCGCCGTCCTTCGGCCCCGGACATCCCCGAGACGTCCGATGATCACGCCTCCCAGCGGGCGGGCCAGGAACCCCACGCCGAACACCGCGAACGCGGCTAGGAGCTCCGCCGAGGCATCGCCGGAGGGGAAGAACGTGCGCCCGATGATTCCCGCGACGAAGGAATAGACGGCGAAGTCGTACCACTCGAGCACGTTTCCCACGACGGCGGCGGTGACCGCGCGGCGGGACCCGGCCGAGCCGCCGCTCACGCCAGGGGCCGGCCGGTGACGAGCGCCCGACGATGCGGGTTCACACCACCACCCTCGGGATCAGCGGGCTCAGGTGCATGAGGCGATCGTAGACCGACGTTCCCGTCGCCGTGGCGAGCGCGTTCGGGTGGGTCTCGGGCGCGTCGGGGCCCATGAGGGTCGCCACGTCGCCCACGGACACGGTGGTCTCGGAACCGAGCTCCACGATGCAGTGGCTCGCGCTCACCGCGCCGATGACCGGATAGACCCCATTCCCGATGAGGACCCGGGAGCCTGCCACGGCCGTGCGGGGATAGCCGTCGGTGTGCCCCACCGGCAGCGTCGCGGTCCACGTCGGCGCATGCGCCGTCCAGTGCCGTCCGTACCCGACGCTGTCTCCCTCCCGCAGGCGCTCGACACGTACCACGCGCGCGCGCAGCCTGAGCGCCGGACGGAGTTCGGCGATCGAACGCTCACGGCCGTCGTCGGTGGGATACGCGCCGAACAGGCCGATCCCGGGCCGTATCAGATCGAGGTGTCCGTCGGGGCGGTGGAACACCGCGTGGGACGAAGCGGCATGGAGTCTTCCCACCGACGCGCCCTGCGCACGGACGGCCTCGACCAGTTCCCGGAACCGGCGGAGCTGCTCGGGATCGAAGGCGTCGTCTTCGGTGAACGTCATGAACGTGCCCTCGATGTCGAGGCCCCCTGCGCGCTGCGCCTCCAGCATCCAGGGGAGCGCCCGGTGCGCGGGCACGCCCATGCGCCCGAGGCCGGTGTCCACGTAGAAGTGCGCACGGGCAGCTCTTCTGGCCTCACGGGCGGCCCGGCCCGCGCGCGCGGGCGCGTCGTCGGTCGCGAGGGCGAGGGAGACGTCGCGGCGCACCAGCTCCACCCCCTCGCGCTCGGTGAACACCGCCATGAGGAGGACGGGCTTGGTGACGCCGGCATCGCGGAGCGCGTGCGCCTCCGCCGTCTTCACCACCGCGAAGCCCTCCACGTGGGGCGAGCGCTGGAGGACGCGGGCGGCGTCCGCGTACCCGGCCCCGTACGCGTTGTTCTTCAACACGGCGAGGAGGGACCGACCGCCCGCGAGGCGGGCGAGGGTCGCGGCGTTCTCGAGGAGCGCGGCTCCGTCCACCTCCACCCAGGGGTCGAACCGCTCGGCCATCTGCGGGGGCTCGGGGGGAGCGGAGCCGGGGGTAGCGGCGCGCCGGAGGGTAGCGGCGAGGCGGGACGGCGAAGCGAGGATGCCGGCTGCCGTGCCGGCGACGAACGATCGGCGGGAGAGGGCCATGAGGCCTCCGGAGCCGGGGTTGCGGCGGGATCGGTGGACCCGATCACCGCACATTACGACGCGGGATGTGGGGCGCGCCATCCGTGCCGCGCCACGTCGGGTCGGGCCGCCCGCCGAAACTCCGGGCTCGCGCGGCACGTCGGGATGTCCGGACCCCGAGGCGATCCAACTTCTGAGACCGCGATGGACACACTGCTCCGTGACGTCCGGCTGGGTATGAAGCTCCTGCTCAAGGAGCGCACGTTCAGCGCCACCGTGCTCCTCACGCTCGCCGTGTGCATCGGGGCCAACGTGACCATCTTCAGCGTGATCCACACCGTGCTGCTGGAGCCGCTCCCGTTCGTGGATCCGGACCGGTTGGTCACGGTCTACAACAGCTATCCCGGTGCGGGAGCCACGCGGGCGTCCAACGGCTCCGTGGACTTCTTCCAGCGACGGGAGAACGTCGCGGCGTTCGAGGAGGTCGCGCTCTACTGGGGTGCGGGGAGCACGGTCGGGGAGACCGGGACGGCCCAGCGTGTGCAGGCGATGCGCGTCACCCCCTCGTTCTTCCCTCTGGTCGGAGTGGGGGCGGCCCGGGGTCGCACGTTCGCCGAGGACGAGATGGTGGAGGGAAGCCACCACAAGGTCCTCCTCACCGACGGCTATTGGCGCGAGACGTTCGACGCGGACCCGTCCGTCGTGGGGCGGCAGATGCGCGTGGACGGGCGGCCCCACGAGATCGTGGGCGTGCTTCCGCCCACCTTCGCCGTGCCCGGCTACGAGGACATGCGCCTCGTGCTCCCGATCGGGTTCGCGGACGAGGATCGCCAGCTCGATGCCTGGCACAGCAACAACTTCGAGATGATCGCGCGGCTCGCTCCGGGCGCTACGCTTGAGCAGGCCAGGGCGCAGAACGATGCGCTCAACTCGGCGCTCATCGACCGGTGGCCGCTGCCCAATGCCCGACAGGTCCTCGAGGACGCGGGCTATCACACGGTGATCACCGGCACCCAGGAAGACCTCGTGCGCGACATCCGGCCGATCCTCTATCTGCTGTGGGGTGGCGTCGCGATGGTCTTCCTGATCGGCTGCGTGAACATCGCCAATCTGATGCTGGCGCGGGCGCAGACTCGCGTGGCCGAGGTGGCCATGCGGCTCGCGCTCGGCGCGCCCCGGGCCAGGGTCGCCCGCCAGGTCCTCACCGAGGCGGTGGTGATCGGCATCGCGGGCGGTACGCTCGGCGTGGGTGTGGGCGCCTTGGGGCTCGGGCTCCTGAGGAGCCTCGGAGCGTCGGAGCTCCCTCGGGGCACCGAGATCGGAATCGACACGACGGTGCTCCTGTTCACGCTCGTGCTCGCCGTGGGAGCGGGCGTCCTCTTCGGGTCCGTTCCCATCGCGCAGATCATGAAGGGAGACCTGACGCCCGTCTTCCGTTTCGAGGGACGGGCGGGCACCGCCGGCCGGCGGACGGTATGGGCCCGCCACGCGTTGGTCACGAGCCAAGTGGCGCTCGCGTTCGTGCTCCTGATCGGCGCCGGGCTCTTGCTCATGAGCTTTCGAGCGGCGCTGTCGGTACGCCCCGGATTCGACCCGACCGGCACCATGACCGCGTTCGTGTCGCTTCCCTCGGCGCGGTACTCCGATGCCGAAGCCCGCCGTCGCTTCTGGGACGAGATCCTCGGCGAGATACGGGCGCTGCCGGGAGTCCAGTCGGCGAGCGCCACCGCGCAGCTCCCGTTCAGCGGGAGCTACTCGAGCAGCGTCATCATCCCCGAGGGGTACGTGCCGCCTCCGGGGGAGTCGGTCCTCTCGCCGCTACTGAGTATCGTCGGCCCGGGCTACTTCGCGGCCATGGGAATCGAGATCCTCGAAGGCCGGGACTTCCTCGAATCGGACGGGCCCGACGTGCCGAACGTGATGATCGTGGACGAGTGGCTGGCGCGGCGGTACTGGCCGGATCGGAGCCCGGTGGGCGAGCGCATGGTCGACGGCGAGGGCCTCGTGAGGGACAGCGTCGCGCCCGACAACCTGTACACGATCGTCGGGGTGGTCCGCACCATCAAGCAGAACGAGCTGACGGCGCCCGCCTCCGAGCACGTGGGCGCGTACTACTTTCCTTACCGCCAGCAGGTTCCTGCGACGCAGGCGCTCGTCGTGCGCACGGCCACGGAGCCGGCAGCGATCACCCCGGCCGTGCGCGACGTGCTGGCGCGCATGGACCCGGAGCTCCCTCTGTTCGGGACCGAGACCATGGAGCACCGCGTCGAGAACTCCCTCTCCGGACGACGGATCCCCCTGGTGCTGCTGGGGGTGTTCGCCGGGGTCGCGTTGTTCCTGGCGATGGTCGGGATCTATGGCGCGCTGGCGTACAGTGTGACCCAGCGACGGCGGGAGATCGGGATCCGCATGGCGATGGGGAGCTCGCCCGCGCGCGTGTTCCGGGGCGTGGTCGGGCAGGGGATGCGGGTGATGGGCCTGGGGCTCGTCGTGGGTGCGGCCGCCGCGCTCCTGCTCGCGCGCGTCATCCGGTCGGTCCTTTTCGGCGTGGAGGCCACGGACCCGAGGGTCATCCTCGCGGTGGCCGTCCTGCTCGCGGTGGTCGGACTGGTCGCGTGTGTCGTGCCCGCCCGGAGGGCCGTCGCGGTGGATCCCGTGGCCGCGCTCGGCGGATAGGGTTCGGTCGCGCACCCACGGCGGAAACCCTGGCGTCCGGCCGGGACGCGGCGCATATATACGGCGCACGCGTGTCGCGTGCCCCGGCGAGTTCTGGCGATTGCATCCGGGTGGACAACGTGCTAAACCGCCCGAGGGCTCCGTGCGGACGACCATCCGTACGGAGCCCTTTGTTTGGCGGAGCTGGAGCGTCTTCACCGGCGCGGGCCGGGTCCCGGCTTCTTCCGGCGGGTTCGCACGGCTCAACGGTTTCCGTGGTGTGGCACGCGGATTGCGTTCCTCTTCGGGCACGGTTCGTCGGACCGTCGCCCAGGGGGAGGCGACGGGCCCTGGTTCCACCTGGATGCCGCGGGGGTCGCTCGACCCCCGCGGCAGGAGGATGTCTCATGCCTCGGAAGCGGAATGCCTTGATGATCGCCGTGGTGCCGGCCGCCCTCCTGACGGCTTCGTGCGCCCACGTGAGTCAGCAGGATCTGGACACGCAGCTCGGCACGCTCCGAGACGGTCTGGAGCAGCGGATGGACGAAGGAGACGCGCGGCTCGCGACGCGGCTGGACGGCGTCGAAGGGCGACTGACGGAGCTCGGCACGGATCTCGACGCCATGGAGCGGGACTTCGGCGTGGCGATCGAGGAGCTCGAGACCTCGCTGCGATTCGACGTGCCCGTCTACTTCGAGTTCGACAAAGCGGACGTGACGGCCCCCGCGCGAGAGATCCTGGCGCGCTTCGGCTCGGTCGCGGAGAAATACTACCCCGACGCCCGCATCACCGTGGAGGGGTTCACCGATCCCGCCGGGAGCGCGAGCTACAACATCCGGCTGGGACAGCGCCGGGCGGACTCCGTGAAGAGCTACCTCGTCGCTCAGGGAATGGAGGCCAGACGCATCCGGACGGTGAGCTACGGGGAGAGCACCGACCGTCTGATCATGCCCGGCGCGCGGGGCCCGGGGACGACGGGCTGGGAGAACAGGCGCGTGGTGCTCGTCATCGATCACGACGGATCCGCCGCCGCCCCGCCGATCGCCGAGGAGGGCTCTCGCTGAGATGCGGCCTACGGGTTCCGGACCTCCCCGATGATCGCTGGGCGCCTCGGGACGAGGGAGTGCCAGAAGCGCCGCAGGAGCCGCTCCAGGACGCTGGAGCACCCGCGGTCCGAGTAGCGGGCCGCGGGGGCCCAGGCCTCGACGAACCACTGGCCCGGCCCGGGGTCGCACGTGACGGCGGCCGCGTCGCCGGTCACCGGGTCGTAACGGATCGGGATCAGACCGGGCGGTGCGACCCACGCACCCCGGGGCGACCCGAGCGCCCGATCCACGCGCGCCATCCAGCGTCCCCACGTCCCGCCCGCCAACGTCCCGCCGTTCGCGCCCGCGACGATCCCGCGGGGCCGGTCGAAGCCGATCCATACGCCCGCCACCAGATCCGGGACCAACCCGACGAACCAGGCGTCCCGTCCGCCGTTCGTCGTTCCGGTCTTGCCCGCCGCCTCCCCGGCGTAGCCGACCGTCCGGACGGAGACGCCGGTGCCGCGGTCCACGACGGCCCGGAGCGCGTCGAGCACCACGAAGCTGGTGATCTCCGTCATGACCCCTGGGGGGGATGCGGAGGGCGCTCGCCGCCACAGCTCGATTCCGTCCGCATCGAGCACGCGCTGGACGAGGTGCGGCTCGATGCGCGCTCCGCCGTTTCCGAACACGGCGTACGCGCGAACCATCTCGAGGAGGGAGGCCTCGAACGAGCCGATGAAAGCCGACGGAACGTCCGGGATGGGGCTGGAGATACCGGCGTCGCGACCGACCGAGCGGAGTCGTCCGACGCCCACGGCCCGACCGAGACTGACGGCGGCACGATTCGACGAGCGGATGAGCGCCTCCCTCATGGGGAGAATGGGGTCGTCCACGTGGTCCGCGGGCACCCAGTCCACGGGGCCGGGAACGTCCAGGGGCACGCTCGACGCCGACACCAGGTCCAGGATATCCATGCCGTCCTCGAGCGCCGCGGCGACCAGCAACGGCTTGACCAGGGAGCCGACCTGGCGCCGGGCCTGCGACACCCGGTCGAACTCGGAGCGCCCGAAGTCCCGGCCGCCGACCCAGGCGCGCACGGCGCCCGTGCGTGGATCCAGGGCTACCGCCGCGCCCTCCAGGACGTCGTCGTCGGCGCGGTAGCGACCGTAGGTGCCGCGCTCGATGCGATCCAACGTCTCGGTGAGCGAGCCCTCGGCGGCCGACTGGACCGCGGGATCGATCGTGGTCTCGACCCGCACGCCCGGTCGTCCCGTCAGCTCCGGCGCGACCGCGCGGAGCTCCCGCACCACCGCCGCCGTGAGATGACTCCGGGCGAAGAGGCCACGCTGCGGCTCGACCGTGGACAGATCGAGGATCTTCGCGCGCTCGGCGTCCTCACGAGTCACGACGCCCGTGGTCGCGAGCACCTCCAGCACGACGTCGCGCCGAGCGCGCGCTCTGTCGGGATGTCGCACGGGATCGAGCGTTTCCGGACTCCGCGTGATGCCGACGAGAGTGGCGACCTGCGACAGATCCAACGCCTCGGCTCCGACGCCGAAGTAATACCGGGCGGCGGCTTCCACTCCGTAGAGACCGTGCCCCATGTAGATCGCGTTCAGGTACAGGGCGAGCACCTTCCGGTGGCCGAGCTTCTTCACGAGGAACGGGGCGGTGCGAGCCTCGATCACCTTGCGGCGCCATGGGCCGACGTCGCGGAGGGACTCGCCCCAGAGCGTGCGGACGAGTTGCATCGGGATCGTGCTTGCGCCCTCCTTGATGCTGCCGACGGCCACGTTGTGCGCGAGCGCGCGCAGGATGCCCTTGCCGTCCACTCCCCCGTGGCTCCAGAACCGGCGGTCCTCCACCGCGACGAACGCGTTCGCCACGAGTGGGGGGATGGAGTCGTCGGGCAGGGCTTGACGCAGGGGGCCCTCGACGTCGGCGAGGGGCCGTCCGTGGCGGTCGAGGACGTGGATCGCCTCGGGAAGCGAGGCCCCGTCGATCAGGGAGGCCAGCGAGACGCAAGGTGTCCGGGGGACGCACGAGACCGAAAACGCCAGGTTCGCTGCCCAGAGGGCGGCGGCGGCCGGAATGGCCAGGAGCCAGCGGGCACGGGCGGACCGGCGCGAGCCGCTGGAAGACAGCCGCATGCGGTGTACCTCCTTCGAGGATGTTCGGCGTACATCCCTACGTGATGAAGGAATCGTGCCACGAGCGTACGCCGACGCCGGACGCGGGATCGACGGAGTGCCCCGCGCTAGGTCTGGCACAAGCCTTGCTGCAGGCCTTGACGAAGAAACCGCCCCCGATGACTTCGGACGAAACCGTCCACGGAGGCCTCGATGCGACCCCATAGGGAGCAACTGTCCATGCAGGCCATGAGACGTGTCGCTGGGATCTTCCTGATTGTCGGTCTGATCTCACCCGTGTCCTCGGCGGCCCAGGCGGTCTGGGATGCCCCTTCGTTCCTGCGCCCCGGCGCTCCGTCCGGACTCACGATCGCGATTACCGACGCGAGCCCGGGGGACGGGCTCGGCGTCTTGGCGCTCTGGCGTGGCGGTGCCGCCCCGGCGGGACTCGGATTTCGGGCCGGAATCTCCGAGGCCCCCGGTGACGATGTCGTCGCGTTGTTCGGTGTGGACGCGTCGGGTTCCCTGTCGGGGATGATGGGGGCCGGCGGGCCCGAGGTGCTCTGGTGGACCGGCGCGGGCGTGGCGGCCGGGGACGACTTTTGGGCGTCGGTGCCGCTCGGGCTGGTGTTCGGCTGGACCGGTCGCGACGAAGGCGTCTCCTTCATGCCGTACGCCGGAGGTCACGTCGTCATGGACGTCCTGATGGGAGACGGCGAGGACCTGGATCTCGAGGGCGTGGTGGACCTGGGCCTCGACCTCGGCTTCGCGAGCGGGTGGACGTTCCGGTTCGGCGCGGCGCTGGGCGGTAGGGACGCCCTGGGGATCGGCGTGCGCATCCCCAGATGAGCGTGGCGATCGGCCGCGCGCGTCAGCCCTGGGCGAGGATCCCCATGAGTCGGGCCGCGTAGGCCCGACCCGCCTCGTCGTCGCTGACCAGCTCGATCTCGCCGGGACCGCCGACGCCCAATCCCACCTCCAGCGCGCGCGCCATCTGCTCCTGGGCGAAGATCGGTGTTCCCATGATCGCGTCGTTGGACCCGAGGTCCTTCAGGACCGCCAGGCCCACGGCGTCCACCGCGACCCGGTCGGTACCGGCCACCACGATGTCGGCGCGCTTCAGCGTACCGCGTGACGGCCCTCCGTCGGTGAACGCCTCGGTACCGTCCATGACGATGAGGTCCGGCGCGTAGCCCTGGTTCAGCTCGGCGATCATCCGCCGCATGTGGGGGGACCGATGCATGTCTCGCCGGATGGGGCGCGGCGTGAGGCCGACCGCGAGCTTGAGCGACATGGTGAACACGCCACCGGAGCCGTGCGTCTTCAGGCAGCACGCGCTCACCAGGTACTCCGCCTCGGTGACCATACGGGGCAGGTGGAAACCCTCGGGCCAATGCGTTCCGGGCGGGTTGACGTACACCCACCCCTCGTCGGGCAGCTCGTCGAAGTTCACGACGTCGAACCCGTGGTCGCGGGCGAGGTCGAGCGTCCCCTTCGCTTCCAGCACCGCGGTGGTGCCCCGTGGACCGCTCGACTCCCCGACCGTCACGCTGCGGGCGTCGCGCTCCATGAGCTCCGTGACGAGCTGCGTGAGCGTGTCGTCGTGCGTGCCGGCCGGACCGGGGTCCGCGCTGTTGAAGTTGGGCTTCAGGACGACGCGCCTTCCGGCCATTCCGGTGGGGTTCAGCAGGGCCATCGCGCGGGTCACGCCCTCGCGTCGGCTCGCCGTCCGGATGATCGCGACGGTGGAGGCGCGTCTGGCGGCGCGCAGCCCCCAAGCGCCGAGGTCGGTATGGGGAAGAAGGACGAGGCCGGCCGCGGCCCCCTTCAGGAAGCTCCTGCGGTCGAGGGCGGACGGACGCTGCTCGCGGGCCATGGGACCTCCCTGACGGGGGGCGGGCAGGCTGTTCAGAAAAGATACGGTCGGGGGCCGCGGCCGGTAACCCACGGCCGGTAACCCACGGCCGGTAACCCACGGCCGG
>CAYPMO010000018.1:0-54015 GCA_964412015.1 uncultured Gemmatimonadaceae bacterium | reverse complement strand
GGGCCGCGGCCGGTAACCCACGGCCGGTAACCCACGGCCGGTAACCCACGGCCGGATGGCGTGAGATCGCACGCTCGGGCTGTCGGCGTCGGGGGAGGGCGGTTCATCTTGCCGGCGTGAGTCCCGACCCGATCCCTCTCCTCGCCGCCGCGATCCTCGTGATCGCGTTCCTCTACTCGTCGGTCGGGCACGCCGGCCACTTCCCATGGCGGGTCTTCTGGCCGTTCGCCGCGTTGGCCGTCCCGATGGCGTTCGTGGGCGGATCTCTCTCCCTTCCCACCCGTGCGTTCGAGGTCCTGGTGGGGATCGCGCTCCTGCTCTCGGCGGCGCGGTTCCTGGCGCGTCCCGGCACCGACGAGGTGAAGGGGGACCCGCCCCGTGGGACGGCCCTCGCGCTCCTGGGCGCCGCGGGGGTGGGTGGGGTGGCGGGCTCGTACCTCGGGAGCAGCCGGCTCCCACCGGTGGCGATCAAGCGGCTCCTCGTGCTCGAGGACGTGACCCGGCCGAGCCGGTTGCTCTTCTCGGCGTGGGGCGTGGAGTGGTGGGCGACCCGGTGGGCGTGGGTGGGGCCGCTCTTCTGGACGGCCCTCGGACTCCTGATCGCCTGGGCTCAGGGAGGAGGTCTGCTGCGCGGCGTCGCGTACGGCATCCTGCTGTATCTGTCGAACACGATCCACACGCTCGGCCACATCGGGGCGGGGGCGGTGGCCGGCGCGCGCATGGACGCCGTCGTGCTCACGTCCACGCGCGACGTAGACGTCTACCGGGGGGCGAAGCGCGACGTGCCGACGCGCGTACGTGTCCTCCGGTCGCTGGGTGGTCCGGCCGCGAACGCTCTGGTGGGGGTCACCGCGCTGGGGCTCGGAGCCGCGGCGGGAGAAGTATCCGAGGTGCGTGCCTGGCTCACGGCCTCCGGCCTGCTCAACCTCGCCATCGCGGCCTGGACCTTGATGCCCATTCCCACGATGGACGGGTGGATCCTGTGGCGGGCGCTGCTGTACCGCAGGAGAGGAGGGTGAGGCGATGTGAGCCACGATGGCGGCGACGGCTCCGACATCCCGCTCAGCGGCCCGGCCGCTCCACCTTCTTCGTGAACGTGCCGAACCCGCTGATCTCGAGCGCCGTGATGCGCGCGCGCTCGTCGAGGGAGAACTTCACGAACGAGCGCCCGGCGCCGACGGGCCGCCAGACCGCGCGGAACGTGTCGTGGTGCCAGTGCTCCAGATCGCCCACGTACATGGGCGAGTAGCTCAGGACGAGCTTGCCGCCCTCGACGGTCACCTGGACTTCTGAGTACAGGTCATCGACGTACGTCCCGGCGTACGCGTCCAGCGGGACCGACGGCGTCGTGCCCTGGATGCGCGCCGAGTCGATCGGTTGCTCCTGGCGGTCTCCCCCTCGGCGGCTCCGCGCGAGCATCTCCGCGCTCCAGTCCACGGCCGGCCGCCCGAGGAGCTGGTCGAACACCCGGTACATGAGGGCCTCCTGGAGGCCGCTCGACGTCAGGTTCGCCATCGCCGCGAACCCGATCCCCTCCTCGGGGATGAGGCCGACGTGCGTGCGCGTGTAGTTGATGGACCCGGAGTGGTGGACGAGCACCCGGTCGTGCCAGTCCTGCACGTTCCAGCCGAACCCGTACGCCCGGAACTTCACGTCGGGGAAGAGCCTCTTCGACGTGCTGTCCGTGCTGACCCGGAGGGAATTCTGGGGCTGCCGCATTTCCGCGATCACCGAGTCGGAGAGGAGCCGCTGACCCGCGTACACGCCGTGCCCGACGTGGAGCCGCAGCCACTGGCCCAGGTCGTGCGCGGTCGAGAAGACCGCTCCGGCGCCGCCGATGTTGTCGTAGTCGCGCCGCGGCACCGACCGCACCTCGCCGTCCACGCGTGTATGCGACGCGGCCACATTGCCCCGGGTCTCGACGACGGCCGCGCGGGTGGTGCTCCGCGTCATTCCGAGTGGCTCGAAGATCCGCTGGGCCACGAAGTCGTCCCACCCGATGCCGGAGACGCGTCCCACCACTTCGCCCGCGGTCGTGAACATGATGTTGTTGTACCCGTATCGCGCGCGGAACTCGGTCACCTGATCGAGGAAGCGGGCCCGCTGTACGATCTCGTCGCGCTCGAACTTCGCGATGACCCACATGTTGTCCTCGCGAGCCACACCCACCCGGTGGGTCAGCAGGTCGCGGATCGTCACGTGCGCCGTGACGTAGGGATCGGTCAGCTCGAACTCGGGCAGATGATCGATGACCCTGTCGTCCCAGGCGAGCTTCCCCTCGTCCACGAGCATGCCCAGAGCGGCGACGGTGAACGCCTTCGACGTGGAGGCGATCGCGAAGAGCGTGTTCTCGTCCACGGGCGTGCCGCCGGCCAGGTCGGCCACCCCGTATCCTCTGGCGTAGACGACCGAGTCACCCTTCACGACGACCAGGGCCAGGCCGGGCACCTCCCAGTCCTTTATCGCCTTCTCGACGTAGGCGTCGAGTCCCTGGAGCGGCCGAGGCTGGGCGAGCGTGGCCCGCGGCGCGGCCGCGATGACCCCGGCGAGTGAGAGGTACGCGAGGGCATGCGTCGGCGAGGTGCGTCGGCGAATCACCGCGTATAGCCTGCTGGGCGGGCACATGGGGTCGCAGCCGATGTGAGGAGTCTGGGGTGGGTTGGAAGGGTCACTCAACGTAGGAGGCGCTCCCAGGGGCTACAAGAACCGCTTCGTGGCCGTCGGGCCCACGCGGGCTCCTAGGGCAGCCGCCCATGCGCGCTCCGCCGGAGCGAGCGCGCCCCCCACCACAACCCGGTGTGGATCGGGAGCGTCAAGGCGAGGAAGATCCCGTTGTCCTGCGTGGTTACCGGCAGGGGCTGGACGATCAGGCAACTCACGGCCAGGGCGAGCACCGCGAGCCCAGCGAGCTCGGCCGCCCGTGACCCGCGCCGCGCGGCGACCGGCGCCAGGATCACGAGCGCGAGCGACAGCGGTGAGAGAAGGAGGAGATTCTCGTTCCAGAACATGAACCGGTGGTCCGTGAACAGCACGAGCACCAGGAGTGTGCCGACGAACCCGGCCAGGAGGCTCCACGCGGCGCCCAGAGCGCCGAAGGCTCGTCGCGCCCACCGTGCCCCCCCGTCGGCGCCCCGCGTTCCGGTCCACGCGAGCGTGCCTCCGAGACCGAGCCCCAGGAGCAGGTACCAGGCGAGCCAGTTCGGAGGCGCGGCGGCGTCGGGCGGGCGAGAGCCCGGCGCCGCCACCGTCTCCTCGAGAACCAACGGGCGCGCGACACCGTTCTCGTCGCTCAGCGTTACTTCCCGGACGGCGTCGCGAAGCGTCATCGGGAGGAACATCTCGTCCCAGACCGAGATCTGCCGGTCGCCGGGCGTGCCGAGCAGGACGTCCATGCCCGTGTAGAGCAGCGGGTCCATCCGGGTGAGCCGGCGGATGTGGAACCGCCAGGACGTTCCCGTCGGCTCGAATTCGAACCGCTGGCTCAGGCGGCCACGTAGAACGAGGTCCAGGGCGTCGCGGACCCGCGTCGAGCAGTTGTCCCTGAAGTAGTCGTAGTGGTAGTCCCGATTCTCCGGCAGCGCGTTCCAGGACACGAAATCGCGGAGCGCCAGACGCTCCTCGGGAGTGAGGTTCAACTCCTGGAAAACGATCTCCCGCCCTTGCGCCCTGTAGGGTCCGAGCATGGGCTCGGTCCAGAACGGGGCCATCGAGTAGAGCATCTCCCCCTTCAGGAACCGGGTGATGAACCCCGGCTGCTCGAAATTGAAGATCCCCCAGTTGTACGAGATGTCTTGCTCGATGTACGTGTCGAGGATGCGGATCGCGTTGTGGCCGAAACGCTCCCAGACCGCATCACCCGGTGACATCGTGACGAGCCACACCCGTAGCTCCGAGCCGGGCTCGGACGAGGTCGCGCTGTCCTGCGGGGCCGCGACGTCCCGGGGCGAGACGCCCCGGGGAGCGGCCGCGCGGCGTGCGGCGTTGTCACCTTCGGGGGCGGCCATGGCGGACCGGGGTACCCCCAGGGCTCCCGCGACCGCGAGGAAGCCGGCGACGAAGGCGGTGGCGTTGGTCATCGAGCCATGGTGTGCGTCCGCGACCGGGCCGACAAGGGGGCGTCGGTGCGTTCCGGTCTGTCGAGGACCATGGCATCGTCTCTTGCGTGGGGCCGCACCGACCGCGTCACGCGTCAGCGCACGTACAGATCGTTGAACCTGATGCGGCGAAGGTGGCGGTACCCGGCGCCGGTCAGCAGCGTTTCGTGCTCTCCGCCAGTCCTCAGGTGCTCCACGATGACGGCGTCGGGACGCAATCCGAGCTCCAGGAACCGGCGCAGCACTTCGAGCTCCTCGCCCTCGATGTCCAGCGAGAGCACCGTGAGGTCCGCAGCGTCCAGGAGCGCGCGCACCTCTTCCGTCTGCACGAAGCGGTCCACCGATACCAGAGACACGGGCCGTGTGGTGGACGACGGGACGTCGGTGACGTGCCCCTCCATGAACGCGATGTCACGACCCACCTCGGGCTCGAACAGGGCTTCGCCGTCTCGGGTCGCGAGCGCGAACCCGCAGAAGCGCACGGTCTGTCCGTCGCGCAGATGCTCCGCGACGTTCCGGCGGGCCTGGGCCATCATCTCCTCGAGCGGCTCCACCAGGATCGCGTTCCACCCGAGCTGGATCAGGTTGAGGGACATGCTCCCGAGGAAGCCGTCGTTGGCGCCCACGTCGAGCACCAATGGGCGACGGCCTCGCCCCAGGGCGACGCGCTCCCGGAGGTAACGCTCCCAGAGCCACCGAATCGCGCACCCGTCCGAGACGTCCCAGAGTGTGCGGGGGATGCCCTCGACGTCTTCGGCGATGAACAGCCTCCGTACCAGCTCGTGGTAGGGCCGGTTGCTCTCGCGCACGATGCCGACCAGCGGGCGCCAGAGGGCGATCAGATCCGGGTCGTCCTCGTAGCGGCAGGGAGCGGCGCCGGCGATTCCTCGTCGCAGTCGTCGTGCCAGCGCCGCCAGGACCCGAAGCATCATCCTGCGCATCAGCTTCACCGGTTTGGAGCGGCCTGCGGGGACGGAAGGCGAGGAGACACTAGGAGGCCCCGGTGGCACCGGCAAGCGCGGACCACGGCGGGCCGACCGGAGCTCGGCGCCGCCGACGGACATCCACCGGGAGCCGGTCGCTCACCGGATCGGACGCGGAGCGCTTTCGCCCGGGCGCCGGGGAGTGCCGTCGTCTCCGATGCGCTTGCCGCGACGGAACACCTGCACCTCGCCGGAGACGCGGTGGAGCAGGAGGAACGCGTCCGTGCGCCCGTAGCGTCGAATGAGATCGTGCATCAACGTCTCCTCGCCACTCCACGGATAACCGTAGACGACGTCGAAGTCGTCGAGGGAGCGGCCCAGCTTCGGGTAGCCGGAAGGCCCTTCGCCGATGGTTCCCAACCGTGCGTCCCCGTCGCGCCCTCGGAATTCGTACCCGGCGGGCAGGAAGCTGCCGGCGACGAACCGGGCTCCCGAGTCGTAGCTCCTGGCCAGCGACACCGCCCTGTCCACGAGGTCGGCGTCCAGCTCGATGCCGCACGCGTCGAAGCCCAGGAGGTCGGCCATGATCGTGATGACCCCCGTGGCCGATCCCCACTCGAGGAACGGCCTCCCCGGCGAGCGGAAGGCGAGGAGCGCGTCGAGGATCCGGTCGTAGTCGGCCGGGACGAACGAGTGCCAGCGGTGGCGTCGAACGTCGCGGTCGAACGTCGCCCAGAGGTCCCAACCCTCCTCGCTCAGCCGCTCGAGGCGGCGACGGAGGCCGGGTTCCAGGGGAGGGGCCGGGTTCGGGTGCATGGGGCCTCAGACGGGGCGAATCGGCGCACGAACGATTGACGGCGCTTGGCCATCACACCAGATTGGTCGTGGTGACATCATGAAGGGTAGCTCATAGCGCCATCCGCGAGGAATGTCCGGGAAGCCCCCATCGCGCTCGGGGTTTCCCGTTTTTCGTGGCACGTCGCCACGGTCCCAGCGTGGGGGTCAAGGTCCACGTGGGTCAGTGGTCGGTAGGTTACGGCTCGTCCGGCTCCGACTAAGGACCTATACGCTAGACGGAGTTGGATGATGCGTATCAAAGGCACGGTGAAGTGGTTCAACGACCAGAAGGGCTTCGGCTTCATCACCCCGGAGGACGGAAGCAAAGACTGCTTCGTCCACCACTCGGCCATCCAGGCCCAGGGTTTTCGTACCCTGAGCGAGGGTGACAAGGTCGAGTTCGACGTGACGCAGGGTCAGAAGGGCCCGGCCGCGGAGAACGTCGTCAAGCTTTAAGGCGACGCACGAACCACGAGTGCTCCGGCCCCCTGGCGCGAATGCGCCAGGGGGCCTTCTCGTTCAGGGAGCGGAACGGCACGCCCGTGCCGGGCCGGTTTCGTCGCGAGCGGCGGGGTGGGCATGGCCCGGGGCGGGCGCGGTCTCTACGTTGAACGAAAAGCGCTCACGACCTTCGAGGGTCCCACCATGATCCGCCCGCGTACCGCCGTCTTCGCTATCGCGCTCGGCCTGCTCGCCACTCTCCAGGCCGGCGCCCAGGTCCGCACCGACGCCGTCTTCCCGGGGGAGACGTGGGAGGTCGTCTCCCGAGGCGACCTGGCCGCCTACGGATGGGATGCGGCGAAGTTGCGAACCGCGCTCAACTTCGTCCGCGACAGTTCCTGGATGACCGGCGTCGTGGTGGTGGACCGCGGCCGCATCGTGGGCACTTTCGGAGACGTCGAGGAGCTGTCCTACCTCGCCTCGGCCCGCAAGAGCGTCCTCTCGATGCTGTACGGCACGTGGGTCGAGAAGGGCGTCATCGACCTCGACCTGACGCTCGCGGACCTTGGGATGGACGACATCGGCGGTCTCCTGCCGATCGAGAAGCAGGCCCGCATCCGGCACCTCATCACGGCGCGCTCGGGCGTCTACCATCCCGCCTCCAACAGCGGCGACGATCTGGCATCCGCTCCCCCGCGGGGCTCCCAGCAGCCGGGTACGTATCAGCTCTACAGCAATTGGGATTTCAACGCGGCCGGTGCGGTGTTCGAGAAGCTGACGGGGCGTGATATCTACGACGAGGTCCAGGCGCAGCTCGCGGTTCCCCTCCAGTTCGAGAACTGGGACCGGAGCGCGCAGCGCAAGAGCGGCAACCTGAGCGTCTCGGTCAATCCGGCGTATCACATGTGGTTGTCCGCGCGCGACATGGCTCGGATCGGCCTCCTCATGCTCAACGAGGGGAACTGGAACGGCCGGCAGGTGATCCCGCGTGAGTGGGCCCGGGAGATCGTCAGGCCCGTGACCCCGCTCGGAGAGATGAACCCCGTCCGGCGCCGCGACGGGTACTTCGGGTACGGGTATATGTGGTGGGTCTGGGACGGTCCGTGCGCGACCGGCCCGTTCGCGGGTGCGTATACGGCGCGCGGAGCCGTCGGGCAGTGGATCACCGTGTTTCCGGCCGTGGACCTGGTCTTGGCCGTGAAGACGAACTCGGTCTACGGCCGGACCGCGACCTGGGAATCCTGGCAACGGATGATCGAGCTGCTCTTCGGGGCCCGGAACATCGCCCCCGAGGAAGGTTATCCCTGGGGCTAGACGCCCGGGACCCGCGCCGGCGTTCCTGCGCCTCCGCGTGTCTTCCGGCGGCTGTGGTACACCTCACAGGAGGTAGTCCCATGCGGAGAGCAACTGCCCTGCTCATCGCGGCTCTGGGCTTCGCTACCGTTCCCGGTGCAGGAACAGCCCAGGAAGATCACGACCCGAAGCTCACCGAATGGCAGGTGCCCTGGGATGACACACGACCCAGGGACCCGTACGTCGCCCCGGACGGCGAGGTCTGGTTCGTCGGCCAGACCGGCCACTACGCCGGCGTGCTCGATCCCGGGAGCGGTCACATCCGGCGCGTGGACCTCCCCGAAGGTGCCGGGCCCCACAACATCGTCGTGGACGCGGAGGGCGTGCCCTGGTACACCGGCAACCGAGTCGGGAACATCGGGCGCATCGACCCGCGGACCCACGAGGTCGAGGTTTTCCCGATGCCCGACGAGCGGGCTCGGGACCCGCACACGCTCGTGTTCGACGCCGCGGGCGACCTGTGGTTCACCGTCCAGGGCGGAAACTTCATCGGCAAGCTCTGGAAGGAGACCGGCGAGATCCGACTGGTCGAGGCGCCTCGGGTTCCCGGCCGCAATGGGCAGCCGGGGAGCAGCCGCCCCTACGGAATCGCGATGGACTCGGAGGACCGGCCGTGGGTCGTGCTGTTCAACACGAACAAGATCGCCACGGTGGATCCGGAGACCTTCGGGCTGAGAACGTTCGATCTACCCGACCCCGCGGCCCGTCCCCGTCGGATCGGCATCACCTCCGACGACATCGTCTGGTACGTGGATTACGCGCGCGGCTATCTCGGCAGGCTCGATCCCGCGACGGGCGCGGTGCGGGAGTGGGCCATGCCGTCGGGCGCTCGAGCGCGCCCGTACGGGATGGCGGTGGACGGCGACGACCGGATCTGGTTCGTGGAGACCGGCGTGCGGCCCAATCGGCTCGTCGGCTTCGATCCCGCGACCGAGGACTTCTTCTCGTCGGTGCCGGTAGAGAGCGGTGCCGGGACCGTCCGGCATATGATGTTCGACGAGAAGACGAACACGGTCTGGTTCGGCACCGACGTCGGGACCGTGGGGCGCGCCGTGCTTCCGCCCAGGCGGCGGAGCGTCGGTTGAGGCGTTCCGCCCCGAGGGAGGCGGGAATCGGAGCGGCGGTGGTCGCGGTTTCGCTGTCGTTCGGTGGGTGGGAGCGCGCCGCGCCCCCACCCACCGTGCACCACGCGTTCACGACCCATGCCTACGGCCCGCCCGCCGCGCACACGGGCGGTTTCGGCGAGCCCACCTGTCGGGAGTGCCACAGCGAGTTCGACCTCAACGCGCCGGGCGGGCGGGTGGAGTTGGAGGGCCTACCTCCGTCGTACGAGCCGGCCCGCTCGTACCCGATCGTCGTGAGCCTGCACAGCAGTGGAATGGCCGCGGCCGGCTTCCAGCTCTCGGCGCGCTTCGAGGACGGCAGGCCGGCGGGTGCGTTGATCGCCGTGGGGCCCCGGGTCGAGATCGTGGATTCCGCGGGCGTACTCTACGCCCAGCATAGCCCGGACGGCACTCGCTCCGACACGCCCGAGGTCGCCCGCTGGACCGTGGAGTGGGTGGCGCCCTCGGCGGAACGGCGCGTGCTGTTCCACGTCGCCGCCAATTCGGCGAACGGTGACAACTCTCCGTTGGGCGACCTGATCTACACGAACGGGCACGCGGTGGACCGGGCCGTCAGTCTCCGAGCGCGTCGTGCGCCTCCATCCACCGTTCCATCGCGACGGTGAGCTCGCTCTCGACCCGGGCCAGCTCGGCCTTGAGGTCGAGCGCCTTCTGTATGCTCTCGGCGTCACCCCCGTAGAGCGCGGGGTCGGCCAGCGCGCCGTTCAGCTCGGCCACGCGGCGTTCCAGGCGATGCGCCTCCGCCTCGGCCTCCTCCGCCAGCCGGCGTAACGCCTTCGTCCGCTTCCGCGCCTGTTTCTCCCGATCGACCCGCACCCGATGCGCCTTGCGCTCCCGCTCGGTCTCGGCGGCCTGCTCCTCGGCCTCGCGGCGGGCCGCCGCGTCGGCTCGCTCGGCCCGGGACGCCTCCCAATCCGCGAACGTTCCGCGGTAGTCCGTGATGTGGCCGTCCTCGATCGCCCAGACGCGCGTCACGAGGTTCTCGAGAAGGGCCTGGTCGTGGCTCACGAGCAGCACCGATCCCCGGAAGCCCTCCAGGGCATCCTCGAGCGCCTCGACCGACTCGACGTCGAGGTGGTTCGTGGGCTCGTCGAGGAGCACGAAGTTCGCGTGCGTCAGCATGAGCATCGCGAGCGCCACGCGCGCTCTCTCTCCTCCCGAGAGCGTATCCGTCTTGCGCTGCGCCTCCTCGCCCGAGAACCCGAAGCGGCCCAGATGGGCCTGGACCTGGCCCCGGTCCCAGGTCGGCCTCCGGTCGTTGATCGTGTCGAAGAGCGTCTTACCCATGGGGATCTGTGCCATGTCCTGGCGGTAGTAGGCCACCTCGATGGACGCGCCGAGGCGGAGAGAGCCCCCGTCCACGGGCCGTTCACCCGCCACGGCGTCCAGAAGCGTGGACTTCCCCGCGCCGTTCGCACCGATGAGCCCTACGACGTCGCCGCGGTGGAGGACGGCGCTGAATCCCTCGAGGAGCGTGCGGCCATCCACGGCGAGGGCCACGTCGTCGGCCACGAGCACCTGGTCGCCGCCCCGCACGGCCGGCTCGAGCCGCAGCACCATCACGTCCCCGGCGTCCGGGGGCGGGGAGAGCCGGGGCAGGCGCTCGAGCTTCTTCCTTCGGCTCCTGGCCTGGGCGGTCTTCTGCCCGGCGATGTTCCTGCGGATGAAATCCTCCTCCCTGGCGATCATCCGGCGCTGGAGATCGTAGGCGCGCTCCTGCGCGAGGCGCGCCTCGGCGCGCTGGGCGACGAAACGGCCGTATCCGCCCACCCAGGGCGTGGCCGTGCCGTCCTCGAAGTGGAGGATGTGATCGGTGACCGCCTCGAGGAACGCACGGTCGTGGCTGATCAGCAGGACCGTCGCGTCGAGCTCCCGCAGGTAGTCCACGAGCCAGCGGGTCGTGGAGAGGTCGAGGTGGTTCGTCGGCTCGTCCAGGAGCAGGACGTCGGCCGGAGCGGCGAGCTGACGCGCCAGAGCGACGCGTCCCAGCTCGCCGCCGCTGAGGCGCGAGGCCGGCATCGTCCGGGCGGCACGGGGATCGAAGCCGAGGCCCTGGAGGACCGCGTCCACCCGGGCGTCCATGCCGTAGCCCCCTTCACGCTCGAACCGCTCCAGGTCCCGGTCGTACCGGGCCAGCGCCTGCGGCGTCGGCTCGCCATGGGACATGGCCTCGGCCTGCGCGTGAAGGGAGCGCTCGAGGTCGGCCAGGTCCCCGAACGCCGCCGCTGCGGCGTCCCACACGGAGGAGCCCGGGGGGAACGTCCGGTGCTGGTCGAGCAACGTGAGGCGGAGCCCGCCCGGAAGCGTGATCGATCCGCGCGAGGGCATGAGGGTGCCGGCCAGCAGGTTGAAGAGGCTGGTCTTTCCCGACCCGTTGCGGCCCACGACGCCCCAACGCTCACCGCGGGCGACGGTGAAGCCGACGTCCTGGAAGACGGTGGTGGCGCCGAACTCGACGGCCACGCCGGAGGCGATGATGTGCGACACGGAGGAGCGAAGGGGAGACGGGATGGCGCGGGCCGGAAAGCTAGCGGCGTCGCGGCCTTCACGGCAGGACGGTTCGCAGTCGAATCGGACAGTTCGACGCCGCCGATGACCGTCCACCGACATAGTCTGGTCGTCTCCTTCAGGGATTCGAAGGTTGGAAGATTCGTCCGCGAGACACCGTCTTCTCTTGAATCCGCGCTCATGAAGCCACACGAGAAGCCGGCGCTGCGGCCCGTCGTGGCCGCCACGCTTCTCCTCGCTGCTACGCTGGTCCTCGCGGTGCAGGCGCGAGAGTCCCCGGAGATCGCCGTCGCCATCCTGATTGCGATCGTAGCCTTCCTCCTCTATCGGGGCCACGTCGTGTCGCGGCACCAGCGAGCCCTGGAGGCGGAGGTTCTCCAACGAACGGCCGCGCTGTCGGAAGCCAATACGCGGCTGAAGGAGTTATGTCTCACCGACACGCTCACGGGCCTTCCCAACCGCCGTTACCTGTTCCAGGCGGTGGACCTGGATGTCGCGGTCACGCTGCGGGCCTACCGCGAGACCGCCGGTCGGGGCACGACTCCGAAAGGACACGATCTGATCTTCTACGTGCTCGATCTGGACGACTTCAAGTCGGTGAACGACGGCTACGGTCACGCGGCGGGTGACCGTGTCCTCCAGCAGGTTGCCGACGTCCTCATCGAGACGAGCCGGGCCTCGGATCTCGTCGTGCGGTGGGGAGGAGAGGAATTCCTCGTGCTCAGCAGGCACGTGGACCGCGCTGGAGCGAGCCCGTTCGCCGAGCGCATGCGCCAGGCGGTCCGTGGCCGCATCTTCACGGCGGGAGATGGGCGCACCCTTCACCGCACGTGCTCGATCGGCTTCGCGGCGTTTCCGTTCCTGGCCGCGGATTCGGAGGGCGTCGCGTGGGAGACGGTCCTGGGCCTCGCCGACCAGGCGTGCTACGCGGCGAAGCGCTCGGGTCGTGACGCGTGGGTGGGCGTCCTGCCCAACGGGACGACCGAGGCGGCCGAGGTGGAGGGGACCCGGATGAGCATCGCGGGGGGAATCGCCGAGGGGACGCTGGCGGCGGAGACCTCCCTCGGGTCGGCTCGGGACGTGGATTGGGACGCGACGGGCCGGGACGCGCGGGTTCGCGTCCCGGAGTAGGCTAGGAGCTGGGCGGCGCGGATTCCGGACCGGGCGGAGGAGAGGGTGCGCCGTCCTTCGGTTCCGCGTCGGCGGGCGCCTTCTTCGGGATTTTCGGGAGGGGGATGCGCGCGTGCCGCGCCGCTCTCGCCTCGGCCCGCGACCGCGCGGTTCCTGCCAGGAGCAGGATCACGCCGGCCGAGAGCAGGAGGAGCGGGACGTTCCACGTGGTTCGCCCGACGGCGAAGCTCGCCACGATCGTGCGTAGGCTGTCGGGGCGGATCTTCAGCCCGGGATCGCCGGTGATGAAGTCCACCGCGTACGTGATCGTGTCGTACGGGATCGCCGCGCGGAACACCACGTACTGGAGCCCGCCGTTCTCGAGCCGCCACTCCTCTCCCCATCCCCAGGCGGTGCGACCGTCCACCTGGAGGGACTCGATCTCGCCGAACTCCGCGCGCTGTCCGAACGCGGCCGCCATCGCGGCCTGGCGCGCCGCCTCGACCTCGCCGGATTCCAGGACGCCCGGATGCCCGTTGATGTAGATCCCGCTGAAGTCGCCCCACGAGGCCTCGACCCAGGCGTCGTGGTGGACGACGCGCAGGTCCGGGAACATGGGCCTCTGCTCGGAGGCCGCCGGGTTCAGTGTGAACGCGGGGGGCGGGCTCTGGATCTGGGGCCCCTCGAACTCCGGGATGTCGCATCCCGCCGCTCCCAGGGTGGCGACGGCCGCGAGGAGGGTCGGGCGGAGGGAACAGGGGGTGGATCGGGGGCGCGGCATGGGCATCGTCTCCGGAATGGCTTGCACAACGAAGTCGCGGAGCCCCCATTCAGGCAACCTTCTCGTGACCCGAGCCCTCCTCTGAACATGACCCGTCGCCGCGCCCAGACGGAGCCTCCGCCCAACCGCCCACGGATACTACACGGCTACGACGCGCGTGAGGTGCTGGACCAGACCTGTTGCTGCGGCCGATCGCTACCGACCGCGGAACCGTCCCGCTTGCCTCTCCATCAGGTCGGAGAACGACGACGTGAGGACGTACCGCTCACGCATCCAGCGCGCGTCGTTGCCGTCCCGCGCCACGGCCGCGATCGATTCGAGGACCGACCTCTCCTCGGGCTCGGCGGCGCGAGCCGTGAGGATGGCGAGCGTGGCGAGCAAGTCCTCGTGGATGGTACGGCGCGTACCCTCCAGGATGTCCACCACCTCACCCTGCATCCCGAACCTGCATGCCTGGAACCGATTGAACGAATAGGAGAGGTAGATGTCTTCCGAGAGCGGGTGGGGACGCTCGGCGAGCAGCCAGCGCGCGAGGCTCTGGACGTAGGCCGCGAGCGTGGCCGCATGCTCCACGGTGAGGGGCGTATCGCAGATGCGGATCTCGACCGTTCCGTAGTCGGGATGCGGGCGGATGTCCCAGTAGAAATCCTTGATGCTCCGTACGATTCGAGCCTTGCGCATCCGATCGAAGTAGGAGCTGAAGTCGGTCCAGCGCACGAGGAGCGGGGCACGCCCGGACAGCGGGAACGCGAGGACGGAATTGAGCCGTGAGGAGTCGAACGATGTGTCCACGCCCTGGTAGAAGGGTGAGCTCGCGGACAGGGCGATCAGGTGGGGCACATAGCGCGCCAGCGCGTGGAGGAGGTAGAGCGCCTCGTCCCCGCTCCGGCATCCGACATGGATGTGTTGGCCGAACACCGTGAACTGCTGCGCAAGGTATCCGTACAGCGCCGACACGTGGTGGAACCGCGGCCGATCGAAGATGCGCCGGTTGATCCAGTGCTGGAACGGATGTGCGCCTCCTCCGGCGACCGCGATGCCCATCGTGTCGGCCGCTTCCACGATGGCGTCGCGGATCCCGCGCAGCTCCCGGAGCAGGGATACGTGCGACGAGTGGATTCCGGTGCTCGCTTCGAACATGCTCTGCGTAACCTCCGGCTTCAGCATTCCCGGATGCGGCCGGTTGTTCACGAGCTCGAGCAAGTCCGGAGCGGCGCGGACCAGGTCGTAGTCGCGCGTCTCGAGCAGCTGGAGCTCGAGTTCCACGCCGAGCGTGAACGGCTCGGAGGGCTTGAAGGGAAGCGGGCTCACATCGGTCTCCTGCGCGGGGTACGCGGGCGTCGTCGCCTGGAATATGGCAGCGGACCCGTGCTTCCGTCCGCTTCAGGGCCGGAGGCGATCCCATATTGCGGTGGTTCGCCCGCTTCGGGGGGAGACCTTCCTAGTCGGACTCCCGTTCCGATGATGCGGCCTCGGGGCGGACCTCGATGAACCGTACGAGGTCCGGGAGGCACGTCACGAACTGTCCGTCCGACTTGCGCAGGAGCAGGGCGGAACGATCACCTCTCACGAGGCTCAGACGGTCTCCCTCGCGCAGACCCATCTGGGCACAATGCTTCTGAAGACACTCGAACAGGATCCGGCAGACGACGACTCCCCTACCGGGGACGACCTCGGCGAGGCTCTGCACAGGTTCGTTCATGACTCACCTCGCGTCTGACGGGCAGCCCCTGGAGCGACCGTGCATACTCTATGGTATCTCTACACAAAAGGCACTTCGCATGTCAACTGTCTCTCTCTCAGAATGGAGACATTGACGACAGGGGGATCGAGATCCCATGTTGCGAGTGAATCCAGTCGACCGAAATCCTCGCGAGTATGTCCATTCCTCCGGGCACGGGCCCGTGGGTCGCCTCCGCGAGGATCGGAGGAGGAGCGCCATGCGCGCGAGTTCCGTCAGCTCCTACGAGGAGCATCGTTCCACCGCCGGGGCACTCCCGATTGTCTACCTGGGAGCGCCGGTCCTCCGTCAGCACGCCCAGGAGGTCGAGGAGGTGGACGACGAAGTGCGTGAGCTCGTCGAGCGCATGTTCGTCACCATGTACGCGGGCGAAGGCCAGGGCCTCGCCGCGCCTCAGGTGGACGTTTCACGGCGCATCGCGGTCGTCGACGTCCCACCGCAGCGGAGGGGAAAGGCCTTCGCGATGATCAACCCGCGGGTGGTCGCGACGAGCGACGAGAAGGCACGGGGTGTGGAGGGCTGCCTCAGCATTCCAGGCGTGTGGGAGACCGTGGAACGACCGGCCGAGGTGGTGGTGGAAGCCCTCGACGCTCGAGGCGAACCGTTCCATCTGGAGGCGGAGGGCGAGCTGTCGCGTTGCGTCCAGCACGAAATCGACCACCTCGACGGGATTCTCTACATCGATCACCTGTCACCGCTGGCGCGGCGGATGCTCCTGGCCCGGTACCGCAAACACCGGAGGAGCGGCTAGCCGCCTCAGGCCGGCTTGAGGTCCAGCACCGGAGTTCCGTTGATCGCGTCCAGGCCCTCCACCTCGAGGACGTGCCCGACGCGGGAACGGATCGCGACCACCGTAGCACCGATGGGAATGGGACGGTGGGGACTCCGGAGCGCGAACACCCCGCGGGTCGGACGGCTCACGTCGTCCCGGGGGTGCTGGAGCAATGTGCCGGCCTTGGCCCGATGCAGCCAGAACAGGACCAGCACCCGGTAGCCGGGCTCGAGGCCGGTGAGTCCTTCGGCGAGCTCCGGATCGAGCACGATACGCGAAGGGGTGCTCCTGAGCGAATCGGGGTCCGCCGGCTCGGAGAAACCGTTCTCCACATGCCCGATGGGACGTAGGACCAGATGGGCCGGCGTTTCCTCCACGCCCGCGTCGGGTGAGACGGGACATGTGTTGGAAACCGTGACGGTCATCACGACATCGCCTCGGGCCGCGGCGGCCGCGAAGACGGCCTCCAGCGCGCGGAAGAGAGTGCCCTGGAGGCCCGAGATCACGGTACTCATGGGTCCGGGCCGCACGTCGAGGCCGTACGCCGCCAGGGTTTCCAGGGCCGCGTCGATGGCGGGCCCGAGGGCAGCCTGTCTCAGCGGGTAGAGGGATAGCTGGGCGGCGATTCCGTCACCGGCCGCCGATTCCGCCTTGGTGGATGTCGGTCCCGCACTCATCGTCACCTCTCTCCGTTCAACACCACGCCCATTCCGATGAACCCACCCCAGGGCAGGGGGAGCGATCGCCGCAGCCCGGTCCAGAGCGTTGTCCGCCAGATCACGTCAGCGGAAGGGCCAATCACCTGCCGGACGACGGCCTTCAGTTCGCTGGGCGAATAGAGACACGCGGCGTCCCATAGGCCTCCCTTGGATTGGTACCGTCGGCCGAGGCGGCTGGTCCGGTTGATCACGCCCAGCACGAGGCCGCGGCGAGAGACCCGGTACGCCTCGCGGAGCGCCTGGATCGGAGAAGCCACGAACTCGAGCGTCGTGATCAGGGCGGTGAGATCGAACGCGCCGTCCGGGAAGGGAAGGGCCTCGGCTGCGGCGCATGCGCAGGAGCCGGTTTCGAGGCGTCGCGCTTCGGCCAGCATCGGGTACGAGACGTCCGCGCAGAAGGTACGAAGCCCCTGGCGACGGAACCACCGCGTGAACTCTCCCGTTCCGCATCCCACCTCGAGCAGCGTATCGGCTTCCGGGAAGCGAGCCACGAGCCAGCGCAGGAGGGCCCGCTCCAGACGTACCGCGGCGAGGCCGGGGCCGGAGTACCATGCCTGATATCGGGCGGCCAGCTCCGGCTCCGCGAACGGATTGGGGTGTGGGCGGCTCACCATCCAGGGCCCCGTCGGTTTCCCTCACGGAGGACGTCCGTGCGGCCGGAGCGGGACGTCGTGTCGGGCTCGCGTGGAGAGGCTTGGGGTACGACAGACTCGTGAGTATGTTGGGTCATAGACGATACGGAACGCGTTCAAGAACCCATTGAGATACTAACTGATGCGGCCGAGGGGTGGAAAGACGTCCTTCGGGTCGATCGACCCCGATGTCGGCCCGCTCTGGACTCTGGAGTATCTCAGGAGGGATGCTATGGTCGCCCTGAAGAAGTTGACGATCGAGGGCATCGACCGGGCCCTGTCGAAGGCGGAGCGCTACAGGCTCCTCGATGAGCCTTGCGAGGCCGAGAGCATCTACCGGGACATCCTTGAGCTGGATCCGCATCGGCGAGAGGCACGCATCGGCCTCATCCTCGCTCTGACCGATCAGTTCCGCGTGGATCTCGGCGGCGCGACGGAGGCGCGGGCCTTCGCCTCGGAGCTGGAGGACGAGTACGCCCGGTCCTACTACTCCGGCGTGGTGACGGAGAGGCTGGGCAGGGCCCACTTGAGCCGGGAGATACCGACCTCGGGCGACTACGCGAACCGCGCGATCCGAGAGGCCATGACGCGGTACGAGAAGGCGCAGGCCCTGCGATCCCCGGGCGACGACGACGCGCTGCTCCGGTGGAACGCCTGCGCCCGTACCCTCGCCAGACACGGATTCCAGGAGCCGGAGGACACGGCGACCGTGGGGCTGCTCATGACCGAATGAGCGTGCGGCTGCGCGGAGCGGATGGAGAGCCGTGGTGCGGGCTGGGCGCATGGATCTCCGGGGTCTCGGGATGGCCTCGCTTGAATTTGCCGGTAATGGGGCGCGGAACCCCGGGAGATTACCGGCGCGGGTGTTGCGCCGAGGCGCACCAGGACGGGATCCTTGGAGTGGGAGGTGACCGACATGGTGGTGCGTCCGGACGAGTTGGACTTCGACGTCGGGTGCAAGAGCGTGGAGCCGTTCGCCAAGGAGCGCCGGACCGTCGGCCGGCCCAGGGAGGGCAGGAGCACCGAGTCGTTCGTGTGTGCGACCTGTGGGAAGACCGTGACGATCAAGGTGGCCAGCCGGAGCTGGGTGACGCGCATGCGTATCCGGATGGCGGTCCGGGTCTTCACGCTCCTGGCGTTCGCCGTCGCGCTGTTCTGGACCGTCGGTGTCCGTGATCTCTCCGCGGGCGAGGTCGTCTTGCTCGCGCTCGGAGTCCTCGCCGTTCTCGCCGCCGGCCGTCATCTGGCCGAGGTAGGGGCGCCGGATTTTCACCTGGCGCTGGACGCCGATCTGCAACGGGAGCTCGAGCGGACGCAATTCGGCGCCCACGTGCACGTCTTCTCCAGGCCGGGCAGGGACGCCTGGAGGTAGCTCGGCCCTCCGCGGGGCGAACCTTTATAGATTTGTGGGAGCTGTCCGGCGAGCGAACTCCACCCCCCCCCCCCGAGCGACCGAGGCTCGAGAAACATGCTCCCACGAAGCACGCTACCCGCGGTGACCCGCGCCCTCCTTCTCCTGATCTGCCTGCCGCTCGGCGCGGCGGCGCAGATCGTGCTGGAGGAGCAGAGCAACTACGGGCCGGCGCTGGCCCGGATGGGCGATAACATCTACCTGGCCTGGACCGGCCGGGACATGAAGATCAACGTCATGAGATCGTCCGACGGGATCGACTTCCGTGCGAAGATCCTCCTGGAGGAGCGGAGCCAGAACCCGCCCACGCTGGCTTCCCTGGACGACCGCCTCTTCCTCGCGTGGACGGGGCGGGACGGCAAGATCAACGTCATGCGCTCCGAGGACGGCATCGACTGGGGCGGTAAGATCATCCTGGAGGAGCAGAGCCTCTCGGATCCCGGCCTCGTCTCGCTGGACGGCCGGCTCTACCTCGTGTGGCGCGGCAGGGACGACAAGATCAACATCATGCGCTCCTCGGAGGGGATCGATTGGGGCGGCAAGGTCACGCTCGAGGAACGGACCCAGGTTCGCCCGGCGTTCACGTCCATGGACGGCAGGCTCTTCGTGGCCTGGACCGGTCGGGACGGCAAGCTCAACGTGATGCGCTCCTCGGACGGGATCGACTGGGGCGGAAAGGTTATCCTCGAGGAGCGGAGCAACGTCGGGCCCGGCCTCGCCACGTTCGACGGACGGATCTTCCTGACGTGGGCGGGCCGTGACGACAAGCTCAACGTGATGCGCTCCTCGGAGGGGATCGACTGGGGCGGGAAGGTCATCCTCGAGGACCAGACGACGAACTCGCCGATCCTGACGGCCTTGGGAGACCGGCTCTACCTCGGCTTCACGGGCCGCCCCAACGCCCAGTCCCGGGCCGACCTGAAGCTCAACATCCGCCGCTCTGCGGACGGAATCGACTGGCGGTAGACACCGCCGATCCGCTCCCGAGGGTGGGAGCGGACGCGGGACATGCGGAGGAGGCCGGGGCGTCCGATGCCGCCCCCGGCCTCCCCGTCCGTGGGCGCGAGGGCCCATCCCGGACCGAGCGCGCCCTCCTGCGGGGCGAGCTCCGCGCCCTTATGGTTCGCCGTCATGACGCGCCTCACCACCCGGATCGTGCTCGCCGTGCTCTGCGCGGCCGTGTTTGCCCAGGCCTTCGGGAGCGCACGACAGAAGTCCCTCACCTACGACGAACTGTCGTACATCCCCGCGGGGTACTCCTACGTCGCCACCGGTGACTTTCGACTCAACCCGGAGCAGCCTCCGCTCATGAAGCTTCTCTCGGGGGTGGCGATGCTTCCGCTCCAGCCCCGGCTTCCCCTGGACGACGCGAGTTGGACCGACGCGGGCGCCGGGGTGGGCAACACCCAGTGGGACTTCGGCCGAGCCTTCCTCCTGCGCGAGAACCCCGACGGGGAGCGGCTCATCCTGTTCGCGCGACTCCCGGTGATCCTGGTCACGATGCTCCTGGTGGTGGGCGTGTACCTCGTGGGCAGGGATCTCTACGGCCCTGGTGCCGGCCTTCTGGCAGCGGCGCTGTGTGCCTTCGATCCCAACATCCTGGCCCACGGACGCCTGGCCACCACCGACCTGGGCCTCACCTGCTTCGTCCTGTGGGCGGTGTGGGCCTACCGGCGCGTGCTCCGGCAACCCGGGGTCGGCGCCGCCGCGATGGCCGCGACCCTGCTGGCCGCGGCGCTGCTGTCCAAGTTCTCGGGGCTCTTCCTGCTGGCCCTCTATCCGGTGTGGGCGCTGGCGCTTCCCCTGCTGCGGGACGGCGTGGCGGTTCCCGACGGCGTGCTCACGGCGTGGCGCGAGCGGCCCCGGCTCCGCCGCTCGGCGTGGTCCGTGGGCCTGACGGCGGTGGTGGTGGCGGGTGCTCTCACGCTCGTGTCGGTGGGCTACTTCGAGCCGGGTCGGGTGGACCGGTACTTCCGCGACTTCCTGATGGTCAACGTCAACGTCCATCCCACCTACCTCACGTATTTCCACGGGCGCTTCTACGATCACCACCTGTGGTACTACTTCCTGGCGGCGCTTCTGTTGAAGACGCCGCTGGCCGTCCTCATCCTCCTGGCCCTCAGGATCATCTCGCAGGTGTTCCACCGGGAAGAGGGCCTCGCCGATCGCCTCCTCCTGCTCGCGCCGGTGGCCGTCTGGCTCCTGGTCGTCTCCTGGAAGGCTTTCCAGATCGGCGTCCGGTACGTCCTGCCGGTGTACCCCTTCCTCTTCGTGTACGCTGCGGGGATCGTCGCTTCACCGCTCTTCCGACGCCGCGACGTCCGTCTCGCCGTGGGTGGTCTGGGCGTCTGGGTGGCTGCGTCGTCCCTGGCGGTCTACCCCGACTATCTGCCGTACTTCAACGAGGCGGCCGGCGGGCCGTCTCACGGCATCGATTGGCTGGACGACTCCAACGTGGACTGGGGGCAGGACCTCATCCGCCTGCGCGCCTACCTGGCTTCGCGAGACATCACCGACGCGCGGATCACCGGCATGGCGGCGTACGATCCCTCGTTGTATGGCATCCCGGGGCATTACGTGGCACCCCACACGGCCGTGGGGTGGCTCTCGAATCCCGACCCCCCGCCGGGGATCTACGCCGTCAGCGTGCACCTCCTGAACCGGGCCAAGCTGGCCCCCCGACTCGAGGTGGATCCCTTGAGGGACCGGCGCCCGGTCGCGGTCCTGGGGCACACCATCTACGTGTTCGATCTGCGGTAGCCGGTAGGAGTCGCCGGTTCATGGGCCCGGGGCACGCGACCGGCCCGCCCGTCGCACGGCCCGGATCTTCTCGGCGTTAGTCTTGCGCATGCGGAGGATGCCCCACGTCTCGCGCAGCGAGCGCAGGGCGGTGGGGATCAGGTGCACCGTCGAGGCCCCCTCGTTGACCAGGATCACGGGCACGAAGTCGAGTTCGATCCCGGCCTCTACCAGGGTCGCGGCGACCTCGACGTCGAAGAGGAATCCCTCGGTACGCAGGTCGGAGAACAAGACTTCGGCCAGGGGTGCCGCGAAACCCTTCAACCCGCACTGCGTATCGATGTCGTTTCGCTTCAAGAAGACGCCCACGATCCTCCGCACCATGCCACTCAGGGCCCTTCGAGACCGGGAGTGGGCCGTGGAGTCCGAGCCGTCCAGGAGTCGGTTTCCGAACACCGCGGGACTCCCGGCCCGCACCCGGGACGCGCACCGCTCGACGGCATTCAGCTCGTAGGGGAGATCGGCGTCGGTGAAGATGCGACACGCCCCGCGGGCTCGGAGCATACCCGCGGCCACCGCCGCGCCCTTTCCCCGGTTTCGGGGAAGGAACACGGGACGGATTCGGGTTCCATCGGCTACGGTCCGGAGCACGTCGGCGGTCCCGTCGGTGCTGCCATCGTCCACCACCACGACGTCCCACGTCAACTCCAGGGTGTCGAGGTAGGACGTGAGTCGGTCCAGGGTGGCCCCGATGGTGTCGCGGCATTGGAAGCAGGGTACCACCACGGACAGATCCGTGCGTGGGGCGTCGGAAGCGAGGTCCGCTCCGCGGGTACGCATAGGCCCGAATTGTCGCAGGGCCCGGGCCGTACGCAAGGAGGACGTGCCCGGAGACGGGAACCCGCCGCGACCGCATGGTGGCTGAGAGGCGGGGTCGGAGAAGGTCCGGTTCCTACGCGGTGCTCTCGAGGAGCTTCGCTGCGTCCGTCCTCCGGGACAGTCGACTCGCCTTTCCCTGGAACACATGGCCCGAGCCGCCGCCGCGGCCACCGAGCAGCTCCGCCACGCGCCGTCCCACGGCCGGCACGTCGAGGGTGGTCGCCTCTCCGGCCGCGAGGAGGAACGTCCCTTGTTCGGTCTCGCCCGAAGTGAGGAAGACGACGCGGTCGGGCGCCAGGCGTCCCGCCTCCCGGGCCACGCGCTGGAGGAACGCAAGGTCGTGACGCGCCCAGTGGGCGACCAGGACCCGCTCGCGCCGCGCGGCGAGCGCTTCCGCGGACGCGATGGCGAGCTCCTCCTCCACGTCCCGTACGGCGCGCTCCGCGTGCTTGAGCTGTTCGAGCTTCGCGCCCAGCCTCGCCACCAGCTCGTCGTCGGACGTGCCCAGCATCTCCCGCAGACGAGCGTTGCGCCGGTGGTGGGCCTCGTGCAGCCGGCGCAGCCGCGCGCCCGCCGCGTAGAAGAGGCGCGTCCCTCCCCGCATCGACTCGGTCCCGAGCAGCTTGAGCGCCTCCAGCTCCGCGGTGGAGCGGCAATGCGTGCCGCCGCACGTGTTCAGGTCCACGCCCTCGATCTCGACCAGCCGGACGTCGCCGGAGTGCCCCTCGGGGAGGCCACGCGAGCGAACCGGCAGCCGCGCGTATTCCTCGGGGCTCACGCGGCGGGCCGTGACGGGATGCGCCGCGCGGATCTCGGCGGCCACGAGGTCCTCCAGCTCGGTGAGCTCCTCGTCGCTCGGCGCCGACGTATCCAGCTCGATGTCCGAGATCCGCTCCCCGAGGTGGAACGCCGTCGTGTGCCACCCGAACCTCCGGTCGGCCACCGCGGTGAGCAGGTGCTGGGCCGTGTGCTGCTGCATGTGGTCGAACCGGCGCGCCCAGTCCAGCTCGACGGCGACGCGTCCGGACGGGGCAGGGCCAGCCAGGAAGTGGCGGATCTCGCCGTCCACCTTCCGGACGTCGACGACGGCGACGCCGCCCACCGTTCCCCGATCGGACGGCTGGCCTCCGCCCTCCGGGTAGAGGACGGTGTCGTCGAGCACGACGAACGGCCGGCCCCGGTCTTTTCCGGCGGCCGACACCTCGGTCTGGAGACGGGTCAGGCGGGGATCGCGCTCGTAGGCGGGGATCACGGACATGTCAGGCTCCGGCGGGGAGGCTCTCGTTCGGGCGTCCGGGCGGCGGCGTCGGCCGCGGCCGGCCTCGCCGCAGTGCGGGCACCATCGTCGCGTCCCACGCCCCACCGCGGACGTGGAACGTCCGGGAACGCAGAGCGGAGCCCCCGGTCACCTGATCCGTCACCTCGACCGTGAGGCGGTAGCGTCCCTTCGGCAGGGAGGTATCGACCCGGCGCAGCTCCGGGAGCGTCCCGTCGGGGCCTGCCTCGGATTGCCCGGTGAACAGCGTGCGCACCGCGGCGCCCGCGGCCGGATCCTCCCTTTCGGGGTCGTCCGTCCTCTCGACCGTGATCTCGGTCGCGTAGCGGTGGCCGGCCGGGAGGTTGTACACCTCGTAGAAGACGTCGAACGAGCTCATGGGGAACTGGCTCGTCGGAAGCAGCGCCAGGACGACATCGCCCCTCCTCCATCCCGTGCCCGCGCCCGGACGGCCCAGGGCGATGTCGCTGATCATCAGCTCACTGCCGCTGTAGTCGGGGATCGGGAACGACGCCCCGTAGAGTTGGCCGATCCCGGGGGTGCTCGCGTCGGTCATCACCACGCGATGCAGCGTCGTGCGTGACGGAGGCGCGCGTACCTCGATGTGCGTATGGAGGAGGTGATCTCCGTACAGCGCCCTCGGCGCCTGGACGAAGACGGAGTCGTCGGTCCGGGAGACCGTGCGGAGCGCGGTGTCGGCCAGCACGAGCGTAACGTCGAAGCGGTAGCGGACGCCGCCGTCCCTGGACTCGCGCCGCAGCCTCCTCACCGGCACCGCGAAGGACGCGACGACGGTGGTCGTGCGCGCGTCTCCCCGGAACGTGTACAGATCGTAGAAGAACGGGAGGGGCCGCACCGGCGCGGCGGCGACGGGCCCGGGGCGCGCCGCCCCGAGCGCCGACGTCCGAGGCGTCGACGTCCGAGGCGCCGACGTCCGAGGCGCCGACGTCCACGTCAGGAGGAGGAGAAGTGCGACCGCGCCTCGAAGCATGTCTCTACGCTGCGGGAGATGGCCAGGTGCTCGAGGGGATACACGGACGTGCCGCGGGCCGTTCCGGCCGGGCCTCCGGGCCCACCCGTGCGAGACGGCGTGGCGCGCTCTAGGTTGGAATTCCATCGGATCGTCTCCCGCATCCATATCCATGGATTCTCCCATGTCGACTCGACTCGCCCACCTCGTTCTCATGGCCGCCGCGGCGCTGGCGGTGCCGTCCGCGGCCCTCCCCGCGCAGCAAGCCCCGGCCAACGTGGTCCTGGACTCCGTCTTCCTCTCGGGATACCGCTGGCGCAACGTCGGCCCGGACCGCGGCGGCCGCTCGATCGCCGTGGCCGGCGTGAGGGGACGCCCGAGCGAGGCGTACTTCGGCGCCACCGGCGGCGGGTTGTGGAAGACCACGGACGGCGGGGAGACGTGGTATCCCGTCACCGATTTCCAGATCACCAGCGCCTCGGTAGGCGCGGTGGCGGTGAGCGAGACGAATCCGGACCTGGTGTTCATCGGGATGGGCGAGACGTGTATCCGCGGCAACATCCTGCCCGGGGACGGCGTGTACCGGAGCCGTGACGCCGGAGGGACCTGGGAGCGCGTCGGGTTCCGGCAGTCGCACGGCATCAGCAAGATCCGCATCCACCCGACCAACCCCGACATCGTGTTCGTGGCGTCGTTCGGGAAGTACAGCGCTCCGAGCCCGGAGCGCGGCGTGTTCAAGAGCACCGACGGCGGCGCGACGTGGCGGCGCGTCCTGTTCCGCGACGACAAGACCGGCGGGATCGACATCGCGATCGACCGGAACCGGCCGGACGTGATGTACGCGGCGCTATGGGAGGCGTACCGCAAGGAGTACCAGATGTCCTCCGGCGGCCCCGGGAGCGGGCTGTTCAAGAGCACCGACGGCGGCGAGACCTGGACGGAGATCACCCGCAACCCGGGCCTGCCCCGGGAGGGGGTGGTGGGGCGTATCGGTGTGGCGGTGTCGGGTGCCAACTCGAACCGGGTCTACGCGTTGGTGGAGCACGAGCACGGTGGGCTGTTCTCGAGCGACGACGCGGGGGCGACCTGGACGCTCGTCAACGAGAACCGCGCCATCCGGCAGCGCGCGTTCTACTACACGCACCTCTTCGCCGACCCGAAGGACCAGGACGTCGTCTACCTCCAGAACACGGCGCTCTTCCGCTCCACGGACGGCGGGAAGACGACCACGTCGATCGGGGGCGGGACGCACGGCGACTTCCACGACATGTGGATCGACCCGGACGATCCCGCGCACCTGGTCGTCGGCAACGACGGCGGCGGCGCGATCAGCACGGATACCGGTGGGCGGTGGACGGCGCAGGACTTCTCCACGGCCCAGTTCTACCACGCGGTGACCACGACCCACATTCCCTACCACGTATGCGGCTCGCAGCAGGACAACAGCACGCTCTGCGTGCCGTTCAACTGGAACGCGGCGGCGTACGGGTTCGGATCGGGACGCCGGCGGGGGGGAGGGGGCGGTGCGGCGGTGGAGCCGGCGGCGGGCGGGATGGCGTATGCCTATCGGGCGGGCGGCGGCGAGCCCGGCTACATCGCGCCCGACCCGCTCGACCCGGACATTTTCTACTCCGGCACGAACAACGGCGGCTACATCGACAAGTACAACCGGCGCCTGGGGACCTCACGGGAGGTGAATCCCTATCCGTGGTTCTATTCCGGTGAGCCTGCCATCGACATCCGGGAACGCTGGCAGTGGACGTTCCCGATCGTCTTCTCCGAGGCGGACCCGACGCGGCTCTACACGTCGTCGCAGCGGCTCTGGATGACCAGGGACGGGGGCAAGAACTGGACGGCGCTGTCGGGCGACCTGACCCGCCACGACCCGATGACGCTCCAGAAGTCGGGTGGGCCGATCACCGGAGACATGAACGGGCCCGAGGTCTACGCGACGATCTTCTCGGTGGCGCCGGGCAAGACCGATACGAACGTGATCTGGACGGGCTCGGACGATGGGCTCGTGCACGTCACCCGCGACGGGGGGGCGACCTGGGAGAACGTGACACCTCCCGACATGCCCGATTTCGGGCGCGTGAGCCTGATCGACGCATCGGCGTTCGACCCGGCCACGGCCTATGTCGCCGTGAAGAAGCCGCTCCTGGACGACTTCTCGCCCTACATCTTCCGGACGCACGACTATGGGCGCACGTGGACGAAGATCGTCCAGGGCATCCGCGCCGACGCGTACGTCCATGCGGTGCGCGAAGATCCGACACGGCGCGGTTTGCTCTACGCCGGGACGGCGCACGGCGTGTCCGTCTCGTACGACGACGGCGAGCACTGGCAGGACCTGAGCCCGGAGCTGCCCGACCTGCCGATCGTCTCCATGGTCGTCGAGGGCAACGAGCTGATCATCAGCTCGCACGGCCGCGGCTTCTGGGTGCTGGACAACCTCGCGCCGATCCGCCAGGCCACGCCGGACCTCATTGGGCAGCCGGCGAGGTTGTTCAGTCCGCCCAAGGCCGTGCGCTCGGGTCCGGGCGTGACGCTCTCGTGGTGGCTGAAGGAGCCGGCCGGGACCGCGAAGCTCGAGATCCTGGACGGGGCCGGGAAGGTGCTCCGCTCGTTCGAGCCGGCCATGCCCAACAAGACCGGCATCAACTTCGTCCATTGGGACCTGCGCACCGAGGGCTTCACCACGTTCCCGGGGATGATCCTCTGGGGTGCGCGGACCACAGGCCCGGCGGTACCTCCGGGGCGATACACGGTGCGTCTCACGACGGACGGGAGCGCGCAGACCGTGCCGCTCACCGTCGAGCGGAACCCGTGGATCACCGACGTCACCGACGCCGATCTCGTGGCGCAGTTCGAGTTCTCGACGCGGGTACGCGACAAGGTCACGGAGGCCAACGACGCCGTGATCGCGATCCGAAGGGTGAAGGCGCAGCTCGAGGAACGGTATGCGAAGTCGTCGGACGCGGCGCTGAAGTCCGCGGGCGAGACGCTCCGGGCGAACGCGTCGGCGGTGGAGGAGGACATCTACCAGGTGAGGAATCAGAGCGGGCAGGACCCGCTCAACTTCCCGATCAAGGTGAACAACCGGCTGGCGAACCTGCTCGCGATGGCCGAGCGGGGTGACGGCCGTCCGGGCAACATGATGCCGGAGATCTTCGACATCCTCGCCACCGAGCTGAAGGCGTACACGGACAGGCTCGAGGAGATCTGGCGCACCGACCTGGCCGGGGTGAACGCCGAGCTCGTGAGGCTGGGTCTGGTGCCGCTCGACCCGCGGTGCGACAAGCCGGAGGGATGCGTGGCGACGCGGTGATCCACCGCGTGCACCGGATGCGAGAACCATGGAGGCCACGGCCGGCGCGGCGTACCTGCATCTGACCCGCTCCGAGCTCCGCGCACGTGCCCGGGACGCCGTCGCCTCGCTCGCCGAGTGCCGGGGATGCCCGAGGAACTGCGGGGTGAACCGCCTCAAGGGCCGCTGGTCCGCCTGCAAAACCGGACGATACGCCGTGGTGAGCAGCGCGTTCCCCCATATGGGCGAGGAGGATTGCCTGAGGGGGTGGCGAGGTTCGGGCACGATCTTCTTCGCGCACTGCAACCTGCGGTGCGTGTTCTGCCAGAACTTCGACATCAGCCAGGGCGTGCGGCCCGGCCCGGCGGTGCCGGGGCTCACGGCGAAGGAGCTCGCCGGCCTCATGCTCGCGCTCCAGGCCCGCGGGTGTCACAACATCAACCTCGTGACGCCCGAGCACGTGGTGCCGCAGGTACTCGAGGCGGTCGCGGTCGCCGCCGAGGAGGGGCTCGGCCTTCCGCTCGTCTACAACACGTCGGCGTACGACGCGCTCGAGAGCCTGACCCGCCTGGACGGGGTCGTGGACATCTATATGCCGGACTTCAAGCTCTGGACCGAGGACAGGAGCCGGGCGTGGCTGAAGGCCGCCGACTACCCCGAGGCGGCCCGTGCGGCGATCCGCGAGATGCACCGCCAGGTCGGCGACCTGGTCATCGGCGCGGACGGCCTGGCGAGGAGGGGGTTGCTGGTCCGCCACCTGGTGATGCCCGGGTGCCTGGACGAGACGCGCGCGATCCTGGAGTGGATCGCGGACGAGCTGGGGCCGAACACGTACGTCAACCTCATGGATCAGTATCGGCCGGCGGGAAAGGTGAGCCGGGAGCGCTACCCGGAGTTGAACCGGCGTCCGACTCCCGGCGAGTACCGCGCCGCGGTCGGGATCGCCGAGGAGCTGGGCCTGAGGCTGGACCGGTGCGCATGAGCGAGTCGTCGGCCGGATCCGACGCGCGCCCGGCGGCCCCACCGCGCTTCTTCTGCGACGCCATGCTCGGGCGTCTGGCGCGCTGGCTCCGTGCGCTGGGGTTCGACACCGCGTACGAGGCGCACATCGCCGACGACGAGCTGGCGTCGAGGGCGCGCTCGGAGAGCCGGATCGTCCTCACGCGGGACCGCCGCCTCGCGGAGGAACAGAACGCGAAGGACGTCCTCGTTCTCGCGGGCGACCAGCCCGTGACGCAGCTCCGCGAGGTCTTCGACCGACTGTCGCTCACCGTCCCGGACCGGCTGTTCACGCGGTGCACCGTCTGCAACACCGTGGTCGAGCCCCTGCCGGCCGACGAGGCGCGCGAAAGGGTGCCCCCCAATGTGCTCGCGCGGCACACGGACTTCACACGGTGCCCCACCTGTGGCCGTATCTACTGGGAGGGAGGACACGCGCGCCGGATGCGGGAGCGCATGATGGATGCGTTCCATTAGTCCAGGGGCGCGCGGATCGTGGCGCGTCGTCCCGACGCCCGCGCCGGGCTATACTTGGTGGGCGAGGAGGACCCACGCTATGCCGATGACTTCATGGTCTCGCCGCCTACGGATCGCCGGGCTCGTCCTGATGGTGGTGGGCCTCATCGACCCGCTCGAGGGATCCCTCGTCATCGCTCCGGGCTCCGGACTCGTCGCCTGGAGCGCCCGCCTCGCTCTCAGCCGACATCGGCGGTGGGCATACGGCGGGTTGGCGCTCGTGGTGATCGGCGTCGGGGCGATGTTCGTGTTGAGCGCGTTCGGAGGCGTCGGCGGAAGCACCGGGCGGTCGTGGGGATGGGCGCTCTTGGTCCTGCCCTACCCGGTCGGCTGGATCGCGAGCGTCGTGGCCGCCCTACGCATGCGGAGCGAGGCTGTGGGCCCGGCGTCGCGCGGGCACGACACGCGCACGCTTCCTGAAGGCTCTCACAATCCGGGAACCGGGAGGATGAACCGATGAACCATCGCGTGAGGAATCGTGACCGCGGTCTCGCACTCGTCGCCTTGTGCGTCGCCGCGGCTCCCGTGGCCGCCCAGGGCGTCACCTATACCACCGTGTCCAAGCCGGAGATGGGGGGCGCCATGGGGATGATGGCCCGCTTCGCCCCCGGGGCGACGGCCGAGACCCGTGCGACGACGTACGTACAGGGGAGCCTCGTCCGCAGCGATGAGGGGGAGGAGCGGTCGACCATCGCCGATATGGCGGAGGGGCGCTACACCTTCCTGGACCACACGGAGAAGACCTTCTACACCGTCACCTTCGAGGAGATGGCGGCGCAGGCCCAGGCGGTCATGGGCGGTGCCGGTTTGGAGAGCCCGACCGAGGCGCCCGCCGACTTCCAGGTGGAGCGTACGGGGAAGACGCGCGACTTCGACGGGTACACGGCCGAGCAGGTTCTCATGATCATGACGCCTACGGCCGCGTCCCAGGAGGCCGCCGAGAGCCCGATGGGCGCCATGACCATCGTTTCGGAGATCTGGTTCAGCCGTGACTTCCCGGGCCACGAGGCCTACGAGAAGGCCCAGGAGGCGATGGCGGCAGGCACGGGCGGAGGGATGGCCGCAGCCTTCCAGGGCGATCCGGGCATGACCGAGGGCACACGCCGGATCACCGAGGAGATGAAGGGGCTGGACGGGGTTCCGGTGCGCACCGTCACCTCCATGGTCATGGTGCCGCCAGGATCGGAGCTGGACCTGGAAGCGGTGCTGGCGGCCTCGGACAAGCCGCTCGGATCCGAGGGGGGCGGCGCCGCCGCGGCGGCCGCCGGGGCGGCGCGGCAGGCGTTGGGCGGCCTCCTGGGGCGCCGGCGCCAGCAGGAGCAACCCGCGCCCGACGAGGCGCCCGCCCAGAACGTGTTCATGCGTGTCACGCAGACGGTGCAGGACGTGCGCGTCGGCGACATCCCGGCCGAGACGTTCGAGGTTCCGGCAGGATACCGGGAGTCTCCACCCGTACGGTGAGGGCGGGGTCGAGCGGTGGAGCCGACCCGGAAACGCCCTTGCGCGCGTCCACGTAGGGGAGGACGTTGAGCCTTCCCGGCGATCTCGGCCGGGAGCTTCCCGTCCTTCCTCGAGACCTCTCCATGCTCCGACGCGTGTCGTTCCTCCCGGCCTTCGTCCTCGCTCTCGCGTTCACGCCGCCGCTCACCGCTGGCGCCCAGACGCGTCTGGTCCGCCAGCCGACGCTGTCCGCCACGCACGTGGCGTTCACGTACGGGAGCGACCTCTGGATCGCGGACCGCGCGGGAGGCGTGGCCCGCCGCCTGACGAGCACGAGCGCGGTCGAGAGCCATCCCCATTTCTCGCCGGACGGGAGGTGGATCGCGTTCACGTCGAACCGCTCGGGCGTTCCGCAGGTATATGTGGTGAGTGTGGAAGGGGGCGCGCCCCGCCGCCTCACGTGGTATCCGGCGGCCTCGGAGGCGCGCGGTTGGACGCCCGACGGCACGCGCGTCCTGTACGCGACGAGCCGCGAGACCGCGCCCGTCGGGTACAACCGCCTGTGGACGGTCTCGCGCGAGGGCGGACCCTCCACCGTCCTGCCCGCGCCGTGGGCGCACGACGGATCCTACTCGCCCGACGGGGGGCGCCTCGTCGTGGACCGCGTCACCCGGTGGGACTGGGAGTGGCGCTCCTATCGCGGCGGCCAGAACACGCCCCTCACGATCCTCGACCTGGGCACGCTCGACGAGGTCCGCATCCCGAACGAGCGCACGACCGACCGGTACCCGGTCTGGCTCGGCGACAAGATCTGGTTCGTGTCCGACCGCGACTGGGCCATGAACGTCTGGTCCTACGACGTCAAGACGGGCGCGCTCGAGCAGGTCACCCGATTCGCCGACGCCGAGGTGAAGTGGCTGTCCGGCGGCCCAGGAGGGCTCGTCTTCGAGCAGGACGGATGGATCCACACGCTCGACCCGGCCACGGGGCAGAGCCGTCGGATCGACATCGACGTCAAGGGCGACTTCCCCTGGGCCGAGCCGCGATGGGAGGACGTGAGCCGGCGTGTGGGATCGGCGTCGCTCTCACCCACGGGCAAGCGCGTGCTCATGGCGGCGCGCGGGGAGATCTTTACGCTACCGGTCGAGGACGGCGACGCGCGCAACCTCACGCGGAGCTCGGGCGCCGACGACCGTGAGCCGGTCTGGTCTCCCGACGGTGAGCGGATCGCCTGGTTCAGCGACGACGGCGACGGCTACGAGCTGGTCATCGCCCCGCAGGACGGCGTCGGTGAGCAGCGACGCATCCCGATGGGCGAGTCGAAGATGGCGTGGGAGGCCACGTGGTCGCCCGACGGCGCGCGCATCGCGTTCGTGGACGACGACGTGAGGATCCGCATCGTCGACGTCGAGGGGGGGCGGGTGAGCACGGCGGACGTCGGCGGCTCGAACATCGAGCGCGGAGGCATGGGGCTCGTGTGGTCGCCCGACTCCGAGTGGCTCGCCTACGCCAAGACCTTCCCCAACAACTTCCGCCGGCTCGTGGTCTGGTCGGTCGAGTCCGGTGAGGTCACGGCGCTCACGGACGCGATGGCCGACGCTCAGACGCCCGCGTGGGACCGGGACGGGCGGCACCTGTACTTCCTGGCGAGCACCGACCTCGCGCTCGGATCGGGCTGGGCGAACACCAGCTCGATCCGGTCCGACGTGACGTACGGCGCCTACGTCCTGGTCCTGCGCGCCGACGATCCGACGCCGTTCCCGCCCGAGAGCGACGAGGAGAACGCTCCGCCGCCGCCCAAGCCGGACACCGGCGCCGTGCAGGTCCGCATCGACTTCGCGGACGTGGACCGCCGGATCGTCTCGGTTCCCATGCCCGTGCGGAACTACCAGACGATGGTGGCCGGGCCCAAGGGGACGGTCTTCATCGGCGAGGTCCCCGCCGGCGACGGCGGCCCGGCGGGCATGACGCTCCACAAGTTCGTGCTGGACGATCGTAAGGCCGAGGTGTTCGTGCGGGGCGCGAGCAACGTCTCGGTGTCCGGCGACGGCGGGAAGATGCTCTTCCGTTCCGCTCAGCAGTGGCGCGTGGTGGACACCGGCGCTCCGCCGAAGGAGGGTGGCGGCAACCTGACCGTCGCGCTCCGGATGTACCTCGACCGTACCGCGGAGTGGCGCCAGATGTTCGACGAGGCCTGGCACTACGAGCGGGACTTCTTCTACGACCCGGGGATGCACGGCAACGACTGGGACGCGGTACGACGTCGGTACCGCCCGCTGGTGGAGCACGTGCGGCACCGCGCCGACCTGAACTACGTCTTCGACCAGATGAACGGCGAGTTGTCCGTGGGCCACAGCTTCGTGGGCGGTGGGGACATGCCGGCCGTGGACACCGTGCGCGTCGGACTGCTGGGCGCGGACCTCAGGGCGGAGAACGGGCGCTGGCGCATCAGCCGCATCTACACGTTCGAGAGCTGGAATCCCGGGCTGGACGCGCCCCTGGACCGTCCGGGCATGCGCGTCTCCGAGGGAACGTACCTCGTAGCGGTGGACGGCGTCGAGCTGACCGCGGGAGAGGACCCCTACCGGGCGCTCGACGGCACTGCGGGGCGCCAGACCGTGCTCTGGCTCAACGACGAGCCGGCGATGGAAGGGGCCTGGACCGAGACGGTCACGCCCGTTCGGAGCGAGAGCCAGCTCCGCCAGCGCGCGTGGGTCGAGGACAACCGCCGCCGCGTGGACGAGCTCTCCGGAGGTAGGCTCGCGTACGCATGGATCCCCAACACGGGCGGGAGCGGCGTCGTGTCGTTCAACCGCTACATCTTCGCGCAGCAGGACAAGCAGGGCGCCGTCATCGACGAGCGCTTCAACGGCGGGGGCAACCTCGACGACTACATGGTGGACTACATGACCCGGACGCTCCGGGCGGCCATCACGAACGAGGTCCCGAACGGCGCGCCCCTCGTCCTGCCGCAGGGCGTGCTCGGGCCCAAGGTGCTCCTGATCAACGAGCGTGCGGGATCGGGTGGAGATTACTTCCCCTGGGCGTTCCGCCAACAGAAGGTGGGGCCGCTCGTCGGGACCAGGACGTGGGGAGGGCTCGTGAAGTCATCCACACACTACGCGATGGTGGACGGTGGCACGCTCACGGCTCCGGACAACGCCGTGTTCGACCCGATGAACAACCGTTGGATCGCGGAGAACGAGGGTGTGCCTCCGGACATCGAGGTGCTGCTCGACGCGAAGTCGGTGGCCGCGGGCCGCGACCCGCAGCTCGAGCGCGCGGTCCAGGAAGCGCTCCGCCTCCTGGAGGCGCAGGGCGGCCCGACGAAGGTGACGCCGCCGCCGTTCCCGCGTCCGTCGAGGCGACCGGGGGGGAGGTCGCGCTGACGGTCTTCCTCCTTCACGGGTTCACCGGCTCCTCGCAGGCGTGGGGGGACCGCATCGTGGACGGGCTGGCGTCGTCGGTGGGTCCTCCCGTCCTCGTCGACCTTCCGGGCCACGGGCGCCACGCGGGGGAGGCGTCGCCGAGGCGGTTCACACTGGAGGCGGTGGAGACCGAGATCACCACCTTGTCCCGCGGCGATTCGCTTGATCTCGTGGGCTACTCCATGGGCGGGCGGCTCGCGTTGGCCTACAGTGTGCGTCACCCCGACCGGGTGCGGCGCCTCGTGTTGGAGTCGGCCTCGCCGGGACTCGCGAGCGAGGAGGAGCGCCGGGCGCGCAGGAGCGAGGACGCCGCCCTGGCGGAGAGCCTCGAGAGGGACGGGATCGAGGCGTTCGTGGAGAGGTGGGAGAGTCTGCCGCTGTTCGAGTCCCAGGAGGCTCTCGCCGGAGCCGCGCGGGCGGCCGTCCGCGCCCGTAGGCTCCGCAACGACGCCGCCTCGCTCGCGGCGTGCCTGCGCGGGCTGGGCACGGGCTCGCTTCCTTCCTTCTGGGGATCTTTGGCGTCCCTGAGGGTACCGGTGCTCGTCCTGGTGGGCGGGCTGGACCGGAAGTTCGTGGAGATCGGCGCGCGCATGGTGGAGCTGCTTCCCGACGGGCGCCTGGTCGAGATCCCCGAAGCCGGCCACACCGTCCACCTGGAGCGGCCCGGGGCGTGGCTCGGAGCCGTCACGGCGTTCCTCTCTCAGGGAGATCGGCGGGGATGAAAGGCCCGGCCTTGCGGATCCGCTCCCGCATGACGTCGGGAGTCGTGGCCCTGGTTCCGGTGGTGGTGACGGTCTACGTCCTCCGGGTGCTGTTCGCGCTCACCGCAGGGATTCTCCTGCCGTTCATCAGTCCCGCGGTGGAGCATTGGCCGTGGCTGTGGCGGGCCGGCCTGTCGCTCGCGATCCTGCTGGTGGCCGTCTACTTCCTGGGCGAGTTGGCCACGAACCTGGTGGGACGGCGCGTCCTCCAGCTCGGCGAAGAGGTGCTGCTCCGCGTACCGTTCGTCAAGGTCATCTACCGCGCTTCCAAGCAAGTGGTGACGGCCTTCCAGAAGCCCAACTCCGCGGCGTTCAAGTCGGTGGTGCTGGTGGAGTTCCCGCGCAAGGGCATCCGCGCGATCGCCTTCCTCACGTCGACGTTCACGCTCGCCGACGGGGCCGTGTGGCACTCGGTGTTCGTGCCCACCACGCCCAACCCGACCACCGGCTTCCTGGAGTATCTCCCGGCCGAGGAGGTCATCGCCACGAGCTTCACCGTCGAGGAGGCATTCAAGACGGTGATGTCGCTGGGCGTGCTCACGCCGGAGCGCATGTCGGAGTTGCTCGTGGAGCGCGCGGGGGCGGCGTAGGCACGGCTGCGGCGGCCGGCCTCCCGTCACATCCGCATCACGATCTTCCCGTAGCTTTCGCGCGACTCCATGAGTCGGTGGGCCTCCGCGACGTCCTCGAACGCGAGGACCCGGCCCACCTGCGGACGGAGCCCGTGCTCGCGGACGAACGCGGTGAGCCCCGCCCACACGCCCGCCAGCAGCTCGACGTCGTCCAGCAGGAAGCCGAGGTGCGTCGAGAGGATTCCGTTGGAGCGCCGGAACATCCGCGCGAGGCTCATCCTGGGCATCCCACGCCACGCGCGCCACCACGACACCGGGTTCCAGAGCTCGTAGTCGAAATCGGCGTACCCGGCGGCGACCACCCGTCCGAACGGGGCGAGCGTGTCGCGCACGGCGCGGAACACCTCGCCCCCGACCATCTCGAGCGCCACGTCCACGCCCCGGTCCCGTGTCGCGTCGGCGAGCCGCGCTCGCCACTCAGGCTCCCGGTAGTTGAGCGTGTGCGCGGCGCCGAGACCTCGCACCCGCTCGAGCTTCGCGTCGCTGCCGGCGAGGGCGAACACGTCGCACCCCAGGCGCGACGCGATCAGCACGGCGGCGGTGCCCACGCCGCCGCCGGCGGGCGAGACGAGGACCCGGTCGCTCGGGCGCAGGCGGCCCATCTCCACCAGGCCGACCCACGCAGTCGCCCAGTTCACCGGGAACGCCGCCCGCTCCTCCACGCTCCAGCCCTCCGGGGCGGGGAAGGCCTGCTCGGCCCGGGCGGCCACGAGCTCGGCGTAGGCGCCGTGTTGGACTCCCACCAACACCTCCTCACCGACACGGGACGCATCCACGCCCGCGCCCACGGCCTCGATGCGCCCCGCCGCCTCCATGCCGAGCACGTAGGGGCGGTTCGGGGCCCACCCGTAGAGGCCTTTGCGCGACAGGACCTCGGCGTAGTTGACGCCCACCGCCTCGGTGCGCACCAGCACCTGGCCCGGACCGGCCTCGGGATCCGGAACGTCGGTGACCCGCAGGACGGAGGGTCCGCCGTGGCGGCGGAGGACCACCGCTCTCATGTCGCTAGACCCCCACGACGCTCATGTGCACGGTCCTGCTGCGGGGCCGCGTATCGGAATCCACGAGGACCACCTGCTGCCAGGTCCCGAGGGGAATGCGTCCCTCCACGATCGGAAGCGCCAGCGTCGGCCCCACAAGGGACGCGCGCACGTGGCTGTGGCCGTTGTCGTCGTGCCACGTCTCCTCGTGCTCGTAGCGGGCAGCGCGGGGCGCGATGCGCTCGAGGGCCTCTGCCAGGTCGTGCTCCACGAGGCCCGGCTCGTACTCGATCGTGGTGAGGGACGCGGTGGACCCGTGCACGAGGAGGGCGGCCTGGCCGGTGCGGACCCCCGTCTCGGCGACGGCGGCCTGGAGCTGAGCAGTCAAATCCACGATGTGGTCGTTCCCTCGCGTCCGGCACACGAGCGTGCGATGTTCGGCGATCATGCCCAATCCTAACGCTCCCGCGGCGGTCCCGCAGGACGCCGGATACGACCGCCGCCTGGGTACGTTCGACGCCACCATGGTGGTGGTCGGCGCGATCGTCGGCGCCGGGATCTTCCTCAACCCGGCCATCGTGGCCCAGCGGGTCGGAACCCCCGGCCTGGTGCTCCTGGCCTGGGGCCTCGGGGGCGTCATCGCGTTCGTGGGCGCGCTCTGCTTCGCCGAGCTGGGCGCGCGCCTCCCCCGCGCGGGCGGCGGGTACGTCTACCTCCGCGACGCGTTCGGGCCCCTGCCGGCGTTCCTCTACGGGTGGACGCAGCTCCTCGTCATCAACACGGGAGGGATCGCGGCGGTCGCGATCACGTTCGCCAGCTACACCGCGGACCTCGTGGGCACGGGCGAGGGATGGATCAAGCCGCTCGCGGTCGCGGCGATCGTCGTGCTCTCGGGGGTCAACGCCGCCGGCGTGCGCTTCGGCTCGTGGGTGCAGAACGCGTTCACGCTGCTGAAGCTCGCGGCGCTCGCGCTCCTGGTGGGCGCGGGGGCGTGGCTGTTCGCCGCGGGCGGGCCCGGCGCCGAGGCCGCGACCGCGGCGGGCGCCTCGGGGGCCGGGACGTCCGGCGCGCCGGGTGGGTTCGCGCTGACGATGGCGATGGGCACGGCGCTCGTCGCCGTGCTCTTCGCGTACGGCGGATGGCAGCACGCCAACAACATCGCCGAGGAGATCCGGGAGCCCGAGCGCCGCCTCCCGGTCGCGCTGGTCGTGGGCGTCGCGATCGTGGTCACGGTATACGTCGCGGCCAACGCGGCCTACCTGGTCGCCCTCGGTCCGGAGGGACTCGCCACCAGCTCGGCGCCCGCGGCCGACGCGCTGCGCGCCGCCGCGGGAGCGAAGGGCGGCAGGCTGATCGCGGTGGGCGTGGCGTGCTCCACGTTCGGGATCCTGAACGTGTTCATCATGGCGGTGCCGCGCGTCTACCAGGCCATGGCGGCCGACGGCGTGTTCTTCGCGTCGGTGGCGCGTCTGAGCCCCCGCACGCGGACGCCCACGGTGGGCATCTGGATCCAGATGGTGTGGGCCGTCGTGCTCGCGCTCTCCGGGAGCTATGCGCAGCTCCTGGACTGGGTCATCTTCGGCGACTGGATCTTCTTCGGCGCGATCGTGGCCACGCTGTTCGTGTACCGGGCGATCGAAGGACGTTCCGCGAACGCCGTCCGCCGCTCGACGACGGACGCTCCTGCCACGACCGACGCCTCGGTGACGCCCGCCGGCTCGTTCCGCGCCCCCTGGCACCCGCTCCTGCCCTCGCTGTTCGTGGCGGCGGCGGCGTTCGTCGTGGTGAGCTCGATCGTGTCGAACCCGCGCAACGCCCTTTACGGCACGCTCCTCATCGGAGCGGGCGTGCCCGCGTTCCTGGGGTGGGCGAGGCGGAGGGTGGATCCGGCGTAAGAGCCGCGCTTTGTCACACAGAGTACTTGACGGCCCTAAACACGTTCGTTATGCTGACATCGTATACTTTTGTGCCGAACGTCGGGAGGCACGATGCCACAGGGGCTGGGGGAGTTCGAGCAGATGGTGCTGCTGGCCATCCTCCATGTGAGGGGGGACGCGTACGGGGTGCCCATCGTGGAGGAGATCGAGCGGCGTACGGGCCGGACGGTCTCCCGGGCCGCCGTCTACGTGACGCTGCGCCGCCTGGAGCGTAAGAAGCTCCTCACCTCATGGATGAGCGAGCCGACCGGCGAGCGCGGCGGCAAAGCGCGACGGTGCGTGCGGGTCGAGCCGGAGGGAGTCGAGCTTCTCCGTGAGTCACGGCGTGCCATGGAGCGCATGTGGGGCGATCTGGACGCGGGGATCGTGGAGCGTGCCACGTGAGCGCCTCGCCGCCGGCCCTCCCGCGCCGGCTCCTCGAGTGTTCCCTGCCGGAAGAGGTCCGGGACGGCATCGTGGGGGACCTCGACGAGGTCTATCGCGCCCGGCGGAGCCGCCGCGGAGCGGCCCGGGCCGGCCTGTGGTACGCCGGCCAGGCGCTCGCGATCTCCGGCCGCTTCGCCGCCGAGCGGCTCAGGGACGCCCTTTCCCCCAGGGCCTTCTCGATCGGCCCCGACCTGAGGCTCGGTCTACGGATGTTGGTCAAGTACCCGATGTTGACGGCGGTCGGCGGGATCGCCGTCATGGTCGCCACCGCCATCGGCGTCGGTGCCTCGGAGTTCGTGCGGGACATGCTCGCTCCGAAGCTCCCCCTGGAGGACGGCGACCGGATCGTCCGACTCTACCAGGTCGACGCCGAGGCCGGAGGATCGGTCGCGGCGTCCCTGTACGACCTGGAGGTCTGGCGGGAATCGGTCTCCTCGCTTCAGGACCTGGGCGCCTACACGACGATGGAGCAAGGCCTCCTGAGCGACCGCGGGGAAGCGGGCACGGTGAGCCTCGCCCGCATCAGCGCGTCCGCGTTCCGGCTGACCCGGATCCCTCCGCACCTGGGGCGCTACCTCATCGACGCCGACGAGCACCCGGACGCGCCGCCCGTGGTGGTGCTCGGCTTCGACGCGTGGCGGACGCTCCTGAGCGGCGATCCGGACCCGATCGGGCGGACGGTCCAGCTCGGAGGCACGCCCACCACGGTGGTCGGCGTCATGCCGGAGGGGTACGCCTTCCCGCAGATGCAGAACGTGTGGGTGCCGCTCCGCGTCGACCCGGCCGACCTCCGGCCCGAGTCCGCGCCGCGCGCGAATCTATTCGCGCGTCTGGCGCCGGGGGCGACGCTGGAGTCCGCCCAGTCCGAGCTGGACGTCGCGGGCCGCCGCGCGGCCGCCGACTCCCCGGACGTGTACGGGCGGCTCAGTCCCAAGGTGGTCGAATTCGCCCGCCGGGCGACGAACGGACAGATGGCGTTGGTCCTCTCGGGCGTAGGGCTCCTGTTCGTCTTCCTGCTGGTCGTCGCCTGCGCGAACGTGGCGACGCTCGTGTTCGCGCGCACCGTGATGCGCGAGGGCGAGATCGCGGTGCGCACGTCGCTGGGGGCCACGCGAGGGCGCATCGTGCTCCAGCTCTTCGCGGAGGCGCTGGTGCTGGTCGGCGGAGCGACGCTTCTGGGGCTGACGCTCGCGTGGTGGGCCCTCGGTCGCATCGGCCGCCTCTTCTTCGTCATCCAACAGGCGCCCCAACCGCCGTTCTGGTGGGACGACGCCCTCTCCCCCACCACGGTGGTGTACGCGCTCGTGCTGGCGGGGGTCGGGGCGGTGATGATCGGCGTGATGCCGGCGCTCAAGGCCACGGGAGGCGCGGTGCAGGCCCGGCTCGGTCAACTCTCGGCTGGTGGGGGTGGTGGCCTGCGCTTCGGTGGGATGTGGACGGTCGTGATCGTGCTCCAGGTCGCCCTCTCGGTGGCGTTCCTCCCGCTCGCGGTCTCCCAGGCCGGGACCGCGTTCGCGAGTCCCGTGGGAACGGGCTTCCCGGCGGACGAATACGTCACCGCGCAGCTCGGGCGGGATCCGTCCGTCCCCCCGCGGACACCGGAGGAGCGCGCGGCGTTCCTCGATTCGTCGTGGCGGCTCTTCCAGGAGGCGCGGGACCGCATCGCCGCCGATCCGTCGGTGCAGGGGGTGGCGCTCGCGAGCGGGCTCTCGGCGATGAACCACATCGGCGGCCCCGTCGAATTCCTCGGCGACGGCTCGGACCCTCCCCTGACGGGTCATGCGCGTATCCTGCTGGTAGACCCGTCGTACCTCGGCCTCATGAACGCCGGGGTCGTCGCGGGCCAGTCGCTCGGGCGCGCCGACTTCACGCCCGAGTCCCGTTCGGTGGTGGTGAACGAGGCGTTCGTGAAGCATGCACTGGCCGGCCGGAACCCGGTCGGGGGACAGCTCCGCTTCCCCGAGCGCGATCCCCACGACGAGGAGGGGATCGTGGAGGTTCCGGCCGCCGGGACCTCCGTCGAGATCGTGGGCGTCGTGCGCGACCCCGAGATCGATGCGTTCGGCCCCGGCACGCACGCCGCGATCTATGCGCCGCTGGACCTCGCGCCGGTGAGCCCCCGGGACGTGGGGTTGGTCGGCATGCCGCAGGCTCCCGCGACGCAGCTCTTCGTGCGCCTGCGGCCCGGGGCCGGTCCGCTCGCCGGGCGCCTCTACGCCATCGTCGCGGCCGTGGACCCCACGCTCCGCCTCTCGGACGTCGGCACCGCGGCCGAGGCGTGGGGGCCGGTGCACAAGGGTGAGCGCCTGGGCGCGTGGATCTTCGTGGCGGTCGCCGCGATCGTGCTGATGCTCTCGGTGGCGGGCATCTACGCGCTCATGTCGTTCACGGTCTCGCGCCGGACGAAGGAGATCGCGATCCGGACCGCGGTGGGGGCCCCGCGCGGAAGGATCGTGCGCGCGGTCTTCGGGAGGGCTCTTCTCCAGCTCCTGGTGGGGGTGGTCCTGGGGGGCGTGATCGCGGTGCCGGCCCTCTGGGACGGGGTGGCGGACGAGGGCCCCCGTTCCCTCGTGATCGTCTCCACGCTCCTGCTCGGGGCGGGTATCGGCGCGTGCCTCGTGCCGGTGCGGCGGGCCCTCTCGATCGAGCCGGCGACCGCGGTCCGGTCGGAGTGAACGGAGACGTGGCCGCGTCGGGAGCGCCAACACGCGAGCTCGAGGGCGTGTCCTGATGTGGGGCCCGAGCTACATTGTCCGGGCGGCCGCTCCCCTCCTCGCGGCCCGTCTCCATACCTCTTCGCAGGACGCGAACCATGCGCCGTCTCCGCATCCTCGCCGTCGCCGCCGTCCTGGCCGCGACGGCGTCCGATCTTCACGCCCAGCTCACCCAGCCGCTGGACTCCGCCACCCTGGCGACGTTCCGGTGGCGCTCGATCGGCCCCACGAACATGTCGGGCCGGGTGTCCGACGTGGAGGGCGTGCCGAGTCCCTCCAAGACGTTCTACGTGGCGGCCGCGGCCGGCGGCGTCTGGAAGACCACGAACAACGGGACCTCGTTCGATCTGGTGTGGGACGATCCTCGCGTCGTCTCGATGGGCGACATCGCGATCTCGCCTTCCGATCCGGACCAGGTCTGGATCGGCACCGGTGAGGAGGACTCGCGCAACTCGATCTCTCCGGGCGACGGCGTCTTCAAGTCCACGGACGGCGGGAAGACGTGGACGTTCAAGGGGCTGAAGGAGACCCAGGCCATCGGGCGCATCGTCGTGCATCCGACCGACCCGAACGTGGTGTACGTCGCCGCGCTGGGGGCGATCTGGAACAGCAACGACGAGCGCGGGCTCTACCGGACGAAGGACGGCGGCGAGACCTGGCAGCTCGTGAAGTCCATCAGCGACAAGGCGGGATTCGTGGACGTGATCCTGCACCCGCACCATCCGGAGGTGGTCTGGGCGTCGAGCTGGGAGCGCGTGCGCGGCCCCTATTTCCTCCAGAGCGGCGGTCCGGGCAGCGCCTTGTGGAAGAGCACGGACGGCGGCGACACCTGGACGGAGGTGGAGGGCAACGGCTTCCCCACCGGGAACAAGGGCAGGATCGGCCTGGCGATCTCGCAGTCCAACCCGCACACCATGTACGCGATGGTGGAGGCCGAGAAGGAGGCCGATGGCACGGGCGGGAACGGGCTGTACCGCTCGACGGACTCGGGCGTGACGTGGGAGGAGATGAACGACGTGAACGTGCGTCCGTTCTACTACTCCCAGGTCCGCGTGGACCCCAAGGACGAGAACCGCGTCTACTTCTCGTCCACGCCGGTGAACTTCTCCGACGACGGCGGCAAGACGTACGGGCAGACCACGAACCAGGTGCACGTGGACCACCACGCCATGTGGATCGATCCGAACGATCCGGACCGGATCGTGGTGGGCAACGACGGAGGCGTGGCGATCTCGTTCGACCGCGGGGGGAACTGGGTGGTCCTCAACCATTTCGCGATCGGACAGTTCTACGACGTCAGCTACAACATGGACATTCCCTACCGGGTATGCGGCGGCCTCCAGGACAACGGCACCTGGTGCGCGCCGAGCCGTGTTCCGTCGGGAGGGATCAGCAAGTACCACTGGTTCACGATCAACGGCGGCGACGGGTTCTACAGCGCCCAGGACCCCAGGGATTCGGACATCGCGTGGGCCGAGTCCCAGGGCGGCGCCATGGGGCGCAAGAACCTGCGCACGGGCGAGAGCACATCGCTCCAGAAGCCGGACTGGATGGAGGTCTGGCGTCCCTACCAGGACACGATCGTGACGCTCCTGGACGAGGGAGTGCCCGAGACCGATCCGCGCATCCAGGACCTGAGGAGGCGGGCCTCGGCGGACTCGGCCCGGTTCGACGTGCGTTGGAACTGGAACACGCCGTTCTTCCAGTCCGCGCACGACCGGATGTGGTTCTACGCCGGGGGCAGCGCGGTGGTGAAGAGCACGAACCTGGGCGAGTGGCTGACGCCGATCTCTCCGGACCTGAGCTACGCCGACCCCGAGAAGATCGAGGTCAGCACGCAGACCACGGGCGGCATCACGCCCGACGTCACCGGGGCCGAGACGTTCGGAACGGTGGTGGCGCTGGAGGAGTCGCCGCTGCACGCGGGATGGCTCTTCGCCGGCACGGACGATGGGCGCGTATGGCGCACGAAGAACGACGGGGCCGACTGGGAGGAGCTCACCGACCGCTTCAAGGGTGTGCCCGCGGGCACGTACGTGAGCCGTGTCGAGGCGTCGAGCCACAGCGACCGGCGCTTCTACGTCACGTTCGACAACCACCGGCGTGGCGATTTCACGCCCTACGTGTTCGTCACCGACGACGACGGGCGGACGTTCCGCTCGATCGTGGCCGACCTGCCCACCGGAAGCCCCGACTTCGTCCACGTCGTCAAGGAGGACCCGCGCAACGAGAACCTCCTGTTCGTGGGCACCGACGTGGGCGCCTATGTATCCACCGACCGCGGTGAGTCGTGGCAGCGGTTCATGAACGGGCTCTCGACCGTGCCGGTGCACGACCTGGAGATCCACCCACGGGATCGCGAGCTGATCGCGGCCACCCACGGGCGCGCGATCTGGATCGTGGACATCGCGCCGCTGCAGGAGCTGAGCGGCGAGGTCCTCGCCGCGGAGGCGCACCTGTTCGAGCCGGCGCCGGGGTTCCAGTTCGGCGCCGCCCCGCGCGGTGGGGAATCCACGGGCCAGCTCTGGTTCCAGCGACCCACGCCGGGGTCGGAGGCGCGCATCCACTACCGTCTGAGCGCGGAGGCCGCGAAGGCGCTGGGCGGCGCCGATACCGCGAAGGCGCCGGCCGGCGCGGACACGGCGGGCGCCCAGGCCGGTCCGGGCACCGGCGGTCCCAGCGGTCGGGCGGGGGCTCGGGGTGGCCCGCAGGTCGAGATCACGATCACCGCGCCCGACGGAACGGTGTTCCGCACGTTGACCGGGCCCGCCACCGCCGGCCTGCACAGCGTGACCTGGAACTTCCGCGGCGAGACGCCGTCCGCTGCGGAGCCTTCACCGTACGAGAAGAAGGAACGAGCCCGGATCACGGAGCGCGCCAAGGTGGTGGCCGACTCGCTCAAGGAGGCCGGATGGAGCGAGATGTTCCTCGACCGCATGGTCGGCGTCGTCACGGGCGCGGTGAGCCGCGACGAGGCGTTCGCCATGTTCGGCGCGGGCTCCGGCGGAGGCGGCCCGCGGGATCCGGAGACGTTCCAGGAGCGTCCCGGGGAGACCCCTCCGGGTGGGGGCGCGGGCGGATTCGACTATGGGCAGATGCGCACGTTGGCGGAGCTGATCAGCCCCGGAGCGGGATTGACCTCGCTCTTCCGCCGCTTCGGCGGATCCGAAGGGCAGGCGGCCCTCGCCGCGCCGGGAACGTACACGGTGACGCTCTCGATCGGCGACCGGACGTTCACGCAGCCGCTGCCCGTCGAGCGGCAGGCGGGGTACACGGGGAACAGCTCGTGGTTCGAGGAAGACCGGGTGCGCTTCCTCGAGCGGCCGGAGGCGGTGCGCTGACGCGGGCGTGACGCTGTCGGGGACCCGTCGATTGCGGTCCCCGGAATCCCACCCACGGGAAGACCCTTGCGGAATTCGTACGTAGCATATATCGTACGATACATTCTACGACTGATCTTGCGCTATGGCGAGAACAGCATCGGGACTACCATGAACGTGCGGGGGATCTGGCACATGAATCGGGATTTCGACTGGCTCTTCGACTTCGACTTCGGGTTCGGCCCCTGGGGCGGCGGCCGTCACAGGGGCGGCCATCGGGAGGGGGGACGAGGCCCGCGCAGGGCCTTCTTTCGACAGGGGGAGGTCCGCCTGGCGCTCCTCTCGCTCCTCCAGGACGGGCCGGCGCACGGCTACGAGCTGATGAAGCGCCTGGAGGACCGCTCCGGGTACCTGTACCGCGCGAGCGCCGGGACGGTCTACCCGGTGCTGCAGCAACTCGAGGACGAGGGGCTCGTGGACGCGCAGGAGCACGAGGACAAGAAGGTCTACAGCCTGACGGACGCGGGGCGCGACCAGCTCAAGCTCTACGAGGAAGGCGTGGAGCGCATCTGGCGGCGGGCCGGCGGCTGGAAGGAGTGGGGCGGCAGCATGGGTCCCGGATCGGCCGAGATCTGGAGCTCGTGGGGCCGGCTCACCAGGGCCGCGTTCAAGGCCGCGGCCCGCGCGGGTTTCGAGCAGACCGAGAAGATCCGTGAGATCCTGGACCGCGCGCGCAGAGAGGTCGAAGCCCTCTGACCGGCCGGGGTCGCTCGCGGAGTAGCGCGGAGCCGGTCTCCATGCCCCGCACCGATCCGTTCACGGCGCCGGTCGGCGACCGCGACCGCACGCTGATCCTGGCCGGGATCCTGCTCGCGCTCTTTCTCGCGGCGTTGGACCAGACGATCGTCGCGACCGCGCTGCCCCGCATCGTCGAAGACCTGCACGGTGTGAGCCGGTACGCGTGGGTGGCGACGGCCTACCTCCTCGCGGCGACCGTGCTCGTGCCGGTGTACGGCAAGCTCGCCGACACCTATTCGCGCAAGCACATCCAGACGGGGGCGGTGATCCTGTTCCTGGCCGGATCGTTCCTCTGCGGCCTTTCCGGCGAGTTCGGTACGCTCCCGGTCCTCGGGGACGGCATGAACCAGCTCGTCCTCTTCCGCGGGATCCAGGGAGCCGGCGCGGCGGGCCTGATGTCGCTGACCGTGATCGTGATCGCCGACTTTTACACGCCCGCCGAGCGGGGCCGCTACCAGGGGCTGTTGGGCGCGGTCTGGTCGATCGCGTCCGTGCTCGGCCCCCTGATCGGCGGCGTCCTCACCGACCACGCCGGTGGGCTGATCCCGGGCGTGGAGGGGTGGCGATGGGTGTTCTACGTGAACATGCCGGTCGGACTCCTCGCACTCTGGTTCCTCGCGCGCCGGATGCCGCGCCTCGACCCGCCCGGGAAGCACGCGCGTCCCGACCTCACGGCCGCGGTCCTGCTGGTGGGGGGCTTGGTCCTGCTCGTCGTCGGTCTCCAACTGGATCCGCTCCGTGCTCCGGGGCTCACCGCCGGTGTGCTCGCCGTCGCCGCGACCGTGCTCGTCGTGTTCTGGTTCCGGAACCGGGACGCGAAGAGCCCGATCCTCGACCCGAGCCTCTTCGACAATCGGATGTTCCGCCGGGCCAACGCGTCGTCGTTCTTCTACGGTGCGACGTTCATGTCCATCGTGATCTTCCTCCCGCTGTTCCTCGTGAACGTGCTGGGGGTCTCGGCGACGAAGGCGGGGGCCGCGCTCATCCCCTACTCGCTGGGCATCACGGTCGGCTCGACGCTCTCCGGCCATCTCGTGTCGCGTTACGGGCACCTGCGCGACCTCGTGCTCGGAGGCGGCTTCGTCCTCCTTGGCGCGCTGATCGCGCTCGCCCGCATGGACGCCGACGTGGCGTACTGGCAGGTAGCCGCGACGATGGCGTTCGCGGGGATCGGCATGGGGCCGTCCATGCCCCTCTTCATTCTCGCCGTGCAGAACTCGGTGGATCGGCGCCGGATCGGTCAGGCGACCAGCGCGGCCCAGTTCTTCCGCCAGATCGGCGCGACCGCCGGGGCGGCGGGGCTGGGAGCCGTCCTGGCGGCGACGCTCGGGCTCTCGTTCGCGCGCCTCGAGCTTCCGATGTCGATCGCGGCGGACGACAGCGTGTCGGTCGAGCGCCTCGCGGCCGCCGGGGGGGGCGAGCTGCCGGATCGCGTGCGGAAGGCGTACGGGGGCCTGGCGCGCGAGGTGGCCACGGCCGTGGCCACCGAGGACCGCGAGGCGCTCGCCACGTTGGCCGCGCATCCCGACGTGCCCGAGGACATCGCCGAAGCGCTCGCCGTGCTCGCGGCGTCGGACGTGGCTTCGTCCGAAGCCGAGGGCGGCGCGGGAGCCTGGCTGTCGGACGGTGTGGCGGCCGCGGGGGAGGCGGCGGCGAGCGAGGTGCGCGAGGACGTTCGCCACGCGTTCGTGCGCGCCACCCGCCGGATCTATACGGTCGCGGTGATGCTCCTGGCCGTAGCGCTGGCGCTCACGTTCCGGGTCCCCGAAGTCCCGTTGCGCAAGACGCACGACCACGTGGCGGTGGCGGAGTAGGCTCGCATCGGCCACCTTAGGAGGGCGCCTCCCCGGGCACTCCTTCCAACGACTCGAGCTCCATGTTCGGAAAGCTCATCCTCCTGATCATCCTCGTGCTCGGCATCGCCATGGCGGTGCCGAGCACGCGCAACGCCATGATGGAGAAAGCGGCTCCCGTCATGAACGGGGTGAAGGCCAAGCTGGTGCCGAGGAGGCTGGAGACCATGGCGGACCAGCTCACGGTCCGGGTCAGCCGGGGCGAGGGGTTTCCCGGTAGCTGGGAGGGGTGGCTGAAGCGGGATTACTCCGGCGTGCCGGAGGACCCATGGGGCAACCTGTATTACTTCCAGCAGGGGCGGGGGAGCTTCACGGTGGGTTCGATGGGCCCCGACGGCGTCCAGAACAACGAGGACGACATCAAGGTCACACGGCAGCTCGGGCGCTAGAGAAATTCCGGGACGGCGGGGTTGCTCGCGGAGGGGCGCGGGGCCAATCTCCGGGACCCGAACACGCGCGGGCCCGTCCAGCTACCGGGCGGGCCGCTCCTTTCCGTAGGCGTCCGCCATGCTCCCGCTCCTCCTCGCCGCCGTGCTCTCCGCCGCTCCGGCGGACACGCTTCCCGTTCCGCACCGCTACCTGGATGCGCTCGCCGCGCTCACGCGCTCCCGCACCGGCGCTCCGGGCCCGCGCTATTGGCAGCAGCACGCTTCGTACCGGATCCGCACGCGCCTCCATCCTTCCGAGAACCGGGTCTCGGGCTCGGAGCGCATCACGTACACGAACCACTCCCCGGACACGCTCTCCGAGATCGTCCTGAATCTCCCGCAGAACGTGTTCGCGCCGGGCAACCCGCGGAACCGTATCGCACCGGTCACGGGCGGGTTCACGCTCGAGCGTGTCGTCGTGCAGGGCACGCCGGTGACCCTCGAGCCCCGGGGCGCGTCGCTCACCACGGTGGAGTCGGTCGGTCTCCGGGACCCTCTCCCGCCGGGCGGCGCGGCCGAGATCGAGATCGCATGGAGCTTCCTCGTTCCCGAGGGGACGTTCCGGATGGGCCGGGAGGCCTCCGAGGTCTTCTACCTGGGCCAGTGGTATCCCCAGATCGCGGTCTACGACGACCTCCGCGGCTGGGTGCGCGACCCGTACCTGGGTGACGGCGAGTTCTATCTCGACTACGGCGACTTCGAGGTCGAGATCACCGCGCCGGCGGGATGGCTGGTGAGCGCGACCGGGGTACTCGAGAACCCCGAGGAGGTCCTGCGCCCCGAGGCCGTCGAGCGCCTCCGGTCGCTCTCGCGCGAGCGCGTCACGCACATCGTCGGCCGGGCGGACCGGGACGCCGGGCGCTCCACCGCCGCGGGCGGCGCGGACGGCACGCTCACCTGGAGGTTCCGCGCGGTGAACGTGCGCGACTTCGCGTGGGGCGCATCCGACCGGTACGTCTGGGACGGCACGGTCGCCCGGTACCGCGGCGACGACGGTGCCACGCGTTCGTCGAGCATCTACACGCTGTATCGGCCCGAACGGCTCAACTGGGACCGGTCGGCGGAGTTCGCGCGCCACTCCATCGAGACCCACTCCGCGTGGTATCCCTACCCGTGGCCGCACATGACCGTGAACGAGGGCGTCATCGGCGGCGGCATGGAATACCCGATGATCACGATCATCGGCGGGGGACGGACGCCGGAGTCGCTCTACGGCGTGATCACCCACGAGCTCGCGCACATGTGGTGCCCGATGGTCGCCGGATCCGACGAGCGCAACGACGCGTGGATCGACGAGGGGTTCGCCACGCTGTCCGAGGACATGGCCTTCGACGCGTTCTTCCCGGGCTCGAACGCGGGACTGGGCACGATGAACGGGTACCTGCGCATCGCGGGCACCGACGACGAGACCCCCTCCATGCGTCCCGCGGATCTCTACGGACCCTCCGGGAACCGCGGAACGGCCTCGTACGGCAAGCCCGCGTCGGTCTTCCGGGCGCTCCGCGCGATCCTCGGACCCGCAGTGTTCGACGAGGCGATGCGGACGTTCCTGAGCCGCTGGGCGTACAAGCACCCGCAACCGCTCGACCTGTTCTGGACGTTCGAGGACGTCTCGGGGCAGGACCTCGACTGGTACTTCCATCCCTGGCTCTACACGACGCGCGTGCTCGATCAGGCGGTCGCGGATGTGGAGCGGTGGGACGGCCGGGTCGCGGTAGTCCTCGAGGACCGGGGCGAGATCGCGATGCCCGCCATCCTCGAGGTAGTCACCGCGTCGGGGGACCGCGTCCGACAGATGATGCCCGTCACGGCGTGGCAGGACGGCCGCGCGCGCGTGGAGCTGGCCGTCCCCGGGGGGGCCGTGGAGGTGGTGCTCGATCCGGAGCAGCACTTCCCCGACGTGAACCGGAACAACAACCACTGGACTCCGAGCCGGTAGCCGAATCATGCGGAAACTCGTGTGCGCGCTCGCCGCGCTCAGCCCCTGCGCGTGGCCCGCCGCGGCCCTCGCGCAGCACCCCGAGGTATCAGAACCTTCCGTGGTGGAAGGCGTGGATTTTCGGGTCTACGACCACCGCGGCCGCTCCCGCTCGTTCGCCGAGATCCTCGAGGCCATGGACGACGTCGACGCGGTGCTCGTGGGGGAGACGCACGACGACGTCGTGGCGCACGGCGTGGAAGCGGAGCTCCTCGTGCGTGCCGCCCAGCGCATGGGCGTGGTGGGACACGATGCCGCGACCCGGCGTCCGGTCGTGCTCTCGATGGAGATGTTCGAACGGGACGTGCAGTACATCCTGGACGAGTACCTCGCCGGGCTCATCACGGAAGACCAGTTCAAGAAGAGCGCGCGACCCTGGGACCGCTACGACACCGACTATCGCGCGATGATCGAGTTCGCCCGCGCCCACGGCCTCCCGGTCGTGGCAGCCAACGCGCCCCGCAGGTACGTGAACCGGGTGAGCCGGCTCGGTCCGGCAGCCCTCGACGAGCTGTCCGAGTCAGCCAAGGCGTTTCTGCCCCCGCTGCCGTTCCCCGGTCCCTCGGAGGCGTACGCGGCGCGGTGGAAGGCGCTGATGGCCGAGATGAGCGCTCCGCAGCCGGAGCCCGACACCGTTCCCGCGCCGGCCGCCATGCCACCACCCACCCGCCACCCGCCCGCTGGGCACGGCGTCGGGAACGCGCTCTACGCGCAGGCGCTGTGGGACGCGGCCATGGGCCATGCCATCACGGCGGCGCTCGAGTCGTGGGCCGGCGCGCTCGTCGTCCACTACGTGGGTTCCTTCCACGTCTCGCGCGACATGGGGATCCCCGAGCGGATCCGGGACTACCGCCCGCGCACCCGGATTCTCTCGATCGTGCTGGAACCCGTCTCGGACATCGCCGCGTGGGACGACGACGAGCACGAGGACCTGGGCGACTTCGTGATCCTGACGAAGCGTCCGGCCACCCCCGAGCCGGAACCTTGACGACCGAGGCCCCGGGGTGGCGCCAGGCCGACGGTGGCGAGATACTGAGACGACTGCCATGAGCCAAGCGCGCCTCCCCCCGGACACCCACATCGGAGCGGTGCATCTCCGTGTGCGCGACCTGCATAAGCAGATCGCCTTCTACGAGGATGTCCTCGGGCTCCAGCTCTTGGCCGAGGATGGGGCGGTGGGAGCGCTGGGCACCGCGAACGGGAAGCCCCTCGTCGTGCTCCACGGAGATCCGACCGCGCCGCGGCGCCCCGCCGGCACCACGGGTCTCTTCCACGTCGCGCTGCTCGTCCCGACGCGCGCCGACCTCGGCGCCATGATCAAGCGGGTCCAGAACGCGGGGTACCCGTTCGACGGGTTCGCGGACCACAACGTCAGCGAGGCGGCCTACCTCACCGATCCGGAAGGGAACGGCGTCGAGCTGTACGCGGACCGACCCCGGGAGGTGTGGCATGGCGTCGACGGCCAGTTGTTCCTGAGCACCGAGGAGCTCGACGTGCCCGGCCTGCTCCTGGCGGCGCCGGTACCCGCTTCCAGCCTCCCGGAACGGACGCGCGTGGGTCACGTGCACCTCCGGGTCTCCTCGCTGGCCGTGGCCGAGGAGTTCTACGTGGACCGGATGGGCTTCGACGTGACGACGCGGCTGTTTCCGGGTGCGCTCTTCCTCTCCGCCACGGGATACCACCACCACGTCGGACTGAACGTGTGGGGAGGGGCGGGCGCGCCGCGGCCCCCCGAAGGGAGCCTGGGCCTCATGCTCTTCGAGGTCGTGATCCCCAGCAAACGGACGCGCGAGGAGCTGCTCGGGGTCCCGGGGGAGGGCTACCTCATGGATCCGGACAACATCGGCGTCAGGCTGACGCGCGGCTGACACCCTAACGCCGAGGGCGCCCCCACAGCGGGAAGTTGATCCCCAGCGAGAGGACCCGGGGGTCGAAGGGTCCGTCCACGAAGGCCCAGCGCATCTCGATCTGGGTGGCGAACGGCGCACCGCGGAGCACGCCGGTCTTCGCTCCGACAACCACGGAGGGAGCGTCCCGCGTGTCGCGGTCGGGCGCCACGTAGATCGCGTTCCGGACACCCCAGCCGGCCCCCGCGTACACGCCTCCCCGGCGTCCGCCGATCACCACGACGAGATCCACCCCCGCCCGGTACGCACGCATGCCCGTGAGGAACGTGATGTCGGCGTTCGGGACCAGCTCCACCCAGCCGGAGGGGAGGGCGGGGATCGCGAACCGGGCCCCGACCATCGAGCCCTTGGCGTTGGAGTCGTATCCCGCGTGGAAGCCCGCGGTGGCGGGTGCCCACCCGCCGCCGTCTCCGGAGCGGGGGACCTGGGCTCTCGCGTCCCCAGGCACGAGCGAGAGAAGGAGGGTCAGGGCGAGCAGGAGCGTGCCGGGCTTGGGGAGCATGGGATGTTCGGGGTCGGGGTGGTGGGGGTGAGGGCGGAACACCAGGCCGGCCCGCCGTGTCATTCCGGGGGGCGGTACAGGAGCACGGGCACGTGCGCGCCGCGCACGATCTTGTCGGTGGTGCTTCCCAGGATGGCCCGGGTCAGCCCCGCCCGCCCGTGGGTGGCCATGGCCACCATGTCGCACCTGGCGTCCGCGATCTCGTCGAGAAGGCCCGAGCCCGGCTGCGCTACGACGAGCACGGCCGTCTCGACGTCGTGTCCCTGGGCGCGCAACCGCTCGGCGTGCTGCTCCAGGTACGCCTCCGCGGCCTCCTTGGACTCGGTCAGGAACTGCTGGTTCATCTGCATCGTGTGCGGCAGGTAGGGGCTCGTGAACTGCATCGGATACGGCACGATGCGCACGAGGCGGAAGGCCGTCCCGAACAACGTGCCCAGAGAGACCGCGTGCTCGAGGACGCTCTCGGACAGCTCGGTGCCGTCCAGCGGGATCAACATCCGCGCGAACGCGACATCGGTGGCCAGGTCCGGCAGCCCCTCGCCTTCGTCCGGGCGCACGAGGATCACCGGGCGGCTCGTGTGATGGAGGAACCCGTCCGCCACGCTGCCGAGCCACGCTCGCGAGAACGCGCCCCGGCCGTGCGTCGCCATCACCACCAGGCCCGCGCCACGTTCCTCCGCCTCGGCCTCCAGGACCTCGGTCACGTGTCCGGCGAGAAGGGTCGCCGTGACCTCCGCGCGCGTCCGGGCGCGCACCCGTCCGACCGCGTCGTTCAGGTAGGCGCGGCTCCAATCCTCGGCCGTGTTCTCCCACTCGTCGTACGCGAACGACGCGATCGGCTCCTGCACGGTCACGAGGTGGAGCGATGCGCCGATCCGCCGGCTCACCGACAGGGCGAGGGGCAGAGCCGATTCGGCGAAGCGCGAGCCGTCCAGGGGTACCATGATGAGGCGGTACATGGGTTCCTCCGCGCTCTACGGGCGATGATCGCGGACAGGCTCCGCGCGGCCTCCCCCGTCAGAAGGGGGCAGGAGCCTTCCTGAAGGCCCCGGCCCCGGCCATCTCGGCCTCCGCGACGAGCCCATCCACCAGTCGGGCGGCCATGTCGTTCGCCGGGCGGGGATCCCTCGTAGGGGTGCGGGGCAGGACGACCCGGACACGGGTGCCGCGACCCGGTCCCGACTCCACGGACAGCTCCCCTTGAACATAACCTGCTCGCTCGTGCATCCCGAAGAGCCCCAGGCTCTGACCGGAGTGGGACAGCGCCTCGGCCGGCTCGAAGCCACAGCCGTCGTCGGAGACCTCGGCCACCACCTCGCTGCCTTCCGTGGCGAACCGGACGGTGACGGTGTCGGCGCCGGAGTGGAGGACCGCGTTCGTGAGCGCCTCCTGGACGATCCGGAAGAGCGCCAGGGAGGACTCCCTGGACAAGGGGGGCAGCGTGCCTTCGAAGCGCACGTCCAGGCGATTGGCCTGCGTCATGGAGCGGGCGTGGGCCTCGAGGGCCGCTCGGACCCCCAGCTCGTCCAGCTCCGGTGGTCGCAATCGCCGAGCGACCCCTCGGATTTCCTCGAGAGCGCTGACCACTTCTTCGCGGATCTCGTTGATGGAACCATCGGCGCCGCTGGCAAGGTGCCGTTCGGCGATGCGTAGCCGGACCAGGACGCCGGCGAGGGTCTGCGCCGTCCCCGAATACAGCTCGTGCGCGATGCGCTGGCGCTCGCGCTCCTCCGACTCCAGGACCCTGCGCGCCAGCTCCTGCTGGCGGGCCCGGTGGGC
>CAYPMO010000017.1:0-66626 GCA_964412015.1 uncultured Gemmatimonadaceae bacterium | reverse complement strand
GTCGTGATCCTGGTCTCCGAGCGGTTGCTCGAGATCCAGGAGGTGCAGACGGTCACCGGGGTTGCCGGAGACGCGGCCGACCGGCTCGCCCCCGCGCTCCAGGACCCCGCTGGCGCCCAGGTGATCGTTCAGAGCCTCAGGGACTTCGGGACCGCGGTCGAGTCCCGCCGCCCGGAGCGGATCCGGGACGCCATCACCGCCGCACGCGGCGCGCTGGCGTCGTACGGAACGCCGGAGATCCGATATCAGGATGGACCCGAGCTCAGCCTCATCGAGCTCGTCTTGGACTTCACGGAGCGGGTGATCCTCGGTGGGATCGGCTCGAGCTCCGGCACGTAGATCGGCGAGGACGACATGAAGACGCGGATCCTGCACGCAGCCCCCCTGGTTCTCACGAGCATCGCATTCGGTGCGGGCTCGGTCCTGGCGCAGCAGGCCGGGGTCACGCTGAACGTGCCGTCGAAGGTGGGGGAGACCGCACCGGTGCGCGCGTGCCTCATCCCCGGGACCGGCACGGTCTACATCATCGGCCAGGCTGGGCTGCCTTCGGAGTGTGTGAAGGCCGGGCACGTCGAGTTCGTCTGGAACCTGGCGGGGCCTCCGGGCCCGGAGGGTCCTGCGGGTCCTGCGGGTGAGACGGGTCCCGCAGGCGTGACGGGTCCGAAGGGCGACACGGGGCCGGACGGCGTCACGGGTCCTCCCGGTCCGACGGGTCCGAAGGGCGACACGGGGCCGGACGGCGTCACGGGTCCTCCCGGTCCGACGGGTCCGAAGGGCGACACGGGGCCCGCCGGCCCGACCGGGCCGCAGGGTCCTACCGGGCCGCAGGGTCCCACGGGTCCTGCGGGTGAGACGGGACCACCCGGCGCTCAGGGGGCGCTGGGTCCCGAGGGTGACCCCGGTGTCTCGAACTACGCCTTCGCGAGCTCGAGCGGGTCGCTCCCATCGGGCCAGGTCGGGAGCTTCACCGCGCAATGTGCATTCGTTCCCGGCAGGACCGTGGTGGCCCTGGGCGGCGGCTGGTCCGTGTCGAGCGACGACGTCCTCACGATCTCCGCGGGAATGACGGGAGGCGGAGAATACCCCGACGCTTTCACGGTGAAGATCCAGAACCTCAGCGACTTCTCGATGGACGTGTCGGTTCACGTCGTGTGCGCGACGCCGGGCTGACGATCCCCGAGCCCCCCATGCGCGTCTCGACCCACGCGAGGTTGTTGCGCGCGAGCGCGTCGTCGGGTCGGAGGCCCAGCGCCTGCCGGAACGAGATCGCCGCCAGGGCGTCGAGCCCGAGCTGGGCCTGCGACCAGCCGAGGTTCAGGAGGGCGTCGGCGTCGGGCCCCGCCTCATCGAGGTAGCGCCGGTACGCCACGCCGGCATCCAGATGTCGGCCCAGGGCCGTGAGCTCCACGCCGCGGTCGTAGACGCTCGCCGACGTTCCCGCCACCGGGGGTCGGCCCTCGAGGAACGCGAGCGCGACCGAGTCGCCGGGGAACGTCTCGAGGGTCTCCCGCGCGAGCGCCTCCACCTCGCTGCGGGAGCCGATGACGTAGTAGAGCTCGAGCAGGAGCCGGCGGGCCGGAGCGTAGGTCGGAGCTCTCGACACGGCTTCCTGGAGCATCGCCAGGCCCTCGGCGCTCCGCCCCGTCTCGGTGAGGAACCTGCCGTAGAAGAACGGCCCGCTCACGGGGGCGGTGGCCATCCCGAGCGCGCGGCGGAAGTGGGCGTCCGCGGTGATGGTGTCACCCAGGTGGAACGTCGCGATGGCCAGGTTGATGTACGCGGGCGCGTAGGCGGGCCACCGCTCGGTCGCCTCCACGAACAGGTCCCGAGCCTCTTCGTAGCGGCCGTTCTCCATCTGCGTGAGGCCGTAGTTCATCCACGCACGTCCGTTGCCCGGGCTCTTGGCCACCACGTCGGCCCAGAGGGTCTCCTCCGTGCGCCACACGCGGTTCCGTGTGATCGTTCCCGTGAGGTGGGCCGCGAGGACGAGCGCGACCGCGAGCGCCCAGCCCGTCCGCGCGCGACCGCGGTCCTCGACGCTCGCGCGCGCGATCCGCAGGAACGTCCAGGATGCCGCGAGGACGAGCCCCACGAACGGCAGGTACATGCGGTGTTCGTTGGCGACCTCCGCCAGCGGGAAGAGGCTCGAGGAGGGCACCAGGCCGAGGAAGAACCACCCCAACCCGAACGCTACGGGCCGCCACTCGGAAGCGCGCGAGGCGCGTACCGTGAGCCATGCGACCAGCGCCAGGGCGGCGAGGCCGACGATGACCCGTGAGTCCGTCCACGACGGGATGATGCTCCAATCGGTGTCGGCGGTGAGGCCGACCGGCAGCACGAACAGCCTCAGATAATGGAGCCAGACCCAGGCCTGGGTCCGGAGGTACTCCGGAATCGGGGAGCCTCCGTACGACTGCCCCTCGGGGTTCATCCCCTCCACGAACAGGAACGCGGCGACCCCCGCCGCGAACGCCGGCAACGATCTCAGGATCGCGGGCCAGACCTTCGCGCGTTCATGGGCCGACATCACGCGGTCGAGAGGCGCCTCCTCCTCGAACAGGAGAATCCACAGCAGGAGGAGGGGAGCGAACATCACCGCCGGCGGCTTGGCGAGGGCACCCACGAGCATCGGGATCAGGTACAGGTGGGAGCGCCTCGATCCGGGCAGGTAGAGGTAGACCGCGAACGAGCCCAGGACGCCGAGCGTGGAGAGGATGTCGGACCGTGAGGAGAGGTAGTTGACGGTCTCCGTGTTCCCGGTGTGGATGCAGAACCACGTCGCCGCCACGAGCGCCAGCCAGCGATTGGCGGGCCCGGGCGTCGCCATGTCTGCCGCCTTGCGGACGAGAAGGAAGACCCCGAGCCCGACCAGGACGTGGAACAGCAGCTGGGAGACGTGGAAGACCTCCGGCTCGAGCCCGCCCGCCAGCTCGTAGTCCAGCGCGTACGTCGTGGAGAGGAGGGGCCGATACGTCTGGTGGTCCACGAACGTGCTGAACGTGCTCGCGTCCGCGAAGAACCGCGGGACGTTGGACAGGGAGCGGATCGCGAGGTTCTCCTCGATGACGTGGGCGTCGTCGAAGTGGAACGAGTTGTGGAAGTGGTTGGCGTAGGCGGCGGCGACGAGGACCGCGGCCGTGAGCGCGGCGACCGGGAACGGCCACCGCTTCTCGATGCCCGGACGACGGGTCATCGTCCGGTTTCCCCGGATGCCTGCCTCTTCCGGATGGCGGCGAGCTGTTCGGCCAGGAGGCCCAGGGCGAACAGGATGACGCCGGTCACGATGGCGAGCATCGAGCCTACCGAGACGCCTCGCCCCATCCAGACGTAGGGGATTCCCCAGAGGACCCCGAAGACCACCGCGACTGCGGACAACGGAAGGAAGATCCGCAACGGATGGATGAGCGTGACGATGTTGAGGATCTCGATCACCGTATCCACCGCCGTGCGCGTGGACATCTTGCTGACGCCGCCCGCCCTCGCCCGCATCGACACGGGGTATTCCAGGACGACGTGTTTCTCCGCTATGAAGAGGAGGGTCATCACGTCGCAGAGCGCCGGCGAATCGGGCAACAGAGGGGCGTAACGCCGCCCCAACGCGGCGTCGAAGACACGGATGCCCGTATTCAGATCCTGGATGGTGATCGGGAGGAGCATCCGCGTGATCCGTCGAATGATCCACTTGCCGAGAGAACGGTATGCGCCGACGGACCCGCCCCGTCTCATTCCCGTCACCATGTCGGCGTCGTGGTCCCGAAGCATCTGGACGAGCGCCACCAGGTCGTGGGCGTCGTGTTGGCCGTCGGCGTCGAACGTCGCGATCAGCCCCGTGGGGGCCAGGGAGATCCCGGTCTTGACGGCGCCGCCGTAGCCGCGGCGTACCTTGTGTCGTGCGACGCGCACGCCGGCGGCGCGTGCGACCTCCGACGTGTCATCCGAGGATCCATCGTCCACCACGACGATTGCCCACCCGCGCGGGTCGCAGACGCCGCGCAGCTCGCGCAGGGTCGCCGGCAATACCTCGTCCTCGTTGAATGCCGGCACGACCACGGTCAGGCGGTCGCCGACCTTCTCTGCGGGTGCGGACATGGGTCGCCGGTGCGGGTCGTGGGGTGTCGCGGCCCATTACTACGCGTCCCCGGGCCGCCTCGTCAACGCTTCGCCTACTTCGGAGCCCCTCCGCCCGTCCGTGGAAGCCCGTGCGAATCTCTCCGCACCATGCCAACGTAGGGCTGGTCGAACCTCAACTCCGCGTATCCATGCGCCTCGAATTCCTCGTCCCGATCTTCGGCATCCTGATCGTGCTCGTGCCCGTGACCGGGCTCACCGTCGTGCTCACGGCCAAGTTCGCGACGAAGCCGATCGTGCAAGCCATCTCGCAGCTACGCGGGGAGCAGGGTTACGGCGGCCCGCAGGAAATCCGGATGCAGATCCAGGACCTCTCCGAGAGCGTCGAGGCGCTGGCGGGCGAGGTGCAGCGGCTCCGGGAGGCCCAAACCTTCGACCGGAAGCTCCTCGAGGAGCGCGCGGGGCAGTCGACCCGGAAGGTCGGCTGATCGGGCCGGGCCGAACAGCGACAGGATCTCTCGCGCCACGCGGTCCCTCGTGCGGATGCGCAACTCGTCCGTGCGTGGAGGCTCACGGTTCGTGCCGACGCTGTTGAACGCCCCGATCGCCGCGACCTTCGCCTGCGGATCCATGATGAAGAACGAGTAGAACGCGCGCTGCGTCCCCGTATGGCCCACGAGCCGCCGGCCCCCGCTGTCGTACAGAAAGAAGCAAAGACCCATGCTCTCCGCCCCGATCTCGCTCTCGCCGATCGGGACGACCGCGCGCCACATCTCCTCGAGGCTCGGGCGCGCGAGGATCATGTCGGCATCCACGTCCTCCGGAGGCGACCCCATCAGGAAGCCCAGGTAACGGGCCATGTCGGTGATGGGAGCGTTGAGGCCGCCGTTGCTCACCGTGATCCCCGTGTTGAAATCCAGCCCTCCCGCTTCCGGCGTGCCGGCTCGCACGAAGTAGTGGTTGGAGCGGTACGGGAGAAGATGCCACGGGGTCCGGTCGTAGTAGGTGCGTCGCATTCCCAGGGGGCGGAACACGTTCTTCTCCATGTACGCCTCGAACACGTCGCCGCTCACCTTCTCGATGACGCGCCCCAGGAAGATGATCCCCGGATTCGAGTAGCTGTACTTCGAGCCGGGCTCGAAGAGGATCCGCGTGTAGGGCATCATCGCCACGAGTTGGCTCCACTCGGTGGGCTCGTACGGCTCCCACGGCTTGCCCTCGCTCCACGGCCAGGTCGCGGCCCGGAAGCCGGCCGAATGTGAGAGGAGATGGCGGATCGTGATCTCCTCCATGGATCCGAACGGGTTGTGCACGTCGCGGAGCTCGGGGACGTATCGCACGATCGGATCGTCGAGCGAGAGCAGCCCGCGATCGCGCAGCTGCATGATCGCGATCGCGGTGAACGTCTTGGTGATGGACGCCCAGTGGTAGATCGTCTCCTGGTCCACCGGCCGATCCGTCGCGAGGTCGGCGCTCCCATGCGTTTCCAGCCGCACGAGATGGCCGGCATGCACCAGGCCGAGGCTGCCGCCCACGACGCCCTGTTCCACGAGGTCCGCGCGCCAGGTCGCGACCACTCGGTTCCACGCGGCCGAAAACCCGGCGGGCTCCTGGGTGGCTGCGGGGTGGCAAAGGAGGCTGGATGACAACAGTAGCATGGGGAGAGCGGTGATGGGGCGCATCGTGTTCCTGCCCGGGCTCGAGGTTCGCCCCGGAATCTGGCGAGGCGGCGCCTCCACCGCACCGGACGGTGTCCGGGGAGCCCTCGGCCGTCCCTCCGAATCGGGTGGGTTGCTCCGAACCCTCGAGAGGGCTTATCTGTAGGCTGCACGCGACCACGGCGCCGTCCGACGCCGCGCCCCCCACTCCCGAGGAGTGACCATGGTGGAACGCCCTCGTCTGGCTCAGCACTCCATCCCGGGGCGCCGTCCCTATCAGGAGGACTCGATCTACTCGGACGCCCTTTCCGACGGGCGGATCCTCGTGGCGGTGGCCGACGGCATGGGCGGCCACGCGGCCGGAGAGGTGGCGAGCGCGCTCGCGCTCGAGACGCTGAAGGCTTCGCTCGAGGCGGGCATCGAGCTCGGAGAGGCGTTCCGGCTCGCGAACCAGCAGGTGCACGACCGGTCCAAGGAGCCCGGCAAGCAGGGCATGGGCTGCACGCTGGTCGCCGTCGTCGTCGACGGTGACCGATATCTGGTGGCGAACGTGGGGGACAGCCGGGGCTACCGCATCACGGCGGGCGGGATCGAGCGGATCACGCAGGACCACTCGTTCGTCGCCGAGGCGATCAAGCGCGGCCAATCCGAGGAGGAGGCGACGGCCTCTCAGTGGCGCGACGCGCTCACCCGCGCGATCGGGACCGACACGACCGTGGAGGTGGACGTCTTCGGGCCGTTCACGGTCGAGAACGACACGGCGTTCCTGCTCTGCTCCGACGGGCTGTACAAGGCGATGGAGGACTCTGACATCCGAGGCATCTTCGCGCGCTCGGGCGGTCCCAAGGGCGCGGCGCAGACGCTCGTGGCCGAGGCCTACGAGCGGGGCAGCGACGACAACATCTCCGTCGTCATCGCGGAGTTCGGACAGGTCCCTCGGGAGCAGGCGCAAGGCACGATGCCGATCGAGTTCGATCCGCCTACGCCGGAGCCGCCTCCGACAGCCGAGGACGCCGGCGCGGACGAGCCCGCCGCTCCCGAGGGGAGCAAGGGCTCGTGGTGGCAGCGTTGGAGGAAGTGATCCCGGGCTTCTACGCGATGTCGGCCACGTAGTTCACCACGAGACCGCCTCCCATCTGGATCGCGTCACCGTCCCGCAGCACGACCCTCTTCGTGGTCTTCCCGCCCACCTTCATACTGCTGAACATCCCGCCGAGGTTTCGGGCCTCGTAACCGTCTTTCGTCTTGATGACGAGCAGGTCGTGCTTGGGCCCCGACGGCACCCTCACGTCGCACAGCTCGTCGGTGCCGAACAGGACCGCGGGCGCGTCGGAGAGGTAGTGCGTACCCTTTCTCCCGCCGGACTCCCATTGAAGGTGCGCCCTACGCTTCCGCTCGGAGTCCTTCAGCAGCTCCTTCACCTCGTGGGACCTGATCTGCATGGTACCGCCGCCCGTGTCGGTGGTTACGGGCCTCGCCGCCGGCCGGGCCGCCGCCTGTTCCACGGCGTCCCCCACCGCTTTCCCGAAGACCACGGAGAACTTCCCGAAGCCGATCTCGTCTCCGTCCTTCAGCGGCTGCGCCGCAGTGACTCTCTCGCCGTGCAGGAACGTCCCGTTGGACGACCCGAGGTCCTCGACCACCCAGCCGGTTCCCTCCTTCTTGATCTGCGCGTGTTTGCGTGAGACCGACGGGTTGTCGATGACGACGTCGGCGTCGTCTTCGCGACCGATCAGGATCGTCTCCTTGTCCAGGTCGTAGACCTGCATCGCCTTGCGACCGATGAGGAGGGTGAGCTTCGGCATGCTGCTTCTCCTGCCCGAGCTGAAGTCGGTTGCTTGGGTCGGGTGCACGGACAGCGGATGGAAGATCCCGCAGACGCCAGATTAATACGCCGGCTCGCGTGCCGCTATGAGCCCGTGGGGTTCCTCAGCCGCCTCCGCCTGTCGGCGTGCAGCGGGGGTGGGTCGGGACGAGCGCCAGGCACGCCTGGAAGAGCTCCTCGGCACGTGCCGGATCGCCGTCCTGGAGAGCCGCGTCGGCATCCCAGGCCATGCGCTCCGCCACCTTCAGCAGGAGCGATCTGGCCTCCGCGCTCTCCGGCTCGAGCTCGGCGATCCGCCGAGCCAGGCTCTGGACGTCCTGCCCCTCGCGCCCGAAGTAACGACCGGCGGCCTGCGCTTCCCGGGCCAGCCCCACGATGCGGGCGACCTCCCACGAGGTGTCCACGTCCACCCCGGCGGCCCGTAGATCCGTCACCGTCGCGGCCATCTCGTCCTCGGGGAGGAGGAGCTTGAAGGGCGCCGCCAGGGGCCCAAGGGACAGACGTCCGCGGATGCCGTCGGGAGCGAGGCGCGCCAGCAGGATGCCGCCCGAGGCGCTCCGGTCCTTCAAGCCTTGGACGTCCAGCGTCCTTCCCCAAGGCTGGAGCATCCCCGCCGCGGCGAGGGCGACGACGGCCAGGACCGCGGCGACCGCGACCGCCGGGCGGCGGCGCACGCCGGCGGCCACGCCCTTGGCGCGGGAGGCGACGGCGAGCGTGACGTCCTCCATCGCACCGGCGTCGAGCGCGACCACCGTTTCGGCCGGCTCGAATCGGTCGTCCTTCACGGTCACGCGGTAGCTGCCGGCCACGAGCGCGTTGGCGACGCAGGGGGTGGGCCCCTCCGCGACGGTCTTCCGACCGTGGCGGATCTCGACCCGGACGCCCTTGGGCTCGGTGAGGATGCGCAGCGAGCCGAGCGCAGCGTCCGTGCCACCGGCCTGGACCCGCAGCAGCGCCTCCTTGAGTTCCTTGGCCGACTGGTAGCGCTGCTCCGGCTCGCGGCGGAGCAGCTTCATGACGATGCTCTCCATGGCCGGCGGGACGCTCACGCCCGTCTCCGACATGGGGATGACCTCGCAGCGGTCCGTCGCCACCATGAGCTCGTAGATCTGCGTGGTCGGCTCACCCGCGCGGTTGCCCAGCCACGGGTCCTTGCCGGTGAGCAGCGAGTAGAGCACGACGCCGAACGCGAACAGGTCCGTGCGCGCGTCCACCGGTTCCGCGCGGAGCTGCTCGGGCGCTGCGTAGCCGGGCGTCCCCAGCGTGCCCACGGTCGTGAGGCGGCTGTCCGCCTCCTTTTCGGCGAGCTTGGCGATCCCGAAGTCCAGCACCTTCACGATCTCCTGGCCGCCCCGATCCTTCGTGAGCATGAAGTTCTCGAGCTTCAGGTCGCGGTGGACCACGCCGTCCGGCCCCTCGTGCGCGACGATGAGCGCCTCGCACGCCTGGAGCGCGAGGCGCACGGCCCGGTCCGCGGGCATGGGCCCCTCGACCATCACGGTGTCGGCCAGGCTCCTTCCCTCGACGAACTCCATCAGGAAGTAGATGAGGCCGGCCTCGAGGTCCTCCTCGTACGTCGAGAGCCCGACGATGTGCTGGGACTCCGTGCCCAGCCGCTTCATGATCTGGGCCTCGCGCAGGAACCGCTTGCGCGCGTTCTCGGCCTCCGCGCCCGTGATGCGGTCCACGCCGAGGATCTTCAGCGCCTCGATCCAGCCACCCTTCTCGTCGCGGACCTTGTAGACGGTTCCGAACCCGCCGGCGCCCAGCCGCTTCAGCACCCGCCACTTGTTGCGCAGCAGCTGGCCGATGAGGGGATCCTCCTCGGGCGCCTCCGTGGGCTTGGACTCCGGTTTCGCTTCCTTGAGGGCTGCGACGTCCTCGGGCGTCCACGCCATCGTGGACGGCGGTGGCTGCTTCCTGGAATCGTCTGCGTTGGACACGGACGGGGGCCTCCGGCGGAAGGATGTACGAACGCAAGCTATGGACCGGCCCCGAGCCGGGTCAAACGTCTCGTTGGGCTTGCCCGGAAGGCCCGTCCGCCTCCCTATTGGAGCGCGCTCCCACGTCCCCAATGCGGTCAGGCCATGTCACGTCGCGGACCCTTCCTCCTTGTCGCCCTCGTCGTCGCCGCAGCGTGCTCGGGCGACGCGGAGCCTCCCGCTCGGACCGCCCTGGGTCCGGCGGAGGACAGCCGGATCGTCTTCCAGGCCGTGGACGCCGGGACGGGCGCCGCGCTCACGAACGACGAGATGACCGTGCGCTACCTGGTGCGCGCCCCGATCACGCTGGACGCCGCCGGAGTCGAGCGCGTCTCCTCCGTCGAGCCCTATCGCGTGAGCCAGGCAGTCGCCGAGGACAGCTTGGTGGTGGAGGTACGGCTCGAGGCGTCGTCCTACCATCGCCTGGACACGGTCCTCGCGGTGGCGCGTGGCGACGAGGCCGGTCCTTTCACGCTGCGCATGGCCCGCCGGCTCGCGCGGGCGGCCGGTGCCGGGGGCGCGCGGAGGCCCGCCGGCGGCGGGGCGCAGCCTGAGGTCGTGGCCGGAGGGCCGGCGGAAGCGGGCGGTGCGCCCGGGCTGGATCGCGGCATGCTCGACGTCGCGAACCGGGCCTTCCGGACGGGCAACTGGCTCCAGGCGATCCAGGCGTACGAGCGCCTCGCTCTGCCGGCGGGCGCGTCCGACGCGGACGCGAGCGCCTACCATCAGGCGCGCATCAACCAGGGGGTGAGCCACCTGAACCGAGGCGAGTACGCGGGCGCGCTCGACGCTCTGGAGGAGGCCGCCGGGATGAGCATCCCGAGCGGAGAGGCCCACCTGCGGCTCGCGCAGGCGCAGTGCGCCGTGGGTCGTGTGGACGAGGGCCGCCGGACGATCGCCACGATGGAGCGCATGGCGTCGCGCCTCGACCCGCAGGAGGCGCCGTCGGCGCTCGCGACCGCGGAGTATGTGAGCGCGCTGTGCGGGATGAGCGACCTCGACCAGGCCACGAACGCGGTCCAGCGCGTGGCCGCCGGTAGCCGCATCGTCCGGGAGCTGCAGGCATTCATCGAGCGGGCGGGCACGATCTCACCGCGTACCCCGTACCTCGACGCGGCCGTGGCCGACGCGCAGAGCAGGATCTCCCAGATCCAGGAGCGGATGCGCCGGGGCGGAGGGGACGGAGAGCTCTGACGCTTCCGCCCGGACGGCGCCTTGCCCATGGGGTGGGGTGGGGCCGATTGTAGCGACCTGTCGCTCGTTCCACTCCCATGAGGTCCTGCCCATGACCACGCACGCCTTTCTGCTCGTTGCCGCTGTCGCCTGCGCCGTCCCCGCGGCGCACGCGTCGGCCCAGGACGACCCCGACCTCGCGAAGGTCCAGCGCGTGCTGGCGCGCACGCCGCTCATCGACGGTCACAACGACCTTCCCTGGGCGATCCGTCAGAGCGAAGCCGCGCCGCACGACGTGAACGCGCCGGCGCACGACCTGCGCGGACGCACACCGTTCCACACCGACATCCCCCGCCTGCGCGCCGGGAGGGTCGGAGGCCAATTCTGGTCCGTGTACATTCCGTTCGAGGCGACGGAGGAGGGGGCCGCGAAGGTCCAGCTCGAGGAGATGGACATCGCCCGCCGGGTCATCGCGAAGTATCCGGACGTCTTCGAGCTGGCGCTGACCTCCTCGGACGTGGACCGGATCTTCGGGGCGGGTAGGATCGCCTCGATGCTCGGCATGGAGGGCGGCCACGCCATCGAGAACTCGCTGGGGGCCCTGAGAGCCTTCTACGCGCTCGGAGCGCGCTACATGACGCTCACGCACAACGGCACGCTCGACTGGGCGGACGCCGCCAACGATGAGCACCGCCACGGCGGCCTCACCGAGTTCGGCAAGGAGGTCGTGCGCGAGATGAACCGGCTGGGCATGTTGGTCGATCTGTCGCACACCTCTCCGGAGACCATGAACGACGCGCTGGACGTCTCCGAGGCTCCGGTGATCTGGTCGCACGCCGACACGCGGGGGCTCCACGACCATCCGCGCAACGTCCCCGACCAAGTGCTTCGCAGGCTCCCGGCGAACGGTGGCGTCGTGATGATCACGTTCGTACCCTCGTTTCTCACCAGCCGTGAGCAGGCGACGATCGCCGACGTAGCCGACCACATCGAGCATGGGGTCGAGGTCGCGGGAATCGACCACGTGGGAATCGGTTCGGACTTCGACGGGATCTCGTCCACGCCCGTGGGCCTGGAGGATGTGTCCACGTATCCGGAGCTCTTCGTGGAGCTGTCGCGCAGGGGCTGGAGCGAGCAGGACCTCGCCAAATTGGCCGGGGAGAACGTGCTCCGCGTCTGGCGACGGGCCGAGGAGGTGGCTCGCCGGCTCCAGCGCGAGCGTCCGCCGTCGACCGCGACCATCCAGCAACTCGATGGAGGAGTGAGCCACGAGCCATGACGAACCAGACGCTTCCAAGGCCTCGCGGGGACGAGTACAACGAGTACTACGCCCGCTACGTCGGCATCGTCCCGGACGGGGACATCATCGAGACCCTCGAGCGGGAAGGCGCGGCCACACAGGCGCTCCTGGCCTCCGTGCCGCCGGAGAAGGAGGGGTTCCGGTACGCGCCGGGGAAATGGTCCGTGCGCGAGGTGGTGGGCCACCTCGTGGATGTCGAGCGGCTGTTCTCGTTCCGGGCGCTGTGCTTCGCGCGCGAGGGAGCAGGGGAGCTGCCCGGCATGGACCAGGAGGCCTGGGCCCGCTCGTCGCGCGCCGGTTCCCGGCCGCTCGCCGAGCTGGCCGAGGAGTGGGCGGCGCTGCGCCGCGCGAACGTGCTCTTCTTCGGCTCGCTCTCCGCGGAGGAGGGCGAACGGAACGGGGTGGCGAGCGGGTTCGAGGTGAGCGTGCGCGCGCTGGCCTGGATGATGGCGGGCCACGAGCTCTATCACCGGAGGCTTCTGTTGCGCGACTACTTCGGGAGGAACCTGTGAGCGGCTCGGACACGGGCGCGCCGGACCCTCGAGCGCAGATACTCCGGACGGACCGCGCCAAGGACGACGAGTGGATCCGCTCGTTCCTGCGCGCGGCCACCTGGGGGTACCTGGGTACCGTGGGGGACGACGGTCAGCCCTACCTCAACCCGAACCTCTTCGTGTTCGACGAGGAGCGGCATTGCCTCTGGCTCCACACGCGCCGCACCGGTCGCATGCGTACCAACGTGGACGCGCACGAGAAGGTGGTGTTCAGCACCGCGGCGATGGGGCGCCTGCTGCCGGCGAACCAGGCGCTCGAGTTCAGCGTGGAGTACGCGAGCGTGGTCGTGTTCGGCACGGGTCGCGTGATCGAGGATCCCGAGGAGGCCACGCACGGCCTGCGCGCTCTCTTGGAGAAGCACGCGCCTCACCTCCGCTATGGCGTGGACTACCGCGAGATCGTGTCCGAGGAGCTGGAGCGCACGGCGGTGTACCGTGTGGACATCGAGGCGTGGAGTGGAAAGCAGAAGGAGGCGCCGGGCGACGCTCCCGGCGCCTACCTTCTCCCCGAGCCTCCGGTCCCGTTCCCGGCGCGCGCCTCGCGGTCGTGAGGGTCGGTGGGCTCCACTCGCCCCTGCCTACTCGTGCACTCGCCTGCTCGCCGCCTGCCACTCGGTGCTCAGCGTCCGGAGCATCTCCTCGAAGAATGCCTTCTGGGACGCCTGATCGGACGTGAGCGGGCCCGTCCAGCTCTCGGCGCTCCGCCGGAGCCCTGAGAGGCGGGACACGAGCTCCTCGAATTCCCGGTTCAGGTCGCGCACCTTGGCGACCGAGGCGGCGGGGGCCCGCGCCTCTCCGGCATCCAGCCGGCTCACCGTCTCCGCGACCTCGCGCGCGCGCTGCTGCGCTTCCACGAGCATGGTGGTGACCTCCTGGAGCGTCCGCGTCCACTGGGCCCGGATGAGCGGGTCGGTGTCCAGCAGGCGCGCGTCCTCCTTCACGCGGACCTGGCGCTCGGTCGTCACGCCTCCGGCCTCGAGTCGGACGGTGTAGATGCCGGGCACGACGAGCGCCCCCTCGAGCCGGCGGCGGAACCCGGCACGCTCACCCGTCGGCTGCTCGGGAGCGCCGGGCACCGCGTGGCGCAGGTCCCAGAGCGCGCGGTTGACGCCTCGGTGGCTGGTGGCCGGCACCGTGGCCACGTGTTCTCCCCGAGCGTCGAGCACCGTGATCGTCACGGGCGTGCCCTCGTCGCGCAGCCAGTAGTCGACGATCGCCGCCGCCGGTGGGTTCTCGCCTTCGAAGATCATGTTTCCGGTGTGCGCCCGCTCCCCGCGGTAGCGGACCTGCTCGGCCGGGTCCAGTGAGAACAGATGGGAGGCCTTCTGCGCGATCGTGGGCGTCATCTCCTGGAGTGCGTTCACCTGATCCAGGATCCAGATCCCGCGGCCGTGCGTGGCCAGCACGAGGTCGTTGTCACGGGGATGCACCAGGAGGTCGTTGACGGCGACCGTGGGCAAGCCGCCACGGAGCTCGACCCAGTTGGCTCCCGCGTTCCACGACCAGAACACCCCGAACTCGGTTCCGAGGTACAGCACGTCGGGGTTACGCGGGTCCTCGCGCACCGTGCGCGCCACCCGGTCCGCGGGCAGGTCGCCTACGACCGACGTCCAACTCATGCCGTGGTCGTCGGAGTGCCACAGATAGTTGGCGTAGTCGTCGTTGCGGTAGTTGTTGGCCACCAGCCAGAGCCGTCCATCCTGGTGCTTGGAAGCGTGGATCCCGTTGATCCACGCCATCGGGGGCAGGCCCGGCACGCGGCTCGTCACGTTCGTCCACGTCCGGCCGTCGTCCCGGCTCACCTGCACCTGTCCGTCGTCCGTGCCCACGTAGAGCACCCCGGCGGTGAACTCGGACTCGGCGACGATCGTGAGCGTGGGCCAGTAGGGGATGCCGTCGTCGAGCGAGAGTGTGAAGGAATCGGGCTTCTGACCCATGATTTCGAGCGTGCGCCGGTCGGTGCCGGTGGTGAGGTCTCCGAGCGAGCGCCACGTGTCCCCGCGGTCCGTGCTCTTGAAGAGCTCGTTGAGCCCGGCGTAGAGCGTGTTGGGATCGTGGGGGCTGATGATGTACGGGCCGTCCCAGTTTCCGGGCGGCATGGCGTTCCCCAGGCGCTGCTCCGGGTTCGTCAAGTCCGGCCAGGTCGTCCAGTTGCGACGATCCCCGATGAATCCCTCCGGCTGGTTCGGCCGGATGTTCTTCACCTGACCGCTCACGACGTCGCTGCGCAGGAGCCCGAGGTACTGGCTCTCCGAATACAGGATGCGGTTGTTCGTGGTGTCCATCAGGCTCAGGAAGCCATCGCCTCCGCCCCAGCGTACCCAGTCCTCGTTGAGGATCCCCTCGGAGCGGTACACCTGGTTGGGTCCCGCCCAGCTCCCGTTGTCCTGGAGGCCGCCGTAGACGTTGTACGGATGAGCCATGTCCACCGCGACGCGATACCACTGGCTGACCGGAAGGTGCGTCGCGTAGAGGAAGTGCTCGCCTCGGTCCCAACTGATCCCCAGGCCGCCGTCGTCGGCCTTGATCACGTGCCGGGAGTCGTGGGGGTCCACCCAGACGAACCGGTCGTCGCCGTGGGTCCGGTCGTCCCCCGGCTGGGTGAACGTCTTCCCACCGTCTTCCGACCAGCTGTAGGAGTTCATCATGTACAGCCGCTGGTCGTCGTTGGGGTCCACCATCGGCTGGCTGGCGTACATGGGGCGGGGGTTCCAATCACTCTGGAATGTCCAGGTCGCCCCCCGATCCTCGGAGCGGTAGATCCCCGCGACTCGCTTCTGGTACGCCGTCGAGGCGTTGTAGCGCTCTCCCTGCTCGACGCTCACGTAGAGGATCCGCGGATCGGCGCGGTAGATCGTGATCCCGATACGCCCGATGTCTCCCGTCGGGAGGCCGTTGTCCAGCCCGGCGTTCGTGAGTTTCACCCACGACTCACCTTCGTCGGTGGACTTGTAGAGGCCGCTTCCGGGGCCGCCTCCGTGGAACCCCCAGGGGCGGCGCCGGCGCTGATACATGGCGGCGTACAGGACCGATGGGTCCGAGGGGTCCATCGCCACGTCCACCGCGCCCGTCAGGGCATCCGCGAAGAGGACCCGCCGCCAGGTCTGCCCACCGTCGGTGGACTTGTACACCCCGCGCTCCTCGTTGGGGCCCCAGAGGTGGCCCATCGCGGCCACGAAGACGATGTCGGGATCATCCGGGTGCATCACGATACGGCCGATGTGTTTGCTGTCACGCAGACCCATGTTGCGCCAGGTGCGACCTCCGTCCGAGGACTTGTAGACCCCATCCCCCCAACTCGTGCTCTGTCGGCTGGCCCGCTCGCCGGTGCCCACCCAGACGACGGCGGTGTCGCGCTGGTGGACCTCGATGTCCCCGACGGAGTGGACGGCCTCGTTGAAGAACACGGGCTCCAGGCGTATGCCGTGGTCCGTGGTCTTCCAGACTCCGCCCGTGGAGGATGCGATGTAGAAGACGCGGGTGTCGACTTCGACCACCGCGAGGTCCACGATCCGGCCGCTCATGGTGGCCGGACCGATCTCGCGGGGACGGAGCCCGGAGAGGTCGTGGGTGCGGAGCTGGGCGGCGAGCGGAGCGGGGAGAAGCCCGCCCGCGAGGATGAGTGCCAGGGAAAGCGTGCGGCGAGCCGGGAACATGGCTTGACTCCTGAGGGCAGGAGCGTGGAGGAGAGGGTAGCAACATGCCCGGGCGGGGCCGCCCCGAGCAAGGGGCCGGAGCGAGCGGGGCGCGCGTTTTCTCTCGCGCCCGCAAGCGCGAGTCTCTACATTGCTGGGTCCCTCACAGCCGGATCCGATCCGCCTCCCCGGAGCTTCATGGCCCCGCCGGACGAAAAAAAGGACCTGAGTGGCCTCGCCCGCTCCATCGACGCGCTTTTCGGTGAGGGTGAGGCGGTGCCCCCGCCTGCCGTGGACGAGGCCGGCGGCGCCCCGGACGAGCGGGGTGCCGATGCCGTGCCCGCGCCGCAGGACGCTCCGGCGGCTCCTCCGGCCGCCGCGGCCGAGGAGATCGTCTGGGAGCCTCCGGTCGACAAGCCGCCTCCACGCGCGCAGGACGCGGATCCCCAGGCGCTGCGGGAAGCGGTGACGGCGTTCCTGAAGGCGGATCCCCTCGCCCGGGAGGGGAAGGGAAGGGACATCCGCGACGCCGCCGCCGCGCTGCGCGAGGCCAACGCGCTCGACGTTCTCGCGGACTCCGTGGAGCGGCTGGTCCTGGGGGCCGGCGATCCGCCGGACGAGGCCTGCCTCGCCATGGCCCAGGTCCTCCTCTCTCCGGGCGTGGCCAGCCGCATCGCGGCCTACCTCGGGAACGAGCGGGACGAGGACCGACGCAAGGAACTCATGCGGATCTGCGAGCTCCTCGGCACCGATATGGCGCTGGCCGTGAGTGACGCGCTTTCCGCGACGCAGGACCGTTTCGCGCGGCGCACGTTCCTCGACGCGATGGTCGCGATGGGTCCGAGCGCCATGCCCGTCGTGGAGAAGATGGTCGAAGACGGTCGCTGGTTCGTCGTGCGCAACGCCCTGGCCATCCTCGGTGAAGTCGGCGGGGAGCGCCCCGTGGAGCTGATCATCGCCACGCTTGCGCATACGGATGCCCGCGTCCGACGAGAGGCCCTCATGGCGCTGGCCAAGGTGGGTGGCGAGGACGCCGGGCAGCTCGTCTACGGCATGATCGAGGACCCGGATTCCGACGTGCGCCTCGCGGCCGCGATGGCCGCGGGGGCGCTCAAGGTCGAGAGAGCGCTCCGCCCGTTGCTCGCGCTGCTGGAGGAGGAAGACGATCCCGACGTCGTCGCGGGCGTGCTGCGCGCGCTCGGGCAGCTCGGGGACCCTGGCGCGGTGAACGCGATCGAGAAGCGGGCCGTCGGCTCCTTCTTCTCACGTCCACCCACCGAGGTGCGCATCGCCGCGTACCGGGCGCTGCACAGCATCGGCACGCCGCACGCCAAGAGCCTCCTGGTGCATGCCGCGGAGGACAAGGACCCCGCCGTGAAGGGCGCGGTCCGGCAGATGCTCGGCATGCGCTGAGCGCGGGCCGCCGGGAACCCCTTCCCGTCCCCCGGATACAATCGGCGTCACGGTGAGTGCCCCCCGCGCACGAGCGCTTCCCGCACCGGCTTCCAGCGATCCCATGAACCGAGATCGACCTCCCTATGGCGCGGCGGCACTGGCCGGCCTCGTCGTCTTCGCGCTCTATGTGCTGACGCTCGCGCCGACCACCGCGTTCTGGGACACGAGCGAGTACATCGCGACCGCGTACATCCTCGGGATCCCGCACCCGCCGGGGAACCCGCTGTTCGTGGTGCTCGCCCGGGCCTGGATCGTGCTGCTCACCCCGCTCGGTCTGCCCGTGGCCGTGCGCGTGAACCTGTTCGCGGCGGCCACGAGCGCGGGTGCGTCGGCGTTCTTCTTCCTGGTGGCGTACCGGGTCATCCAGGCGGTCCTGGACGATCACCGCCGGGCGCTCGTGGGTGCCGCCGCCGCGACGCTCATCGGGGCCACCGCGTTCACGGTCTGGAACCAGTCCAACGTGAACGAGAAGGTCTACACGCTGAGCGTCATGATCATCGGGATCGTGAGCTGGCTGGCGGTCCGCTGGCGCGACCGCCGCCACGTTCCCGGAAGCGAGCGCTATCTCCTGTGGGCGCTCTTCCTGATGGTCCTCGGGAGCACCAACCATCTCATGTCCGTGCTCCCCTTGCTGGCGTTCGGGACACTCGTGCTCGTCACCGACCCCCTCGCGGCCCTCCGCCCGCGGTTCCTGGGGCGGGCCGTGGCGCTCGTCGTCGTGGGCCTCTCGTTCAATTTCTTCCTCCCCGTGCGGGCGGCGCAGAACCCGGTGATCAACGAGGGCGACGCCAGGTGCGAGAGCGTCGTGGGAGCGGCCGTGGCCGTCTATACCAACGGGAAGACGGGCTGCGAGGACCTGGCGTACAACCTCGCGCGAAAGCAGTACGCGAAGCCGCCGGTGACCGAGCGTATGGCGCCGCTGTCGGACCAGTTCGAGAACTACCTCCAGTACTTCGATTGGCAGTGGGCGCGGGGCGTGGACCCGTCGGCGCTTCCCAACGGCAGGCGGCTCCCGTTTACGTTGCTCTTCCTGGCGCTCGGGTTCCTGGGGCTCTGGGCCGCATGGCGGGCGGACCGGGGGATCTTCACGTATCTGGGCGTCCTCGCCGGCACGCTCACGGTCGGCCTGGTCTACTACCTGAACTTCAAGTACGGCTTCTCCCTCGCCCCCGAGATCACGGACCGCGGCCTGCACGAGGTCCGCGAACGGGACTACTTCTTCATCGCGAGCTTCATCGTGTGGGGCGTCCTCGCCGGGATGGGGCTGGCCTGGACGTGGGGCGTGGTGGCCTCGTGGCTCGCCGCCACCCGCCGGTGGCTGCTCGCCTCCCCGGTGCTGCTGGTCGCCCTCATTCCCCTCGTCTTCAACTGGAGTTGGGCGAGCCGTGCCGGTGACCATGCCGCACGCGACTGGGCCTACGACCTCCTGATGAGCCTGGAGCCCTACGCGATCATCTTCACGAACGGCGACAACGACACCTTCCCGCTGTGGTATGTGCAGGAGGTGGAGGGCGTACGCCAGGACGTGACCGTGATCGTCGGGCAGTACCTCTTCACCTCGTGGTATCCGAAGCAGCTCCAGGAGTTGACGTCTCCCGGACGCCAGAGGCCGTTCGACCCCGCCCAGGGAGCCGGCATCCATCAGGCTCCGAGCGCGCCGCCGACGCGCTCGATCACGGGGCTGACCCACGACCAGATGGATGCCGTGGCGCGCGCTCGGTTGCCGCAGGACGTCACGGTGAGCTTCCCCCAGCTCGCGGTCACGTTTCCGGAGGGAACGGTGCTGGACCGCTCGGCTCAACTGGCCATCGCGATCATCCACGACTCGATCGCCGAGCGCCCGATCTATTTCGCCGCGGTGGGCGGCATGATGAGCCAGCTCGGGATGGAGCCGTGGGGCGTGCACCACGCGCTGGCGGTGAAGCTGGAGTTCCGGGGCCTGGAAGCCCCGCAACCCCCGGGGCTGGTGAAGGGCTCCCCCCAGTACGGGGCCGAGTGGTTCCACCTGGAACGTTCGTTGAAGCTCTACCAGGAGGTCTACAGCTTCCGGGCCATCCGTGACCGTCCCCTCTGGCAGGACCGGTCCACGTTGAACATCCCGTGGGCCTTCTACGCGCTGTCCACCCAGCTCGCGGACGTCGCGCGCCTCGGAGGCGCGGACGCGTCCGTGGTCCAGCGGCTCGAGGACGACGCCCGGGCGTTCGAGGTGGTGTCGGAGGGCGGGATCGAGGGCCGGACCTCCGACTCATGAGCCCCTCCGACCTCTCGCGGGGCGAGCTCCTCCGCTACGCACGGCACCTCGCGCTTCCCCACGTAGGCCTGGAGGGGCAACGGAAGCTCAAGGATGCGCGGGTGCTCTGCGTAGGAGCCGGTGGTCTGGGCTCGCCCGTAGCGCTGTACCTGGCCGCGGCGGGGGTGGGTACGCTCGGACTCGTGGACTTCGACGTGGTGGATCCGACCAACCTCCAGCGCCAGCTCCTCCATGGCACGCTCGACGTGGGTCGGTCCAAGCTGGACAGCGCTACGGACCGCATCCGCGACGTGAACCCCCACGTCGAAGTCGTCCGGCACGAGGGCCGGCTCGCCAGTGAGACGGCGCTCGACGTGCTCTCGGGCTACGACGTCGTGGTGGACGGCACGGACAACTTCCCCACGCGCTACCTCGTGAACGATGCGTGCGTCCTCCTCGGGAAGCCCAACGTGTACGGTTCCGTGTTCTGTTGGGAGGGACAGGTCTCGGTCTTCGCCACGGAAGGGGGTCCGTGCTATCGGTGTCTGTTCCGCGAGCCACCGCCCCCCGGGCTCGTCCTGGACTGCGCGGAGGGCGGGGTACTCGGCGTCCTCCCCGGCATCATCGGATCGCTGCAGGCGCTGGAGGCGCTGAAGCTGATCCTGGGCGTGGGCGAGAGCTTGGCCGGTAGGCTGCTCATCTTCGACGCGCTCGACCTGAGCTGGAGGGAGGTCGCGCTTCGTCGAAACCCCGAGTGTCCGGTGTGCGGGGATCATCCCACGCAGGAGGGGCTCATCGACTACGAGGCGTTCTGCGGCGTCGGCCAGGGCGCCGTACGCGAGGCCGAGGTGACCGAGCTGGACGCGAAGGCGGTGGCTCGCATGCTCGAGGGGGAAACGCCTCCCGTCCTGGTCGACGTGCGTGAGCGTTGGGAGTGGGACATCGGGAACCTCTCGGACCGCGGCGCGGTGCTCGTTCCCCTCGGCGAGCTCCCGGACCGCCTCAGCGAGATCCCCCGGGACAGGCCCGTGGTGCTCGTCTGTCGGAGCGGCGAGAGGAGCATGAGCGCCGCGATCATCCTCGTCGAGGAAGGCTGGCCCGAGGTCTACAACTTCCGGGGCGGGATGCTCGCCTGGGCCCAGGACGTGGACGCGCGCGTCGACGTGCCGTGAGCGGACGCGTTCCTCGAGTGGTCGTGGCCGGGGCCGGTTTCGGCGGCCTGTGGGCGGCGCGCACCCTGGCGGGGGGCGACGTGGACGTCGTGCTCGTGGACCGGAACAACTACCACACGTTCTTTCCGCTCCTCTATCAGGTGGCCGCGGCCGAGCTCGTCCCCACGGACATCGCGTATCCCATCCGCTCGATCTTCCGCAGAGCGCCGAACGTAGAGGTCCGTATGGCGTCCGTGACGGGACTCGTCGCGTCGGAGAAGCGGCTCGAGACCTCGGCGGGCCCGCTGCACTACGACGCGCTCGTGCTCGCGCTCGGGAGCGAGGCCCACTTCTTCGGTGTGAAGGGAGCGGCCGAGCATGCGTTCGCGCTGCGCTGGATGGACGACGCGATCCCGCTCCGCCACCACGTCCTGACACGCTTCGAGGCGGCGGCCGCGTCGCGCGACCCCCTCGAGCGACGGCGTCTCCTCACGGTCGCGGTGGTCGGGGGCGGCCCCACCGGGGTCGAGTTCTCGGGAGCCCTGGCGGAGCTCGTCTACGGGCCGCTGCTGAAGGACTATCCGGGCCTCGACGCCGACGAGGTGCAGGTGGTCCTGCTCGAGGCCGCCGAGCGGGTGCTCTCCGGCATGCCCGAGCGGCTCGGAGCGTTCGCGGCCGAGCGGCTGCGCAAGCGCCGGGTCGAGGTCAGGACCGGTGTGCTCGTCGAGGAGGTGGGGCCGGGGTGGGTCCGGCTCGCGGGTGGGGAGACCATCTCGACGGACACGGTGGTGTGGACGGCGGGGATCCAGGGCGATCCCGCGATCCGCCGGTGGGGTCTTCCCGTGGGGCGCGGAGGGCGCGTCGAGGTGGACGCGTGCCTCCGCGTGGAGGGACAACCCGAGATCTACGTGGTGGGAGACCTCGCCTACCGCGAGGACGCGAATGGGCAGCCTCTTCCCCAGGTGGGGCAGGTCGCCATCCAGCAGGGGCGCTACGTCGGCAAGGCGATCCTCCGGCACGGGCCGGGTGGGGACGCGCCTCCGTTCCGGTATGTGGACCCGGGCATGCTCGCCGTCGTCGGGCGCAACACCGCGGTGGCGCACGTTTTCGGGCGCACGTTCAAGGGGCTCCCGGCGTGGGTTCTCTGGCTCGGGATCCACCTGGTGTGGCTCATCGGGTTTCGGAACCGCGCCCTCGTCCTCGTCAACTGGGCGTGGAACTACGTCACGTTCAAACGTTCGGTGCGGCTGATCCTTCCCGGCGCGCGTGCCGAGGACCTCCCACCGCCCTCGTGAAGGTGGGTCCCCCGAGGCCTCAGTACGAAGCCAGCTCCACGATCGCGGCGAGCACGTCGGGCGTCTGCGGGAGGATCGCCTCCTCCAGGTCCGGTGCGTACGCTACCCACGTGTCCATGGACGCTACGCGCCTCACCGGCCCGTCGAGCCACGCGAACAGCTCGTCGGCGAGGCGCGCGGCGATCTCCGAGCCGATTCCCCACGACCGCGAATCCTCGTGGGCGATGATTACCTTGCCGGTCTTCTTCACGGAGGCGGCGATGCGCTCCATGTCGAACGGCTGAACGGTCCTCAGATCGATGACCTCGACGTCGAGCCCGTGGTGCTCGGCCGCGACCTTCGCCGCGTCCAGGCTGCGCTTCACGAGGGCACCGCACGTCACCAGCGTCAGGTCCGCTCCCTCCCGCAGGACCTTGGCCTTGCCGAACGGGATCATGAAGTCCGGCCCGGGATCTCGGCCCTTGTTGTAGACCTGCCGGTAGAGGTGCTTGTGCTCGAGGAAGAGCACGGGGTCATCGCAGCGGATCGCGGTGCGGAGCAGCCCGTTGGCGTCCTCGGCCGTGGAGGGAAGTACCACCCTCAGCCCCGGGCAGTGCGCGAAGATGGACTCGCCCGTCTGGGAGTGGTAGATCGCGCCGCCCTTCAGGTAGCCTCCGTAGGTGACCCGGATGACGACCGGCGCGGAGAACGTGCCGTTCGAGCGGTAGCGCATCGTGGCCAGCTCGTCGCGGATCTGCATCATCGCGGGCCAGATGTAGTCGAGGAACTGGATCTCCACGACCGGCCTCATGCCGCGGAGCGCCATGCCGATCGCCCGGCCCACGATGTTGGCCTCGGCCAGGGGGGTGTTGTAGACCCGCTCCGAGCCGAAGCGGGCCTGGAGGCCGTGCGTCACCTTGAAGACGCCGCCCTTGCCCTTCACCTCGCGCAGCGCGTCGTCGCGCGAGGCGTCGGCCACGTCCTCGCCGAACACGACGATGCGCGGATCGCGCTCCATCTCGTCGCGCATGCATGCGTTGAGGAGATCCACCATGGTGAGGGACCGATCGTCGCGATAGTCGGGCGCGTCCTCCGTGTCGAACGCCGGCGACGTCGGGTCCACGTCCTCCGAGAAGAGGTGGCGGAGCGCAGTGTCCCGGGACGGCTGGGGGTGCTCGAGCGCGCGGTCGGCGGCCTCGGCGACTTCCTGCGCCACCTCCCGCTCCAGCACGTCCAGCTCGTCCCCCGTGGCGATCCCCGTCTCGATCAGGAACGCGCGGGTCCGGCGCAGGGGATCGCGCTCGTCCTGCCGGGCTCGCTCCGCGTCGGTCCGATACATGCGCTCGTCGTCCGACATCGAGTGCGAGTAGGGGCGCACGCAGTGCGCGTGCACCAGCGCGGGGCCCTTCCGCTCGCGGGTCCAGCGGACCGCCTCACCCGCGGCCCGATACGTCTCGACCACGTCCGTGCCGTCACACTCCACCACGTGGAGCCCCGGGAAGCCGCGCACGAGCTCGGAGATGCTCCCACCCGCGGTCTGCACCTCGATCGGGACCGAGATCGCGTACTCGTTGTCCTCCACGACGTAGACCACGGGGAGGCCCAGAGTGCACGCGGTGTTGAGCGACTCCCAGAACTCGCCCTCCGACGTGGTGCCCTCCCCCGTCGTGACGACGACGATCTCGTCCTCCTCGAACCGCTCGATGAAGCCGCGGAGCTCGGGCCTCCTGGTGACGCGCAGCCCTGCCTCGGCGGCGCCCACCGCCTGCAGGAACTGCGTGCCGGTGGGTGACGAGGTGCTCGCGATGTTGTAGCGCACGTCGCCGAAGTGGGCGGGCATCTGCCGGCCGCCGGAGGCTGGATCGGCCGCGGCGCCCGCCGCCTGGAGCAGGTGATCGAGCGGGGTCTGGCCCAACGACAGCGCGAACGCCCGGTCACGGTAGTAGAGGAAGAACCAGTCGTGCGCCGGAAGGCAATGCTCCGCGACCGCCACGCCGATCGCCTCGTGACCCGCTCCCGAGATCTGGAAGAAGATCTTGTTTTGCCGCTTGAGGCTGATCTCCCGGTCGTCGATGCGGCGGGAGGTCACCATCGTGCGGTAGAAGCGCAGAAGCTGCTCCGGTGTCAGCGCCTCCGGGTTCCAGCCGGCCGCGATCTCGCGTTCTTGGGTCGCCATGGCGTGTGGGTGCCGACGGGGCAGGGAACTGCGGAAACCCTATAAGATAGGTCGCAGCGCCTCGGGGTCCATGACCGGCGGCAGGCACGTCGAGCCCCGGCACACCCAGGCCGCGGCGCGCCCATCCACGGTTCCCCGGCCCTCCAGGAGCGGCACTCCGGCGGGCGCCCACCCGGGAGCGCTCCCGACGACCGTCCGGTTCCGATGGAACGGCCGGAGCGCCGCGCCCGCGAGGGCCCGGGTGAGGGGGTCGCCGCTCTCGCCGACGATGACCACCTCGACGGGGTCGGCCTCCAGCCGGTCGGCGACGGACAGGAGCCTCCCGAACGCGGTCGGCCAACGCCGCATCGTCTCCGCGTCGCGCGCCACGGTCTCCAGGGCCACGTCCCGGTACCGGGCCTCGCCGAACACCGGCGCGGAGCGGGCCAGGAGCTCGGCCGCGAGGGAGCTGCCCGAGGGCGTCGCATTGTCCATCGGATCCCGGGGCCGGAGGAAGAGAGGCTCCGCGCCTTCCTCCGCGTCGTGGAACAGCCCCCGGCGCTCGTCCCGGAAGCGGGCGATCACCTCCTCGCAGCACCATTTCGTCCGCTCCAGCCACCGCGGCTCGAGCGTCGCTTCGTGGAGCGACAGGAAAGCGTTCCCCATGCCTGCCCAGTCCTCCAGGAAGGCCGGGATCTTCGCGACGCCGTCGGTGAGGACGTGGAGGAGCCTGCCGGTCGGCGCGAGCGAGTCGTGCAGGAAGTCGGCGCCCCGGGCCGCGGCCTCGAGGTAGTCGGGACGGGACAGCGCGGCACCCGCCTCGGCGAGCGCCCGGAGCGTCAGCGCGTTCCAGGACGCGAGGAGCTTCTCGTCCCGGAACGGCGCCGCTCGCTTACGCCGGGCCTCCAGGAGCGTGCTCCGGGCGCCTCGCAGCCGGGCGCGCACGTCGTCGGGGTCGAGCCCCATGCCGCGCGCCACGGCGTCCACGTCGTGCGGGAGCCAGAGGATCGTCTTCCCCTCGAAGTTCCCCGAATCGCCGACATCGTAGGCGCGCGCGAAGAGCGCGCCGTTCTCCGCGCCCAGCAGCACCTCGACCTCCGCCGCGGTCCAGAGGTAGTAGGCTCCTTCCTCACCGCCGGAATCGGCGTCCAGGGCCGAGTAGAAGCCGCCCTCCGGGGACCGCATGTCGGCCAGCATCCAATCCAGCGTGTCCTCGGCCACCTCCCGCAGGTCCGCGCTTCCGGTCACGCGCCAGGCGTCGAGGTAGGCCTGCGCCAGCAACGCGTTGTCGTAGAGCATCTTCTCGAAGTGCGGCACGAGCCAGCGCTCGTCCACCGAGTAGCGGTGGAAGCCTCCGCCGAGGTGGTCGCGGATCCCTCCGGCCGCCATCCTGCGCAACGTGGTCTCCGCCATGCGGAGCGGTCGCGGGTCTCCGGAGCGCAGATGGTGGCGGAGCAGCACCTCCAGCGTGGCGGGTTGGGGGAACTTGGGGGCCCGTCCGAAGCCGCCATGGGTCGGATCGTACCGCGACGTGAGCGCGCGCACGGCGTCGTCCAGGGGCCCGGTGCCGGTGACATCCCCGCTCGGAGGCGCGGCCTCGGCTGCCCGCCGGAGCATGGACACCAGCTCTTCGGCGCCCCGCTCCACGTCCCGGCGCCGATCGCGGAACGCGGCGGAAACGGCCTCGAGAACCTGGCGGAACGACGGAATGCCCTGTCGGGGCGCCGGCGGGAAATACGTTCCGCCGTAGAACGGCCGGCCGTCCGGGGTCAGGAAGACCGTGAGGGGCCAGCCGCCGTGTCCCGTAAGCGCTTGGACGGCCTGCATGTAGATCCGATCCACGTCCGGACGTTCCTCGCGGTCCACCTTCACGTTCACGAACGACCGGTTCATCAGCTCCGCGACGGTGGCGTCCTCGAAGGACTCCCGCTCCATCACGTGGCACCAGTGGCACGACGAGTAGCCGATGCTGAGGAGGATCGGCCGATCGGTGCGCCGGGCCAGGTCCAGCACTTCGGGACCCCAGGGATGCCAATCCACCGGGTTGTCCGCGTGCTGGCGCAGATAGGGGCTCGTTTCGGCGATGAGGCGGTTGGGCATGGGCGCCGGAAGGGGGAACGGGACAGGTCGCGGGCGCTCTTCCCGTCACACCCCACCCGGCGGCGCCGGTTCCGCGAGGCCCGAGAGGCCCGTGCGACGCTGCGCCGTGTGCGCCGCGAGAGAGCGTTGTACCGGGGGCGGGGCAGGTCTACATTCGAAAAAGCTGGACTACCCTCTCCGAGGGCTCCGCCTCTGAAAAGGACGCTGTCGCTGTATCTCGACTCGGTGGGGCTCGCGTTACGGCGTCCCCACACCATCCCGCATCTGGTGCGGGCGGCGTGGGCATTTCGTGCCCGCGGCTGGTACCTGCGGCCGCCGTTCCTCCCCCTGCCGCCCGTTTCGTACCTCCACTGGCGGTTGGAGACCGCGTATGGGGACCCCGAAGCCCGGCCGTCCGACGACGAGATGGTGAGATATCTCTCGTGGACGACGAGGATGCGCCGGGACATGAGGAGGGCCCGTGGTACGTAAGCTCGTTCTCCTCGTCGTCCTGTGGTTCGCCGTGACCTACTATTTCCCGGACTCGCGGACCTGGCTGGTGGACGTCTCGCGGCCCCTCTGGGTCCCCATGGTGAAGTGGAACACGAAGGAGGAGATGAGACAGATCGCGGGGGACGTGGTGAACCACGAAGTGATGACGGGCAAGCTCCCCGACCGGCGGAGCTGGCTGGAATGGTTGGACTACCGGTACTCCCTGGACGAGGTCAAGCTCGATGCCTGGGGCACCACGTATCAGCTGAAGGTCTGGGCGGATTCCGTCGCCGTGTGGTCCTACGGACCCGACCGGACCCGGAACAGCGAGGACGACTTCCAGGTCTCCGCACCCCGCCAGCGCCGTCGGCGCTGACGGCCCGACACCTCCGACTCGTCCGAGTCGTGTGATCCCCCTGACCGGCCAGCTCCACGGCGCCCTGGCCGCCTACGGGCCGTGGCTCCTCTTCACGCTCGCGGTCCTCGAGACGTGCTTCGTGACCGGCCTGGTCGTTCCCTCGGGCGTGGCCACCTCGGTGGCGACCGTGCTCGCGCTCGACGGTGCGCTGGAGCTCCCCGAGGTGATCCTGGGGGCCCTGACGGGCGGCGCGCTCGGAGATTCGCTCGGCTACTGGATCGGCCGGAAGACCGGCGAGCGCGTGCTGGAGGGGGAGGGGCGGTGGGCGCGCCTGGTGGGCAGGAGGCGTGGAGAGACCCACCGGTTCTTCGGGCGCCACCCGGTGTACTCGGTCACGGTGGCCCGTCTGGTCTCCTTCGTGCGCACGGTGATGCCGATGGCCGCGGGGATGAGCGGGATCCGCTATCCCCGCTTCCTCGCCTACGAGGTGGTGGGCCTGGTCGGTTGGGTGGCGCTCTATGTCGCCATCGGGGCGCTGGCCCGGGAGAGCTGGCGGCTCGCGACGCAACTGGTGGGGGCCGGAGGCACGGTGATCTTCGTGGTGGCGGGGATCGTCCTCTGGACGGCCTTCCGGCGCCGCGGCCGTCGCCGGACCGCCGCCGAGCCCGCCGAGGGTGAGGAGGGCGTGTCGTGATCCGCGTCGCGCTGACCGGGAACGTCGCAGCCGGCAAATCGCTGGTGGCGGCCGTCTGGGCCGCGGAGGGCGTCCCCGTCGTGAGTGCCGACGACCTGGCGCGCGAGGCGGCGGCGCCGGGCAGCTCCGGTCTCGCCGAGATCCGCGAGGCGTTCGGCGCGGAAGCGCTGGCCGCCGACGGCTCGCTCGATCGGGGCGCGCTCCGGGAGCGGATCTTCCGCGACGACGCGGCGCGCCGCCGCCTCGAGGAGATCCTCCACCCGAGGATCCGGGCGCTCCGCGACGCATGGATCGAAGAGCGCCGCGGGGAAGGAGTCCCGCTCGTGGTTGCGGAGATCCCGCTCCTCTTCGAGACCGCCGGGGAGCGCGACTTCGACGTCACGGTCCTGGTGGATGCCCCCGAAGAAGCGCGTCTGGAGCGCCTCGTGCAGACCCGGGGCATCTCGGGATCCGAGGCCCGCCGGATCATGGCGGTCCAGATGCCCTCCGCGGTCAAGCGGGCCCGCGTCGACCATGTGCTCGAGAACGCGGGCACGAAGGAGGATCTGGAGCGCGCGGCCTCCGATCTCCTCGCGTCGCTCCGTAGCCGCGCGGGCGTCGGCACGATCGCGCTGGACCTCCACGTGCACACGTTCGGCTCGTGGGACTGCCTGTCCGATCCGCACGCGGTCCTGGAGCGGGCGCGCGCCCGGGGGGTCGACCGCATCGCGATCACGGACCACAACCGGCTCGCCGTGGCGCTCCGCATGGCCGAGGAGTTCCCCGACCGCGTCATCCCCGGAGAGGAAGTGAAGACCGCGGAGGGCATCGACGTCATCGGCCTCTATCTCGCCCACGAGATCCCCGAGGGCACGGAGGCCCGGGAGACGATCGAGCGCGTGCGCGACCAGGGTGGCATTCCCTATCTCCCCCACCCCTACGCCGGGGGCAAGGGCGCCGGCGGGAAGTACGCCGAGGAGCTCGCGCCGCTCGTGGAGGTGGTCGAGGTGTTCAACGCGCGTCTCCATCCGGGCCGCCTCAATGCGCCGGCCGAGGACCTGGCGCGCCGGCACGGACGGCTCCGCGGCGGGGGCTCCGACGCGCATACCCTCCGCGAGTTGGGCCGCGCGCGTGTGTCCGTGCCTCCGCACCCCAACACGCCGGACGGTCTCCGGCGCGCGCTCGCCCGGGGCGTCGTGAGCGGAACGACGGCCCCCCACGCGGTGCACCTCGCTTCGACGTGGGCCAAGGTGCGCAAGCGGCTGCCCGGCGGAGCCTGGCCGAACGCATAGGACGGGACGGCTGCGGTCGGCCCCCGACACGGCCGGACGCCCGGTGGCGGGCCCCCTTGCCGCCCATCTAACTTTCATCGGGTGCGGCTCCCTCCCGTCCACCCCTCGAGCCTAGGCACGTCAGGGTCAGGAGCCCCCTTTGAATTCGTACCGCACGCCGGAGGCGCGAACCTCGTCGATCCGAGAGGTGCGCAACGCGCTGCTGGCGGCCCGCAGGGCCGTCCTCACCACGCACCTCAATGCCGACGGGGACGGAGCCGGCTGCGAGGGCGCGATGGCATCGTGGCTTCGGGCCCTGGGAGCCGAGGCCTGGATCATCAACCCCACGCCGTTCCCCGACGCGTACCGGTTCCTGGTCGAGGAGCCGGCCTGGATCGTGGAGGCAGGCTCATCCCGCGCGCAGGACCTGTGCGAGCAGGCCGACCTCGCGGTGGTCCTCGACACCGGTGAGGTGCCCCGCATCGGGCGCGTCCGGTCTCTCATCCGCGAGATGAAGACCGTTGTGGTGGACCACCACCAGCCGGGCGAGCAGCCGATCGGGGGGATCTCGCTGCGCGACCCGAGCGCGTGCGCCACGGGAGAGCTCGTCTTCGACATCATGCGGGACGCGGGCGGCCCATGGCCCGAGGCGGCCCTGACGGGGCTCTATGTGGCGATCCTCACCGACACCGGGTCCTTCCGTTTCACGAACGCGACGCCGGACAGCCACCGGGTCGCCGCGGAGCTCATCGCGAGAGGTGTGGACCCCGAGGAGATGTACGCCAGGGTCTACGGCGCGGCACCGCTGTCCCGTTACCGACTGCTCAGGCAGGCGCTGGACACGCTCGAGCTGGACGAGCGGGCCGGCATCGCCTGGATGATCGTACCGCCCGACGCGTACCGGGAGCTCGGGGCCACCCCGGACGACCTCGAGGGTATGGTGGATGTTCCGCGAGGGATCCAAGGCGCCCATGTGGGGCTACTGTTCCGAGAGACGGTGACCGGAGAGGTGAAGGTGTCGTTCCGGTCCAACGGACCGGTGAACGTGAACGAGCTGGCGAAGCGATTCGGCGGCGGCGGCCACATCAGGGCCTCGGGGGCGATGGTTCCGGGGCCCCTGGACGTGGCGGTCGCGAGGGTGGTGCAGGCCACCCGGGAAGCGATCGCTCGGGACATGAACGGAGGAGGACCCGCTTGACCGACCCGCGCGATGACGAGAGGTCCGAGGACCCCGGGGTCCCCGAAGCGCTCCCCCGCACCCTGGTGCTCGCCCGCGGGCGCCTGGGGGTGGAGCGCGTGGACCGGCTCTGGATCTTTCCGCCCCTGAAGCGCGGCAGGCGGGAGTGGGGCCTCGTGACCGCCAGTCTCTTCCTCGACGGCCAGGAGCGACGGCGGATCGTCACGATTGCCTACACCGCCGAGCGCACGGGCCGCGGCCTCGGCGTGGACCAGGCGTTCCACGAGGAAGGGGACGCGCCCCCCGAGTCCCTCCCGCGGGTGATGGAGGGCGTCGTGCGCCGCGCGGGCGAGGCGTACGGAGACCCGCGTGAGGTGGAGATCGGCGGCGACCCGGGGCGGTTCGAGGCGCTGGTGGACGAGTTCGACCCCACCCTCCTGGTGCCGGACCAGGCGTGAGCATGCCCGAGGTCCAACCGTTCATCCGGCTCTTCGGGCGGTACCTGCGTGAGCAGGGTCTGCCCGTCACGCACCAGCGCGAGGCCGTCGCCGACGTCGTGTTCCGCTCCCAGGACCACCTCTCCGTGGATGAGCTGGAGCGGACGCTCCGCGATCGCGGAGAGCGCATCGGCAAGGCGACGATCTATCGCACGCTCGACCTCCTCGTGCGGAGCCGCCTCGTGGAGGAGCACGACTTCGGCGAAGGCTTCAAGCGCTACGAGCACCGGCTCTCGCGGCGACCGGTCCACGAGCATCTGGTGTGCCTGGAGTGCGGCAAGGTCATCGAGTTCCAGAGTCCCGAGATCCAGGCGGTCGAAGCGCGCGTGCGGGCCGAGCACGGCTTCGTGCCCGTGCGGCACCGCCTCGAGATCTACGGTCTCTGCCGCGAGTGTCACGAGGCCGGGGCCCGGCTTCCGTATCAGGGGCTCACGTGTCCCATCGAGACGGTCTGAACCTGGAGCGTACGTCGTCGTGACCCCCAACGGACTTCCCGCAGGCCTCGAGGACCTGCACTGGGAGCTGCCCCATACGTTCCTCGCGCTCGAGGGGCCGGCGGCGGACTTCGAGCGTGCCGCGGCCGTCGTCCTTCCGGTTCCGTACGAGTCCACGACGTCGTACGGCGGCGGAACGCGCCGCGGCCCCCACGCGATCGTGGACGCGTCTCGTTACATCGAGCTGTACGATCAGGAGCTCGACTGTGAGGCGGGCGCGATCCTGGGGATCCATACGCTGCCGGCGCTCGACCTCACGCGGGCGGGAGCGACCCCCGCGATGGAGCAGCTCCGCGAGTGGTACGGCCGTGTGGCCGACGTGTGCGGCGAGCGGTTCCTGATGATGCTCGGCGGCGAGCACAGCGTGTCTTCCCCGTGCATCCTGGCGCAGGCCGACCGCTATGCCGAGCGGCTGACGGTCCTCCAATTCGACGCGCACACGGACCTGCGCCCCGAGTACGAGGGAACGCCCAACTCCCACGCGTCGGCGATGGCGCGCGTGATCGACCGTGCCGACGTGGTGGCCGTGGGCATCCGTGCCGTCAGCGGCGAGGAGATGGAGATCCACCGCGCCACCGAGGGCTCCACGATCGTGTGGGCCGACGAGATGTGGGAGAACGACCGCTGGATGGATCGGGCGCTCGAGGCGCTCGGGCCGAAGGTCTACCTCACGTTCGACGTGGACTACTTCGATCCGAAGATCGTGCCGTCCACCGGCACCCCCGAGCCGGGCGGCATGGACTGGTACCGCACGCTCGAGTTCCTGAGGCGCGTGTACCGCGAGCGCGACGTGGTCGCGGCCGACGTCGTCGAGTTGGCTCCGACGCCCGGCCTCCACGCGCCGGACTTCCTGGTCGCGAAGCTCGTCTACAAGCTGATCGCGTACCGTTTCCTGGAGCGGCTGGGGAAGTAGGGACGATGGTGGGGGCGCGGGTTGCTCGTGGGTGCGGCTCGGTCGACTATTGTTGGCGAGCCGGGGCCACGTTTTCGCCCGGGTCGTCCGGGTCGTCCGTGTCTCCAGCTGCCCAGAGCCATCCGTCATGACGGTGCCCGAGGCACCCCCAGTAGCCGTAGCATCCAGGGACGCGCTCCTGTTCCCGAGGGGCATGCTCGCCCGGGCTACGGGCTCGACCACACTGGAGGGGAACCACCTCCGTCTCCAGTTCGAGGGCTCGATCACGTTCGAGACCTGGATGGAGGCGATCGCACGCGCGCAGAGCTTCGTGTACTTCGAGAACTACGTCGTGCGTGACGACCGGGTGGGCCGGGGATTCCGCGAGGCGCTCATCCAGAAAGCCAGACAGGGCGTTCCGGTCTTCGTCGTCTACGACTGGTTCGGATGCTGGGCGACCCCGCGCAGGTACTGGAGGCCGTTGCTGGAAGCCGGGGCCCAGGTCCGCGCGTTCAACCCGCCGTCGCTCGCGCTGGGAGACCCGCTGGGCGTTCTCCAGCGCAATCATCGCAAGCTCGTCGTCGTGGACGGGGAGATCGCGTTCGTCGGAGGCTTCTGCGTGGGCGATGAATGGGCGGGGACGCCGACCCGGCCGCCCTGGCGCGACACGGGTGTCGAGATCCGCGGCCCGGCCGTGCGTGCGGCGGCCCGGACGTTCGAGCGTGTGTGGGCCGGGATGGGTGAGCCGGCGTTCCTGGCCGAGACGCTCCGCGAGCCCGAGGCGGCCGGCGGGATGCCGGTCTGGATCATCGAGGGTGAGCCCGGGCGCGCCCGCGTGTTCCGCACGCTGCTCCTCACGGCCGCACTGGCCCGCGAGCGCATCTGGATCACCGACGCGTACTTCGTGGCCCCCCGCTCGGTCTCGGAGGCGCTGGTGGCCGCGGCGCAGCATGGCGTGGACGTGCGGGTCCTCGTTCCGGCCCACAGCAACTGGCCCCTGGTGCGCAACATCTCCCGGGGCGGATACCGCCCCCTGCTCGAGAGCGGGGTGCGCGTCTTCGAGTGGCAGGGTCCGATGATCCACGCCAAGACGGCGGTCGCCGACGGGGTATGGTGCCGGGTCGGATCGAGCAACCTGAACTCCGCGAGCCTCATGGGGAACTGGGAGCTCGACGTCGGCGTGCTCGATCGGGGGCTCGCTGCGCAGCTCGAGGGCCTCTTCCTCGCGGATCTCGCGTCCGCACGCGAGATCGTGCTGCCCCGGAGGGCCGTCTCGGGGCTTCCGGGGGTCCCGCCGGTCCCGGAGCACGCGGCCGGGCAGGAGTCGCTCGACCCGGAGGGTACGCTCCCGCAGCGGCTCGGGCTGAACGTGCGGACGCTCGGGACACCCGGCCGGCTGGGGATGGCACCTCTCGTGCGCGCGGGCTCGGCGCTCGGAGGCGCGCTCGCCGGCAACCGGCCGCTCGGGCGGGAGGACCGGACGGTGCTCGGCACCGTGTCCGCCCTCATTCTGTTGATCGCGGCGGTAGCGGCCTTCGTGCCCACGGTGGTCGGGTGGGCCGTCGCGGTACTGGGGCTCTGGTTCGGTCTGGCGGTGGGGATCCGGGCACTCGCACAGGCCCGTCGAGCGAGGGCCGAGGAGAGGCAGGCGGCCAGGGACGTCCGGCGACGCGTCGAAGGCGAGACGCCCCGGTGAACGAGGTCGGCCTCTTCATCGCGCTGGGCGCCGGAGTCTTCTCGTTCTTGTCGCCGTGTGTGCTCCCGCTCGTTCCCAGCTATCTGACGTTCGTGACCGGCATGAGCCTGGAGGACCTGCAGGAGGGCGTCGACCGGCGGACGACACTGATCCACTCTGTCCTGTTCGTCACGGGTTTCAGCGTGATCTTCATCCTGCTGGGCGCCTCGGCCTCGTTCCTCGGACAGTTCTTCAAGGCCTGGGAGGTCTGGATCGCGCGGTTCGGCGGCCTCGTGATCATCGTCCTGGGTCTCCACCTCGCCGGCGTCTTCCGCATCATGCCGCTCATGCGCGAGAGGCGCGTCTACCTCGCCGACAAGCCGGCGGGATACCTCGGCACGCTTGCGGTGGGCATGGCATTCGGGGCAGGGTGGACGCCCTGTATCGGCCCTGTGCTCGGTGCCATCCTCACCTACGGCTTCTCCCAGGACACGATGTGGGCCGGCGTGGGGCTTCTGACGGTCTACTCGCTGGGCCTCGCGGTTCCCTTCCTGGTCGCGGCCCTCGCGCTCGACTGGTTCCTCAAGGCGTTCAGGAGGTTCCGCACCTGGATTCCGGTGGTCGAGAAGGCCTCCGGCGCGCTCCTCGTGTTCCTGGGGCTGCTCCTTCTGACGGGGACGTTCACGATCCTGAGCGCGTGGCTGACACGGTTTACGCCGGCGTTCATCCTGGAGCGGATCTGAGGCCGGCTGCGCCGCTCAGGAACCCGCCGACGCCCGACGCGCCGAGACCGCCTCGAGATCCTCTTCGATCATCTGTCTCCGGAGGAGCCGCGCGTAGGTGCCCCCGAGTGCCACGAGCTCCGCGTGCTTCCCGCGTTCCACGATGCGCCCTCCGTCGAGGACGAGGATCTGATCCGCTCCCATGACCGCCGACACCCGGTGGCTGATGATGAACGAGGTCCGCCTCGCCAGCACCCCGGTCAGATCCTCGAGGATCCGGGCCTCGGTGTCCGTGTCCACCGCGGAGAGCGCGTCGTCCAGCACCAGGATCAGCGGGTCGCGGGCGACCGCGCGGGCGAGCGTGGCCCGTTGCTTCTGTCCGCCGGAGAGGTTGATGCCCCGCTCCCCGAGCTCCGTGTCGTAGCCCTGCGGGAACGCCTCGATCTGGTGGTGGAGCTGCGCGATGCGCGCCGCGGTCCTCACGGCCTCGCGGGGGTCCGCCGGAACGCGCACCGCGTCCGGACCCCCGCCGCCGTCGAGACCCAGGCCTATGTTGGCCTCGACCGTCTCCGAGAACAGGAACGCGTCCTGGGGCACGAATCCGATGCGGCGGCGCACGTCCGCCGGGTCTACGCGGGACAGCGGGATGTCATCGAGCAGGATCTCGCCGGCGGTGGGATCGTAGAGGCGCGCCAACAGCCCCACGAGCGTGCTCTTTCCCGAGCCGGTGGGGCCCACCACGGCGACCGTCGAGCCGGCTTCGGCCACGAAGCTCAAGCCCTCCAGCACCATGCGCTCGGTGCCCGGATATCGGAACGCCACGTCGCGGAACTCCACCCGTCCCCGGATCCCGTCCAGCGATGCCGGGTCGGACGGAAGCGACACGGCCGGCTCGACCTCGAAGATCCGGTTGAGCCGTCCCATCGAGGCCGCGCCTCGCTGGTAGAGGTTGACCACCCATCCCAGGGCGATCATGGGCCAGATGAGGAGCCCGAGGTAGAACCCGAACGCCACGAAGTCGCCCACCGTGATGCGGTCGGCGAGGACCTCACGGCCTCCGAGCCAGAGCACCAGCACCATCGCGGCTCCCGCCAGCAACCCGAGCAGCGGGTAGAACGCGCCCGCCTCCCAGGCCAGCCGGACGTTGCGCTGGCAATAGTCCAGGTTGAGAACGTCGAACTGTCGGGCCTGCTCCTCCTCCTGCGTGTAGGCTCTCACGATGCGCACGCCGGTGAGATTCTCCTGAACCATGGTGGACAGCGTCGAGAACTGCTCCTGGATCGCCTCGAAGCGCTTGTGGATGATGTCACCGAACCCCAACACCACCGGTGGAAGCAGCACCAGGGGGATCAGCGCGTACGCGGTGAGCCTCGGGCTCAAGACGATCATGACCGTGAGGGCGAAGGCGAACACGACGACCGTGTTCACCGTGTACATGACGGCGGGCCCGACCGCCATCCGCACAGCCTGCGTGTCGTTGGTGGCGCGGCTCATGAGGTCGCCCGTGCGGACCGTGCCGTAGAACGTGGCGTCGAGCCGCATGAGGTGCCGGAAGAAATCGTTCCTCAGGTCGGCCTCCATGCGCCGGGACAGGCTGTTGATCAGCTGGCGCATCCCGAAACGGGCCGCACCGCCGAGAATCGCGACGCCCACGATCAGCCATGCCAGCCCCGCGACCCGGCCGCGGCTCACCGAGGGGTCCGACAGGCCGTCGATCACCAGCTTCATGATCCACGGCCCGGCCACCTGGAAGGCGTTGGCCACGGCGACGAGGATCAGCCCCAGGGCGAGCTCCGCCCGGTAGGGCTTGAAGTACGGCAGAACCGAACGGAGCTCGCGCACGGGGCTAGTAGCCGATCGCCCGCCCGCCGCGGCGGGGGTCCGACCATGCCGTCAGGAGCCCGTCGTCCCGGACCAGGATGGCCTGGACGTCGCCGCTCGGCTCGGTCCGCTCCGCCAGAGTGTGCCCCATCTCCCGCAACCGGAACACGGTGGCGGGCTCAAGGCCCCGCGCCTCGTAGTCGATCCGGTCCGGGAGGTGCTGGTGGTGGACGCGCGGCGCGCTCACGGCGGTCACGACATCCATCCCGTAGTCGAGGACGTTCGAGAGGACCTGGAAGACGGTGGTGATGATCGTCGCGCCTCCCGGCGTACCGACGACCATCCGGAGCCGCCCGGACGGCGCCACTACGATGGTCGGCGACATCGCGGACAGCATCCGTTTGCCCGGCGCGATCGCGTTGTTCTCACCCTGGACGAGTCCGAACTGGTTCGGCGTTCCGGGCTTGGCCGCGAAGTCGTCCATCTCGTTGTTCAGGATGAAGCCCGCGCCGGTCACCGTGACCATGGATCCGAACCAGGAGTTGATCGTGGTCGTCACGGCCACCGCGTTGCCGGCGCCGTCCACGATCGAGTAGTGCGTCGTGTGCTCCCTTTGCGGAGGCGCCTCCAGGCCGGGCCCGATCTCGGCCGACGGAGTCGCCCGCTCGAGCGAGATTCCGGCGCCGCGTCCCCGCGCGTACTCGGCCGAGAGCATGCGCTCGAGCGGCATGTCCACGAAGTCCGGATCCGCGAGGTAGTGGTTGCGATCCGCGAAGGCGCGCTTCCACGCCTCCGCGTAGAGGTGGATCATCTCGGGGCCATGCCAGGGCAGGGAGGAGAGGTCATGGGCCTCGAGCATGTTCGCGATGAGCGCCAGCGTGACTCCCCCCGAGGACGAAGGGGGCATCGAGATCACTTCGTGGCCGCGGTACGTGAACGTGACCGGCTCGCGCCAGACGGCCGTGTACGCCTCCAGGTCGGCGTGGGTGATGATGCCGCCTCCGCGCCGCATCTCCGCCACGATCAGATCCGCCGTCTCGCCCCGGTAGAATCCGTCGGCCCCGCGCTCCTGGATTCGGCGGAAGGTGGCGGCCAGGCCGGGTTGCCGGAGGGTGTCGCCCACGAGGGGCGGCGATCCGTCGCGGGGGAGGAACTGCGCCGCCGACGCCGGGAACGCGGAGAGTCTCCGCACCATCACCGAATCGATCGCGTGGAGGAATCGGGGCGTCACCACGAACCCCTCCGCGAGGGCGATCGCCGGTGCCACGACGTCGCCCCAGGGCAGGCTCCCGAATCGACGATGCGCCTCCCACATCCCCATCACGCTTCCCGGCACCCCCACCGCCAGGTGTCCGGCCACCGACTTGTCGGTGAGGTTGCCCTGGGAGTCCAGGTACATGTCGCGGGTCGCCGCCAGCGGCGCCTTCTCACGGAAGTCCAGGGTGGCCGTGGATCCGTCCGCCATGCGCGCCACCATGAAACCGCCTCCGCCGATGTTGCCGGCTTCGGGATTCACCACGGCGAGCGCGAATTGGACCGTGACCGCGGCGTCCACGGCGTTGCCCCCGGCCCGGAGGATGTCCACGCCGACTCGGCTGGCGAGCGCGTCGGTCGTGACGACCATCCCGGAGGTGGCCGTGACCGGCGCCGCCGCCTCGGCGTAGGCCCACCCCGCGGGGAACCGTTGAGCGCCGGTCCGCGGCGCGTCCGCGGGCGTGCAGGCGGCGAGGAGGCCGAGACCGGCCAGGACGAGAGCCGGGAGCGAACCACGCTGAGGCCGGATCATGGAAACTCCTTCGGCGAGCCCGTCACGCCGGCGTCGTTGCCGCCTTCGGGCTCCCCGGGTAGCATTGGACGCCCGACGATAACCTCACCGGCCGACTATGCGCGATCCCAGGCTGACCGAGCAGCGGAACCCCGACTCTTTCCACATCGACCGGCTGAGTGCGCTCGAGATCGTCGAGCTCATGAATGCCGAGGACCGCAAGGTTCCCGAAGCGGTGGCGCGGGAGGCTCCGGCCATCGCCCGCGCCGTGGATCTGGCGGAGGGTGCGTTCCGGCAGGGAGGGCGGCTGATCTACGTCGGGGCCGGGACGTCGGGACGCCTCGGCGTCCTGGACGCTTCGGAGATCCCGCCGACGTTCGGCGCGGATCCGTCCATGGTGCAGGGGATCATCGCGGGCGGATACGCGGCGCTCGTGCGTGCGCAGGAGAGCGCGGAGGACTTCCCCGAGGACGGGGCGGCGGCCATGGACGAGAAGGACGTCGGTCCGAAGGACTTCGTCTTCGGCATCGCGACGTCGGGGACCACGCCCTATGTCCACGGCGCGCTCGCGAGGGCCCGGGAGCGCGGCGCCCGTACCGGCCTCCTCCAGTGTACGTACGTTTCCGACGCACTTCGCGCCGAGTATGACGTGGTCATCGCTCCTCTCGTGGGTCCCGAGGTGATCGCGGGTTCCACTCGTCTCAAGGCGGGGACGGCCACGAAGCTCGTCCTCAACGCGATCACCACGGGGGCCATGGTGCGTCTCGGCAAGGTGTACGGGAACCTCATGGTGGACCTCCAGGTCACGGCGGCGAAGGTGCAGGACCGGGCGGAGCGTATCCTGATGGAGTTGCTGTCCATCGAGCGCGACGCGGCCCGGTCGCTCCTCCGCGAGGCGAATGGCCACGTCAAGACGGCGCTGGTCATGGGCCGGCTCGGCGTGGACGCCGAGGAAGCCCGCGCCCGCCTGGAAGAGGCGGGGGGCATGGTGGGGCGCGTCGTGGGGGACATGGCGTGACCGGCGGGGGGCCCCGCGCGTCCGACCGTCTCCGGTGGCTGCTTCCGGTGGGGGTGGTCGCACTCTCCTTCGTGATCGTGATGGGCGCGTACGTGCCCGCCCCCCACAGCGGGGGCGACAACGCCACGTATCTCACCCTCGGCCATTCGCTCGCGACGCGCGGAAGCTACACCGAGCTCTTCGATCCAGCCGGCCAGCCGCACACGAAGTACCCTCCCGTCTTCCCGACCCTGCTCGCCGCGCTCATGCTCCTCGGCGCGCGCACGTGGACCGTGTTCAAGTCGGTCGCCGTCGTGTCCACGCTCGCGGCGGTCGCGCTGACGTACCTGTGGGCCGCGCGCCGTCTCGGACGCGCATGGGCGGCGGGGGTCGCGGTGATCCTGGCGTCGTCGTCCGCCGTCGTGTACTACAGCCACTGGATCCTCTCGGACCCGACGTTCGTAGCGCTTACGCTGCTCGCGCTCGTCGCGCTCGAGCGCGCGACCGAGGAGGATGCGGGAACGGGCTGGCTCGCCCTCGGCGCTCTCGCCGCCGGCCTGGCGTACTTCACCCGTTCGGCCGGCCTTCCGCTGGTCATGGCCCTGTGGGTGTGGCTGGGCTTGCGGCGTCGGTGGCGCGCGCTCGCGGCCACGGCGGTGGCGCTCGGGGTGCCCATGGTCCTGTGGATGCTGCGCGCGCGGGGCGCGGGGCAGGGCGAGTACGTCGCCGAGTTCTGGCTCGTGGATCCCTACCAGCCGGCCCTGGGGCGCGTGGGCCTGGGAGGGCTCGCGCGCCGCTTCGGCGAAAACCTGGTCGGATACGTGGGCCGCCACCTCCCGGCGGGTGTGGTCGGGACGGAATCGGACATCGTCCCCGTGCTGGGTGTCACGCTGGTGGTCGTGGCCGCGATCGGGTGGGGGCTGGAGGTCCGCCGGCGGGTGGGGCCCGCCGAGCTGTTCCTGCCCCTGTACGCCGGCCTGATCCTCCTCTGGCCGGTCGTCTGGTCCGGTGACCGCTTCGCGCTTCCGTTGTACGCTCCGCTCTTCGTGTACGGAGCGCTCGCCCTGCGCGGGGGGGCCGCGCGCTTCGGGCGCGCCGCGGTCACGGCGGTCGGGCTCGTCGCGTTTCTGATCGTGTTCCTCGCGGCCGCGGGGGGCTGGCCGGGAGCGGTGGTGAACGCGGCCGGGTGCCGTGCGCTCGTCCGCCGCGACGGACCCTTCGGATGCTCCGGCTCCGGAATGGCGGCCTTCGTGGAGGCGAGTGCGTGGGCGAGGGCGAACCTTCCCGAAGGATCGGCCGTGCTCACGCGGAAGCCCAGCATGTTCTACGTCCTCAGCGGCGTTCCTTCCCGGACGTTCCCGTTCAGCCGGGAAGCGGACGACCACCTCGCCGTGGGGGACGAGCTGGGAGCGCGCTACGAGCTCCTCGACGAGCTGGACGCGCTGGCGAACGCGTACGTGGTTCCCGCGGTCTACCAGCGACCCGGAGCGTTCTGTCTGATGCGGCGGTTCGGGCCGCGGGGAACCACGCAGCTCCTCGGGATGCTCCCACCGGAGAGCAGGGCCCGACCCGCGGCCTCCCCCGAGGGCGAGGTCCGGGTCGTCCTGTGTCCCGCGTCCTACGGGCCCGCCGAGAGCGCGCTGACCTACTCGATGTCGTCCAGGATCCCCTTACTCGACGAGGCGAGCCCGTAGATGAGGGCGACCGCGATCCCGAACGCCACGTGCTCGACGTAGCTCCGCTCGTGTGGCTTCAGAGCCTCCAGGAACGGACCCAGCGTGGGCACGCGCCTGAGCGGCGCCCGGGAGCCCAACAGCCGGCCGAGCCCGCCGGCTGGGTCCAGCGCGTACTCGATGGACCCGTAGAGCGTGCCCTTGAGTGCGGCGGGGCCCGGAAGCCGCGGCTCGACCACGCCTCCGTACACGAAGCCCTGCGCGGCGCCCCCGAGGATGCGGTCCCACGCCTGGGCGTCCAGCTCGGGGAGCTCCGCTCGTCCCCGGACCAGCGGTCGCACCGCCTCCATGGCCACGGCCGCTCCCGCTCCCGCGAGGCCCGCCTTGAGGAGGGTCGCGATTCCGGTCGACCGCCGCGGCCGCCACAGGTCCAGGGCCTTGGCCGCGAGGGCGACCGCTCCCGTCGCGAGCAGCTGGTCTGCGTCGGGCCAGGTGGAGGGCGAGGGCCGACCTCGCAGGCCGCGCTCGGCTGGACGCCGCTCCCTCCGCCTCGCCAACTTGCGGGCAGCCGGAGCCTGGGCCTGGCGCGCGCGCTCCAGGGCGTAGCCCAGGGCGTACCAGATGGTGTGCTCGGAGGACATCGGCGAGTGCGATCGAATCGAGGGTGGGGCCTTCTGAGGGCTCCGGGGCTCCCGCCTCGGAATTCAAGGGTGGCGACGCGTGTCGCGATTATCAAGGCGATCCGCACCGGAGGCGCCGTGGCGCTGGTGTGCCTCGCCGGAGCTCTGGCTCCGACGCCGACCCCGGCCCAGGTACCGCCCGACGAGGCGTGGCGCACGCTCACCACGCCGAACTTCCGGGTGACCTTTCCGGCGGACCTCGAGTCGCTCGCGCGGCGCGCGGCGGACCGCGCCGAGGTGGCCTGGAGCGAGCTCTCCCGGGAGTTCGTGCCTCCACCCTCCGGACGGGTGGACATCCTCCTGACCGATCACACGGACGTCTCCAACGGCTTCGCGCAGGTGACCCCGTCCAACCGGATCACGATCTACGCCCGGCCTCCGGTCGACGAGCCCGGTCTCGGCTACTTCGACGACTGGATGGAGCTGGTCCTGACGCACGAGCTCACGCACATCTTCCACCTCGACCGCCCGGGGCCCCTGGGTCGCGCGTTGCGCTCCGTGTTCGGGCGGGCACCGGCGACATGGCCGTTCTTCCCGGGCCTGGGACTGCCTCTCTGGGCGGCCGAGGGCGTCGCCACGTGGTTCGAGTCGCGCCTCACGGACTCGGGGCGCGTCCGCGGAACGTACCACGACATGTTCCTGCGCGCGGCCGCGCTCGAGGGGCGGTTCGAGCGGCTGGACCAGGCATCCGGCGATTCGCCGGTGTGGCCGGGCGGCCATCGCGCGTATGCCTACGGATCGCTCTTCTTCGCGTACCTCCTCGACAAGCACGGGCCCGAGCGGATGGTCGCGTTCACGGAGGCCGTCGCCGGGCAGTGGATTCCCTACCGTCTGAACGCCGCGGGACGGAAGGCCTTCGGTGCGTCGATCTCGGACGAGTGGCGGCTCTGGACGGAAGAGAAGGTCGTCGCGGCCTCGGAGGCCAGGGCCGCCGCGGAGCGGCTGGGCGCGCTCACGGACCCGGAGGCCGTCACACGCGGCGCGCGCATCGCGCTGTATCCGAGGATCTCGAGGGAAGGATCGCGCCTCGCGTACGCCTCGTCCGACGGCCGCTCGGACACCCGCGTCCGCTTCACGGACCCCGACGGGCGCAACGCCTCCGGCGTCCGCACGAACGGGCTCGCCACGTTCGACTGGATCCCGGGGGGTCGCCTGCTCTTCTCCCAGCTCGACTACGAGACGACCTACGACACGTATGGTGACCTCTGGGTGTGGCGACCCGACGGCGTCACGCGCCGGGTCACACACGGCGGGCGCCTCTCCCAGCCGTCGGGGTCGCCCGACGGATCGTGGGCGGTCGCCGTGCAAGACGGAGGCGGCACGAACGCGCTGGTGCGCGTGGACCTCGCGACTGGAGAGCTGGATCCGGTCACGCTTCCCGACCCCGACGTCCACTGGGCGTTCCCGGCCGTGTCTCCCGACGGACGCTGGATCGCCGCGTCGCGCTGGACGCCCGGGGCGTACCTCGACGTGGTGGTGCTGGACACGGCGGGGGCGGTGATTCTCCGGGTCACGGACGACCGCGCGATGGATCTCGCGCCCACGTGGGCGCCCGACGGCCACATGCTGCTCTGGGGCTCGGACCGGACGAGAATCCCCAACATCCTGGCCGCCACGGTGGATCCCGAGTCGCGGTTCGTCGGTCCGATCCGCATGGCGACCAACGTGATGACGGGGGCCATGTATCCGTCGGTGGACTCCGAAGGGGCGTGGGTTCAGTTCAGCGGATACCATGCGGACGGTTGGGACGTGGAGCGGGTGCCGTTCATGCCCGACGCGTGGCCGGTGGCGCCTTCCCCTTCGCCACGCTTCGACGCGCCAGCCCGGCCCGCTGCCGTGCAGGCGGCGCGGAGCGAGGGCGAGGTCCGCACCTACTCGGCGCTTCGGACCTTGCTTCCCACGTACTGGGAGCCGCTGTACCGGGGGCCGACGCGCACGGGCACGATCCTCGACGGTGACGCGATCATTCCCGGCCGGCAGGTCATGCCGTCCGCGGTGGGGGTCCACAGCTCCGGCCTGGACCTCGTGGGCCGTCACGCCTGGGAGCTGTCCGCGCGCGTCTTCACCGACGGCGAGCGGGCGGAGGGGAGCGCCTCGTATGCGTTCGCCGGGCTCGGCAACCCGATCCTGTCGGTGGGTGCGAGCCAGGTATGGGACGAGGACGGCGCGGGGCTCGGCCGCAGGGAGGAAGACGCCCCGTACGACACTCTCTTCGTGCTCGAGCGCACGCGGAGCCTCGCCGCGTCCGTGACGTTCCTCCGTCCGCGCTGGCGGAGCGACGCGGCCCTCTCGCTCTCGGCCGGGCTCTCCTGGGAAAAGCGCGATCTGCTCGACGTGGACCTGGCACCCTCGAGGCACTACCACCTGAACGAACCGGAGTCCCGGTTCGCCGACGTCCGCGCGACCCTCGCCTTCACGAGAGCCAGGAGCGCGGCCTTCCAGGTCGGAGCGGCACGGGGCCTGTCCGTGCTGGTCAGCGGGAGGGTGCGTACGCACCTGTCCCTTCCCGACTCCGCGCTCGGGTCGCCTGGGCCGGATCGTTCCGTGGACGACGTCGTCGCCCAGGTGCGGGCGTACCATGCGCTGGGGGGTCCCGGGTTCGCTTCCCACGTTCTCGCGCTCCGGGTCTCCGCGGGGGCCGCGCGCGGGCCGGGGGCCGACGCGGGGCACTTCGAGGTCGGCGGGGCCGCGGGTGGCCTGGGGTCCTTCACCGGCCTCGGCCTGTTCGGCGGCACGTCCCTGTTCTTCCCGGTGCGGGGGTACCCCGAAGTAGCGCGCTATGGGCGGATCGCCTGGTCGGCCTCGGCCGAGTACCGGTTTCCGTTCGCGCTCGTGAATCGCGGAATGGGGGCCTGGCCGCTCAGCCTCGACCGTGTGGTCGGCGCCCTGTTCGCGGACGCCGGGAACGCCTGGGGCCCCGAGCTGGGCATTCGGGGGTATCAGAACCCGCGTAGGGGCACGCTCGCCTCGGTGGGGGGCGAGGTGATCGGACGGTTCTTGGCACTCTGGTCCATGCCGGTGCTCCTGCGCGGGGGCGTCGGCTTCCCCGTAGCCGAGGGAGAAGGCCCGCGCGCCTACGTGAGGCTCGGCCTCTCGTTTTGAGACGCCGCGCCGCCCGGCGGTGGACGGAACGTCCGGACGGCGAGGGGCTTGCGGAGACCGAACAAAACCCGAATATTTCGGGTGGGCACGTTCGGTAGGACGGAACCGAGCGAACATCGAAATCCGGGATTTTACCACGGGACATGCATTTGGGGCGGCGACGCGCCCGATGCGCGAAATCGATGCTTGACCCCTACCCGTAGGGGGCCTAATATGGGTTCCTCGCAACATCTTGTGGGGCCTCGGGGCCTTTCCACACGAAAATAGCCGACGGGAGCGGATCCCGATCACCTTCCCACCTGTGCTGCACAGGTTTTCCACGTTTTTTCCCCAGGAGTCCCGATCGATGCCGCGCGTTCAAGAGCCCCGGGCCCCCCGCGAATCCCCGGTCTTCGAAGACGTCGTGCCCGCGGATGTCCCGGCTGCACGGCTGACCGAGAATGCGCGGATCATCCTCGCGAAGCGCTACCTGAAGAAGGACGCTCAGGGGCGACCGACGGAAGAGGCGGAGACCATGTTCTGGCGAGTCGCGAAGACCATCGCCGACGTGGACGCCGACTACGGCGCCTCCGAGGCCGCCGTGGGTGAGGTCGCCCGCCAATTCTACGATCTCATGGTTGGCGGCAGGTTCGAGCCGAACTCCCCCACGCTCATGAACGCGGGACGGCCTCTCGGTCAGCTCTCGGCGTGCTTCGTGCTGCCGGTGGACGACGCCCTGTCCAACGGTCAGAGCGGCATCTACGACACGCTCAAGGCGATGGCGCTCGTCCACCAGTCGGGCGGGGGTACGGGATTCTCGTTCTCGCGGCTGCGCCCGGAAGGGGATCCCGTGCGCTCGACCATGGGCGTCGCGTCCGGGCCCGTGTCGTTCATGAAGCTCTACGACGCGTCCACCGAGGTCGTGAAGCAAGGCGGCACCCGGCGCGGCGCGAACATGGGCATCCTGAGGGTGGACCACCCGGACATCCGCAGGTTCATCACCTGCAAGAACGACACGACGCAGGTGACGAACTTCAACATCTCCGTGGCGATCACCGACAGCTTCATGGAGGCCGTGAAGGCCGGGACGAGCTACGACCTCGTGCATCCGAAGTCCGGCGAGGTCGTCGGACAGGAGGACGCCCGCGAGATCTTCGACATGATCGTGCACGGCGCGTGGCTGACCGGAGAGCCCGGCACGTTCTTCGTCGACCGGGCGAACGAGTTCAACCCGGTGCCGAAGCTGGGGAGCTACGAGGCCACCAATCCGTGCGGCGAGCAGCCCCTCCTCCCCTATGACGTGTGCAACCTGGGAAGCGTCAACGTCGGGGCGTTCGTGAAGGAAGGGGCCCGGCCCGGGGACGACCCCGACGAGGCCGTGGACTGGGAGGGGCTCCGCCAGGTCGTGCATCTGTCGGTCCACTTCCTCGACAACGTCATCGACGCGAACCGGTATCCCCTGCGGGAGATCCACGAGCTCGCACAGGCCGTTCGGCGGATCGGGCTCGGCGTCATGGGGTGGGCGGACATGCTGGTCAAGCTGGGTATCCCCTACGATTCGACCGAGGGGGTGGACCTGGGCTGCAAGGTCATGGCCTTCCTGGACGAGGAGGCGCGCAAGGCCTCGGAGAAGCTGGCCGAGACGCGCGGCGTCTTCCCGGCGTGGGCCGAGTCCATCTGGGGTCCGGACGCGACCGCGGCCCGGAGGCCCGACGGGTCCCGCGTCCGCGCGGAGCGGGCGCTGCGCAACTGCAATCTCACCACCGTGGCCCCGACCGGTACGATCTCGATCTTCGCCGGATGCTCGGGCGGGATCGAGCCGCTCTTCGCCGTGGCGTTCATGCGTAACCAGGCCGGATCCCTCATGCCCGACGTGAACCCGGACTTCGTGCGCCTGGCCAGGGAGCAGGGCTGGTACACCGAGGAGCTGATGGGGCGGATTGCGACGGAGGGTCACATCCACTTCGACGAGGTGCCGGCCGAGGTGCAGAGGGTGTTCCGCACCGCTCACGACATCACGCCCGAGTGGCACGTACGCATGCAGGCCGCGTTCCAGGAGCACTGCGACTCGGCGATCTCGAAGACGACGAACTTCTCGCGCGAGGCCACCGAGGACGACGTCCGGAAGATCTACGAACTCGGGTTCGAGCTCGGGTGCAAGGGCGTGACCGTCTATCGGGACGGCTCCCGCGAGGGGCAGGTACTCTCCACGGGCAAGACGGCGCGGGCCGTCGCGGGCGCGGATTTCGGGGCCGAGAGGGCCGATCTCGAGCAGCAGCTCGCGGACGCGCGCGAGGAGGCACACAACCTCCGCGTGGAGATGGAGGGGCTGCGGGCCGAGCTGCGGGAGCACGACGCGGACGCGGCAGCCGCACGTCACAAGCGGCAGCGCCCGCAGGCGCTCCGCGGCCGCACGATGAAGATGATCTCACCTCTCGGGGACATGTACGTCACGATCAACGAGGACGACCAGGGCCGACCCTTCGAGGTATTCTGCACGCTGGGCAAGGCGGGTGGCGCGGCGATGGCGGATGCCGAGGCCATCGGCCGGCTGGTCTCGCTGGCCTTGCGCTCGGGGATCCCGATCGGGCGGATCAAGGACCAGCTCCGCGGCATCTCGTGCGACCGCGCGGTCGGCGTGGGCCCCCGCAAGGTGCTCTCCGTACCCGACGCCGTAGGGCAGGCCATCGAGCGCTACCTGGAGGAGAAGGAGGGAGTCCAGGAGGCCCTTCCTCTCACCGTGCAGGCCCCGCAGGGGCCGGCGCAGACGCAGGTGACCACCTATCAGTCGTCTCAGGCGCAGGCCTTCATCGGGGCCTGCCCCGAGTGCGGCGCCAGCCAGTTGATCTACGAGGAAGGGTGCGTGAAGTGCCCCATCTGCGGTTACAGCGCGTGCGGCTGAGCGGCCGGATCGGCGCGGGTGGGTGTCTACTCCGCCCGCATGGATTCCATCGGATCCACGGCGGCGGCGCGTCGCGCCGGTAACCAAGCCGCGAGCACGGCCACGCCCAGGAGCAGGGCCGTGGTGGCGGCGAAGGTCGTCGGATCGAGGGGCTCGACCCCGTAGAGGATGCCCTGGAGAAGGCGCGTGAGCGCCGCCGCGCCCGCCAGGCCGACGACCAGCCCCAGCGCCGTGATGCGCGCGCCGTCCCGCACGACCATGCCGGCAACGGCGCCGCGCTCGGCGCCGAGCGCCATGCGCACGCCGATCTCGCGGGTACGCTGCGCCACCGAATAGGCGAGCACTCCGTACAGGCCGATGGCGCCGAGCAGGAGCGCGAGCAGCGCCGCGATTCCCAGGGTGCCCATCGTGAACGACATCCGCACGAGGCTGCTCGCCACGAGCTCCTCGCCCGTGCGCATGGAGGCCACCGGGATGTCCTCGTCCACGTCCCAGACCGCGGCCCGCACCGCCTCGGCCAGCGCCGTGGGCGGCACGCTCGTCCGGACCGCGTAGGACGCGGTCCGCACGGCTGGGTACGTGTCCGCCCGAGGGCCGATCGTCGGGAAGTACAGCTGGGGGTCGGGCTCCTGGAGGATCCCCGCCTCGCGCACGCGCCCGACGACACCCTCCACCGCATACCACTGGGTCGTGTCTCCCGAGAAGCGGAGGCGCTTGCCGACGGCCTCCTCCCCGGGCCAGAAGCGCGCGGCGACCGCTTCGTCCACGATGACGTGTCCGACTCCGTCCCTCAGGTCGGAGGGCAGGAGCGTGCGGCCCGCGAGCACCGGGATGCCGAGCGTCTCCAGGAGCCTTGGAGACACGAACTTGTAGCGGAGCATCGGCGGAAGCCGGCCGGCGGCCGTCGGCTGGTCCTCGATCTCGAAGGCGGTCCCGGGCGCCGACTGGGCCAGCGGGAGGGCGGACGCCAGCCCGTGGGACGACACGCCGGGCAGCGCGCCGAGCCGCTCCAGGAGTCGGTCGTGGAACGCGTTCACCTCGCTGGACGTGGCGTAGGCCCCTCCGGGTAGCGAGAGCCGGAACGTGAGCAGGCCCTCGTAGCGGAAGCCGAGGTCGGTCGAGCGCGCTTCGCGGAAGCTCCGTACGAGGAGACCCGACCCCACCAGCAGGACGAGCGCCAGTGCGGTCTGGGCCGCCACCAGGAGATTGCGCGCGTGCAGCCGGCCACCGCCGATCTGGCCCCGACCGCCCTGCCCCAGGGCGCCGAGGAGCGTCGCCGGCGAGCGGCGGAGCAGGGGCGCGACCCCGAAGAGGAGCGCGGCCAGCGCGGTCACGCCCAGCGTGAAGAGCAGGACGGTCGCATCCATGGCGACCTCGTCCAGGCGGGGGAGCTGAGACGGCGCTCTGTGGAGCACCGCCGGAACGCCGAGCCACGCGATCCCGAGCCCGAGGACCCCGCCCACCGCCGCGACGAGCAGGCTCTCGGCGGCGCCCTGGCGGACGAGAGCGGCGTGGGTGGCGCCGAGCGCCGTGCGCACCGCCGCTTCGCGCCGGCGCCCTTCGGCCCGGATGAGCGTCAGGTTGGCCACGTTGGCGCACGCGATGAGCAGCACGAATCCGACCGTTCCGAGCAGGATCCAGAGGGGCCGCTCGAGCGAGCCGACCAGGTCCTCCTTCATCGAGTGTACCAGCGGCGCGTACCGACCGTTGTCCAGGAACGCCGCGTAGTCGCCCTCCATGCCCTCGCGCAGACGTGCGACGAGGGGCACGAGCTGGGTCTGCGCCTGCCGGATGTCGCTTCCGCGAGCGAGCCGCGCGATGGTCGGGAAGCTGAACGACCCCGTGGGCGGGTCGGCCGGATCCAGGCGCGCGGGGAGCCAGAGCTCGACGCGGCCGGGGAAGTCGAAGCGCGGAGGCATCACCCCGACGATCTCGCGCGCCTCGCCCTCCACGACGATCGTGCGCCCGAGCACGCTTCGGTCGCCGCCGAAGCGACGCTGCCAGAGCTCGTGGCTCAGCACGACCACGCGGGGAGCGTCCGGGAGATCCTCCTGCTCGGTGTAGGTGCGCCCGAGCAGCGGCGACACGCCGAGCGTGGAAAACAGCGACGCCGTGGCGGACGCCGCGGGAACGCGCTCGGGGTCCCCGTCGCCGGTCACGCTCACGTCCTCCTGCGTGTAGAGCCCCATGTCCGCGAACGCGGTGCTCTCGGATCGGTACAGGAAGTAGACGTCCGGCGAGAGCGGGAACTGGTCGTAGCCGAGCCCCGGCGCGGTGCTCCACACGTTGACCAGCTCGTCGGAGGCGGGATAGTCGAGCGGCCGCAGGAGCACGCCGTTGACCACGCTGAAGATCGCCGTGTCGGCGCCGACCGCGAGCGCCACCGTGAAGACCGCGATGATCGTGAAGCGGGGCGTCCTCGCGAGGGACCGTCCCGCGTACTTCAGGCTCCGCGTCGCGCGCTCGATCATGGGATCACCTCCTCCTCGTCCACCGTCGCTCCGCGGGGCGAGCCTCGGCTCCCCCGACCACCGTCCCAGCATGCGATCCAGCGCGGCGCGCATGGCCACTCCGGCCGCCTGACGCCGATACCACCCACGCGCCTCGCGGGGCTCGCGCGCGGCGCGGCGCGCGCACTCCTCGTGCAGGTCCCCGACGATGCTGCGGCCGACGATTCCGGGTGGCAGGACCTTCAGGAGAAGCGTTTCCCACCGCCTAGGCAATCCGCCCGCCCCTTCGCCCCCCTCGGCCCCCATCTCAGCGCCGGGCCACTCCCAGGACGTCCTCGAGGCCGGCCGCGAGGTTGCGCAGCCCGCGCTGGTGCTCCCGGAGCGCCTCCAGCCCCGGCTCCGTAACCGTGAACAGACGGGAGGGATGACCCCCACGCTCGGGCGTGGCGGGTTCCACCCGCCAGGTGAGGAATCCCTTGGACTCCAGCCGGTCGAGGGCGGAGTAGAGCGCGCCGCGCGAGACGGAGCGCGCGGCCTTCTCCTCGAGCGCGGCGCTGATCGCCGGGCCGGTGGCCGCGTTCCCGAGGCCGAGGACCGCCAGCAGCAGGAGCTGCTCGAACTCTCCGAGGGACGCCTGTCGGGCCATGGTCGCTTCCAGGGTAGTCTGTTTAGCAGACCGAGTGTGGATTGAAGACACCCGGCCGTCAAGGTTCCGTTCCGATCTCCATGGTGATCCCTCGCCGCCGTCCGAGAGACCGCGCCTCCCCGGGTCGAAGGGCCGGCCGCGGCGAAGGGTCGGACTCCTTGCAGGGGCCGCCACCTGTATAGAAGTTCCGGCCTCATGTCCGACGACCCGCTGGCTTGCCGCCCATGACCGAGCCCACCTCGCTCCGCGCCGCCGTCGTGCAGGCCGCGCCCGTTCCGTTCGACACCCTCGCCACGGTGGACAAGGTGTGTGCGCTCGCGCGCGACGCCGCGTCCCAGGGTGCGCGGCTCGTTCTTTTCCCCGAGGCCTATGTGGGCGGGTATCCGTGGGGACTGGCTTTCGGGACGGCGATCGGGGGGCGCTCCGACGCGGGGCGGCGAACGTGGGAGCGGTACTGGCGGGGGGCGGTGGACATTCCGGGCCCCGAGACCGAGCGCATGGCGGAGGTGGCGCGCGAGGCGGGCATCCACCTTTGCGTCGGGGTCGTCGAGCGGGACTCGAGCTACAGCGGCGGGACCCTGTTCTGCACGCTCCTCTACTTCGGACCGGACGGGGAGCTGATCGGCAAGCACCGCAAGCTGAAGCCGACCGCCGCCGAACGCGTCATCTGGGGCGAGGGGGATGGGAGCACGCTCACCGTGGTGGACACGCCGTTCGGGAAGGTGGGCGGGCTCATCTGCTGGGAGAACTACATGCCCCTGGCGCGGATGGCGATGTACGGCAAGGGTGTCGAGATCTGGCTGGCGCCCACGGCCGACGCGCGGGCCCGGTGGCAGGCGACGCTCCAGCACATCGCGCTCGAGGGGCGCTGCTTCGTCCTGGGGTGCAACCAGTACGTCTGCCGGGACATGTACCCCCCGGACCTCGAGATCGCGGACGAGCTCCTGGCCTGGCCCGAGACGCTGTGTCGCGGCGGGAGCGCGATCTATGATCCGCTGGGCGAGCTCGTCGCCGGCCCGCTCTGGGATCGCGAGGGGACCCTGGTGGCCGAGGTGGACCTCACGGCGATCGCCCGCTCCAAGTTCGACTTCGACGTGACAGGCCACTACGCCCGCCCCGACGTCTTCCGACTCGAGGTGGACGAGCGCCCGAAGCGCCCGGTGGGCTGAGGCCGCGTGACGAGCGGCGAGACCGGAGAGCCAACGTCGCCGGGCCTCCGCGAGACGCGCGGGGAGAACCCGCTCATGCGCTCGTGGCCGTTCCTCCTGCTCGCGGTCGCGCTCATGGGCGTGGGTCTCTCGTTCTGGCGTCCGATTCCCGCCGGCGTCTGGCACGACGACGGCGTGTACATGGTGATCGGCAAGGCGCTGAGCCAGGGCGAAGGGCTCGTCTACGAGGGCGTTCCGGGCGCGCTTCCGGCCGTGAAGTTTCCCCCGCTCTACTCGGGGCTGCTCGCGCTCCTGTGGCTCGTCTTCCGCTCGGTCGGCCCGGTGACGCTCAGTGCCGGGCTCCTCAATCTCACCTTCATCGCGGCGGCCGGCGTCCTGACGGCCTGGGCGCTCCACGACGCCGCGGGGTTCCGCCGGTGGGAAGCGGCCACCCTCGCGGGGCTCGCCTTCGCCTCCGCCGACGTCTGGCGTCCCGCGCTGGTGCCGCTGTCCGAGCCGCTGTTCCTCCTGCTTGCCGCGGCCGCGCTGGCCACGTGGCCGCGCGCCTCCCGGCGTGACGACGTGCGCTGGAGCGCGGCGATGGCCGCGCTGCTGGCGGCCGCCGTCCTCACCCGCTCCGCGGGCGTGGCCCTGGTCGCGGGCTGCGCGCTCGCGATGGCGCTCCGGCGAGGTGTGCTCGCCGCGGCGGCCACGACGGGACCGGCGGTCGTGGCCGCGGCCGCCTGGAGCGCGTGGGCCTCGTCACGAGCCGAGGGGATTCCGGAAGGGCTCCGCGACGTCCTCGGCCCGTACGGTGGGTGGCTGGCCGGGCAAATCCTGGGATCGTCGGGCGCGTTCGTGAGCGGGCTTCCGGCCCATGCCGAGGCCGTGACCTCCCGGGTCGTGGCGCTCCTGGTTCCGGGCGTCGCGGGCGTGTGGCTCTGGGTGGCCGCCGTGCCTCTGGCCGCCCTGGCGCTCTCGGGTGGGTGGATTCTGACGAAGCGGTTTCCGCCGCTTCCGTGGGTCGCGCTGGCCTACCTCGGCCTGCTCCTGCTCTGGCCGTTCGTGGACCGCAGGTTGGTCGCGCCCCTCCATCCCTGGATGGCGATCGCGGTCGGCGTGGCACTCCTCGATGGGACCCGGCGGCTCCCCCGGAGTTGGATGAGGAGGTCCATGGCGGCCGTCGCGTTCGTGTGGGTGGCGGCGTACGCGTCGGTCACGGCGAGCCGCGCCGGGCACGGCTGGGCCGCGGCGGGCTACCGCCTTCGCGCGGGCCGGATGGCCGCGGCCGTGGAGGTACTGAAGGCGACCGCGCCGGAGGATGCCGTCGTGGGAGCCCCGGAGTTCTGGGCGGCATTGCACCTGCACGGAGAGTGGGCCGCAGCCCCGAGCGCTCGCTTCACGCCGCGGGCCGAGGACGAGGCATCGCCCGTCTGGGGGACGCCCCTCCAGCAGATCGCGCTGTGGAGGGAAGTCGGGGTGGACCATCTGCTCCTCGAGCAGGGCGGCCTGATCCACGGCGACGCGCTCAACCTCCTCGAGCAGCGATGCCCCGGTACCGTGACGATCCTCGCGCGCATGCCTCCCCAGATCGTCGTGCGGCTCGACTGGCGCGAGGCGTGCGCGGCTCGCCTCGCCCCCGCGGGTCGTTGAGGGACCGCGGGCCTACCAGTCGATCGTGCCCTGCTTGCGCGTGTCCACCTGCTGGGCGTTACCGTCGCCCAGCAGCACCGTCTCGATCTGCTCGAAGAGGAACGCCCGTGCCTGCGGGTCCCTCGGATCGAGCCCGTAATGGTTGATGAGGAGCGTCTGGTGCTTCAGCCAGTCGTTCCAGCAGTCGGCGCAGATCTCGGCGGCGACCCTCTCTCCCATCTCGTTCTTGAACGGGGGGCGGGGAAGGCGTGGCGCGTCCGGTCCGCAGCGGCGGCAGTGGATCGTCTCGTGTTCCATCGCGTGTCTTCCCGCTCTCGGTTCCGTGTTCAGTGCAGGCCGGCTCTACCCGTCCGGCCCGCGGGGGGTCCGTTCCGGGACTCACCTCGGTCCGACGCGCGCGTGGAGAGTGCATCCCCGAAGCGCGTCCGGGGTACTGGATCACGTACCCCCTACGGGGTGCGGAGCGCCGTGGACGATTCGGCACCGCGGGGTTAGGTTGTCTGGCTCATCAATGCCGCCTACCCTCCCGAGATCGACATGCCCCTGACCAAGAAGCAGCTCGCACACATCGAGAAGCGGCTCCTCGAGGAACGCGCCCGCGCGCTCCGCGCGCTGGGCCTCTTTGACGAGATGGCGAAATGGGACCGGGATTCCGCCGACTCCGATCTGGCTGCCTACACCGACCACATGGCCGACCAGGGCACGGAAGCGATGGAGCGGGAGAAAGCCGCGGTGTTCGCCACGAAGGAAGGTCGATATCTCTATCGCCTCGAAGAGGCGCTCCGTCGCCTCTACAACGACCCGAAGAACTTCGGCAAGTGCCACACGTGTGGGCAGGACGTCGGCTTCGAGCGACTGGACGCGCTGCCCCACGCCCGCTATTGCATCAATTGCAAGCTGAAGGAAGAAGAGGCGGCCTGACCGGCCTTCCTCCGACGTGACGAGGGGCCCGGCGCCGAGCGGCGCCGGGCCCCTCCGACCTCTCCCCCGGGCCGGCCGCGGGCCGGGCTCTCAGCGCCGGCCCGTGAGGACCGCCAGCAGGGCGGGCCCGACCGCCTCGACCTGCCAGGTGCGGATTCCGTCCACGGCGGCCAGCGCCTCCAGGCTCGCCGGGCGCTGCGTCGCCACGGCGTGGACGAGCGCGTTGGGCAGGAGCGTGCCGCGGTCGAGCCCGAGCTCCTCGGCCCTCCGATTCCTGGCCGACTTGAGCTTCTCGGCGAGCTCTTCGACCTCCGGAACGGGTCGGCCCGGTGCCCGCTTCTGGCCGCGCGGGTAAGGGCGCAGCTCGTCTTCGGGCAGGCCCGCGATCCGATCGAAGCGGCTCAGGAGGTCCGAACCCCGTCCCCGGGCCAGCCCCGAGGGGAAGCCCTTGATCGCGGCGAGCTCTTTCTCGTCCAACGGGCGGCAGAGAACCGCCTCCACGAGTGGCTGATCGCCCACGACGCGGAACGGGGCCCGGTCCCTCTCGCGGGCCAGCCGGTCGCGCCACTCGAGCGCTTCCCGGAGAGCCGTCACCTCGCGGGGCGTCATGTCCCGAGCACCCTTCACCCGGGTCACCGGATCCTCCGGCTCGGCGTCGTCGCTCATGGTAGCGCTCTCCTCCAGGGCCCGACATTCCTCTTCGGCCCACGCCAGCCGTCCGGCGGTGGCCAGTTCCGCCGCGAGAAGGTCAGCCAGGCGCAGGAGATGCCGCGTGTCGTCCGCGGCGTACTCGAGCATCCCGTCGGACAGCGGGCGCTCGGCCCAGTCGGCGCGCTGGTATTTCTTCGATAGCGATACCCCGAGGCGGCTCTTCAGCAGGGCCTGGAGGCCCAGGGCCTGAACGCCGAGAAGCTCCGCCGCGACCTGGGTGTCGAACAGCCCGCGTATCCGGATCCCGAGGTCCCGATGCAGCAGACGCAGATCGTAATCGGCCCCGTGCATGACGACGGGGATCGTGGGGTCCTCGAGAACCCCCCGGAGCATCTCGCCGGGTTGGAAGGCCAACGCGTCGAGAACGTACGTGTCTCTCTCGGTCGTCAGCTGGAGGAGGCAGAGCCGATCCGAATAGCGGTGGAATCCGGCCGCCTCGCAGTCGAGCGCGACGCGGCGGGCCGAGGTGAGGTCCCGACGCAGGCCATCCACTTCGGAAGCGTCGCGGACGTGGACGAAGGACATGAAGAACGAGGTCTCCGGGAACCGTAGCAATCCAGGCGCCGAAATGAAGCCGCGCGACGCGTCCTCCACAAGGTCGGGACGCTTGCCCGCCCCGTGGGCGGGCGCGACAATTCCACAATCGTCGGCCTCTCCCAGGGCTCGAGGCCCCCGCGATGCCGCGACCGATCCGAAGGTTGCCCCTTCCAGCTCCCGTGCACGAAGGATACCATGCGTCTGGAGCGTCTGTGATCTCGTGAAACTCACCTTCCTGGGGACCGGCACATCGTTCGGCATCCCCGTCGTGGGCTGCCACTGCCGCGCGTGCACGTCGTCCGACCCGCGAGACCGTCGGACGCGGCACGGCGCTCTGTTGGAGATCGAGGGGAAGCGGCTGCTCGTGGATACGCCGCCGGAGTTGAGGCTCCAGCTCCTTGCGGCGGGCGTGGACCGTGTGGATGCCGTCTGGTTCACCCACATCCACGCCGACCACATCCACGGGATCGACGACCTCCGCGTCTTCACGATGCGGTACGGAGATCTCTGCGCCTACGTGGGGGCCGAGTACCGGGACCGGATCGCGCGGCACTTCGAGTACATCTTCGACGACACGTACGAACCGCCGGAGGGGACCTCCAAGCCCAACATCCGCCTGCACGATCTCCACCCCGCCCGTCCCCAGGAGATCCTCGGACGCACGTTCCACCCCTTCGAGGTACCGCATGGTCCCGTGCGCGTCTACGGATTCCGTGTCGGCGGGCTCGGTTACGTTACCGACGGCAAGTCGTTGCCCGACGCCGCCCGGGACGTCCTGCGGGGTGTGGATGTGCTCGTCCTGAACGCTCTCTGGTTCGGGCGACCGCATCCCTCCCACTTCAACGTGGAGGAGGCGGTGGAAGCGGCCGGGGCGGTGGGCGCACGGCGGACCTATCTCACGCACCTGACGCATCGGGTCACCCACGCGGAACTGCTCGAGCGGCTCCCTCCCGGGGTGGAGCCCGCCTACGACGGACTCACCATCGAGGTCTCTGACCATGGCTGACGGCGACCTGCGACTCGACTTCGCGAATCTCCTCCGCCCCCACGTCTCCACCGGGATCGACCCGGAGCGGCTGCGCGGGGACCTCGCGGAGCGCTTCCGGGTGGCGCACGGCGCGGTCCAGGAGCGGCGGGCCGCGGGTGAGATGGGTTTCTTCGACCTCCCCTACGCCACGGACACCGCGGCCCGCGTGAAGGATCTCGCCGAGGGGTTCGGGCAGTGGTTCCACGACGTGGTCGTGCTGGGGATCGGCGGCTCCGGCCTCGGGGCGATCTCGCTCCGGGACGCGCTGCTCGGCCCGCTCTGGAACGAGCGCTCCGACGAGGAGCGGGACCACTTTCCGCGCCTCCACGTCGTGGACAACCCGGACCCGGTGACGTTCGGAGCCCTCCTCCGACGGTTGGATCCGGCCACGACCCTCATCAACGTGGTGAGCAAGTCGGGCTCGACTGCCGAGACGATGGCGCAGTACCTCGTCGCGCGCGGCTGGGTGGAGGACGCGGTGGGTGCCGATCACGCGCCGGGCCACTTTCTGTTCACCACCGACCCGACCAAGGGCGCGCTTCGGAAGATCGCGGAGGCGGAGGGAATTCCCGCCGCACCGGTCCCGGAGAACGTCGGTGGTCGTTTCTCGGTGCTATCCCCGGTGGGGCTGCTTCCCGCGGCGATCTGCGGCGTGGATGTGGACGCGCTCCTGGCCGGAGCCGCGGGCATGGAGGCGCGCTGCCGGAGCGCGGAGTTGATGCGGAACCCCGCCGGGATCCTCGCGACCCTGCTGTACGCGGCCGATTCCGAGCTGTCGCGGCCCATCCACGTGCTCATGCCCTACGCCGATCGGCTGCGAGCGGCGGCGCTCTGGTTCCAGCAGCTCTGGGCCGAGTCGCTCGGCAAGGCGCGCGGCCTCGACGGCGCTCGACGCAACACGGGGCCCACCCCCCTCGCATCCGTGGGTGCCACGGACCAGCATTCGCTCCTGCAGCTCTTCATGGAGGGGCCCCAGGACAAGGTGATCCTGTTCGCGGCCGTCGCGGACGCGGGCACGGACGTGAGCATCCCGCCGCTCCATCAGGAGATCTCGTCGCTCGTGTACCTCGGCGGGAAGTCGCTCGGCAACCTGCTCGACGCCGAGCGCAAGGCCACGGCGGAAGCGCTCCGCAGGGAGGGACGCCTGAACGCGACGCTGCTGTTCCCCAGGGTGGACGCCGCCACGCTCGGCCAGTTCTACATCCTCCTGGAGATCGCGACCGTCTACGCGGGTGCGCTGTACGGTGTGGACCCCCTCGACCAGCCGGGCGTCGAGTTGGGGAAGGTGCTCACGTACGGCCTCATGGGGCGAGAGGGATACGAGGCGCCCTCCCTGGATGCGGGTGATCCGCGCTGGAGGGTCTGACGCCTCGAGCCGGCTTGCTCGGTGCGCACGGCTGCTAGTGGCGCCCATGCGTGCGGGTTACCTTGAGAAAAGATCCGGGCGCCGCGCGGGGCGCCGTGGGCGGGAGCGGTAAATGGAGACGAACATGCGTGACCATGACGAAGTGCCCACCATCATCATCGACCGCGGGGGAAGCGGCGTCGGTTCGTTCATCCTCGGGGCCCTGGTCGGGGCCGGGCTCGCGCTGTTGTTCGCGCCCAAGTCCGGGGTCGAGACGCAGGAGGAGCTGAAGGAACGGGCCCGCAAGCTCAAGACGGCGGCCGAGGAGCGCATGCGCACGGCGCAGAAGAACCTCGAGGAGCGGCTCGACGTGGCGCGCGAGGGCGTGCAGGCCCGCGTGGAGGACGTTCGCGAGGCCGTGGACGCGGGCCGGAAGGCAGCCATGGACGCGCGTGACGACCTCGAGAGGAAGCTCGAACGGTCCAAGGCCGCGTATCGCGCCGGGATCGAGGCGGCGCGCCAGGCCGCCACCGGAGAATCCGGCGCGGAGACGGGTGACGAAGACGAGGAAGTGGACGCCTGAGCCACGAAACGGGCTCCGGGGGCCCCTGGCCGGGCCCCGACACGCCGCGGGGGGGAGAACTCTCCACCGCGGCGTCTTCGCACGCGCCGCCTTGGCGACGGGCGTGGGCCTTCCTCCGCCTGCTCGGGATCAAGGTCGCGAGGGACGAGGCGTTCTTCATGGCCGCCGCGGTGGCGTTCAACATCCTCGTGGCCGCGCTGCCGTTGCTCCTGCTCGCGATCGGGATATCCGGGTACGTGCTCTCCGCTCACGTGACCGACCCTGCGGGTGCCATCGTGTCCGCGGTCGTCCGCACGATGCCCGAGGGGGCCGAGGATCTGGACGCGGTGGGTGCGGTGCGGGGCCTCGTGGTCAGCGTGCTCGAGCAGCGCTCGGGGTTCACGGTCCTCGGCGCGTTGATCTTCACCTGGCTCGCCACCCGGCTCGTGGGGACGCTCCGCGCCGTGCTCCGCAGGATCTTCGACCTCGCGCGGGAGCGCGGCGTCCTCCATGGGAAGCTGTTCGACGTGCTCGTGGTCGCGGTGGGTGCGTCGCTCCTGACCCTGAACCTCGGTGTGACCGTGACGTTCGAGGCAGCCGTGGGATTCGGGGTGGACGTGCTGGGATTGGGGGGCGACGCGTTGAGTGTGGCCGAATGGGCGCTCGGTCAGGGAGTGGCCCTCGTGTCGGTGTGGTTCCTGTTCCTGATCGTCTACCGCTATATCCCCGCGGGGAGGATCCCGTGGAGGACCTCCATGGTCGGGGCGACGTTCGCCGCCGTAGCCCACGAGGCGCTGAAAGTGGGGTTCTCCTGGTACGCCATCGATGTCGCGGACTACACGTCCACGTGGGGGAACGTGGCGGTCGTGGCGCTGGTCTTCTTCTGGATCTATTACGAAGCGGTAGTGTTTATCTTGGGCGGCGAAATCGCCCATATGTATGCCTCGCGACAGGCGGAGAAAGTGAAGGTAGGCGCCGCTTCATGAGCTTCCGGACCGGACCGGCGATCGCCCTCCTCGTGGCCATGGGCGCGGGGACGTGGCCCCTCCGGGCGCAACTCGTGCCACAGGACGATGGTGAGGTGCGCTTTCGCGCCGAGTTTCTCGAGCGTGACGTGGTCACCGACCGTCCGCTGGTGCGCGGCGGGGGTCGGTACGTCGTGGTCCACCTGGCGGAGAACCGGGTCTTCGTGTTCGACGGGCCGCGCGCCGTATGGTCGGCCCCTGCGGGCACGGGAACCGGGTTCCGCCTCGCGACCGGCGAGCACCGGTGGAAGTTCTCCACCCCTCGGGGCATGTTCCGCATCCAGCGCATGGAGAAGGATCCGCTCTGGGAAGCGCCCGACTGGCACTTCGTCGAGAAGGGTCGGCCGATCCCTCCTCCGGACAGCCCTGCCCGGATCATGCGGGGCATCATGGGGAGCACGGCGATCTACCTGGGGGATGGAATCGCCATCCACGGGACGAACCAGCCCGAGCTCGTCCTGCATCCGGACCCCGAGCGGCGCCGGGTGTCCCACGGTTGCATCCGGCTCACCAACGAAGCCGCGCGGTCGCTGATGCACATGGTGGACGTGGGAACGCCTGTCCTCATCTACTGACGGGATCGCACCGTGAGCGAGGACGCAGACCGAAAGGTCGTCGCGCGCAACCGGAAGGCGCGCCACGACTACGAGATCCTGGAGACCTTCGAGGCCGGCATGGCACTCAAGGGACCCGAGGTGAAGTCCCTGCGGGTGGGCAAGGCGTCCTTCCAAGATGCCTTCGCCACCGTAGAGCGGGGCGAGGTCTGGCTCCACAGCCTCCACATCAGCCCCTACGAAGAGGCGAACCGCTTCAACGTGGACCCGGTGCGGACGCGCAAGCTGCTCCTCAACCGCAGAGAGATCCGGCGGCTGGTCGGAAAGGTCGAGGAGAAAGGCCTCACGCTCGTGCCCCTGGAGATCTACTTCGCGCGAGGCTACGCGAAGGTCAGGCTCGCCCTCGCGCGCGGCAAGAAGCTCCACGACAAGCGCGAGGCCTTGAAGCGGAAGCAGCTCGACCGCGAGGCCCGCCGGGCCGCGGGAGGACGATGAGACACCATCTCCCTCGGGTCGCGGCCCTGCTCGCGGCCTGCGCCGTGGCGCCCATCCCGTCGGCGGCCCAGGCGGGCCCGGCGCTGCGGCTGAGGCGGGGCGGCTCCGAGATCGCGCTGGAGGTGACCATCGCGCGCGGGTTCTCGGCGCTGACGGCCGCGTCGCTCGGCCGGGTGGGGTGGCGCGTCGAGCCGACGCCTCTGGGCGTGCGCCTGCAAGGCCCGCGCGGGGAACGGGTCGAGCTGCGTGACGGAACGCCGTTCCTCCACTGGGCGGACCGGATCGTGCAGATGGCGCACGCTCCGTACTTCGCCGGCGCCGATCTGTACGTGCCGCTCCAGCTCGTCACCGATCTCTTCCCGGGGATGCTCCCGGGATCCTACCGCTTCGACGCGTCCGCCATGAGGCTCGCGTGGGGACCCGAGGTCGAGCCGGCCCGGCCCGACGCCACGCAGGAGTTCCGCGCGGATCTGTCCGCGCGTCCCATCCGCGCCCTCCCGATCACGCGGCCGGAACCCGCGCGCGCCGACAGCCCCGCGGTGGCCGATCGCCGCGTGGTCATCATCGACGCCGGGCACGGTGGCCGGGACCCGGGGACGCTCGGGCCGGGCGGCATCCGCGAGAAGACCGTCGCGCTCGGGGTCGCGCGCGCGATGGCCGAGGCACTCCGCGGCGTGCCGGACCTCGAAGTCCACCTCATCCGTGACGGCGACGTGCTCGTGCCTCTGTGGGATCGTGGTGCGCGCGCCACGCGGCTGAAGGGGGAGCGCCCCGGGATCTTCGTGTCCATCCATGCGAACTCCGCTCCCTCCCGGAGCTCGCCCGTCCGGGGATTCGAGACCTACTTCCTCTCGGAGGCCCGCACCGAGCATGAGCGTCGCGTCGCCGAGATCGAAAACGCGCCGCTCGGGATCGAGAACCCGCTCGAAGGAACCGGGGGGGATCTCGACTTCATTCTGCGCGAGCTCAAGAACCTCGATCAGCAGCACTGGTCCTCACTGCTGGCCGAGATGGTCCAGCAGGAATTGGCGCGGGTGCATCCCGGCCCCGACCGCGGCGTGAAGCAAGCTCCTCTCGCCGTGATCACGAACGCGATCATGCCGGCGGTCCTCGTCGAGGTCGGCTACCTCTCGCATCCCGAGGAAGCTAGGCTGCTCGGGCGGGCCGACTTCCAGAACGAGGCGGGCAAGGCTCTCGCGGAGGCGGCCGTGAGGTTCTTCCAGAGATATCCGCCGAGAGCCGGGGGCGGGGCCGGGGGGAGACGGTGAGACGCCCCGGCGCCGCCCTCGCGGGCGCGCTGCTGCTGCTCTCCGCGTGCGTCTACTACAACGCGCTCTACAACGCGGAGCGGTTGCTCCACGAGGGCGACGAACTGCGCCTGGCGGGAAGAGACTCGCTGGCGGCGGCCCGGTACCAGGATGTCGTTCGGAAGGCGGCGAAGGGCTTCCGGCAGGAGCCCGAGGGAGAATGGGCCGACGAGGCCCTCCTCCTCATGGGAAGGGCGTACTTGCGGCTGGGAGAACTCCGCGAGGGCCGAGCCGCCCTGGAGGAAGCGGCGCGACGCGCCGGGACCGACGAGGTCCGCCTTTCCGCCGAGCTCAACCTGGGAGTGGCGATGGTCGTCGCCGGGGACGCGGACCGAGGGGCTCTCCTGCTGAGCCGGGCGATCCGGGACCTTCCTCCGGGCGCACTCCGTGCGGAGGGCCACCTCTGGCGCGGACGGGGCTTGCTTTCGATCGGGGAGTCGGATGTCGGCTGGTGGGACCTCGATCAGGCGGCGGGGGAGAGGAATGTCCGGATGGACGCCGCGCTCACGCGCGTCGATTTCGGGATCCGCCTCGGCAACCGTGATCGGGTGCGTGAGGGGATGGACCGGTTGCTCGCGTACGGTGAGGCGGGTGCGCGCGCGGACACCGTCGTGGCGCTGGCGCGGAAGGCGGCGCAGGCGTGGGGCCCCGGCGTGGCGGCGGAGTTCCTCTCCGGTGCGGACACGTCGCGCTGGGCCCCGACGCCCCGGGGCAGGGTACGCCTCGCGCGCGCGCTGCTGGTGCGCGAGGCGGGCGACAGCGTGCGGGCGGAGGAGCTCCTCCGGCGTGTGGCCGACGGTTTCGGGCCGGCCGCCGCGCAGGCCCGCCTGGACCTCGCGGCCTGGCACCTCGCCGGCGCGCGCGACCTTCTCGACGCGCGGGCCGCCTTCCCGATCCTGCTGCCCGGCCTGGGGCGTGAGGAGGTCGCGCGCCGTGTCGAGGACCTCCAGGAGATGATGGACCTGGCGGAGCGAGGGCTGTCGGAGCCGCTGGCCTGGTTCGCGGCGGCCGAGGTCGCGCGCGACCGCCTCGGCGCGCCCGCCCTGGCCCGCGGGCTGTTCCTCGCCTATACCGACGCGGTTCCCTCCGATCCCTGGGTGGCCAAGGCGTTGCTCGCCGCGTTGGACCTGTCGGCCGACGAAGGCGACCGGGCCTGGCTGCGCGGACGCCTGGAGGGACGGAGCGACAGCCCTTACGTTCTGGCCGCCATGGGCGAGCCCGCGCTGGGTCTCGAGGCCCTCGAGGAAGAGCTCGCCCGGCGACTCGAAAGCATGAGGACCCGGTGAGGCTGCAGACCGAGCTCTTCGGAGCCACGTTCCAGAACCCCGTGCTCCTGGCGTCCGGCACCTGCGGTTTCGGTCAGGAGCTGGCGGACGTTCTCGATCTGGATGCGTTGGGCGGCTTCGTCACCAAGTCGGTGACCCTCGAGCCCCGCGTGGGCAACCACGCTCCCCGAGTGGCGGAGTTCTCGGGTGGCATGCTGAACTCCATCGGGCTCGCCAACCCCGGCCTCGAAGGCACGCGCGAGGGCAAGCTCCCGTGGATCCGCGAGCACGTGAAACGGGCGCGCGTTTTCGTGAGCATCGCGGGGCACACCGTGGAGGACTACCACGCGCTCGTCGAAGGTCTGGACGGAGAGGAAGGCTTCCTCGGCTACGAAGTGAATCTCTCGTGCCCGAACGACGCGAGCAGGGACGGTCCGCCCTTCGCGCTCGATCCCCGAGCGGTCGCCGCGGTGATCTCGGGATGCCGCGCGCGCACGCGCCGGCCCCTCCTCGCGAAGCTCGCCCCGAACGACCTCGCGTTGGAGGACACGGCACACGTGGCCGCCGACGCGGGCGCGGACGGGCTCACGCTGGTGAACACCCTTCCCGGCATCCTCCTGACGGCCGACGGTCGGCCCGAGCTGGGCGCGGGTCCCGGTGGCGTGAGCGGCCCGGCGCTGCGTCCCGCCGGCCTCCTCGCGGTGAAGAGAGTCCGCGCGGCGACGGACCTTCCGCTCGTCGGGGTCGGAGGCGTGGGCAACGCCGGCGACGCCATCGCGTACGCGCGCGCCGGGGCATCCCTGATTCAGGTGGGTACGGCGACGTTCGCGGAGCCGAGGGCCGCCGAGCGGATCGTCCGGGAGCTCGAACGCTGGGGCGCGCGCCACGGCGTGATCGACTGGGCTTCGCTCGTGCCCGCTCCTGGAGGTGGTCGCTGATGGCCGGGATCATCGTGGCGCTCGATCTGCCGTCCGCCGACGCGGCGCTGGCCCTGGTGGACCGTCTGGGCGGGGCGGGCGAGTTCTACAAGGTCGGCCTGGAGCTCTACACGCGCTCCGGGCCCGACGTGGTGAACGAGCTCCGCCGTCGCGGGAAGCGTGTGTTCCTCGACCTCAAGCTCCACGACATCCCGAACACGGTCGCGCGGGCCGTGGACGCGGCCGCGGCGCTCGACGTCGAACTGCTGACCGTGCACATCGCGGGCGGCGCTTCGATGATGGAGGCGGCCCGGGACGCCGCGGCGGGTCGGCTGCGGCTGCTGGGGGTGACCGTCCTGACCTCCCTCGGTCCGGAGGACCTCCGGGGAGCCTGGGGTCGCGCGGTGGGATCCGTCCGCGACGAGGTGTCGCGCCTGGCGGCGCTCGCGCACGGCTGCGGGCTCGACGGCGTCGTGGCATCGCCCGTGGACGCCCGGGCGATCCGCCCGGGCCTCCCACCTCCTTTCCTGATCGTCACTCCGGGAATCCGCCCGGAGGGCGCCGGGCGCGGCGACCAGAAGCGTGTCGCCACGCCGGCGGAGGCCGTCGCCGCGGGAGCCGACTGGCTCGTCGTGGGGCGCCCCGTCACCCAGGCCGACGATCCCACCGCCGCGCTCGCATCCCTTCTCGCCGAGATCCCATGACGCTCCAGGTCTACAACACCCTGACCCGACGCCTCGAGCCATTCGAGCCGCTCGAGCCCGGCAAGGTGCGTGTCTACGCGTGCGGGCCGACGATCTACGGCTACGCCCACATCGGGAACTACCGCTCGTTCCTCGCCTACGACCTCGTCCACCGCTACCTCGAGTGGAGCGGATACGAGGTGAAGTTCGTGACGAACCTCACCGACGTGGACGACAAGACGATCGGCGGCGCGGTCCGGGAGGGCGTGACCGTCGCGGAGTTCACGAGACCGTTCGGTGAGGCGTTCCTGTCCGACGCCCGCGCGCTCGGGGTGCTCCCGGCCGACGCCTACCCCCGCGCCACCGAGTACATCGGTCCGATGATCGAGTTCATCGAGCGCCTGATGGCCTCCGGACATGCCTACCGGGCGGAGGACGGCGCCGTCTACTTCTCGATCGCGAGCTTTCCCGCGTACGGGAGGCTCAAGGGCATCGACCCATCGTCGCTCAAGGTCGGCGCGCGCGTGGCCCAGGATGAGTACGAGAAGGAGGACGCGCGGGACTTCGCGCTCTGGAAGGCCGCGAGCGAGGCCGACGAGCGAGCCGGCGCCGCATGGGATGCCCCCTGGGGTCGGGGCAGGCCGGGATGGCACCTCGAGTGCTCGGTGATGAGCATCGGTGAGCTCGGTGAGACGCTCGACATCCACATGGGGGGCGAGGACCTGGTCTTCCCCCACCACGAGAACGAGATCGCGCAGTCCGAGTCCGCCACGGGCAAGCCGTTCGTCCGCTACTGGCTCCACGTCAAGCATCTCGTCGTCGAGGGGCGGAAGATGTCGAAGTCGCTCGGGAACTACGTGACGCTCCGCGAGCTTCTCGAGAGGGGCTACGACGTCGCCTCGATCCGCCACCAGCTCGTCAGCGCACAATACCGGAGGGAGCTGAACTTCACGATCGATGGGCTGGATGCCTCGAAGAAGGCCGTCCAGCGGCTGCTCGACTTCGAGGCCCGGCTGGAGGCGACCGTGACGGACGAGGAGGCCGCACCGTGCCGACTCCCCGAGCTCGCGCGGGAGGCTCTGGACGCGTTCCGTACGGCCATGGACGACGACTTCAACTCGGCCGACGCGCTGGCGGCGCTCTTCAGGTTCGTGAACCGCGCCAACGGAGAGCTGGACGCGCGCGCGACCGTCACGCCGGCCGGCCGCGAGGCCGCGCTCGACGCGCTCCGGTCGATGGACCGGGTACTCGGCCTGCTCGAGGTGGCGCACGCGACTCGCGCGGTGGCCGACGACCTGGCCGCGTGGGTCGAGGAACGCATCCAGGCGCGCGCAGCGGCCCGCGAGGCCCGCGACTTCGCGGCGGCGGACGCGATCCGCGCCGAGCTCGCCGCGAAGGGGATCGTGCTGGAAGACGGCCCGCAGGGGACACGTTGGAAGGTGGTGTGAGGGAGCGTCGACCCGACGCGGACCGGACCACGACTCCCCTCGCGGAACGTGCGGTCCCTCTGCCCGAGGGCCCCGAACGCTTGACGCGTCCGCCCGCGTGACGGCTAATTCCGATCGCGGGGCGCGGCGTGCTTGCCCCTGCGCTGGCGTAGCTCAGTCGGTAGAGCGGCTGCCTTGTAAGCAGCAGGTCGTCGGTTCGAGTCCGACCGCCAGCTTCGATGGC
>CAYPMO010000016.1:9264-70042 GCA_964412015.1 uncultured Gemmatimonadaceae bacterium | reverse complement strand
ACGCGACGCTAACCCACGTCTTTCGCGGGAGGCCAGCCCTTCCATCGTGTCTATCCGGAATAGGCGCCGCTACCGGGGAACCGTTCGGGTGTGAAAGGGAAGTGATGAGATGAACGCGCCTGAGATTCGATACGCATGTGTGCTGGCGTGGCTCTCCATGGGCGCGTTAGTGACGGGGAGTTGTGGGGCCGAGGCAGGCAACCCGGGTGCCGAGAGGGGTGCAACGGCTTCTTTGGCCGAGTTGGGCGCGACGGATCCGGAGACCTTCTTCGCGGATCTCGAAGCCCGATGGCTTCAGGATCCGGAGTCTCGGATCGATTTCCGGATCACGGCGGAGGGAACGTTTACGGCTGCTCTGGAAGGGGAACTCTTCCTGGGTGAGGGGAACGAAGTGGCGCTGAGGTCGGAGGGGACGTTCGGGTCCGACTCGGTGTCGTTGTCGCTCGAGGTAGCGGAGGGTCAGATGATCGGCGGCAACAACGAGCGCAGGTTCGAGGAGCCGGTTCCTGCCGGACTGCGGGAGGCGCTCGTGATCGGCCTGACCCGGATGGGACTGGTGCACAATCTGGCGCGCCTGGTATCGGGCGCTCCGCCGGACCAAGCGGATGGAACCGTATGGGCCTGGGTTCAGGGGCGGGCGTTCGATTGGGTTGCCCAGGAGAGTGCGGGGGGCAGACGCGGCGTCTCGTTCCAGGTGTGGGTGGAGGAGCAAGCGGCGGCCGACGCCGTGCTGTGGCTGGATGCGGGCGGCTGGCCGGTCGCACGCGAACAGACGGTTCGGTTTCCCAGTGGAGAGATGCGAGTACACGAGGCGTACGAGATCCGGTAGGTCGGGCCGGCGGGTGAGGTTGTCGAAACGAAACCGCTGGGCCACCAGCGGCGCCCACAGAGGATAACAGCGCGTTCACGCTGCGGGCGCTGCCGCGTCCTTGCCCTTCGGGACAGGTGCTCCGCTTCGCTCCGAGCCCGCCACATGCTCCGAAACGACCCTGCCACTTGGCCCGAACCGGGCCCTCCACTTGGCCGGAATGCGCATGCGCGCTCATTTGAGCAGGAGTAGATTGCAGAAATGACTCCGCGACCCTCGGATACTGCTTCTGCGAGCTGGTCCACGTATACCGCTGTCTTGGATCGGATGGGCGGTGTGGCGCGGCTGTACGCCGCGGTGGAGCTGAGTGAGGCAGTACGAGAGATTCGCTTAGCGGGGATTCGCGCCCGTCACCCCGAACTGACCCACAGGCAGGCGGTCGCCCAGCTCGTCTTTGAAGATTACGGGGTTGAACTCCCCACCTCACCATGACCCTCGCAACCTTCCTGCAGCGGGTCATCCAGATTCTGGACGAGGCCGGTGTGCCATGTATGCTCACCGGCTCTCTCGCATCTGCATACTACGCTGTACCCAGGGCGACCCAGGATATCGACTTGGTCGTCGAGACCGAGGCGCCGGGCGTGGAGCGGCTGGTGCGGGGCCTTCGTGAAGCCGGGTGCTACGTGGACCGCGATGCCGCACTCGACGCCTGGCACTCTCGTGGGCAGTTCAATGCGATCGACCCCGAGTCGGGATGGAAGGTGGACGTCATGGTCCGCAAGGATCGGCCATACAGCAAGGCCGAATTCGTCCGCCGCCAACGAGCATCTTTCCTCGGGGTCGAGGTCGCCATCGCCAGCCTCGAGGATGTGCTGATCGCCAAGCTGGAGTGGAGCCGCTTGGGGGATTCTGCGCTCCAGCGGAGAGATGTGGTTCAACTCCTCGAACGGACATGGGGTCGCCTGGACCGGGACTACTTGGAGCGTTGGATCTCGGAGTTGGGTCTCGAGTCCGAATGGCGCGAGGCCCGAGATCGGGCAGCTGAGGCAGGTGCCTCCGAGAGTGACCTGACGTGAGTCGCAGCAGGGAGAGCAACGTCTCGTAACACTGGGAGCCGCAGGATACGGGCCGGTTCGGAGGCCTTGGACGTTAACCGCCAGGCAGAACGGAAGAACTCGGCTTCAGCGGGGCGTCACGTGATCTCGGAGCCACGTCGCGAGGCCGGGCTCATCGAGGTCACCGCTGGCCAGAGAGAGGATAGTGGCCACGACTTCTTCCTCGGAGGCATTGATGCGAAGCCCGTTCAACCCGAGGAAGAGGTACAAGGCCTGAAAGGCCACCCGCTTGTTCCCGTCGACGAAGGGGTGGTTCTTCGCAATCCCGAAACCGTACGAGGCAGCTAGCGATGAGAGGTCGGATGTTGACTCGCAGTGGCAGCGATTCCGGGGCCGCTCGAGGGCAGACTCCAGGAGATCCCGGTCCCTGAGCCCGAGAGAGCCGCCATGGGCGTGGATCTGATCGGAATGGATGGCGAGGATGTGCACGAGGGCCAGCCAGTGTGGCTCGCTCACTTGGCGAGCTCACGCATGGCGTTGCGGTACCGCTTCGCCCCCTCCGCATAGATGGCCATGGCCTCTTCGAATGCCGGATCGAAGGGAGTGATCAGGATGCCCTCCTCGGTCTCGACCAAGTGAACGGTGTCACCCTCGGCCAAGTGATAGCGCTCGAGCATAGGCTTCGGGATGGTCGTGCCGGCCGAGTTGCCGATGGCACGGATCGTCGTCTGCTTGGGCACAGGCTGCTCCTGCAGGTAGTTATAACAAGAGTAATAACGCCCGGGCGCGGGAACAAGATGCAGACTACGAGTGGTGGAGACGCACCCAGGGGCCCCGATGGCTCTGGGAGGTGCTCCGATCGAGGCTATTCGTGCGTTTCGAACTGAGGTGGCCGCGAGAGATCGTCTACTGCAGTGGCTCACGGATCACGGCCTCAGGGAGATCAAGCGTAACTTGATCTTCACCGATCACGCCGTTGCTGCCTGTGCCGCCGCCTGGGCCGCGTGGCGTTGGCTGAACGGGGACTCGGTTTGGGTCCACCACGCGGAGTTGCCCCATCATCCGTTTGACTTCGCGTGCTAGGACGCCAGGGTCGGAGCGTGGCGTCAGGGTTGACCCGCAATCACCGTGACGTGAAGGCTGTCCCGGGCGCCGTCGCCGGCCACATGGATCATGGCTTGACCGGCTTGCACGCCCGTGACCGTTGCCGAACGGGTGCCCGTCGACGTGACGCTGGCGATCACGGGGTTCGAGGAGTGCCACTCCACCGTAGGGACGTATCCAGGCGGAAGCAGAGGCAACGAAACCAGGGCGGCCTGGAAGGTGTCACCGACGAGAATCGTGGCGGCGTGCTCGCTGAGCTGGACGACGGGGGTTCGCTCTCGACTGGAAGAGTCCGGACCGGAGGAGTCAGAGCAGGATGCCAACAGCAAGGGCAGTACGGAGCAGAGTCCGCAGAGGGTTCGCGCAGCCTTGCAGATCATCGCCCCCTCCTTCGACAGAGGACCCGGGAGCTGGAGGGGTAGGCCCGATGACGGATCGTCCAACGGGCTGGATACCCGGCTCCGTGTATTCAACCTAACGACCATAGCGGGCGTGATGTGACGAGCTCACGGTGGGATGGACCTTGCCGGCAGCGTGTTTCCGGCACCGTGAACGCTTCCGCGCGCCGGCCGCCGAACGGGCTGGTAGGTGACGGGCGCGGTACCTGAAGGGGCGTCGTGCCAGTCATCCCGAAGGGATGCCTCTCGGTGTCGTTGCCGTCGCTCGTGGCAAGACATCGAGTTGCCCGGAGGATCCGTTCGCTGACCGGCAGCGCCTGTCCCAAGTGATCTCGCGACACGAGCGTGAGTGTGGCTTGGGATCGGTGGAGCTCTTGGAACGAGGAGGAAATGTCCCCCTTTGCAAGTGCTGAGCGGCAGGCCTACACGCTGTCGCACGAGCGGGTCCACGTGCTGCAGTACGACCAGAGTTTCTTGTTCTGGGGTGAGCCGTTGGAGGTGTGGTTGGCGGAGGAGATTCCATCCGCCCGGGGCGTGCTCCGACACCTCGAGTTCAATCTGCCCGTCTTGGCTGCGGTCGCAGGATTGGGATTCTATGTGTGGGGGGATCACGATGAGCAGCCATGGGAGGATGAGGCGATGTATCTTGGCCGGACTCGCCGATGGGATTGAGGAGGGTGGGGAATCCGTGACGGCTACCGACGACCCGAGATCGCAGCGGTTCTACTTCGGCACGCGGGCCGACCTGAGACCGGGGGACCTGATCGAGCCCGGCCGTCCCCTCGGCGCGGGGGAGCGGGGCGGGATGACAACCTATGTCTGCCTGACCGCCAATCTGGATGCGGCCATCTGGGGAGCGGAGCTGGCGGTCGGCGAGGGCCCGGGCAGAGTCTACCTCGTGGAGCCGACCGGCCCGATCGAAGATGATCCTGAGCTGACGGACCGGAAGCCTCCGGGTAATCCGACGATGTCATCCCGCTCCCGGGAGCCGCTTCGGGTCACGGGCGAAGTCACGGAGTGGCGTCTCTACCACGGCACGCGGGCCGACCTAGAGCCGGGAGACCTGATCAAGCCGGGCCGGAGCCCCAATTTCGGTGATCAGGGTCGGACAACGACCTACGTCTACCTGACTCGTACATTGGATGCGGCCATCTGGGGAGCGGAGCTGGCCGTCGGCGAAGATCCCGGCAGAATCTACGTCGTCGAACCGACTGGCCCGATTGAAGACGATCCCAATCTGACAGACAAGAAGTTTCGAGGTAATCCGACGAAGTCCTACCGCTCCCGGGCGCCGCTTCGGGTCACCGGCGAGGTCAGGGATTGGCAGGGGCACTCCCCCGAAGCGCTCCAAGTCATGAAGGAAGGCCTCGAGCGACTCGCGCGCCTCGGCATCGGGACGATCGACGACTGAGAGCCGGAACGCGGGGTCAGCGAGACGAGGGTGACGCGAGCATCGCCGGCACGCCTTCAGCGGCCCACCCAGAACGTCGCCTTCACCTGGAACACGTTGGTGGACTCGCCGTCCAGGATCGCCGATGGGGCGCTGCCGAAGTCGAAGTCTCCCACCGGGTCGTAGCCGGTACGCCGCTGGGTCCACACGAGATACAGGGTGGAACCCGGGCGGTACTCCCAGCGCAGCACCGCCGTGCCTCGCAGTGAGGTCGTGGTGAAGTCCGGCTTGGCGAGGGTGAACGGCGCGGCCCCGCCGGCGCCGTCGGGGTCGATGCGGTACGTGTTGGCCCCCGGGTCGTAGGTCACGGTCCCCACATCCCTTCCGTACTCGAGCTTCTCGATGTCCCGCGGCCGGGCGAACTCGCGGAACGATGCGTAGTCGCCGCTGGCGATGAACGGTTGGGCGTAGAGCTGGAGCGTCAGGTTCGGGGTGAACGTCCAGTTGATGCGGGTGTCCAGCGACACCGTCTTTGTCTTGACGAAGCCGAACAGGTACCGGGTGCCGTAGAAGGCCGTCGCGGCGGGGTCGGTCACGGCAGTGACGTACTGCGCGTCGTCCTCGTCCTGCGAGTACATCGGAGAGAGCTGGACGAAGACATTGGCCGCCGGCTTCAGCGCCACGCCCGGCTGGATGGTGAGGGAGTGGGTGGGTGACTCGATCCCTCGGCCGACGGCCACCGAGATGTCGAAGACGGCCGAGCGGCGCGCATCCGTCGAGATCTGGAAATGGCCCATGTCGTACCCGGCGCGCCTCACCACCGGGCCGCCGCGGGTGAGCCGGTCGTCGTGCGAGGGGAGGTTGTGGATCCCGAATACGCGCAGGTTCCAGTAGTTGGGGAACTCCATGCCGTAGAACGCCTGGAGCTGGCTCCAGGTGCGATCCCCGTCGTAGTTGTATTGGATCGCACCGCCGATGCTGGTGAAGATGTTCCGGTACCAACGGGTCGGCGTCGTCCAGTTCCCGGCGATGTTGCCGTTGAACCACATGTAGTCGGAGCGGTCGAGATAGGCGAGGTCGTTCACCTCGTATCCCGGGCTGCGGACGTTGGTCATCGCCTCCCAGAGGAACGTGCCGCCGTCCTTCGCCACGCGGGTGTAGAGGCCGTAGCCGCGTAGCGCCGTCGCGGCGGGGTCGAGGCGGGTGGTGAACAGACCGTCCCCGGTGACGCCGCGGTCCGGGCGCTGGAAGTAATGGGCGCTCGAGCGCTGGGTGCGCGCGATCACGTCCGCGGATCCGGCGATGCTGGAGACCAGCATGCTCCCCATCCACGAGTAGTCGCGGTTGTGCCAGTATTGGCGCCAATCCAGCCCCAGCGCTTCGGCGTGGCGGTGGAGTCGACCGCTCACCACGCTGTCCGTCGTGTTCCGGACCGTGGACGTCAGGATCCCGCCGAGCTGGGTGTTCCCCTTGTTGAAGTCCTTCTTCACGCGCCCCACGAAGTAGTTGGTGAGAGGCTCCACGACCTGGGAAGCCTCCGCCGCGCCGGCGGTGGGGAGGTAGCGCGCGGTCTCCCGGCTCGTGAGGGCGTCGAGGACGCCGACGGTGTAGCCGCCCTGGGTGCGGCCGGTGATCTTCGCGGCTCCCAGGATCGTGGTGTTGTCGGGCACGTCGGCGGACGCCGACCCGTCACGCACGACACCGCCGAGCTGCGGGGGGCGGCCGATGCGCCGTGAGTAGAAGGCCGAGAGGCTGGAGTTGTTGCTGCAGAACATGCAGCGCGTGCCGCCGAAGCGGAACGCGCTGGACCCGGCGATGAAGAACGGCCGCTTCTCCTGGTAGTACGTCTCGTACGCCGTGAGGTTGAGGGAGGCGGGGTCCACCTCGACCTGCCCGAAGTCGGGATTCAGGGTGGCGTCCAGCGTGAGGTTCGACGTCAGCAGGTACTTGAGGTCGGCGCCCATACCGAAGTGCGTCTGCCGGGCGTCGTGGTACGGGTCGCCGCTGACGGCGTCCTCGAACGTGCCGCCCGCCACCACGTAGGGGAGCAGCTCGAACTGGCGCGGCCGCTCGGCGATCTCCAGCCCTGTGATCTCCCCGAAGAATGCAGGACCGCCCGGCGCGTTCCGTCGCCAGAACGACCACATGTCCTGCTCGTTCAGCTGGTCCACGTATCGCCAGATCTGCATCCCCCACACCTGCTCCCTTTCGCGCGAGAAGCGGAGCTGGCTGAAGGGGATGCGCATCTCCGCCGTCCAGCCCAGCGAATCCACCTGGGCGGCCGCGTCCCAGACGGGATCCCAGGACGGATCGCCGTTGAACTGGTCGCCCTTCACGCCCGCGGGATTGACTTCGAACCAGGCGTCGTCGATGTGGTTGTGATAGGGATCGAGCTTGACGATGAGCTTGTCCGTGGTCAGGGAGTTGAAGGATCCGTTGTCACCGCTGGCGTCGAGGAGCTGGTCCCTCCGGGCCAGGGGCGCGGCCACCCCGTCCGGCTGGCTCATGCGGGCGCCGACGTAGAGGGCGCCGTCGTCGTACAGGAGGCGGACCTCCATGGGCAGGGACGCGGGCCGGCCCTCGTCGGGCTGGAATTGCCGGAAGCCCGAGACGGGTACGGCCTGCCGCCAGGCGGTCTCGTCCAGCCTGCCGTCCACGGAGATCGACCCAAGGAGGCGCGTGGCGGTGGCCACGGGTGGGGGCGACGTCTGCGCCTCCCCACCCGGAGGCAGCGACAGCAATCCGACCGTCGTGGCGGCCAGGGTAACGGAGAATCCCACTTGGGAACGGCGCGTGGCCATCAGCTCGTCTCAGGGCTCGAGGAACCGAACCGGATCCATTAGAGATGGACGGACTGAGGGCCCCGAAGGTTGCAGTGGGGCCTCCAGGGACGCGGGGGTGCCGACGATGACGCGCGGTGAGCGACCCGGCGGACCTCAGTTCATGCTCGGATCGAACGGCATCCGGGACAGCCGCCGGTATTCGGGCCCCTTTCGCTCCAGGACGCGACTCCACAAGGTCTCGGGAAGGTCGGTGAAGACATCGTCTTCGAGGGCGGGCTCGAGGATCCACGAGTCCTGCTCCATCTCCGCCTCCAGCTGTCCCGGTCCCCATCCCGAGTATCCCGCGTACACGCGAGCCCTGCGGATGCCGGGCCGGACGTCCGCCGGGACATCGCCCACGAGGAAGCCCACGGAGCCGAAGACCAGGAGGTCCGCCAGCTCGGGATGCGCGAACTCCGCCAGCAATACGGGGCTGGTCGGCTGGACCGGGCCCCCCTGGAAGAGCGGCTCGCCCGGCTTCACCAGGGAACGCAGGACCGGAACGGCCTCCTCCACCGTGACGTTCAGGGGGCGGTTCAGCACGACGCCCAAGGCTCCCTCGGCGTTGTGCTCGCCGACCAGGACCACCGTGTGGCGGAAGTTCGGGTCGAAAAGGCCACCGCTGGAAATCAGCAGGCGTCCCCGCAGGGTTTCCATGACGTCAACGAGTCTCGACGGCTGAGGTTCTCCCGGACCTCCGGCAACGTAGGGAGCTTTCGGGGGACGCGCCAAGGGGGCGGACGCTCGCTACCGACGTGTCCAGCGGGCCGACGCGGCCGCCTCACGGTACCGTGAAGGCGCGCCGGCGCTCGAGGGGCTCCCGTCCTCGCCAGCCGACCCGGAGCACGAGCTCGTACCCGCCCGCGTCGAGGTTCCCGAGATCGAGCGCGACGGCGCTGCGGTGGGTCGGGCCGCTCGCGGGCTCCCTCCACGCGACTCGACCACGCCCCTCTTCCGCGCCGCCCGGCAGCATGCGGCGGAGCCGCTCGACCAGTCCTCCTCCCGCGCGCTCGACGGTCAGCTCGATCTCGAGGTCCGCGTCCGGCGGGACGTCGTACGCCTCCCAGTAGATCCCCACGGTCCCGCCCGGCCCGATCGAGTTGGAGCCCAGCATCCGCGCCACGGCACCCCGCAGGTCGGCGGGGCGCGCCGCGTCGGGCTCTCCCGCCTCGATGAGGAGCAGATCCGAGAGCCCCCGCGCCAGCGGCTCGATCGTCCGGCGCACCCAGCCTACACCCTTGGTGGTCACGACCTCGAGAGCCGCCACCCAGCGCCGTCGGGGAGCCTGCGTGAGGAAGCGCACCATCGGAGCCCGTCCGTCCACCACCATGGTGTGCGGTGGTCTCGCCGGGCCGTCGGTGAGGACGAACGCCGCCTCGGCGTCGAGCGCGTGCGCCACCGCCGAGCCCTCGATCCGCGTGGCCGCCGCGACGCGCAGCGAGTCCCCGGCGCGGAAGCGGGCGATCTGGTGCGGGAGGCCCACGAACGGCCCGCCCCCGGGCGTATACCCCTCGTCGTCGAGCCCCCCGGGGAGTCGCCAGGCGGGCCGGGACAGATCGTAGGGGGTGACGTCCGGCACGAAGTGGTAGCGGGCGGCGTCCCGGCTCGTCCAGTCCGAGCCCGTGCTCGTCTCGTACGAGTCGAGGTACCCGCGGCGGACGCGCTCGGCGTGGAGGTGGTCCTGGAACTCGCGTGGGCCGGGAGGGTCGGGGAGCGTGCGTCGGATCTCCGCCTGGAACCGGGCTCCCAGCCCGCGGACCATGTGCTCCACCCAGCGGTCGTTGCCTGGGACACTGTACAACGGGTCCGCCAGCCACCAGATCGTGTCCGACACCGCCATGCGCCGGCCGCAGTCCCAGCCGACGGTCTGGCGGCGCGTCTCGGGAAGGGACATCGGGGCCCCACGCTGACTCCACGATCCCAACACCCAGGTCGCATCGTGGAGCGCGCACGCCACCGAGTCGGGAGCCTGATCGAGCGCGGCCCGCATCGCCTCGTACGCCTCGGCGTCGCGTACCATGCCGTGCAGGACGTAGCCGCGCATCGCCGCGCACCACCAAGCCTCCGCGCGGCACGCCTCGGCGAGGTCCAGCGCCTCGGCGACCCGCCCGAGCTTGTCCAGCAGGTAGACGGCCTGGCCCAGCAGGTACCCGGATTCCGGGTACGTCCTCGTGGACTCGATCAGGGCCTCGACCAGCCACTCCGGGCTCGGGTGGCACTGCACGAGGTTCGGGCATCGTCCGGCGTCGGGGTCGTCCGCGAAGCAGACGTCGCCGCGATCCGCGTCGCAGACGAGCGAGAGGGGTCGTCCCATCCGGTCGCGGCTCCGGCCCCTGCCCGCCACGTACCAGGGTAGGCCCGCGTCCCGGTAGCGCTGCGCGAGGAGGAAGTCCACACGCTGGATGGCGTCGAGCGTGTCGGGTGCGGCGGGCTCCGCCGCGAGGGCGGCAGCCGTCAGGACGGTGAGGATCCAGGGCATCCGGAGCGAGAACGTCGTTTCTGGGCGGTCAACCCTCCGGGTAGAAGAGGCTGTTGAAGAACAGCTTGAACGTTCCGTGCGGCTGCGCGCGGTAGAGGATCTCCGGCCCGAAGAGGAACAGCCGGCCGTCACCGACGCGTGCTTCGGCCGCGGCGAGCCCTCCCCGCAGGTGGTGCTGGCCCCACGCCCATCCGCTTCGCAGCGGCGCGTCCTCGTCGTACCAGGCCACGCGGCTCACCGTGCTCCCGGACGCGCTGCTCGCGGTCCGGAACACGGGCGACTGGTCGAACGTGACGCGGATGCGCTCGTCCAGCCCCCACGCGAGCGGCTGCGAGGGGTCCACCGCCACCTCCACGACCGAAGCGGGGATGAAGAACTCCGAGCCCTTCAGCGGCCGGACGGTCCCGGCCTCGCTGGTGACCAGGTGATCCTCGACGGGAAGGCCGAGGTGCTCCGCCAGAACGGTGGAGCCGCCGATCGTCACGATCCGGCCACCTCGCTCCAGGAACTCGCGCAGCAGGGGGACCGTCTTCGCCACGGTCACCTGCCCGAGCATGTGATGATACTCGCTCGGGATCTCCTCACGCGGCCCGGAGGCGGCGCCGTCCCGTGCGGGAATGGCCCCGTCCACGAACACGAGCACGTCGTAGCGGTCGCGCAGCCCACCCGCATCGAGTGCCTGCGGGAAGACGAGGTCGAAGGGGATCTCGAACTGCTCCATGATCCAGCGCGTCCAGCCGGAAGGCATGGACCCCCCGTAGTGGTCCCAGAGCCCGATGCGCGGGCGACGGATCTCGGAGAGGGCCCCGTCGGGCCGGCTCGCGGTTCTGCGCACCGTCAACCCCAGTTCGGGACCGAGCCGCTCGACCATGCCGGCGGAGCCCGAAGTGCGCGGGATGTAGAAGCTGCCGGCGGGATAGGACGCGTCGCCCGCCGACACGTCGCCGTGCGTGCGGTACACGCGGCCGCCGGCGTCCAGGGTCCGGCTCACCACGCGGAAGGCGTCGTTGTACCGTGCGGAGACCAGCCAGCCGTCGTTCCCCTCGCCGACCACGGAGCCCTGCGGCACCTCCGCCAGCCACTCGACCTCCTCGAACGGTCCGTCGAAGGCGTCCAGGATCCGGTCGAACGCGACGCCCATCTGGAAGGCGAGCGTGTAGCCCGCGGCGTCGTACGGGTGGATCGGCGGCCCGCCGGGGTACTCGAGGTCGTTCGGGTGGTCCTGCGGCTCGAACATGTCGAGGATGTGCGGGCCGAAGGCCTGGGCCGTCTTCACGACGTACGAGCCGGTCGGGTACGTCCGCCCCGCGGCGGTGAACGGCGCCGTCGCGCGATGCACCTTCACGCCGTTCTTCTGGAGGGCGTGGATGAACTTCGTGGCAGTCGGGAAGTCCGGCTGGTCGGAAGGGAGGACGTAGCCGCGCGGCTCGCGCAGATCCGGGTGGTGGATCACGCTCTCGAACTGGGCTCGTGCCTCGTCGCCCGCCATGCACGGCCGCTGGTACTCGACGGGCATGCCGGTGCGCACGCGCATGCACGCGGCCGCCATCCCCGGTGCGTCGACCCAGCGTCCGTCGGCGTCGTAGGTGCGCTCCTGGACCGCCTCCATCGCTTCGGTGAGCGCGGCGACGTGCGAGGGCATCGTCGTCCAGCTGTCGCGCTGTCCGCGCTCGATCGCGTCGTGGCCCATCTTGTAGATGTTGTACAGGAACCACTCGCGTTGGCGCGCGGCCACGTCCAGGACCGCGTAGTCGGCCGTCACCGAGTACTCGACGACGTCGCGGAACGAGACCGGCTGGGGATCGATGGGGTACGGCATGCCGGCGGTCTTCAACTGGAGATACGGCACGAGCGGGATCTCGGCCCGGTCGCCCGTCGGCGTGGGGTTCCCCTTCGTCTCCGTGAGGATCCCGATCATGTTGTGGAAGTACGCCGTGGTGCGCAGCCCGCCGTTCCACCAGGTGGAGTAACCCGCGGCCTCGCCCCGACCCACGCCCGGCTTCTCCTCGGCGATGAAGCGGCTGTGCATGGACGCGGCCACCGTCTCGATCCCGAGGCGGACCAGCGGGTGCAACCGATAATTATAGGGATCGCGGAACGGCGGCGCGAACATCACCTGGCCCACCGGGCCCGTCTGGTGGGTGTTGTAGACGATCTGCGGGAACCACTCCAGGTAGAGCACCCGGTTCAGGTTCGTGGTCTCCGGCTGGCTCGACAGGTAGGAATCCCGGTTGTTGTCGTGCCCGATGTACTTCTGGTAGAGGCGTGGGATCGCGAAATCCGGTGACCGCTTCCTCGGGTCCGGATCCCGCATGTACCAGTCCGCGACCAGGTCGTGGCCGTCCGGGTTCGCATGCACCAGCAGGGCGATCACGTCGTCGAGGATGCGGAGCGTCTCGGGGTCGTCGCGGCTGACGAGCTGCCAGCTCGTCTCGATGAGCTGCTGCGCTCCCAGGACCTCGCTGGCGTGCAGGCCGCCGTCGATCCACACGACCGCCTTGCCCTCGCGCGCGAGCCGGCGGGCCTCCTCGTCGTCGAGGTTCTCGGCGAGGGCGAGCCGGCGTGCGATCTCCCGATAGCGCTCGAGATTCCGGTGGTTCTCGGGCGAGGTGACGATGGCCATGTACTGCGTCCGTCCTTCGGCGGAGCGGCCGATGTCCACGAGCTTCATCCGGTCGGACTCGCCGGCGAGGACCTGCCAGTAGGCGATCATCCGCTGGTAGTTCGGCAGCATGTAGTCCGCGCCGATCTCGTGGCCGAAGAACTGGACGGGCGAGGTAGGCCGCGGCGTCTGCGACCGGGCCGCGGAAGCTCCGAGCACGAGGAGGAGGGCCGGAGCGAGGAACCGTACGTGTGCGCTTCGCATGGTTCGTCCTTGGGCTGGTGCGCGCGCGGTGGCGGGATGACGAGCGCGCGTGGTGCTACGAGGCACGGTAGGAGGGCGCATCCGGGGCGGCAAGACGAGCCTCCGCTCCTAGCCGTCGGCTCCGTCCCTCAGAGCCGGCTTGATATCCACGATCGGAGTGCCGTCGATGGCCTCGAGCGGCCCGACGAGCAGCCTCGAGCCCGAGACCTCTCGCACCGTCACCCGGTGGAGGCCCACCGGATTCGGCCGCGCCGGGGACCGGGTGGCGAACACGCCGGCAAGCGCCCGTTCGGGGTCGCGGCGCGGCCGCACCTGGAGCACGTCGCGATCCGCGCGGTGGAGCCAGGTCACGACGATGATCTCGTTGCCGGCTTCGATCTTGTGGAGCGCCCGGACGTAGGCCGGATCCACCTCCAACCACGCGTCCGGCGCTCCCTCCGAGGCGTGGTGCGGGGCGCCCTCGAGGGCCCGAAGGGGTGACCGGACGTGCCCGATGGGGTGAACCCGGTATCGCTTGCGCATGATCGGTCAAGGTACCCAAGAGCCCGGCCCACGCCAGTCGTGCGATCCGGGTCCGAACGAGGCGGCTCGACGACGAGAAGGAAGTCGCCCGCCTCCTGAAGCGGGCGACCGAGCTCCAGCGCGAGGAGCCCATGCGTGCCGCAGGCAGCGGAGGGCTCTCCCTGGACGAGCTGGCCGAGATCGCGGCCGAGGCGGGGATCGACCCGGGCTACCTGCGCCGTGCGGCGATGGAGTTGGACAGCGGCCTCGGCGGACGGACGTTGGGCTCCCGCCTGGCGGGAGAGCAGATCACGCTGTCGCGCGAGGTGGTGATTCCTGGCGAGCTGCCCGACTGGGGGTTCGAGCGGCTCGTGTCGGTGATCCAGATCGTCGCCCACGAGCACGGCCAGCCGAGCCTCCTGGGGCGCAGCCTCACGAGGTGCCGTCGGCATCGGGATCGGTCTTCCCGTCGCCCTGGAGGTGTTGGGATCCGGGCTGCTGGCGGTCGGGTTTCCCGTGGGCCCGCTCACCCCTCCACCACGATCGGACGGCTCGTGATCGAGGGCTCGCGTCCGGGCAGGTCGAGGCGCAGGTGGAGCGTGTACTCGCCGGGCTCGAGTTCGGGGAGCTCGAGGGTCATGGCGCGGAACACGGTCTGCACGGCATCGGGCCCCGTCTCCTCGAAGGTGATCTCGACGGGTGTCTCGGGCTCGATCACGCCCAGGAACTCCCCGACGCGCGCGAGGAAGCCGGGAAGCCCTTTGGTAAACCCCAGCGTCACCTGGGCGGGCTGCTGTACGCGGAGGCCGTACACCTCCCAGACCACCGTGAAGCGCTCCCCGCGCGAGACGCGCACGCCGGGACGCACGAGCGTGAGGGCCTCGTCGAGCGACGCGGGCTCGGGTGCTCCGTTCTCCAGGATCAGGAGATCGGAGACCGCGACCAGGCCCGGCACGAGCTCGACCTGTCGGATGCCCTGGCGGGCGCGCCAGGCGCGCTTCCCGGAGGCGTCGAGCACCTCGAGGCTGCTCACGTAGCGCCCGTTCGGGGCACGCAGCGTCAAGACGCCCTCCGCGTCCGCGCCGCGCACCTCGAGGAGCTCGCCGTCGTCCTCGGGCACGAGGAACAGTCCGGCCTCGACGGGCCCGCGGGCGGGCTCGGTGGACGCATTGGGAGGCTGGGCGGGCGAGGGGCGGTACGCGCCCACCACGAGCATCTCGTCACCTCTGCGGAAACGCCCGACCTGCGTCTCCAGCCCGTGGAAGTCCGGCGCATACGGAGGAGCGTACCAGGTCCTCGCCTCGCGGGGCGCGGTGATCCAGCTCTCGGGGGGGACATCCGACGGGGAGCGGAGAAACTCCTCGGGGAACAGGTAGCCGCGGCTCCTGGGGTGATGGTGGCCGATGACCCGCCGGGTGTCCTGGAGCGCGCCCATGCGCATCATCGTCTGCGGTGAGTGCGTCCGGCTCCACCCGACGACACGGCCGTAGCGGACGAGCGTCTCCTCCAGGTCGTCCTCCCAGAAGAGCCCCTGCGGGTTCTCGGCGTCGCGCTCGTTCTCGGCCTCGACCCAGCGGGCGAAGTGGTCGGTGAGACGGTCGTTGCCTTCGACGAGATAGAGCGGGTCGGAGAGCCGCCAGAAGAGCGACCACCGCCGCTCCCGCTCCTCGGAAGCTCCTCGCCCGAGCTCCTTCTGTCCGTCGCCGCCGAGAATGTAGCGGGGCGCGAGCCAACGCTCCCTCTGGCGCTTCGGCAGTGTGGCCGAAGCCTCCCGGAACGCCGTCTCGGCGCCGATCCAGTCCCCCCGCAGGTGCAACACGTAGCCGAGCAGGGCCGAGCACCACCAGGTCTCCGCGATCCCGCACTCCCGCGCCACACCTTCCGCTTCGCCGATGGCTCCACTCTCCGCGAGGTAGCGGACGCGCTGCCCGGTGACCCATGCGTCGCCGATGCGCGCGTCCGCGCGCGCGAGGAACTCGAGCAGCTCGCGGCGCGCGAGGCCGACCTCGGGAAGCTCCTCGGGGAAGTCCGCCTCCTCCTCGCCGCCGAACCAGATGCAGATGCGCCCGATCTGCTGGTCGCAGCGTCCTCCTTGGCGCTCCGGCTCCACGGGGATGCGGCTCCGGTGGAAACGCTCGAAGTCCCGCTGGCGCTCGCGCGCTTCCTTCACGAGCGCGGAGGAGTCCGCGCGGGACGTAGGTGTCACCTGGCCCCGGGCTTGGCGGGTGGGCGCCTCGGCGAGGTCGAGCGTCGCGGCCGAGGCCAGGGCGAAGACGAGCGCGAGGGACCGCATGCTCGATCTACCCTTCTCCCGTACGCTGTGGTCCCGAGCAGGACGGAGAGCGGTTGACGATGTTAGGAATAGGAATCATATTTATGAATCGCGTGGCTGAGACTATTCAAGCAAGAGGATGCTCCGTGGAGCAGCGCTCGTGCGAACACGAATCACGAGGATGTGTGTGAGGCGGGCCATCCCTCTTCCGACTCAGGCAACCTCCCTTCCGCCCTCCGCCGCATCCCCGACCCTTCCGGTCATATTCCGCGTCCTGGGTGTCTTCTCGCTGCTCGCGCTGATGGTGATGGTGTCGTCGTGGCCTGCGGCCGCTCAGCAGCGAAGACTGGGTCGTGGCCGCGCCGCCGCTCAGGCGGCGGGCGTGATCCAGGGACGAGTGATCGACACCGAGACCAGGGCCCCCGTGGCCGGTGTGAGCGTCGTGCTGACCGGAACGTCTCTGGGGGCGCTCACGAACGCGGGCGGCCGTTATGTCGTTCCCATCGTCCCCCCCGGCGTGTACGAGCTCACCGCCGCCATGATGGGCTACGAGGCCGACACCGACTCCGCGCAAGTCCAGGCGGGACAGACCGCCGTCGTCGACTTCGAGCTGCGCCAGCAGCCCATCGAGATGCAGGGCATCGTCGTCACCGGCACGCGTACGCCCCACTACGTCAAGGACGCTCCCGTCCGAACGGAGGTGATCACCAGCCAGCGGATCGAGGAGAAGGCGGCGCCCGACCTCTACGGGGCCCTCCAGGGGCTGCCGGGAATCAGGATCGAGCAGCGTTGCTCGGCATGCAACTACTCGACGGTGCGCATGCAGGGCTTGGAGAGCGGGCACACCCAGGTGTTGATCGACGGACAACCGGTCTACTCCGACCTCGCCGCCGTCTACGGCCTGCAGCAGGTCCCGACGAACAACATCGAGCGGATCGAGGTGGTGAAGGGGGCGGGCTCCGCTCTCTACGGGAGCTCCGCGATCGCCGGGGTCATCAACATCATCACCAAGAGCGCCACGGACGAACCGCGAGTGGATGTGAGCTCCAGCTTCGGGACGGCGGGCACCAACGCCTACAGCATGATCGCGTCCCGGAGCTTCGGGGACGTGGGTGCCGTCCTGAATGCTCAGAAGAACACCGGGGACGGCATCGACGAGAACGGTGACGGCCTCACCGATCGGGTCGAAAGCGACAATCTCGCGCTGGGCGTCCACCTGGACTGGGACCAGGTGCTGGGGAACGACCACCTCACCGTCCACGGCAGGACCCTGGACGAGGACCGGAGGGGGGGCGACCTGGCGACCTGGGACAACGCCTTCGCGGCCTCCGCCGAGCATATCCAGACGAATCGATACGAGGCGGGGCTCCGGTACACGAAGACGTTCGCCAACGCCGTCGCCGTCACGCTCGACGTGTCCCATGCGTCGCATGGTCGTACCGCGACGAACGACGCCTTTCGCAGCGACTACGAGGCCGTGCACGGGAGCCCACCCGGCCTGGACGAGATGGCGCCGTACCGCGCTGATGAAGACACGTGGGTCGTGGACGCGAACGCGTCCAGGCCCGTGGGCGGCATGCATCACGTTCTGGGTGGATTCCAGTACACGTACAATGAGCTGAACGAGACGGGCAAGTACATGAGCGTGGACCCGGCCAATCCGGGTTACGGCCGTCCGTATATGTCCCGGGCGCGGAAGCACGCCGTGGGCATGGCCGCGTTCGTCCAGGACGAATGGCACCTCACCGGCGCGGCCGAGCTGGTTCTGGGGGCCAGGTACGATCTCCACTCTTCGGGAGACGAGTTCGGTGAGGTCGGTGAGGTCGCTTCCGGGGAGGGCCTCGAGCTGCAGTACGACGAGCACGCGTTCAGCCCCAGGCTGGCGTTGCGACTCACGGCAACCGAGAACCTGGTCCTGCGGGGAAGCGTGGGGACCGGCTTCCGTGTCCCCTACGGGTTCAGCGAGGAGATGCACCTGTGCAGTGGGTCCCCGCGGGTGTACAAGCCGCTGGAGCTGCGACCCGAGAAGTCCATCAGCTTCAACGTGTCCGGGGAGTATCGGTCCCAGAGGCTCGTCGTCGACGCGAACCTCTTCCGCACCAACCTGCGGAACAAGATCGGGTTCACCAGTGCCGGCGAGCACGCGCAGCGTCTGGGGTACACCTATGAGTGGCAGAACATCGCCGAGGCCTATACCCAGGGATTGGAGCTCGGCATCCAGACGGCCGTCGGGAAGGACCTCACGCTGGACCTGAGCGGAGCGTATATCGACGCCCGGTACAGCCAGGCACGGCCGGACTGGCTCGAGGCGCATCCGGACTACGCCGAGGACAGCAAGTACCTTCCGCGCACGCCCCTCACCACGGCGGGGCTCGGGGTGACCTACACTCCGGGGCCCTGGAACCTGAACGTCAGCGCGAATTACACGGGCCCCATGTACGTCGACTACTACCAGGATGACGACGTCTGGAGTCCTGGGAGCAAGATCGTACGGACGCCGTCCTTCGTCGTGACCGACTGCAAGTTCAGCAGGGATGTCTGGGGTGTCTTCATGCTCTTCGGCGGCGTGCACAATCTGTTCGATTATGTGCAGCAGGAGCGCCATCCGGACGATGCCGCGTTCGTCTTCGCACCCATCACCGGCCGGGTCATCTACGGGGGCATGCGGGTGAGGCTCTGACGACGGAGGGCGGCCTCCTGCCAGAGGGAGTAGATCGCGGGGATCACCAGCAGCGTGAGCACCGTGGCGGAGAGCATGCCGCCGACCATGGGCGCCGCGATCCGGCGCATGACCGTCGCCCCGGTGCCGTGGCCCCAGAAGATGGGGAGCAGGCCTCCCACGATCGCCGTCACGGTCATGATGATCGGGCGCACGCGCAGCGCAGCGCCGTGGATGACGGCCTCCCGCAGCGACTCCGGCGTCGGACTGCGGCGCTTCCGCTCTTCCCAGGCGTTGCCCAGGTAGAGGAGCATGATGACGCCGATCTCCGCGGCCACGCCCGCCAGCGCGATGAAGCCCACGCCCGTCGCCACCGACCAGTTGAAGCCCAGAGCCGCCAGGATGAGGACGCCCCCCACCAGGCTGAACGGCAGCGAGAGCATCACCACCAGCGTCTCGCCGATGCGCCCGAAATTGAGGTAGAGCAGCAGGAAGATGATCGCCAGCGTGGCCGGCACGACCACTTGGAGCCTGGCCTTGGCACGCCGCATGTACTCGTACTGCCCCGACCAGACGAGCGAGTACCCGGGCGGCAGCGTGACCATGCGGTTCACCATCTCCTGAGCGGCCGCGACGTACGAGCCGAGGTCGGTGCCCTCCACGTCCACGAACACCCAGGCGGTGAGGAGGGCCTGCTCGGTCTTGACCGCCATGGGGCCGTTCACGGTACGGATCGTCGCGACCTGCCCGAGGGGGATCTGCGTGGGAACGCCGCCTTCCACTCCGGCCATCGTCGCCGGAGCCGCCATGTCACTCATCGCGCCTTGGCGTCCGGCCACGGGGATCAGGATCTCGGCGAGCTTCTCCGGCTGGTCCCGCAGCTCCTGGGGGTATCGAACGCGGACGTTGTAGCGCTCGCGCCCCTCGACCGCCCGCGTGATGCTCATGCCTCCCACGGCCGAGGCGATGACCCTCTGGATCGGCTTCACGTTGAGGCCGTAGCGTGCCGCCGCCTCCCGGTCGATGTCGATGTCCACGTAGGAGCCCGACACGACACGCTCGCCGATCGCCGACCTCGTGCCCGGCACCATCTTCACCGCGGCCTCGACCTCCGTGGCCAGGCGCTCGAGCTCGTTCAGGTTCGGTCCGAAGACCTTCACGCCGACAGGGGTCCGGATGCCGGTCGCCAGCATGTCGATGCGGCCCTTGATCGGCATCGTCCACGAGTTCGTGACGCCGGCCATGCGCAGCTCGTGGTCCATCTCCGCCACGAGGGACTCCTCCGTGACGCCCTCGCGCCACTCCTCTACCGGCTTGAGCACCACGGTCGTCTCGAACATCGACAGCGGCGCCGGATCCGTGGCCGTGGTCGCGCGGCCCGCCTTCCCGAACACGCTCGCCACCTCGGGGAACGTCGCCAGGATCGAGTCCTGCACGCGCAGGGTCTCGCGCGCTTTCGCGATACTCACGCCGGGCAGCGTCGTCGGCATGTAGAGGATGCTTCCCTCGTCGAGCGGGGGCATGAACTCCGATCCGATCTTCCCGTAAGGCAACACGGTCAGGATGAGGAGGGACAGCGCCCCGGCCACGACGGGCCACCGGAAGCGCAGCGCGAACTCCAGCACCGGTCGGTAGACCGAGACCAGGAAACGGTTCACCGGATTGGCATGCTCCCGGTGGATGCGGCCCCGGATGAAGAGCCCCATCGCGACGGGCACCATCGTCACCGAGAGAAGCGCCGCGCTCGCCATGGACAGCGTCTTGGTCCACGCGAGCGGCTCGAACATCCGCCCCTCCTGCGCCTCCAGGCTGAACACGGGCAGGAAGGAGACCGTGATGATGAGGAGCGAGAAGAAGAGCGCGGGCCCCACCTCCTTCGAGGAACGCACCACGACGTCCCAGCGCTCCCGCGTGGTCAGAAGTTTGGTGTGCAGGCGCTCGCCGCCGTCGTCGCCGGCGATCGGCACGCCGAGCTCCCTGGCGCGGGAGCGCTTCTCGTCGATCGCGCGCTCGAGGTGCTTGTGCATGTTCTCGATCATTACGATCGCGGCGTCGATCATCGCGCCGATGGCGATCGCGATGCCACCCAGGCTCATGATGTCGGCCCCGATGCCCAACACGCGCATCGCGATGAACGCCATGAGGATCCCGAGCGGGAGCGTGAGAATCGCGACCAGCGCGCTGCGCACGTGAACGAGGAAGATCATGGTGACGAGCGCGACGACGATCGACTCCTCGATCAGCTTGCCCTTGAGCGTCCCGATGGCTCTGTGGATGAGGTCCGAGCGGTCGTAGACCGGCTTCACCACCAGGCCGCCGGGGAGGCTCGACTCGATGGAGGCGAGCTTAGCCTTCACGCGGTCGATCGTGGCGAGGGCGTTCTCGCCGTAACGCATGATCACGATGCCGCCCACGACGTCGCCCCGCCCGTCGAGGTCGGCCACGCCCCGGCGCACGTCCGGCGCGAGGCGCACGGTGGCCACGTCCTCTATGCGTACGGGTGTGCCGTCGTCGGTAGCGCTGACCACGACGTTCTCGATGTCCTCGATGCCCCGGAGGTAACCGAGCCCGCGGATCATGTACTCGCGCTCGGCCAGCTCGAGCACCATCGCGCCCACATCCTCGTTCGAGCCGCGGACGGCGTCCATGACCTTCGTGACCGGGATCCGGTACCCGCGGAGCTTGATGGGATCGACGGTCACCTCGTAGACCTGCTCGAAGCCACCGACCGAGGCCACCTCACTCACACCCGGCACCGCGGTGAGCTGGTAGCGCAGGTACCAGTCCTGATACGAGCGGATGTCGGCGAGCGACATCGTCTCGGTGGTGTCGATCAGCGCATACTGGTAGACCCAGCCCAGACCGGTGGCGTCGGGTCCGAGCGCCGGCTCCACCGACTCGGGCAACTTGCCGCGGATGGACGACAGATACTCCAGCACGCGGCTCCGCGCCCAATACAAATCCGTGCCGTCGTCGAAGATGACGTAGACGAACGAGGTGCCGAAGAACGAGGTGCCGCGCACGGTCTGGGCGCCCGGGACCTTCAGCATCTCGGAGGCGATGGGATAGGTGACCTGGTCCTCGACGATCTGGGGCGCCTGGCCGGAGTAGTCCGTGCGGACGATCACCTGGACGTCGGAGAGGTCGGGAAGGGCCTCGAGCGGCGTGCTGCGCATGGCGAAGACGCCGGCCGCCGCGATGAGCAGGCCGCCGACGAGGATCAGAAACCTGTTCCGGACCGAGACCTCGATGATTCGCTTCAGCATCGCCTCGTCGTCCTCAGCCGCCATGTCCCTGATGCGCGGAGGGGTCCGGCACCTCCCTTCCCTCGTCGGCGGGCGCGCCCGTGTCCATGCCCGGCATCGCCATCTGACCGAGGTTCGACTCGGCGTCTACGAGGAAGGCCCCGGAGGACACCACGCGTTCGCCCTCGCTCACGCCGGCGAGCAGCTCCTGAAGCGCTCCCGAGGTCCGGCCCATGCGGACCTCCCGCGGCACCCACGAGCCGTCCGCCGCCTGGACGAAGACGATGGCCCGCTCGCCCGTCGCGATCACGGCGCTGCGCGGCACGACGAGCGACGGCGCCGCCTGCGGGATGTCCAGGCGGATCTCGGCGTACATCCCCGGCTTCAGCTCGAGCGACGGATTCGGCAGCTCGACCCGGATCCGGGCGGTGCGCGCCTGCACGGAGACAGTGGGATGCACGTACGTCACGTGCCCGGTGAACGTCTTGCCCGGGTACGCCTGGAAGGAGATTGAGGCCTCCTGACCCTCGTCGACGAGCGCGAGGTCCTTCTCGAACACGTCGCCCTCGATCCACACATGCGACAGATCGGCGATCCGATAGACCGTCATGCCGGGCATGATCCGGTCCCCCTCGACCACGTTCTTCTCGACCACGATGCCCGAGGCCGGAGCCCGGAGGGTGAGCGTCTTGGTGGGCTCGCCCGACTCCTCGATCCGACGGATCTCCTCCTGCGGGATGTCCCAGTAGGCCAACCGGCGCCGGGCCGAGCGAAGCAGTTCCTGGGCGTTCTCGGACGCCCTGCCCGCGCCGGCGTTCCTCGCGAGGCGGGCCGCGAGCACGAGCTCCTCCTGGGCCGACACGAGCGCGGGACCGTATAGGTCCATCAGGGGCTGGCCGGCCTCCACCGGCGCGCCCGTGAAGTCCACGTACAGCGCCTCCACCCAGCCCGCGACCTTCGGACCGACTGTCGTCAGGCGCGTCTCATCGTAGACGACGGTCCCGACCGCCTCCACGAAGAGCGGGAGCGGCTTCCGCTCCACGGTCGCGTACACGACACCGATGCGACGCGCGTCCTCCGCGTCCAGGCGGACCGGCCTCCGCTCGCCTCCTACGGCAGCCATCGCGGCATGATCGTGGCCCCGCATGCCATCGGTCGCTGCCTCTTCCTGTCCACCCGTCCCGATGCGGAACGCGACCAGGGCTATGGAGGCCAGGACGATGCCGACGCTCAGCAGGATCTGTTTCTTGGGGTTCATCGTGCCTCCGCAAGGAGCCGGCCTGTTCTCGGAAGGGCGCGGCCCACGGCGGACTCGAGGCCCGCCACGGCCTTGCCGTATTCGCCGAGGAGCTCGTAGAGCTCGCCCTCGTATCGATTCACGGTCATCTGCGCGTCGACCAACGTCATGAAGTCGACGCTGCCGACCCGGTAGGAGCTGAACGCCGACTCCACGTTCGCGCGAGCCTCGGGAATCACCTCGTCCCGATAGAGCGCCGCGAGCGTGCGCGCGCGCTCGAGCTCGGCCAACAGTTCGGCGACGCGCGCGTCCACCTCGGCCTCCATGCTGCCCAACTCCGCCTCCGCCACGCGTTCCATGGCCTCCGCCTCGTCCCGCATGGCGAGCTGGCGCTTTCCTGCGTGCAGGGGGATGCTGAAGCCCAGCATCGCACTCCCCATACGCTCCGTACCCATGGCTCCACCCCGCTGCCCGTACTGGAATGCGACCATGAGATCCGGCCAGATCTGGCTGCGCGCGAGCTCACTCCGCTTCTCGGCTTGCGCGACCCCGAGACGCCCGCGCTCGAGCATCGGGCGCGTCTCCTTCGCCCACGCCAGGAGCGTCTCTCGCGCCGGCACCTCCAGGGGCAGGCCTCCGAGCGCCGGGGAAGGGACGGTCGTCTCGGCAGGACGGTCGAGCATTACGTTGAGGCGGGCGGCCGTGGCGGTCCGCATCGCCTCCATCGTCCGGATGTCCGCGTCCATGCGCGCGACCTCCACATCGGCGCGGAGGACGTCCGCCTGGCGGCCCATGCCCGAGGCGTAGATCGCTTTGGCCACCTGCTGGAAATCCCGCAGCAGGGCCAGCGTGGAGCGCATGACCTCGATCCGGCGATCGAGGGAGTAGATGTCGTAGAACATGGCCGAGACCCGGCCGCGCACGTCCCACCAGGCCTCGCTCGCGCCGGACTCGGCCATGCCGGTCCCGTACGCCGCGATGTCCCCTCTCAGGGAGAGCTTGCCGGGGAAGGGGATCATCTGCGTCACCTGGACGGACGGCGCCATCGAGGTCGGCATGTCGGTGTCGAGGCCCGGCAACCCGAAGTTCATGACGCCGATCTGGAAGGCAGGATCGGGCAGCGTAGAGGCCTCCGGCTCGCGATAGGCGGCCGCCCGCGCGGCGGCCCGCAACGCCCGGAAGCCCGGATTGCGTGTCTCGGCCAGCTCGAGCACCTCACCCAGCCGGAGGCTGTCGGCCGGAACCGCCGTCCCCGCGGCGGGCGGCCCGTGGAGGGCTCCCGTGGTCGACAGGAGCGCGAGAAGGGGCGTGAGCATCGTCTTCACGTGTCGTCTTCCGAACGGGTGCGTCATGTGGATGACGCAAGCTCACGGCCGGCACATGAAGCGTTGATGAGGTGCGGATGAAGCGACGTTCAGACTCCTGCAACCGGACACCCCACGGCTTGCGCACCCACCACCGCCGTGAGAGCGACGGGTCCTCCGGCTACATGATCGGCCCGAGGTCGCGGAACCGGACCAGCATCTCCTCGGTGAAGATCGTGAGGCCGTAGAGTCGGTTCACCTTCTCCAGGTGAACATCGAGATGGAAGTCCGGGTCCACCGCGAAGAGGCCCCGGAAGATCTCGTCGGCGTCGTCGGTCCGCCCGAGCGAGTAGAACACGGCGGACAGGATCTCCTTCACGATCAAGCGCTGGTCCACGTCCAGGTCGGTCCTCGCGTCGGCGGCCTGGAAGAACCGGAGGGCGTCCCGGAAGAGCGCGTCCCGGAAGTAGCCGATGCCTTCGCCGAGCTTGGCTCTCGTGTCGGCGATGGCCTCCACGGAGTCCGTCGCCGAGAGGAGCTCGGAGCGGACCTCGGCCAGGCCCTCCGGCATGACCGAGACGATGCTGTCGAGCATGGCCCGGGCGTCGGGCGTCTGGCCGGCTTCCACGGACCCGCCGAACACGGACAGGACCGTGCTTCGCACGGCCGGATCGGCTACGGCCCCGGGCTCACCAGTCTCACCGAGCAGGGAGAGGATCTCGGCCCGCGCCTCGGCCAGCTTCCCCGTACGGAGCCACACGCGGGCCATCGTCTCCTCGTAGTCCACCCAGAGCGCTCGGGGGATGCTGTCCCCGAGCGTGGCCGCCAGCTCCTCTGCGCGCGCGAAGTCCTCGCGCGCGGCCGCGGCCATGAGCGAGAGGACGAGGAGCGAGCGCGAAGGAGCCTCCGACCCGCCTGCAGCCAGCAGCCGGTCGAGCAGCTCGGTGGCGCGGCCGGCGGACCCCGCCTTGAGGTGTGCGATCGTGAGTGCCTCGACGAACGGCACGTCCGTCGCGCGCTCGGGGGCGTCCCGCAGCATATCCTCCCCGACCGTCGCGACCCGGTCCCAGAGGCCGAGCCCGGCGCCGTCCGCGAAGACAGTCTCCCGCAGCGCCGCCACCTGCTCTCGCGGGGCGGTCGCGGGCGCCGCCGCGGCCAGGTCGAGCGCCTCGAGGGCGCGCGTCGTGGCCGCACCGATATCGTTCTGCTTCCGGAGCGCGTCGGCGAGCCGCCGCGCGTGGTCGAATCCCGCGCCCGCCGGGATGCTTCCGCCCAAGCGTTCCTGCCACGCGAGCACGTCCGCGCAGTCTTCCAGCTCGTGAGCGGCGACGAACCCCTCCCAGGCGAGCGCCTCGGTCACGGCGGCGGAGACGCTCGCCGCTCCACCTTCCACGGTGCCCAGCGCCTCGAGCGCCCGCCGCCGCGCCTCGTCCCATCGTCCAGCGCGCAGCGCGTCCGCGGCGGCGAGGTGGAGGACGGGGACGACCGGAGAGGGCGCGCCCACGGCGCCCGAGATCGTCCGAGAGGAGACGCGGTAGCGCGTGATCGCCGGGTCCCGCACGTCGGCTTCGGTCCGCTCGGTCACCGCCACGCGCGACCATGGACCGTCGGCGGAGGATGCGCCCTCGACCTGGTACCCGGTCACGAACGAGCCTGGAACCTCGCTCCAGCGCAGGATCGCGGCATCGGGCTCCCACGCGGCGGTCAGCGATGCGACGGGCGGGACCTCGACACCCCACCGCACGACGGACGTCTCGCCGCGTTCGAGGCTGGTCGCGTAGATGTTTCCGTCCGCGTCCACGGTCAGGTGGTCTCCTTTTTCCAGCCCTTCCTCGGAGCCGACGCGGGCGAGCACGCGGTCCAACGCGGCGTCCAGGATCGCGATGCGTCCCGACTCGCGGCGCAACGCGTAGAGGTTCCCGGCGCCATCCACGGTGAGGGCCGCTACGCCCGCTCCCACCACGGACGGCGGAAGCGGCGCGAGTGCGCCGCCGGTGAGGGAAATCTCACCCGCCTGGAGGCCGTCTTCGTCCCACGCGAACATCCTGCCGTCGGGCGAGATCGTGACGCCCTTGGCCTTGGGCAGCGCGTAGGTGCCCAGGAGGGTGGCGACGTCCGCGCTGAACACCGCGATGCGGTCGTTGCCCCGGTCCGCGACCGCGATGCGCCCGTCGGGGAACAGCGCGACACCTTCCGGACCGCGCAGACGGCGGTCATCGGAGTATTCATGCCCGAACGCGCCGATCACCGCGTCGGTGCGCAGGTCCACGACGTGGAAGCGGTTCCGGCGGGGCTCCGTCGCCACGAGGAGGGTGTCGTTCACGGCCACGCCGCCGACCCGCTCCACTACGGGGGCGAGATCGTGGATCACGGCGCCGCTCATCGCCTCCGGCACGCGGATCCGCTCTCCGAAGACGCCGGTCCGCTCCGCCATGCGGGCCTCGACCACGCGGAGGCCGCGGCCCTCCCGGTCGGCGACGGCGTACCACTCGGTACCTCCCGCCCGCGAGGCCGTGGCGAGGATGCTCCCCTCGAGCCCGGCCTCGACAGACTGGATCAGGACCGGGTAGTCCAGCGCCTCCTGGGTCGTGCGATTCTCTTCCAGGACGAGTCGGATGCGCTCGATCTTCCTCACCTCCGAGTCGAGCAGGACCATCTCGTCCGTGCCGGCCAGCGTCATGTCGGCCAGCCTCCGGAACGACCCGCGGCCCGACCCCTTGCCTCCGTAGAGGCGGTCGTCGGACCCCACGGCCGGCTCTCCCGTGGCGTCGGCACACCAGAGCACGCCGCTCTCCCGGTCCCCGACGGCCACCGTGCCGGTCGGCGTCGCCACCACGGCGACGGGCTCGCGCACGTCGGCGGAACGTAGCTGCATGCGCTCCGCGCTCGGCGGCGGCCCGCCGGCGAGCGCGAGAGCTTCGATCAGGTTGGGGAGGCGGACGAGGCTTCCGGGCGCGTCCTTGTCCGCGACGAAGACGGCGCCCGAGGTCGCTACGCCGAGCGCGCACGGGTTCTTCACGTCCAGCGGGAGCGCGATGTCGTGCAGGAACGTCCCGTCCAGCGCGAAGACCTGCACACCGCGGCGGCCGCGGTCGAGGACGTAGACTCTGCTTCCCGCGTCCACCGCGACGTCCGCCGGCTCGTCGAGCCGTCCGGCGGACCCACCTCCGGACCCGACCCTGTGGATCACGTTCCCGTCCTCGTCGAAGACGAGTACGGACTTCTGATCGACGTCCAGCACGTAGGCCCGGCCGGCGGCGTCGACCGCGAGCGAGGCGACCTTCTTCAGGCTGCCGTCTCCGTAGGTCCGCAGGAGCGACCCCGCCGCGTCGAAGACCGCGACCGTGCCGCGCTCGTCCGCGACGTGGATCCGGTCCCCCGTCGCCCAGGCCACCGATCTGGGCCGCTCGAGCGCGCCGGCGCCCGTCGAGGGAAGCTCCCAGGAACCCTCCGCGAGGAAGCTCGCCTTGGCGATGGGTTGAGCGGGGGCGTGGGGGGGCGACGTTGCTCCGTGCGCAGCGAGGAGCAGCACGAGGCTGACGATGCGGATCGGGGATGTCATCGCGGCCAACTCGGGGGATCGAGGTCGCTTCCGCAAAGTAGGGAACGACGCGCGTGTGCGCATCGGCGACGCCGCGCCGGCCGCCTGCCGCCTATCCCCTCGGCGGGAGGGTCACGCGGCCGAGCGACTTCCACTCGAACGGGGCCACGCGGAACTCGCCCGTGAACACACCTACGCGGCGGGCATCGGCCGGCAGCGGACGGATCTCGATCCGGTGAACGCGCCCGGCCATCACCGGGATGCCGGCCACGGGCGTTCGGCCGACCTGGCGGCCGTTGATGAACACGATGCCGCGAGGCTCCGACACCACGTCGATGGAGCCGAACGGGATGATCCGGGCCTCGATCCGGACGGCCTCACCGGGCGTGGGGGTGACCGTCCGCTCGAAGACCGTGATCGAGTGCGCCGAGAGTTCGGGCGTGCCCACGACCACGATCGTGTGCGGCTGCTCCGGGGCGAGGGAAACCCCGGAGACCGGCGGCGGCCCCAGCGTGTCGCCGTCCACCACGACCTTCACGAACGGGCGGCCCGCATCCGGTTGGATGTCGAGCGCGAGCGAGGCCGGGCCCGTGCCGCCGGCCGGCGCGGGAGCGCCTCCACTCGATGCGGCAGTCTGGGGCCGCGGGGCCTCGGCGGCCCCGGTGGCCAGCGCCGTGCGCGGCACCACGCGGAAGGGGACGCTATCCGGCGTCACCGCGACGCCGGTCGCGCTCGTGACCGTGGAGTCGATCCGGACCACGTAGCTCGCCCCGGCCGAGAGCGCGCTCGTGGGCTCGACGCGCACCTCGCGGTTCTCGTCCGTGAAGAGCAGGGTGACGGACACCTCGCCGCCGTCCGACCCGGCCATGCGGATCCCGCCGGCGCTGGCGGTCGCGGGGTCCACGGGCTCGCTGAAGCGGAGCGGGATCGGGCCGCGCTGGTCCGCCCGGTCGGCGTCGAAGCCCTCGGCGACACGCACCGTGGGTCGGGGCCCACCTGCGGGAACGGGCTGCGTGGCGATGGCGAACGAGGCTCCGAGTCCGCCCTGCGGACCCTGCACCGGGTCGCCGTCGGCTCCGAGGAGGGAATCGCTCACCACGAGCGTGTAGCCCGTGCCGTAGGCGAGAGGACGGAGCGGATCGAGGGTGACCGAGCGCTTGTCCGCCCCGAGCGCGACCTCCGCCGGAACGGGTCCTCCCGAGGCGTCCATGAGGCGTACGTGGCGACTCGTCGCGGTTGCAGGATCCACCTCGCCGGAGAACGTGAGCGTGATCGCCCCGTTCACATCGAGCCCTCCCTCCACCACCGGGAAGGTCGGGGGACCCAGGATCGTCCGGCCGGCGAACAGAGGTGGGAGGAGGAAGATTCCCACGACGACCGCGACGGCGGCGAGGGCGATCGGGATCCAGGGCAGGGCCTTTCGGGGCATGGGCTCGAGCCGCACGGGGGCCGCGACCGGGACCACCCCCTCGCCGGCCTCGAGCAGCGTGACGGCATAGATGCGCACCGGGTCGGAAATGCCCTTCACGGCCTTCGCTCCGAGCGGCTCCGTACGGAAGACCGGGCGCTGGCGGATCTGGGCGTGGACGGCTTCGCTGGCGACGACCTGGCCGGGAGCGGCCTGGGATTGGAGGCGCGACGCCAGGTTCACCCCGTCGCCGTAGATGTCGCCGTCGGGCGCGGTGATGACCTCGCCCACGTTGACCCCAACCCGGAGCGTCGTGCCGTGCTGGCGCACGGTCGCGTCCTCGTTGAAGCGCTCCATCAGGGTGAGCGCAGAGCGGAGCGCTCCGTCCACGCTGGCGAACTCGGCGAGGGCCGCGTCGCCGATGTACTTCACCACGCGGCCCTGGAACTGCGGCACTACTTCCTGGGCCAGACGCTGGAATTCCCCAACGATCTGGAGCGCCGCGTCCTCATCTTTGGCCGAGAGCGACGTGTAGCCCACGATGTCGGCGAACCAGACGGCGGCCAGGCGCCGGTCCCGCTCGGACGTCGAATTCATCGCCGCCTAAGATGGGCCACTTCGGCCCGTCCGGCGAGTCCGTGACCGCCGCCGAGGGCGAACACCCGTGGCGAGCGACCGCGCCGGCCCTACCCTGCCGCGAACAGATGTACCGTCCGCGTCGGGAAGGCGAACTCGATCCCTTCCTCGGCGAACCGGCGATACATCTCCAGATTGATCGCCTGCTGGGTATCCATGTAGGCTGCGTAGTCCGGCACGAGCACGTAGTACACGGTCTCGAAGTCGAGCGAGGAGTCCCCGAAGCCCTTGAAGTGGCACCGGTCGAAGCGCGCCTGCTCCTGGGCCTCCACGATGTCCCGGATCATCCCCGGGATGCGCTCGAGCTTCTCCAGGCCGGTGTCGTACTGGACGCCCACCTGGAATGCGATGCGCCGCTCGTTCATCCGCTTGAAGTTCCGGATGCGGCTGTCCAGGAGGTCCCGGTTGGAGAAGATGAGCTGCTCCCCGCCCAGCGCGCGGATCCGAGTGGTCTTGAGGCCCACGTGCTCCACGGTTCCCAGCAGGTCACCCACGATGATGAAGTCGCCGACGACGAACGGCTTGTCGAAGAGGATCGAAAGGGACGCGAACAGATCCGACAGGACGTTCTGCAGCGCCAGGGCGACCGCGATGCCCCCGATCCCCAGGGTGGTCACCAGGGTGGTGACGTCCACGCCCAGGTTCTCGAGGGCGAGCAACAGGACGAGCGACCAGATGACGAGCCGGCCGATGAACCCCAGGGCCCCCACGGCGGTGGCCACGCCGGGGTCTTCCTCCAGCGCGCGCTGCTTGTACACCTCGAGGAAGTGCTGCACGATGCCGCCTGCCCAGATCCCGGCCTGGACGAGCAGCCCGAGCACGAGGAGCGAGCGGATCCGCCCCTGCACGGTGCCGGAGAGGTCCAGCATGAGCGACGCCGCCCACAGGGCGACGAGGAAGATGACCAGTCCCTTGGTCCGCAGCACGAGGTCCACCACCAGGTTGTCGATGCCGGTGGCGGTTCTGTCGGCGAGGGCCCGGGTTTTGGATACGACAACGCGAGCGACCAACCGCAGCCCGAAGCCCACGATGAGACCCACGGCGAGGGCCGCACTCCACTCCCAGAGCGTGTTGCCCCAGAAGGTCCGCTGGAGAATAGCGTCGAAGCTCATTCGATTCCCTCCTCTATCGTGTCTTGTGGGCCGCGAGCGTGACGGCCCGGCCGGATGCCGCGGGCCAGGGGCCGGAAGACCAACCCGTAGAACATGTCCAGGTACCGACGGGTCTCTTCCCGCTCGATGTTGGTGATGTACTTCCAGAAACCGTAGATCCGCGAGAGAGCGAGCAGCTTGGTGGCGTAGAGCTCCCAGTCGTACTTCTCGCGCACGCGGGCGATGGCGGCCCGGGAGATTTCGTCCCAGTCCGCCGGCTTCTCCCGGCACGCGAGGAAGAACCCCACCATCAGCCGGGCCGCGTCATCCCCGTGGTGGGGATCGATGTGGAAGCCGGACTTCCCGTTCGTCACCACCTCCAGGGGTCCCCCGTAGCGCGTGGCGAACACGGGCAATCCGGAGCTCATGGCTTCCACCACCGTGAGTCCGAAGCCCTCGAAGAGCGCCGGCTGCACGAAAGCGCCCCGGGTGTCCGCCACCACCCTGTAGAGCTCGCCGACGCGGTTCTTGTCCGTCTGCATCCTTACCCAGCGTGCTTCGCCGTCCAGCGCGTGGGCGTCGAAGAGGTGGTGCATCTGCTCGATCTGAGCCCGCTCTTCCGGGTCCGTGGAGTGGCCCGGGTCCACCTCTCCTCCCACGAGCAGGAGGTTGACCAGCTCCCGCAGCTCAGGCGTCCTGCCGTACCAGTCCAGGAGGCCGGTCATGTTCTTGATGGGGTCCAGCCGGGACATCGCGAACAGCAGGGGCTTCTCCGTCGCCTTCAGTTGGCCCCGGGCATTGGGTTGCAGCCCGCCGTAGACCAGGGCCCGGATCTCCTCCCGGACGTCGGGCATCCGGCGTTCCGTATCCGTGAAGGGAAAGAAGATCTCCGTGTCGGCTCCGGGCGCGACGATGTTGAACTTGGGGTCGAAGGCGTCCACGCCGGACGTCACGCGGAACAGGCCGGGCATGGTGAACGCCTGGTAGCTCTCGTATTGCCCCACGCTCTCGTCCGTGCCCGCGATCTCCTGGTATGTGCTGGTGATGATGAAGTCCGCCGTGTTCATCGAGATGAGATCGGCGGTGAACTGGCATGAGAAGTGGCGTTCCTCCTCATGCTCGGGCCAGTAGAGGTCCGAGTTGACATATTTCGTCTTCTCCAGGGCGTGGGCGATGTTGCACTGGGTCACGCCCAGCCGCTGCGCCATGAGGCTCGCCACCAGGTTCCCGTCCGAGTAGTTGCCGATGATGAAGTCCGGCTTCTCGCCCAGCTCGGTCACGAGTCGCCCCTCGGCCTCCTGCACGAAGTCCTCCAGGTAGGGCCAGATCTCGAAGCGAGAGACCCACTCCTGAACGATCTCGCCGGCTTCGTCCCGGAAGGGAACGCGCAGGATGCGGGCGTTCCGGGTCCCCATGAGAGGCTCCCGTGGAAGATCACACGTCGTTCCCGAGGCCTCCGGGATGAGACGGCTGACCACGATGATCTGGGGCTCCACGTCCAGTCCCTGTTCGTGGATGGAGGTCCGCATCGCCCGCTCCAGGGCCCTGACCTGGTCGAGGATGTAGACCACCTGCCCCCCGGTGTCCGGTTTGCCCAGCACGCCGGACTGCCCGAAGTAACCGTGCGGCGAGATGATCGCGATGGAGAAGACCATCGGCACGCGGGCGAGGAACGCCTCCAGGTTGTCCGGGGCCGGAGCCTCGAGGATGTCCGACAGGAGCCCCATGGTCTCCCGGATCCGTTCGGACGAACGGCCCCAGCCGGGCTCGAAGCCCAGGGCCCGGAGGCGCGCGCCGTGCACGTCCCAGCCTTGGTCGGCTTCGTTTCCGTCCAGGAGATCCCTGGCCTCGCGCAGGGCCACCTGGAGCGCCTGGACGTCGCCCACGCTGCCGTTGAGCATGAGCTGCCGGCCCCGTACGTGATGCACGCGGAGGAAGTCGAAGAGCCGCTCCATCCCGTCCCGGCTGCGAGCGAAGACACGGGCCGACAGATGACGATTGAGGAACCGGACGCCCTGTCCGATCGAACGGGACTCGGAGAGACGCGGGAACCCACGCTCGAACGGGCCCAGATCCACCTCGAGCGTCCACGAGCCCTCCTGGATCACGTGCCCAGCCAGGCGCTCCTTGGACGCCAGGAACTCCGCGACCGAGATCTCCCGGCAGATCATCTCCTCGGCGTGGACGATGAGGTAGCGCCATTTCGCGACCCGTCTGCGGACTGCCAGATAGAACGACGGGCCGTGCACGACGGCCTCTTGCGTGGACCGGATCAGGGCCCTCAGGGCCGAGTCGGCCAGAGCCTGTCCCGCCTCGGTCTCACAGAACTGGTCGAATTCATACGTCAGATCGGACCAACTCAGGAGACTCCGCCCCAGGGCCCGGTAACGTCGAAAGAGCAGGTAGGCTTCCGCTCGGTGGCGTGTCAGGAGCGCCTGAATGTGGCCCGTCATGCCGTGGTCGTCTCCAGGGAAGGTTCGGAGCTATCGGGGACGCGGATGGATCCGAAGAAGTCGTAGTGCCGTATCCCGTCGAGGATCCCCCACGCGTGGGGCCTGTCGCTGAAGTAGACCCGGGGTCGGTCACGGAGGGCCTCCAGCTCGGCGGAGTGATTCCCGACGACGACGCCCAGCATGTCTCCCGCCAACGCGTCGGCGTCGTTGCCCGAGTCGCCGGTCACGAGCATGCGATCGGGCGGCAAGTCCCATTTGTAGGCGAGGAATCGAATGGCGAGGCCTGGCGAAGCGCTCACCGGCGTGACGTCCAGGTCCCGGCCGCGATCGAGCGTGGCCGTGACCCGCAGTCCCTCCCTTCGGAGCGTCCGCCGGATGACCTGGAGGCTCGGGGAGTGGGGATCCTCGGGACGGAATCGGAGCCGGAACCGCGTGGCGGGCTCGTCGTCCAGGAGCGCGAGGCCCGGTACGGCCGCCAGCGCCGCCTTCACACGCTCGGGCTCCCAGCAGTAGTTGATCTGACGCTCCCAGGACCGGTCCGGGGTGAGCGAGGCTCCATAGTAGATGCTGGTGCCCGTCGCGCAGACGAGGATGTCGGGAGGAGGGATCCCAAGATGCGCGAGGATCTCGACGGCCATCGGGAGGGGCTTCCCCGTGGTCAGCGCGAACCCGACGTTGTCCCCCGCCTCCCTGAGGGCGCGGAGAAGCTCTCGCAAGGCCGCGATGTCGTCCGAGAGGGTGTGGTCGATGTTGGCGACGAGGATGCGGTCGATCCCCGGCAGGCGACTCCGTCCCATCACCGGCCGGATCTCCCCGGTCTCGCTCAGAGCGGCCCGCGCCACCTCCAGGTACCTGCAGGCATGGCTCTCCCACGTGAACGACGTGCGCACGCCGCGCAGTCCGTTCCTCGACCATTTCTCCCAGCGGGCCCGGTCCTCCAGCGCCGCCAGGATCCGGAATCCCATGTCCTCGGCGTCGCGTGGGTCCAGGAGGAGCCCGTTTCGACACGCCTCCAGGATGTCCCGGGGACCGCCGTCGTTGGTGGCGAGCACGGGGAGCCCGCTGGCCGCCGCTTCCAACAGGGTCAAGCCGAACGGCTCGGTGAGGGCCGGGTTCACGAAGACGCCGCCGGATGCCGCGGCCATCCGATACAGATCGGCGACGTCGTCGGGGCCGTGCGCTTTCGGGTACGCAACCAAACCGTACAGGTCGTAGCGGTCGATGAGGAGGAGGATCTCCGTGAGCACCCTGCGCGCACCCGGCGGCATCTCCCGGATGTCGTCACGGGTCCCGGCCACCAGGAGGAGGTTGGCCCGCTCGCGCAACGCCTGGTTCCGCCCGTATGCCTCCAGCAGCGTCGCGAAGTTCTTCCTCTCGTCGGGCCTGGCCATGGCCAGGATGAGGGGTTTGTCCGGCTGCGCGAGGAATCGCCGGACCTCGCCCGCGATACGGGGTGACGCTCGGGTGGGCCTCCACGGGGCCGCCTCGTCGACGTCCGGAGGAGTGAAGCGGGACAGGTCGACGCCCGGCGGAATCACGACCATCCGCTGGCGTCGGTAGTGGTGGTAGAGCGCGTACTGCTCGTCCACCTCCTGGTGCGTGCTCGCGATCACCGCGGCGGCCGTTTCCAGAGCGCCTTCCTCCGCCTCGATGCGCCGGACGAAACGGTAACGCTCCTCGAGGACCGCTTCGTCCTGCCCATGCTCGCGCAGGCGCGCCGCCTTGACGCGTCCGAGCGAGTGCCCGGTGAAGAGGAACGGGACCCCCAGGACCTTGGCGACCTGGGATCCCACGAATCCCGCATCCGCGTAATGCCCGTGCACGACATCGGGAGCCCGGCGCTCCGCGCGGATATGACGTATGATCTGGTCCACCAGGCTCGGGAGGTGCGGCCAGAGGCGCTCCTTGTGGAGGTATCGCCGCGGGCCGAACGGAAGCCGCACGATGCGGGCGCCGGCCGACAACGCTTCCGTGGGCGCGGCGTAGCTCTCATGAACCACTCGATCCTGGATCCGGCGGGTCACGAGATCCACCCGCGCGACGTCCGGGACCCGGGCCAGCGCGCGCGCCTGATCCACGACGTACGCCACCTGCCCGCCCGTGTCGGCGTCCCTGCCGAGTTCCATGTCCCGTCCGCGCACCAGGCCGTGCACGCTCAGGGAGAGGATGTAGAGGCCGGGGCTCCGACCCGTGGCGGGGCCACCCGGGGGTGGATCGAGCGGGGCCGCGGGGGACGCTCCCGCCGACGGAGGGGGAGGTCTGGACTCATCGGCGTCGTGCGCCCGGCTCATGTTCGCGCGATCCTCTGATGTGGTTCAGGGGGGCCTTTCAGCGTAACCTCTTGTCTCCAAAAGGTTCATCTCAAGGGGGATCCGTGGCTGCATGGGACTTGGTGCTGGCGTGCGACATGGACGGCACGGTGATCCCGCTGGAGGAGGGTCCGGTCTGGGAGGCGGCCGTCTCGGCGTTCCGTGAGGAGGTGGAGGCGAGGCCGGCACTCTGCCTGGCGTACGCGACGGGGAGGGACTTCCGGCTGGCCCTGCGGGGGATCGAGGAGCACGGGCTGCCGGAGCCGGCGTACCTCGCCTGCGACGTGGGAACGTCCGTGTACGTGGCGGGGTCCGGCGCGTACGTGCTCGACGAGGGTTACGCCCGGAGCATGCGGGAGGCGTGGGGCGGCCTGAGCGCCCGCGAGGTGCGCGAACGCGTGTCCGGCCTGGCCGGGCTCGAGCTCCAGAGCGAGGATCGCCAGACGCCCTTCAAGGTGAGCTACGAGCTCGCGCCCGGGGCCGACCACGGCGCGCTGCTCGCCGCGCTCGACGCGCGGCTCGGCGCCCTGCGGGACCGGGTGAGGGTGGTCTACAGCGTGCAGGCGTCGGACGGCCTGGGGCTGGTGGACCTCCTGCCGGCGGGCGTGGCGAAGGATTTCGCGGTTCGCCACATCCTGCGCGAGACCGGGGTGGATGCCGAGCGCCTCGTCTACGCGGGTGACTCGGGCAACGATGCGGCCGCCATGCTGGCCGGGTTCAAGGGGATCCTGGTCGGGAACGCGCCGGAGGCACTCCGGCGCGACCTTCAGCGCGACGCCGCCCGGCTGGGGATCCTCGACCGGGTCTATTTCGCCCGGGCTCCGTACGCCGGCGGGGTCCTGGAGGGATGCCGCCACTTCGGGCTGCTGTGAGGCGGGTGTTCAGCGGATCGTGTCGTGCCGCTGGGCGCGCTCGGCGGCGCGGTCGGCCGCGGTCTGGGCGCCACGGATCCCGGACGCGCCGGGAATCGGCATCGTGGACACGATCGAGTCCTTCTGTCGGCGCGTGAGCGTGTCGCGGTTCGTGGTCGCGTCGGGATCGGCGCTCTGACCGCAGGCCCATACGCCCAGCATCGCCGCGGCCACCAGCAGGCGACGTATCATTCGCTCGGTCTCCTCCGTTCCGACCAGTCGTGACGTCTCGCTCGGACCAGCCCACACTTGCCACCAGGGCAGCCCCGCGCAAGTTGGTCCCATGACCACCGCCTCCCCCAAGCCGGGCCGGCGCCCCGTAGGCCTCGGCGGCTGGATCCTCGTGGGAATGGCGGTCGGCGCCGTCCTGGGCGCGCTCCTCGGCGAGCGCGTGACCATGATCGAGCCGGTCGGGACGCTGTTCATCCGGCTCCTCATGATGGCCGCGGTGCCGCTCGTCCTCTGTAACCTCCTCGCGGGGCTCACGTCGCTGACGGACTTGAAGACCTTCGGGCGTCTGGCCGGGAAGATCACCGTCTACTTCGCGATCACCACGGCGGCGGCGGTGCTCCTGGGCGTCGCCGCCGTGGCGCTCGCCCGGCCGGGCGCCGGGATGACGCTCGACGCCCCGCTCGGTCGGGACGTGGGCACGACGCTCTCGCTCGCGGATATCCTCCTCGACCTCGTGCCGGAGAACGTCTTCGCCGCGTTCGCGGAGGGCAACGTGGCCCAGGTCGTGGTCGTGGGCGTCCTCCTGGGCGTCGCCACGCTCATGCTGCCCGCTTCCTCGCGGGATCGGCTCAGGGACCTCTACGCGGACCTCGCCGCCCTCTTCCGGAAGCTCGTGGACCTGATCCTCGCCGTGGCCCCGTTCGGGATCGGGGCGCTCATGGCCGTCGCGGTGGGTCGCTACGGCTCGCTCCTGTTCGGCCCCATGGCGGGCTTCGTCGGCAGCGTGTGGGGCGCCCAGCTGATCGTGGTCGGAGCCTACCTGGTGGCGCTCCGGTGGCTCGCCGGGTGGCGGCCGTGGACGTTCCTCCGGCGGACCTGGAACATCTGGGCGACGACGATCGCCACCACCTCGAGTCTGGCGTCCCTGTCGGTGTCGCTGGAGGTGGCGGAGGAGTTGAAGCTCCCGCGCCCCCTGTACGCGTTCACGCTGCCTCTGGGTGCGCAGATCAACAAGGACGGTACCGCGATCTTCCTCTCGGGGGTCGCGCTCTTCACCGCGCAGGCGGCCGGCGTACCCCTCGGGCCCGGCGAGGTGTTCACCGTCGCGTTGATGGCCTTCCTCCTCTCGGCCGGGTCCGGCGGGATCCCGGGCGGGGGCTTCGTGGTCGCTCTCGTCATGGTCCAGGCCCTGCACCTCCCCCTGGAGGTCGCGGCCATCGTGGGCGGCATCTACCGCGTGGTGGACATGGGGAACACCACGCTCAACGTCATGGGCGACGTGGTCGGGACGGTCCTGGTGGCGGCGTCCGAAGAGAAGCGAGGTCCGTGATGGAGCTGAGCGAGCTGCGGGCACTCTTTCCGGGCGTGCGCGGCCAGGCGTACCTGGACATCTCCCTGCGCAGCCTGATGCCCGAGCCGGTCGCGGAGGCCGCCCGACGGCACCTCGAGGAGCGGCTCCTCGGCACCGGCGACAAGGCGGCGTTCCAGGAGGCGGTCGAGGAATCGCGGAGTCGTCTGGCGGCGCTGGTGGGCGCGCACCCCGATGAGGTGGCCGTCACCAAGAACGTCTCGGAGGGGCTCAACCTGATCGCGTCCAGCATCCCGTGGCGGAGCGGCGACAACGTCGTGATCTGCCCGGACCTGGAGCACCCGAACAACGTCTTCCTCTGGTACAACCTGCGGAAGCTCCACGGGGTCGAGGTGCGGGCCGTGGAACCCCGGGACGGGCACCTTCCCCTGGACGCGATGGCCTCGGCGATCGACGAGCGGACGAAGGTGGTCACGGCCGCCCAGCTCTCCTTCTCCCCCGGCTTCCTGACCGACCTCCGCGTGCTCGCCGACGCGGCCCACGCCCAGGGCGCGCTGCTCGTCGTGGATGCGGCGCAGTCGGTGGGCGCGCTCGTGACCGACGTGGATGCGCTGGGGGCCGACGCCCTCGCCGTCGCCACGCAGAAGTGCCTCCTCTCCTTGTACGGATACGGCTTCCTCTACGTACGCCGGCGGGTCGCCGAGGCCATGGTGCCCCGTCACGTGGCCCGGTACGGCATGGACCTGGGGACCGACGCGGGAGAGACGGCCAGGAGCGGCGGGGAACACCTGCCCTACGCCGCGGGCGCGCGCCGCTTCGACCTCGGCAACTACAACTACCTGGGCGCCAGGGCGGCCGCCGCCTCACTCGCGCTCATCGACGGGGTGGGTGTGGCCAGGATCGAGGCCCACGTCCGGAGGCTGGCCGCGGACCTCGCGCGCGGGTTCCTGGCGCTGGGCTTTCCGGTCGCCGGCGGCGAGCCGGGGCCGCATCTCGCCCACGTCGTCGCGGTGGGGGGCATAGGCCGGGGTCAGCACGACACCGCCGCCGACCCGGCCCTGAACGCGCTCAGCCAGCATCTGCTGGACGCCGGTGTGCGCCATTCCGTCCGGAAGGGCGTCCTGAGGTTTTCCGTGGGCGCTTACAACGCCGACGAGGACGTGGCCAGGACCCTGGACGCCGCCCGGAGTTGGCGCGACCGCCGAGCCTGACGCGCAGACCCGTGCCCCCACCCCGGACCGGCACGGCCACGGCCTTGCACCTCTTGGTACGATTCCCGACCTTGAACTGACTCCCGCCGCCTGCCCACCGACGCTCACAATCCCGTGACGCGCGCGGCGCCCGAAGGGGCTCCTGCCAGCCCGCGCCCAACCGTGAGCCGCTCGCGCGGCTCGATCGGCGGCATCCCATATGAACTCGTCCAAGGTGATGAATCGCTGGCTCGTGGTGACCGGCGGCATCGTGGTCCAGGTGTGCCTCGGGGCCATCTACGCGTGGTCGGCGTTCACGGCCAAGTTGACCGCCGCGCCCTACGAATTCTCACGCACGCAGACGCAGGTGATCTTCTCGGTCGGGCTCCTCACGTTCGCCGTCGTCATGGCGCTGGTGGCCGGCCGCTGGCAGAAGAAGTCCGGACCCCGGGTGGTGACGCTCACCGGCGGCCTGGTGCTCGGGCTGGGCTATCTGTTGGCCGGACTCGGCGGCTCGAGCTTCACGGTCATCCTGCTGGGGGTCGGCATCCTCGGCGGCGCGGGCATCGGCCTCGCATACGTGTGCCCGATCGCAGCGCTCGTGAAATGGTTCCCCGACAAGAAGGGCATGATCACCGGACTCGCCGTAGCCGGGTTCGGGTTCGGCGCGCTCATCTGGGTCAAGCTCACGAGCGGCTTCCAGTTCGGGCCCGTGGACCTCACACCCGGATGGATGGGCCTCTACGGTGCGGGTTGGACCGTGAACCAGGTGTTCCTGCTCTACGGGATCCTGTTCGCGGTGCTCGTGGGACTCGGCTCGCTCGTCATGGTGAACCCACCCGCCGGCTGGCAGCCGGAAGGTTGGACGCCGCCCGCCGCGTCGGCCACGTCCGGCGGAGTGCTGTTCACGGCCCCCGAGATGATGCGCACGGCGCAGTTCTGGGAGCTGTTCATCATCTTCACCGTGGGTGCGCTCGCGGGGCTCATGGTCATCGGGATCATCAGCCTGTTCGGGATCGACGCGCTGACCGCGAACGGCATGGCGAGGGAGGAGGCGACGGTGGTGGCCGCCACGGCGATGGGTCTCTTCTACGCGCTGTGCAACGGACTCGGCCGCATCATCTGGGGGATGATCTCCGACAAGCTGGGCCGGAAGTACTCGATCGCGCTCATGACCCTGATCCAGGGCATCGTGATGATCGGCTTCTACTTCGTGGGTGGGATCGAGTGGGGGCTCTACCTGGGCGCTGCGCTCATCGGGTTCAACTTCGGCGGGAACTTCGCGCTGTTCCCGGCGATCACGGCCGACCTGTTCGGGAACCAGAACGTAGGTACGAACTATCCTTGGGTCTTCCTGAGCTACGGCGTGGGTGGCGTGTTCGGCCCGATCCTGGGCGGCATCATGGGTGACTCGGGAGCCTGGGCCGGCGCGCTCATCCCGGCGGGGATCGCGTGCATCGCGGCCGCGGCGGTGGCGCTGGCGCTCCACCCGCCGACGAAGGCCGAGGCGGTATCGGCGGCGGGAGCGAAGCCAGCGCCGGCGTAGGGTGTCCGGGCGGCGGGGCCCCGGTCATTGCCGGGGCCCCGCTCCCGTGACAGGATTCCAGCCGGCCATGCGCCCGCCCGGGCGCCCCGGCCTCGACCGGTTCGCACCGACAACCGCATGGATCCGGCATGTCCCTCATCCCGTTCTCGACCCTCGCCCGATCGGCGGCCGCCATGCTGGCCGCCGCACTCTTCTCGTCCGGCGCGGCCGCCCAGGCCGTCGAGCCGCGCGAGCCCATCCAGCGCACCGAGGTCGGGGGCCGTGTCCACCTCCAGGGGAACACGACGTCCGCGGAGGGCGAGCACACGTCCGAGTTCATGATGAGGAGGGCGCGGATCTGGGTGGGAACGCGTGTCAACGACTGGATCGACGGGGCGGTGCAGGTCGACGTGTCGGGCGGGTCGGCCGTGGCGCGCTATGCGTTCTTGCGCTTCGCCCTCGGCTCCGACACGCGCCTTTCGCTCGGTCAATTCAAGCGCGCGTTCGACGTCTTCGAGCTTACCAGCTCGTCGGAGATCCTCGTCGTGGAGCGCGACGCCGACGTCCGCGGGGCGTTCGGGTGCGCGGGTGTGGGCGGGGTGTGCTCCTACTCGCGCTTCTCCGAGCAGCTCCAGTTCTCGTCGCTCGACGTGGGTGCGCTGCTCGAGGGAGAATCCGAGGGCGGGAAGGTCGGATACCTTTTCGCGGTGACGAACGGCGCCGGCCCCAACCGCCGTGAGGAGAACGGCGCCAAGTCGTTCTCGGGGCGCCTGGCTCTGCATCCCGCGGAGGACGTCACGTTGGCGCTCAACGGTGGGCTCCACGACTTCCCCAACGCCGTGACCGGCGAGGACGCCTATGCGCCGGCCGTCGCGCTCGACGTCGAGGTGGGGAGCTTCACCCGGGGCCTCCACCTCCAGGCCGGCTTCATGACGGGGGAGAACTGGCGGAACCTGGACGCGGGCGGCGACGGCAGCACGTTCCTCGCCTGGCAGGGCATCGCGACGTACCGCATTCCGGTGGAGGGAACGGGCCGGGTGCGGGCGGTCGAGCCCGTGGGGCGGGTGAGCTGGGGCGACCCGGACCGGGACGCCGCGTCGGACGGAGGCCTCGTCGTGACGCCCGGATTCGTCGTGCATTTCCAGGGCCGGAACAAGGTGAGCGCGAATCTGGACGTGTGGCGGCCGCAGTCGGGCGACACCGTGTGGGGCTTGAAGACCCAGGCGTACCTCTATTTCTGAGGTCCCGGCCCTGCCGATCGGCCCCCGATCGCGTTAGCGTGGGATCCATGGTCTTTCGAGCACGGTTGGACATCTCCTGGGGCGACCTGGTCTTCGGCATGCTGGCCTGCGTGCTCGCGGGACGGCGGCGGGAGGCGGAGCGGCGGGTGCTCGCGACGCTGCCCGCGGGCGACGAGGCCATCGTGTGCCTGGCCGTGCGCTCGGGATTCGACCTGCTCCTGGAGGCCTTGGCCCTGGAGGAGGGCAGCGAGGTCCTCCTGACCGCGATCACGGTCCCGGACATGGCCAGGATCGTTCGTGCCCATGGGCTAGTGCCGGTCCCGGTGGACGTGGATTCCCATACGCTCGAGCCCGTCCCGGCGGTCCTCGAGAGCGCGATCTCGACCCGCTCCCGGGTCCTGGTGGCGGCGCACCTCTTCGGGGCCGCCTGCGACTTCCGGCACGCCCGCGAGGTCGCTCATCGGCACGGGCTCGTGTTCGTCGAGGACTGCGCGCAGTCGTACGTTCCGGGACGGTTCTTCGGCGACCCCGCGAGCGACGTGCGGATGCTCTCGTTCGGCCCGATCAAGACGGGCACGGCCGTCGGCGGCGGCGTCCTCTTCGTGCGCGACGCGGCGCTGCGGGCCAGGATGGAGGAGATCCAGCGTGGCTACCCCGTGCAGTCCCGCCGGGACTATCTCCGTCGGCTCCTGAAGTACGCCACTCTGGCCGCGCTCGGCGCCCGGCCGCTGTTCGCTCTGTTCAGGGCCTGGTGCCGCGTGCGGGGGCGGGACTTCGACGACGTGCTTCGTCGCGCGGCGCGCACGTTCCGTCACGATGGGCTTCTCGCACGCCTGCGCCGGCGGCCGGCGGCCGCTCTGCTTACGTTGCTGGCCCGGAGGCTGGGGGCGGCGAATGGCCGCGTGGGCGCGCGCGCGGAGGTCGGCGCGGCGCTCGCCCGCATGCTCGGCCCCGAGCTGGCTCGCCCCGGCTCGGCCGTGGAGAACCACTCGCACTGGGTCTTTCCCGTTCTCACCGAGGATCCTTCCGGCCTCATGATGCACCTGCGCTCCTGGGGCTTCGACGCGACATCGGGGACGAGCAGCTTGACCGCGGTGGCGGGGGCGCCGGAGCGTCCGGACGTGGCGGCACCGGAGGCCGAGGCGGTGATGGCTCACGTCCTGTTCCTTCCGGCGTATCCCGAGATCCCGGCCGTCCGGCGCGCTCGCCTCGCCGAAGCCCTGGGCGAGTGGATGGCGGCATCCAGGACCCTCCCCTCAACCGAGAGGAGCCCGAGCGCTTGAACGCGGACGTGCGGCTCCGCTGGGACGGGACCTGGCGAGACGAGACGTGGGCCCGGCTCGGCGAGCCGCTCGACGTGCTGATCATCGGCGGCGGGATCACCGGGGCGGGAATCCTCCTGGAGGCGGCGCGGCTCGGGCTGAGGGCGTCCCTGGTCGAGCAGGGCGACTTCGCGTCGGGCACGTCGAGCCAGTCCGCCAAGCTCGTGCATGGCGGGATGCGCTACCTCCGGCAGGGCCGAGCGGCGCTCACGCGGGCGCTCCTGCTCGAGCGGGACCGCCTGCTCGCCGAGCACCCCGGGCTCGTGGACCCCTTGGATTTCGTGCTTCCCACCTACCGGGATCGGTGGCGGGACCGGATGGGGTACGCGGCCGGGGTCCGCTTGTACGACCTGCTGCGCGGCCGACGCAGGACGTGGAGGCGGCACTCGGCCGACGAGATGGTGGAGATGATCCCCGGCATCCGCACCGAGAGCCTGGACGGCGGATACGGTTACCTGGAGGCGGTCACCGACGACGCGCGCCTGGTCCTCCGCACCCTCCGGGAGGCGGCGCACGCCGGGGCCGGGGCGCTCAACTACGTCCGGGCGCATTCGCTGATCCGGGATGGTGGGCGGGTCCGCGGCGCCGAGTTGGCGGACGTCGTCGGCGGGCGCTCGATCACGGCGCGGGCGCGAGCCGTAGTGAACGCCACAGGCGTGCACGCGGACCGACTTCGCGGAGAGCTGGGGGCCACGCCACGACTTCGACCCATTCGCGGGAGCCACCTGGTCGTATCGCGCGACGTCCTTCCGCTGTCCCTTGCCGTAGGGCTCCGGCACCCGGCCACCGGCCGCTATCTTTATCTGCTCCCCTGGGAGGGAGTGACCCTGGTCGGCACCACGGACCTCGACGATCCCGAGGCGGGGCGCCACGAGCCGCGCGCCACGCCGGAGGAAGTGTCGTATCTGCTCGAGGGAGTGGACGCATGGCTCCCCGGGATCGGTCTGAGCGCGGACCACCTCCTGGGCACGTTCGCCGGCGTCAGGCCCGTGGTCGGCACGGGCAGAGCCGATCCCTACCGGGAGGGCAGGGACTCGGTGCTCTGGGAGGAGGAGGGGCTCCTGACCGTCGTCAGCGGGAAACTCACCGGGTTCCGCCCGATCGTGGAACGGGCGCTCCGCCGCGTGGTCGCCGCGGTGGGCCCATCGGGGCGAGGGTCAGGGCGGCTCGGCCCGAGCGGCGCCGCGGTGGGCGACGCGCCCGCCGCGGAGCCCGGCGGTCCGCCCGCCGCGCTCGCCGGGGTGCCGGATCGCCTCCGGCACCGACTGCTCGGACGGTACGGGGACGACATGCTCGACCTCGCGGCCATCGCGCGCGACGGAGACCTCGAGCCGGTGGCCGGGACTCCCGTGCTCTGGGCCGAGCTCCGGTGGGCGGCCCGCGCCGAAGGGGTCGTGCACCTGGACGACCTCCTCCTGCGTCGGGCGCGGGTCGGGCTGCTCCTGCCTCGGGGCGGCGAGGAGATCTTCCCGCGCCTCGCGGCTCTCTGCCGGGAGGAGTTGGGTTGGGGGGAGGAGCGCTGGGTATCGGAGGTCGGGCGGTACCGGAGCCTGTGGCGCGAGGGGCTGAGTGTGCCGGGCCGCTCGGCCGCGGGGGATGCGCCGGCCTCGAAGTCCTCCTGATCCGGCCGCGCGGGCGCGGGCCCCGATCAGATCCGGCGCACCACCAGGCTCGCGTTCGAGCCGCCGAAACCGAACGAGTTGGACAGCGCGTACTCCAGGTCCTGCACCTCCCGCCCGCGCCCCGGCACGAAGTCGAGGTCGCACTCGGCGTCCGGGTCGGTGAGGTTCGCCGTCGGAGGGAGCCTCCCGCGCGAAAGAGCCAGAACGGTAATGCCGAGCTCCACCGCGCCGGACGCTCCGACGAGGTGGCCGTGCATGGACTTCGTGGAGCTCACCATCAGACGCGACGCGTGCGGGCCGAACGCTTCCTTGATGGCCCTGACCTCGACCACGTCCCCGACCGTGGTACCGGTCGCGTGCGCGTTGACGTAGCCCACGGCCTCCGGCGGGATGCCGGCGTCGCGAAGCGCGCTCCGCATCGCGTGGACCTGACCGCGCTGGGACGGCTGCGTGAGGTTGAACGCGTCGCTCGACGCCCCGTACCCCACGATCTCACCGAGAGGCGTGGCGCCGCGGCCGCGCATGTGATCCTCGCTCTCGATGACGAGAACGCCCGCCCCTTCGGCAAGCGCGAAGCCCGAGCGTGCCTTGTCGAAGGGGCGTACCGAAGCGGCCGGACCGTCGGGATGCTCCTTCGCGAGGACGCCCATCGCCTCCCAGGCGATGAGCACGGCCTCGGCGAGCATGGCCTCGGTTCCGCCCGCGACGACGCACTCGAGGTATCCGTCCCGCACGGCTCGGTAGGCTTCTCCGATCGCCGTCGCGGACGACGTGCACGCCACCGAGTACGTGATGGAGGGGCCGCGGATCCCGAAGGCCATCGAGATGTGCGCCGCCGGGGCGTTGGGCATCACGCGGGGCACGACGGTCGGCTTCACGCGGCGGGTGCTCTTGAGGAAGTAGGCCTCGTACCCGTGCTCGTACGTCGACGCTCCTCCGAGGCCGCAGCCCATGTAGACGCCGGCGTCCGCGAGCACGTCCGCCCTGTCCATGAGGCCGGCCTGAGACAGAGCCCGCTTGGCCGCGGCGTAGCCCATCTGGGCCACGGGGTCCATGGCCAGCTTCTGGATCGGCGTCACCTCGGTGTCCGGGCTCCACGCCGCCCGCCCCAGCAGGACGTCCGCCGTCAGACCTTCCCGTCCCGACCGGTACTTCCCGATCACGGATTCGCCCGCGTAGACGCGCTCGAAGATCCGGTCCGCGTCGTCACCGTGGGGCGTCACGAACCCCATGCCGGTGACGAAGACCCGGCGGCGATCCACGATCAGCCGCCCTTGGCCGCGATGTAGCGATCCACGAGCACGATGGCTTCGCCGAACGTCTTGAACTCGGCGTCGCTCGCGTCGATCTCGATCTCAAAGAGGTCCTCGATGTCGAAGACGAGCTCCGCGACCGACAGGGAGTCCAGGCCCAGATCGGCCATGGTGGCGTCGGAGGATACCTTGGCTGCGTCTACGCCGTACTTCTCGGCCAGCAGCTCGATGATCTGCGCTTGAGACGCCACGGAGACCCTCCAGGGGATTGGATCGTGCGCGAAACCCAGCCAAGTTAACAGCTTCTCGCAGCCGGGTTCCACAGGGAGACGCCTCTGGCCAGCAACCTGGATATCCGACTCTGCCGGACGCCGCGGGAGTGGCGTCTGTTCGAGCGCATTCCGGAGATCCTGCACGGTGACGATCCCGGGTTCGTGCCTCCCGTTCCCGGAGAGGTCTCGAAGCTCCGCGGCAGAAGACATCCCTTCCACGGCCACGGGACCGTACACGCCTGGGTGGCCTTCCGGGCCGGCCGACCGGCGGGGCGGATCGCGTCCATCGTGAACCGGACCCACAACGAGTTCCACCGGGACCGCACGGGCTTCTTCGGGTTCTTCTCGTTCGCCGACTCCGAGGTGGCCCGCCCGCTCCTGGACCGGGCGTTGCGAGACCAGGCGGACCAGGGGCGTAGCCCGGTCCGCGGCCCGTTCGGTCCGACGCAGAACGACGAGTGCGCGCTCCTCGTGGACGGATTCGGCCGACGCCCGCCGTTCGGCATGCCGTACAACCCGCCCTGGTACGTGGACGTCTATGAGCGGGACCTCGGCCTGGAGGGCGCGTGCGACTTCCTGGCCTACGACCTGGACGCATCCATGGAGAAGGGCTTCGACGAACGGCTCGAGGGCCTGGTCGGGCGACTCCGGGAGCGCTTTCCGTTCCGCGTGCGTCCGGTGGATCTGAAGCGGCTGGACGCCGAGGCGCCGCTGGTCTCGCGCCTGTTCAACGAGTCGCTGTCGGCGGAATGGAACTTCATGCCCCTGACGGTGGACATGGCGATGACGTGGGCCCGCGACCTCGCCGGCCATCTCGATCCGGACGCGGTGCTGATCGCCGAGGTCGCCGGTGAGCCGGCAGGGCTGTCCATCGCGCTCCCCGACCTGAACGAGCTCCTGGCCGACGTGCGGGGGCTGCCCCGGTGGCTCCGGCTCCCTCGCCTCGTTTGGCTTCTCAAGACCCGGACGTGCAGGCGGGCACGGTGGGCGGTGTTCGGCATGCTGCCGGAATACCGCAAGGTGGGCGCGACGCTCCTCCTCGTGTACGAGGCCATCAAGCGGGGCCACGGCAGATACGAGTCGGGAGAGATCTCGTGGACGCAGGCCGACAATCCCGAGGTGAACCGGATCGCACGGCAGTTCGGGCTCCAACCCTCCCGGCGCTACCGCGTCTACGAGACGCACCCGTGAGCGCCCCCGTCGTCGTCTTCGACCTGGACGGGACGCTCACGCTCCGCGACACGAGTGTTCCGTTCCTCCGGCTGGCCGCGGGCCCGCGCGCGATGCGGACGGCGTTGTTGGCCGCCGCGGCCCGGGCGCTGCCGGACCTGGCCGCTTCGCTGTGGGAGGAGTGGCTGGGGCCGCCACCGCGGCTCGGGGGCGTGGAGGGGAGGTGGGAGGGTCGCCTGCACGAGCGGATGGTCGCCCGCACGCTGCGGGGCCGGTCGCGGCTCGAGCTCGACGAAGCCGCGCGGCGCTTCGCGGACCGGACGCTCGCGGAGAACCTCCGTGCGGACGCCCGCGGCCGGATCGGGGAGCACCGGGTTCGAGGCCACCGGCTCCTGCTGGCGAGCGCGTCCCTCGAGATCTACCTGGAGCCGCTGCGGGACGGGCTGCGCCTCGACGGCGCCGTCGGGACGCGGCTCGAGTTCGTGGAAGGGGTGGCCACCGGGCGCTTCCTGGGGCTCCCGTGCTGGGGTGCGGAAAAGCTGCGGCGCGTGCGCGAAGCCATCGGCCCGGACGGGGACATCGCCTACGTGTACGGGGACGCGCGCGGCGATCGCGCGGTGCTCGCGGCCGCGCGGCACGGGATCGTGGTGCGGCCCGCGCGATAGCGCGGAGGGGGCCCGCGAGGAGCCTCAGCGCGGACCGGTGGGACGGTCCAGTCGCCCGCTCAGGCCGTAGCGTGTGATGAGCCAGGAGACCTCGAGCTGTTGGCGGGCCCGGGCCCGGAGGTCGTCGCAGGCGCGCAGCGGGCGCGGGGCGGCATCGGGGAACGTGAAGCACGCCGCCCCGGTCCACATGAGCCCGTCGCCCACGACCTCGCCCGAGGCCTGCGCCGCCATGCCCGGTCCCGGGAGCGTGAGGCTACGCCCGAGGAAGGAGCGGGGGGGCTCGGCGCCCAGGAGATGGAGGACCGTGGGCGCCACGTCGAGAAGACCGCCCACGGTCCCGAAACGCACACCCTCGGTCGAGGCGGGCGGCACGATGATCAGCGGAATGCGGTCGAGCAGGAGGCGCCGGACCTCGTGCCGCAGGCTGGCGACGCCCGCCGCGCGCTCCACCCAGGCCATGTCGAGCTCGTAGCTCTCCGTGTGATCCCCGTACACGACCAGCGTCGTGCTGTCCAGCAGGCCGCGCGCGTCGAGGGAGTCGACGAGCTCCTCGAGCGCGCTGTCGGTGTGATGGGCCTTGAGGAGGTAGTTGCCGAGGGCGCTTCCCTCGAGCGGCCCGAGCGGGAGTACCTGGAAGGAGGACGGCACGGGACCGTGCGCGCCGTGCATCGTGAGCGTGATGAGCCACGTGAGCCACGGGTGGGGGAGCGCCGCCAGATGGGGTACGACGCGCTCGAAGAACACGCGATCCACCAGGCCGAACCCCAGGCTCTCCCCCGGACCCAGGTCCGCCTCGAAGAGGGATGTCTGGAACCCGTACCGCTCGTGGCGCATCGCCGAGTTCCAGAACCCCGGGCTGTGGGCGTGTGCCGAGAGCGCAGCGTATCCCCGGTCCCGGAGGGCGTCGGGGAGCGCGACCATGTCCAGATTCGGAAGCGTCATCGAAACGGCGTCCCGCTCGAGCGGATGCTGGGACGCCATGACCAGGTAGTCGCTGTCGGACGAGCGTCCCTGGTGCGTGTCGTCGAAGACGTTCGTGAACGCGAGGCCGCGGGCCGCGAGCGAGCGCAGAAACGGCACGACGGGCTCGCCCTCGACCTCGGCGTCCAGAAGCCACGCGTTCAGGGCCTCGACCTGGATCATGAGCACGTTCGAGCCGGCCGCGCTTCCGAACCACGAGTCCGCGCGAGCGTCGCCCGCGTCGCGCCGCTCGACGAAGCGGAACACGCGGTCCATGTCCTCGGGCGTTGGATCACGGGACATGACGCTCTCGCCCACGATGCGCCGCGTGTCCACGACGTGGGCGTAGAGGAATCCCCCGGTCTGCGTGTCCGCCGCGCCGGGGGAGACCAGCCACGCCCACCCCAACGCCGGCCCACTTCCCGCCAGACAGACGGCGAGGGGAAGGGCGGTGTGCCAGCGGCGCGAGACCCGAGGCCCGGGCCGGCGCGACAGGAGCGCCGCTGCGGCGGTGGCCGCCACGACCAGCGCCGGAACGCCCCCTCCGGCGCCGAGCAGCCCGGCGGCGTAGCCGCGTATCGCCCATGCCTGGCCGGGGGCCAGGAACGCCCGTACCGGGAGGTAGTCGCCGATGACCTGGTGGTACATCGCGTCGGCGGCCGCGAGGAGTCCCGACGCGGCCACGACCGCCAGCATGCACCAACGTCGGATGCGGGGCGGACACACGGCGACGAGCGCCGCCGGGAGCGCCGCGGACGACAGGGCGAGTCCCTGGGAGGGATGACCCAGGCCGAGCGAGAGCTGGACGGCCCACGTGATCGTCGACACGGCCAGCCAGGTCCAGACGACGGACGCGTTGACCCTGAGGAGCGTGGGAAAGGAAGGCGGTGTCAGGGGTGGGCTCCGGCGGTCCATGCGGGTGCGGGACCGAAAGGTGCGAGGCGTACGGTCCGCCGACAACCATGCGGCGTTGTTACCGACGGGGCGGTCGTCTAGGTTGTGGCGCCCCGCGCATCTCCTTCCCGTCCGCTTCATGCCACGCAAACGCGCGCCGACCCGTCCGTCCACGAGACCGCACGCGGTACACGGGGGACGCGTGTCGTCGGTGGCCGCGTCGCTGCTCGTGGGGCTTCTGCCGGCCGGAGGGAACTTGGCGGCGCAGCATGCACCGCCTCCCGCCGCCGAGCCGGAAGCCGCCTCCCCGCCCACGGCGTTCACCGACTCGCGGACGGGCTTCGGGAGCGCGGCCCTGGTCGCACCGGGCGCCATGCTGCTGAACCGCGGGATGTCCACGCTGATCTACGCGTCCACGGAGCGACGCATCGGCTGCATCCGTTGGGGGTGTGGGTGGCGGAGCGTGAAGGACGCGCTGGCCCACCCCGTGGCCGCCATCGAGAGATCGGGCGGTTGGGAGCAGTGGCTTCGACACGAGTTCGTCCCTGGCTCGTGGGACGTCTGGAGCTGGGCGTGGACGGCGAACTACGGCGGCCACGTGCTCGCCGGCGGGATCACCTACCGCGTGGCGGCGGACTGGTTCGCGCAGAGGGGTGTTCCCCATCCGCGCGTGACGGGCGCCGTCTTCACGTGGGGGTTGGGCCTCGTGAACGAGGTCCTGGAGAGCCAGGGCCAGGAGCGGGGCGCGGCGACGACCGTAGGCGACCTCTACGTGTTCGAGCCGCTGGGGATCCTCCTGTTCAGCTTCGACGGCGTCGCGCGCTTCTTCGGCGAGCGGCTCGAAGCGGCCGACTGGTCTCCCCAGGCGGCCGTCACGTTCCCCGACGGTGCGGTCCGGAACGTCGCCCAGGTGATCAGCTACAAGGTGCCGCTCCCGTTCACCCACCGTGCGAAGCTCTTGCTCCTCATCGGGCAGATCTCCACCACGGGAATCCAGGTGGAGATGGAGGGTGGATACGCGCTCGGGGGAACCGTCGGCTTCGCGGGGCAGGAGCAGGTGGTGGATCCGACGACCTCGTTCGAGCGGCTCGTGGCAAGCACCTCCGGAGGTCTCTACCTGTCCCGGGCCAACTCGTTGCTGGCCAGCGCCGTGGTGGGTCAGGGCAGCCAGCCTCTGGCGCTGAACCTCTATCCGGGGGTGCTGCCCGGTCCGTTCCGCCATCTCGGGATCTGGCTCACGGTCGAGGAGGGCGGTCCCGTCAGCTTCGGTCTGTCGTCGCGGGCTCTCCTGGGCGTGAGTCTCGGGATGGATGCCGGAGGTCGCGCGCCGCCGCGCTGAGCGGGCGGGGTCCCGTCACCCGCGCCAGCAGACCCATCGCCGCGAGCGTGACCCAGAACAGCAGGCCGGCCGAGAGAGCGGCGACCCTCTGCCATCCGCGGTCCGGCGGGTGCTGGTGGAGCACCGCGCGGGGAACGGCGCGCTCCATGACGACGAGCCGGTACCGTCCGACGCCACGGTCGTCGAGACGGCGTATACCCTGCGTGCGTGCACCGTCGAGGATCCCCAGGACCTCCGCGTCCTCGCGGCGCACGAGATACGCGACCGGGCTCGCGTCGAGGGCCTCCCGGACCCAGTCGGGCCTCCGCTCGATGACCCGGAGCGTGACCCATCGGGGGGACTCGCCCACCAGGAGCGCCATCCGGTAGGCATCCCAGTACTCGGCCCACACCGCCCGGGCCCCCGATGCGCGCACGGCCTCGGCCACGTCGGCGGCCTCCTCCCTGGCCGGTGCGCCGTCACCCGCCCGGGGCCACGTGGGATCCGCCAGGAGCGTGAAGACGGCCGGAAGCACGGCCGCCGCCGCCAGCGGCCGCCAGCGCTCGCCCCAGCGGGCCGCGGCCAGCGCCGCGAAGATCGAAACCGCCGGCCAGAGGGGCACCAGATAGCGCACGGACCACCGCTCGCCGCCGCCTCCCACCAGGCAGAAGACGGCGAGCCCCACGACGCAGGCCCCAAGGAGCGCCCGGGTGGCGACGCCCTCGTCGGAACCCTGGCCTGCGAACAGCTCTCGGCGGCGGCGCACCAGCGTGGCGAAGAGCAGGGCGAGGGCCAGGGCCCCCGGGATCGCCAGCGCCGGCCACAAGGCACCTCCGGGGACGATGCCGGCGGGCGGCTCGAACACCGGGCCGGGCCCGCGGCTCAGGAGCAGGCCGAAGAGCTGCGGCAGCACGGTCCCGAACAGGAGCGGGACGTTCGACAGCCAGGAGTCCGGGGCGTTCGGTCCGGCGAGGTGGACTGCGGGCGTGGCGACGGCACACGCGGTGTCGAGGACAACGGGCACGAGGGCGCCGAGCGCCACGCGCGTCAGACTTCCGCGCGCGCCCGCCACGAACATGACCGCGATGGCCCAGGGGAGCATGAGGTGGTCACAGGCGTAGGCGAGGCCGGCGAGCGCGCCGACGCCCATCCACGCCCTACCGCGGCGGCACCGCAGGCTCCACACGAAGGCCCCGAAGGCCAGGAGCGTGCAGGCCAGGCGGGCCCCGTACAGGGCCACGTGATGGTGGACCACCACGGCAGGGGGGACGGCCCAGACCAGAAGGGCCATCCACGTCGTGCCTCCGAGCCGCCGCGCCAGCCGGACACTGAGCGACGCGAGGGCCGCCGTGAGCCCGATCGCGACGAGCCCGGCCGCGACGGGCGTCGCCCAGCCGAGCGCCGCGAAGGGCGTGAGCAGCAGAGGCTCTACGGAGGCCATGTAGTTCTGTTGCCAGAAGTAGATCGACAAGGCGCCCCGGGCGAAGTCGCGCGCCATGAGGAGGACCAGGGCGCGGTCGGAGTCCAGTGCGTCGGCGCCGAGCACGAACCACAGATGGATCACGAGCCCCATCACGGCGAGCGCCACGAGACCCAGGACCCGCGAGCGTGAGCCGGACCACGCGCGCGCCGACTCGAGGAGCCAGCCCGTGAGGGCGAGGGGAGCCACGTATGCCGCGTGCGCGACGATCGCCAGTGCCACGGCGATGCTCGCCTCGACGCCGGCGGCCTGGAGCACGAGGAAGGCAGCCGCCTCCCAGACGCCCAACCCCGCGGGCGTCTGGGCGACGAGCGTCGAGAGATTCACCGCGGCCAGCACGCTTACGACGACCCAGAGCGGCAGCGCCAGGCCGAAGGCGGCGGCGACCATGGCGATGGCCGTGCCTTCGATCGTCTTCTTGACGACGGCGAGGCCCACGGCGAGCGCGAGGTAGCCTGGGCGGCGGAGGGCGTCCAGGTGGTCGATCGTGCGGCTCACGAACCGGAACGCCCGTCCCGGCGCGCCCGACGCCCCGGCCGCCCACGCCTCGATCGACGCGCTCCGGTGGGCGAGCGCTGCGGACGCCAACGCGAGGGCCGGCACGCCGAGCAAGAGGACGAGACCGATCGTGCGATACTCGAAGCCGGGCACGAGCGCCGCGGCAACCGTGATCAGCGCGATCTTGGCGAATCCCTCGGCGAGTTGGTCCATGACCATGACCGAGGCGCCCCTGGCATGTCCGAGCCCGGCTCGGGTCGCGAGGAGCCGAACGGCGGCGGCCAGACTCACGGGGGCCGGCGCGCCGTTGGAGACGGAAGCCGTGAGCGCGACGATCGCGAACATCCTGGGCCAGGCCACGGCTGCGCCTCGGGGGAGAAGGACCCGCCACTGGACCGTCGCGATGGGAAGGCCGACCGCGTTCGCGAGGAGCGCGAGGATCACCCAAGGCGGGTCGGCCGTGCCTATCGCGTGCAGCACGCGCCTCCATTCCACCGTCTGGATCGCCACGACCACGATCACGGTGAGCGCGACCCAACCGAGCACCCACCACACCCTCGCCTTCACCGCGCAACCTCCGAGATGCGCAGGAAACGCGCGCCGGCCTCGCGGAGGAGGCGGATCGCCGTCCGGAAGCGCTCCAGCGCGGCCGGCCCGGTTCCGGCGCGGCAGTCCCAGGGGATGGGGGCACGCCGCAGGTCCACGAGCTCCCACGGGTGGACGAAGAGCACGACCGGGCTCGACAGCCGCCGTAGCACGGGATCGCGCACGGATGGGGGCAGCCGGAGCCAGGACGAGGTCACGGACGCCGGAAGGCGGACGAGCGACGTGGGGGCCGACGGCCGCCAGTGCACGGGCTTGTACTTTCCCCGGGAGCTGTCCACGCGATAGCCGTCGGCCTCGAGGAGCGGGAGATACCGGTCGGGAAGCCGCAGGTTCGGGGCCCGGAACGCGGTCACCGGTGCGTGCTCCCGGAGGAGGGCGGACGTCTCGCGGATCTCGCGCTCGGCCTCTGCGGCGGTCAGGGACGTGAACACCCTGTGGGTCATGCCGTGGCTCGCCAGCTCGTGGCCCTCGGAGACCACCCGGTCCACGAGTTCCGGGTAGCGTCGCGCCGTGTCCCCGGTGACGAAGAACGTCGTGGGGACGCCCTCCTCCCGGAAGAGGTCCAGGAGGGGCGGGACGCCCTCCTCGACGCCCCGCCAGCTCCGGAGAAACGGGGGGCAGTCGGGCTCGGCGTCGACCGTGAAGCAGGCGATGCTCACGGTGCCACCTCCACCCGATGGAGCCGTCGCCTCGACACCGCCGTGCCCCAGCCGTCCAGCGACTCGAGCCGGCGGACCCACCCGGCGTCCTCGGCGCCCATCAGCCGCGCCATGACGCGATATCCCGGCTCGGCGGCGTACGCGAGCTCGATCGCGTCCACGCCTGCCACGTCGGGGTGCGCGTCCCCACGGGTCAGAAGCAGGAGGCGCTCTGGAGGAGTCTCCCGCGGAACCTCCGTCGGAACGGGCTCGCCGGCGTGGTGGCGCACGCTGCGGATACGTGGGTGGTGGTACACATGCGCGTCGAGTCCGTAGATGCGGTATGGGCCGCCTTCGTCGTTGAGGACGTAGACGAGCTCGTCCGGGTGGCGCTCGGCCGCGCGCCACAGGTGACGCAGGTAGTGCATGTCCACCTCCGAACCCCGGTGGATGGCGGGCGTCGCCACGAGGGCCAGGAAGATCGCGTTCTGGAGGACGAGGCTCCAGACGAGGATCCACCGCGGCCATGGCCTCGGGGAATCCGCCGGCGGGTCCGTCGCGGACGGTCCGGGAAGCGAGGACCATCGCACCCATGCGTCGGCTCCACGCGCCAGCACGACGGGCAGGACGTACAGGAGCGGTAGCAGGAAGCGCAGCTCCTTGTGCGGGACGAGCGAGTGCGCCAGGAGGATCACGGCGAAGACCCAGCTCCACGGATCCCTGCGGTGCGACACGAGGCCCGCGAGCGCGAGGACGGCGATCGCGAGGCCCAGAGGTGGAGCCATCCAGACCGGGACCCACAGGACGTACCAGTACCAGGGCCTCGTGCCGAACGAGCTGGCCACACCCTCGAGCACGTTGACGCGGAGATACCGCCACTGCGTGAAGACCCACTCGCCGTAGAACCAGGAGTCCAGGAGTGCGCCCGCCGCCACCACGGCCGCGGCCGCGAGCGCCATTCTGGTCGCGCGCGCGGGCCCTCCCTCCCCGCGAAACGCCGTCCACGCCAACACCACCACGCCGCCGGCCGCCATCTGGAAGCGCAGGACGAAGGACAGACCGAGGAGCACGCCCACCGCGACGTCCCGGCGCGCGCCGGCGTCGGCCCGGTCCGCGAGCACGAGGGCCCACGCCAGGGCGATGCCCGAGAGGTTCTCCGACGTGAAGCGAAAGAGAAACAGCGGCAGGAACCAGAGGAGCAGCCCGCCGAGCCAGAGCGTTCGTCGTCCCTCCCGCCCCAGGGTAGGCGCGACGTGAGCGAACACGCGCAGCAGGACCGCGCACGCCACGACGAGGGTGCCGAGCCGGAGCAGGAGGGCCCACAGAAACGGAGACGTGAGGCCGAGGGCGCGCAGGGCCTCGAGCACCACGAGGGCGAGCGTCGGCTGGAGCGCGGGCCGGATCCGCGCGGACCACTCCCAGGGCAACGAGTCCGTCGGGGCGAGGCCCGCCCTGGCCCAGGCGAACTCGAGGATCTGGAAGTGCTCGTCGGGGTGCCACGGGTTCAACGCGAGGAACGCTACGAGCACGTGGACGGCGAACGCGGTCGCGACGAGCGCCCGGAGCGGGAGCCCCGTGCGAGCCGACTCGGCGTCGAGGAACGAACCGAGCCGGGACCACCGTCCGGCCGGACGCGTGTGCGTTACCACCGGAGCACCCAGTACCCGGGGGGCAGGCGTTCGACCGAGGGCGCGCGCGCGAACGCCTCGAGCAGACCGGGCGGCCACCGCTCGCCGTGCGCTCCCCGAGCCGGCTCCCGGGGGTCGAAAAGAAGCAGGACGACGGGCACGTCGCCGCGGCGTACCGCCGCCTCGAGCGGTGACGGGTCCCAACGTCCCCGCTCGGCCAGGGATGTCATGATGAAGGGGTGCAGCACGGGGCGGCGCCCGCACGCCCGAGCGATCCCCACATCCTCCGCGATCACGTCCGGCGCGTCGGAGAGGGCCGCGCAGAGCGAGGGGAGCTCGTCATCCACGGCGCGCAGCCTGGCCGCGTTCACCGCGAGCGTGGCTCCGACTCCCACGTCGGCGCCGACGATCTGCACGGCCAGAAGCCAACCCCAGAGGCGCCTCGGACCGGAACGGCCCACGCCGAAGATCCTCGGACCGACCCAGATCGCGGTGGCCAGGTGCAGGTCGAGATAGTACGCGTAGCCGGATCCGATGCGTGCGGCCGAGAGCGACCACACGAGGCTTCCGACCCAGAGCCAGAACACCGGGTCCGCAGCGGCCGTCGTGCGCTCGAGCCACGCGGTACGCGCGGCGAACGCGAGCAACACGGCCCAGGGCAGGGCATGGCTCGCGGCCTGGAGACCGAGGTTGGCAAGCGAATACGTTCCGACCGTGTACTCGATCATGTGACGCCACGGCTCGAAGCCCCACACGAGCGTGATCGCGGCCCACCCGACCAGGCCGAGCGCCGTGAGGGCCGCGGTCGCGACCGGAGCGGCCGTGCGGCGGTAGCGCCACGCCCACGCGAGGGCGACGAGCGCCGGGACGACCTGCGTCTGTTTCGCGAAGCAGGCGAGCGCGAGCGCCGCCCCGGCGAGCGCCGCTTCCCGTCGGCCGCCGGCCCGGTGGAGGAGCGCGAACCCTCCGAGCGTCAAGGCCGACGCCCAGAGCTCGATGTGAAACTGGCCGGCTCCGTACAGGACGGGAAAGCTCGCGCCGAGCAGCCCCACCGTACCCGCCACCGTGGTGCTGCCGGCGCCGCGGGCGCGCGCCCACCACGCCGCCACGACCACGAGGGCGACCAGACCCACCGCGTTCACCGCCCGGCCCGCCGCGAGCTCCGAAAGCCCCAGGCCGGCCAGGACCCGTCCCGCGACGAGGACCAGGGGTGGGTAGTTGAGGACGCGATACGGTGGGGTCGCCCCGAGCTCGGGGTAGAGCACGCCGGTCCGCAGCCACGACGCGAGGTGGTCGAGAAGCTCTCCCGCCGTGTAATCCGGATCGAGCGGAAGGCCCATGAGCAGGATCGACCAGGCGACGGCCACCGCCGCGAACCAGGCGAGTTGGCCCCAGGCTCCCAGGACCGTCGTGCCGTCGGGTGGCGAGGAGATGGGCCGGTCCTTCCGCTCGAGGTGGATGTCGGGCCCGGAACCGTAAGTCATCCGGACCTTTGGCAGGGGGTTTGCGTTATTATTGACGGATTGTCTAGAACCAACAACCCGGTCCGACCTCGCCGCATGACCCTCCTCCGCTCCCATATGGTCGCCTCTTGCCTGCTGGTGGCGAGCGCCGCATCGTCGCCGCTCGTCGCGCAGGACGGGGTATGCACGGAGGGGCTCGTCGCCCGCGTCGAGGTACGCAACCACTCTCTGTTCGCGCCCGAGGACATCGACGGGCACCGGTTCGAGTGGGCGCTCAGTTTCGTCAACTGGGTGCACATTCGCACCCGGGTGGGCTTCATCCGGAGCGAGCTCCTCCTGAAGGAAGGGGACTGCTTCGACGCGGCCGCGCTCGCCGAGTCCGAGCGCATGATCCGCGACCTGGACTTCATCGCGCGGGTCGAGACCTGGGCCGAACGGACGTCCGACTCCGCGTGGGTGGTCCACGTCGAGACGTGGGACGAGTGGACCACGCAGCTCGGCACCGACTTCGACGTGGAGAGCAACTTCCAGTTCCGAGGCTTCTACGTCACCGAGAAGAACCTGGTGGGCAGGGGCCTCCGCCTGTCGTTCCGCTACCGGGACTTCCGTGAGCGCAACGACCGGTTCCTCACGCTCTCGACCGGGCGGTTCCTCGGGACCCGGGCGAACGCCGCGATCGGCGCGGGAACGACCCGCACCGGCCACTTCGCGCGCGCGGAGCTCTCGTATCCCTTCGTGAGCGAGGCCGGAAGGTTCTATCTGGACAGCCGACTCCAGAGGGAGGACAAGGAGTACTCCTATCTCACCGGGGACGACCACGGGATCTCCCACGTCCTGTTCCCCATGGACGAGACCAATGGCTGGTTCCGGATGGGGCGCCGGTGGGGGCAGCCGGGAGCGCTCACGTTGCTCGGCACCGAGCTGGTACTGTTGCGCAGGAAGGTGCCAGGCGCGCCGCTCATGGTGTTCGACCACGACTTCCACGGCGCGGTGAGGGCGGCCGACTCGCTGGCCGCCCGGCTGTTCACCCAGGACACTCCCGACTCCTATGTACGGCTGGGGATCACCGCGGGGGTGCGCAGGCTTCGGTTCACGACCGCTCGCGGTTTCGACCGGGTCACCGGTGTCCAGAACGTCGCCTTGGGGAGCGAGCTCACGCTCACCGTGGGGCGGACGCTCGCGGACTGGAGCAGCTCCCCGGCCGACACGTATGGTCGCATCGACGGTTTCGTCGGGACGACACTCGGGGACCTGACCGCGACCGCGGTCCTCAGGGCTGCGGGTCGCCTTCTGGACTCTTCGCCGGACGGGGTGTCACCGTGGCGGGATCTGGAGGTCCGCGGATCGGGCCAGGCCTATGTCCAGCCCGGGGGCTCGCCCGCCCATACGCTCGTCGCCGGCATGCGCTTCAACGTCTACGACAACGTGGACCAGCCCTACCAGACGGCTCTGGGGGGCGAGTTCGGCGTTCGCAGCTTCCGCGAGGACGAGATCCCGGTGGGGAGCAACTTCATGGCGTACGCCGAGCATCGGTTCAACACGACCTGGTTCAAGCCGACGGTGGACCTCGGCTTCACGGTCTTCGGTGACATCGGGCGTGGATGGGCCTCGAACGTGCCGTTCGGGATCGACACGGGATGGCGCAAGGCCGTCGGCGTCGGGCTCCGCATGGGATTTCCGGCCGGCACGGGCTCGATCACGCGGATCGAGCTGGCGTGGCCGGTGGGCCGTGTGGGCGCGGGGCGCGGGCCGATGCTCCGCACGTACTGGTCGCCGACCCCGACGTCGAGATAGCGCCATGAGCTCCGTCGCCCGGCTCCCGAGGTCCCGCGTCGCTGGACTGGCCCTGGTCTGCCTCTCGTGCCTACCCGGGGGACTCGCGGGGCAATCGGCAGCGCCACCGTCCGCCGTCCGGCCGGGCGAGTCGCCGGTCGCGCTGGCGCGCTCCGCGGTGGAGATCGCGGACGGCCTCCTGGCCGAGAACGACATGGAGGGCTCGTACGCGGCGCTGGTCGCCCGGCTGGAGGTCGATCCCGACGACTTCGAGGCACGCTGGAGAGCTGCGCGCGGCGCGCTCGGCTTCGGGATCATGGGTCCGGACCGCCAGAGCCGCACGGCGTGGCTCCGCGTCGCCGACCAGCACGGACACGAACTGCTCCGTGTCCGTCCCGACCACCCCGAAGCGCTGGCCTGGGCGGCCGCGGCGCGGGGGCGGCGCGCGCTCGCCGAGGAGAGCCCCCGCCTCGTGGTGAATCTGGCGAAGGAAGCGTGGCAGCTCACCGGGGAACTCCTCGCGATGCGGCCCGACCACCCGCTCGGGAACCACGTGCGCGGCAAGCTTCACCAGGAGGTCGCGCGCCTCTCCACCGTGAAGCGGTTCCTGGCACGTCTGTTTCTCGGAGGGGGTGAGTTGCTCGGCGAGGCGAAATGGTCGCTGGCGGAGGAGCACCTCCAGCGCGCGATCGCCGGTGATCCGGGCATGGTCCTCTTCTACCTGGATCTCGGGGAGACCTACCGCTACGAGGGCAAGCTGAGCGAGGCGCTGGCCATGTACCGGCGCGGGCTCGCCGTCGAGGACCGCCTTCCCGTCGACGGGCGCTTCAAGGCCACGATGCGCAACCGGATCACCACCCTGGAGGGGTCCACGGGGATGGACTGATGCGCATCGCGCTCGTCACGGACTGGTTCCACCCGCGGGTCGGCGGCATCGAGATGCACGTGCTGAGGCTGGCCCGACGGCTGCGCGAGCGCGGCCTCGACGTCACGGTCGTGACCCCGTGGCCCGGCCTCGACCGGGTCGAGGGCATTCCGGTGGAGCGGCTCCGCTTGAGGCTCGTACGCGGGCTCGGAGTCTCGCTCTCCCCCCTCGGCCTCGCCCGGACGGTCGGAGGCGCGCTCCGCGAGGGCCGCTACGAACTCGTCCACGCGCACGTGAGCTTCGGCTCGACCGCGGCGATCGCGTCGGGGTGGGCGGCGGATCGGGCCGGGATTACCAAGCAGGCGATGGGCCGGCTTGCGGAGACGGCTTGATGAGAGGCCGTTGTTGCCGGGATCCCGAGTGGCC
>CAYPMO010000016.1:0-9254 GCA_964412015.1 uncultured Gemmatimonadaceae bacterium | reverse complement strand
TCCTGCGCTCGGCACGTTCCACTCGTTGCTCGCCGGAGGACTCGGGCTCGTGTATCGGATGGCGGCGCCGATCCTCGGGTGGCGCCGCTGGAAGTTCCGGGCCACGGCCGTGAGCGAGGCGGTCGCGTCGGACCTTCGCAGGATCATGCCGGAGCGGGAGATCGAGGTTCTCCCGAGCGCGATCGAGCCGTCGGAATGGCGTATCTCCCCGCGGCCGCCGGAGCCCGGTCGCCTTCGCCTGGTCACGACGGCGCGACTCCACCCGCGCAAGCGCGTGGACAACCTCCTCCGTGTCCTGGCCGATGTTCGGGGCCGCGTGCGCGACCGGGCCGACGTGACGCTCGAGATCCTCGGGGACGGGCCCCACGGACGCGACCTGCGGGCGCTCGCGCGGCGGCTCTCGCTCGACGGAGCGGTTCGATTCCTGGGACCCGGCGCGCAGGCCGACGTGCTCGCGCTTCTCGGCCGCGGGGACGTGTTCGTGAACGCGTGCGAGCGCGAGTCGCTCGGGGTCGCGGCGCTGGAGGCCTTGAGCTGCGGCGTGCCCGTGATCGCGCGGACCCAGGGAGGAGCGGGCGCGTTCGTCCAGGACGGCGGGAACGGCCTGCTCGTCGCATCGGACGATGCGATGGCGGCCGCGCTGGTCGAGCTCGCGACCGACCCCGGGCGGCTCGCTCCGCTGCGTACGGGCGCCGGGCGCGGCGTGCCCGAAGCCTTCACGTGGGACCGCGTGGTGGACCGGCACCTGGCCATCTACCGGGAGATGACCGGCGCCTGAGCCGCGGCGAAGACAGCTTCGCATGTAGTCCCATCCAGACATGGTCGTGCTCCCTGCGTCCCTGCATCATGGGACGCCCCATCGGCCCAGGAGGATTCCGGCGAGGCGGCGGCGGTCGTGAAAGGAGGAACCATGTCTCGAAACCTGAAGATCGTCGTCTGGGCCCTGGCCCTCACGCTGTTCGCGGCCGCGCCGAATCCGGTGGCCGCGAGGGTGAACTGCACGTCCGACTATCTCCTCTGCATCAACGACGCGTACCGGTTCGGGGGAGGTGTGGCCCGCGCGCTCGGCGAGGGGGAATGCTTCGCCAGCTGGATCGGCTGCACAGGTCGGAAGTTCCTCTTCTTCTGAGGACCGGGCCCGTTTCCACGGTTCCATTCTTGCGCATACGCTTCTTCGGTGCCGAGCAGGTATCCTTCCACTTCGAGCGTGAACGTCGTCCAACTCGGCAACCGCACCTCGTCTCTTCACATACGGTCGTGCTGATATGCAACCCATGAACGATCCACCCTGACTACGAACCCGATGCGACCGACCGCCGTCTCGCCGCTCCTCCTGGTCCTTTCCGGCTGTCTCGCGGAAGGTCCCGAGCCGACGTTCATCGAGGATCTCGTCGATCGCTCTGCGGTCCTGGCGTGCGCCGCGGCCGAGATCGAAGAGATCCCCTCGACGGTGAATCGTCTCAAGGTTCTGAACGACACGCTGCTGGGCGTGATCGCGGCGGGATCCCGGGAGATCCGCCTGCTCGGGCACGATCTGGGAACCGTCGCGTCCGTCCGGTACGTCCAGGAGGGTCCGGGGGCGCTCCTGGATCCCCGCGACCTGGAGCTGTCGGGGGACACCTTGCTGGCCGTGGCGGATCGCGTGCTCGCGCGCGTGCAGTTCCTCGATCTCTCGGGGCGGGACCGGGGCCGGCTCGACCTCGGATTCGCGCCGCAGCGGCTGCTTCGCTACAGCGACGGGTACCTGATGAGCGCGACGCTCCTGATGCCGGGTCAGGGGGAGCTCCTGTTCCGGGTATCCGGTGGGGAGGTCGAGGGGCTCGGCGTGCGCCCTCTCCACATCGCCGACTCGCAGCTCAGGACCCTGGCCAACCTCACCGTGCTCGAGCCGGTCGGTCGGGGGAGGGTGGTGCTCGGGCATCAGTTCATCGAGCCTGCGGCGCACCTGCTGGACTTCGACGACCGCGGCGGCCGGCCCGCGAGGGCGACGCGAGCGAGCGTGCCTCTGCCCGAGGGAGCGCGCGACGCGGTCGGCCGCCTGCCGCGGCGTCCCTTCACGGAGGACGCGCTCATGGCGCTCGCGGCGCCCATCCTGGAGTCGGCGTCCGACTCCTCGTCGGGACACCTGCTCTACCTGACCCGCTCGGGTCGCCGTCCGCAGGGATACTACGAGAAGGTGTTGATCCGCGTGGATCGCGACCTGCGCTATCTCGACTCCTTCCTCCTGCCGGTGAACGCGGGCCCGTTCGCGTACCTGCCCTCGCGAGGGGAGATCGTGGCCGTCGCGGAGGACGAGCGGTGGTACCGATGTCCGCTTCCTCCTCGTGTCGGTCCGTGAGCGGCGCCCTCGAGCTCCACGTGGACTCCGTGACCGTCCGGCGGGGACGGCGCGCGATCGTCGAGGGACTGTCGCTCACGCACGGTCCCGGAACGGTGGCCTGGCTGGTGGGCGACAACGGTGGAGGCAAGAGCTCCCTCATGCGGGTCCTCGCTGGACTCGATGCTCCCCAGGCCGGCTCCGTCGCGCGTCGTGGCCCCCCGGGATCGAAGGTGCGCGCCGCCTACTATCATCCCGGGATGCGGCTTCCGCCGGTGGCGCGGGTCTCGGATTGGCAGAACCTCGTCGCGCGCCTCGCGCTTCCGGAGCGGGAGGTGCCTGGTCTCGCGCCGCCGTTCGCGAAGCCGCGGATCGCGGTGTCCGGGATCTCCACGGGTGAGGAGAAGCGCCTGATCCTGGACCCGATCCTCGCGGCCGGCCGGGACTTCCTGTTCCTGGACGAGCCGTTCGAGCACCTGTCCCCCGATGGGAAGGAGATCCTCGCGGAACGTCTGGGCCGGCTGGCGCGGGCCCGCGTGGTGGTCGTGGCGACGAACCAGGCGGTGCCGGCCGCGCTCGTCGGGGGTCCGGTGATCCGCCTGGAACCCGAGGCCGCGTGAAGATGCCCCGATCCCTCGCGCGGACCTCGGCCTTCGCCCGCTTCGAGGCCCTCCGGATGCTCCGGGCCCGGCTGACGACCGCGGGAATCGTCCTCTTCCTCGCGACGCACGCGATCGGGCGCTGGCAGGACGCGGGCGGGGACGCTCTGTTCGGCGTCGCGTACCTGGTGGCGCTCGCCCTGTCGTTCAACCCGGGACTGTCCAGCGACCGGGAGTCCGACTTCGATCGGTTGATGACGTTCGACTTCGTCTCACCCGCCGAGTACGCGCTGGGGAAATCGGCGGGCATGGTCGCGTGGATCGTCCTGCTGGGGAGCGCGTGCTGGCTGATCGCGACCGCGTTCGGGAAGGGCGACGTGGGGTTCGCCACGTGGTTCACCAGCCTCATGACGCTCGTGGCTCTCGCCTCGCTCCCGTTCATCGCGGCGCTCGACATGCTGATGCGAACGCGGCTTCCCGCGGCGGCTTTCCTGATCGTCGCGATCGTGACGGTGCTCGCCGCGACCGCGCTGGGTATGGAGGCCGAGACGGTGCAGCGCGCGCTGGGGATCGGAGTCACGCGCTACGACTATCCCTCCCTCCTCCCGCTCGCGATCCGGGCCGGGGCGGGCCTCGCGCTCACCCCGGCCCTGATCGTCGTCGGCCTCAGGCTCGCTCGGCGGGCGTGACGCGCCGGAACGGCCTCGGGCCCATGCGCCGAGCCGTTACCGCGCTCCTCCCGGCTGCTGCGGATACGCGAACGCCTTCCGCGGATAGGGCGGTGGCTCCGGCACCGGCCGTGGGTCCTCGGCGATCTTCTGCTGGAGGTACCGGATCGCCGCGTCGAGTTGCGCATCCTCGCCGTCGAACGTGGCCCGCGGGAGGTTGTCCACCTCGATGTCCGGGATCACGCCGACCTGCTCGATGAGCCACTCGCCCTCGGCGCCGTACACGCCCATGGACGGAGCCCGAGCGAGCCCGCCGTCCGTCAGGCGGTTCGAGTCACCGAGCCAGATCTCGCCGCCCCACGTCCGCATTCCGATGACCGGCCCGAGCCCCAGGCGCCGGAAGCCCTCCGCGACCGCCTCGCCGTCCGACGCGGTGTTCTGGTCCACGAGGATCACCATGTGGCCCCGGAACGCATACTGCATGTTCCAGCTGACGCCGCCGACGTTCTCCTTCCAGTACATCCACGCGCGGCGCATGAGCTTCTCGAGAATGAACGAATCGATGTTCCCCCCCGAGTTGCGCCGTACATCGACGATGAGGCCCGCACGGTCGAAGACGGGGTAGAAGTTCCGGTACCACTCGGTGAGATTGCCCCCGCCCATCGCACGGAGGTGCACGTAGCCGACCCGCCCCCCGCCGACCTCCTCGACCTTCATGCGGCGCGTATGCTCCCAGTCGGCATAGCGCAGGCTCGACTCGTTGCCGATCGGCGTCACGAGGACGTCGCGCGCGGGCCCGTTCCCGGTGCGCACCGCGAGACGGACCTGCTTGCCTATCTGGTTGCGCAGCAGCGTCCCGATGTCGCGCACGTCCAGCGTCGCGACACCGTTCACGGAGAGGATGACATCCCCGTCCGCGACGCCCAGGTAGGGGTCCGCCAGGGGGGACATCTCCTCCGGATAGTCGGGATCGGACCGGTAGATGTACTCGATGCGGTATCCGCCCGCCTCCGGATCCCTGGCGAGCCGCGCCCCCAGCGAGGCCACCTGGATGTTGTCGTCCCCGGTGCGCAGATCACCACCCCGCACGCTGGTGTGGAGCGCCGACAGCTCGCCCACGGCGCGTCCGATGACGTCGGACAGCTCGTCGCGGGTGGTGACCCGATCCACGAGCGCCATGAACTTGGCGGTCACGGCCTCCCAATCCACACCGTGCATGGCGGGGTCGTAGAAGTAATCGCGCTCCATCCGCAGCGCGTCCGTGTAGAGCTGCCGGAAGTCCTGGCGCACGTCCATCGAGAACGTCCAGCCCGTCAGGTCCACCCGTGCGTCCTGGAGGTCGCCGGGCTTCTGCGCCTTCGCCTCCACCACGTACAGCGCGTCCCGTTGACGGAGGAGGAGCTTCTTTCCGTCGCCCGAGAGCTCGAACGAGCTCACGCCGTCGGCCAGGACGACCGGCTTCGGATCGTCGGCCGTGATCGGGAAGGCGGTGAGGTCGCCCCCTCCGGACCTCCCCGCGGTGCGCGACAGGTAGAACAGCGCCGTGCCGTTGGCGGAAAGGCCGCCGTAGTTGCCCGCTTCGACCGGGACGCGACGCACGCGCCGCTGGATGCCGTCCAGGACGATCGACACGGGGGCGGGTGCCGCCTGGGCGCCGGAGGAGCCCGAGCTCTGGTCGCCGCGGCCCGCCTCGGCGCTCGGCGCCGCGCGCGATTCTCCGCCGGAGCCGGCTTTCGTGGCGGGGGTCAGCTCGTCCGCGGGCTTGAAGTGCGAGCGCACGTCGGGACGGAGGCCGATCTCGTAGATCTCCCAGGTCTTGTCGAAGTACGGCTCCGGTTGACGCGCGCCCCACGGACTCCCGACGGACGACACCAGACGCCGGTCCGAGAGGAACCAGAGGAAGTCCCCCTTGGTGTCCCACGCCGGCGTCTGCGCGTTCACGCGGTCGGACGTGAGCACGGTCACCGTCTCGTCGCGCGTGTCGAAGAGCTTGAGTTGGCTGAAGGTGTTGGGCGCGGCCTCCACGAACGCGAGCCAGCGCGAGTCGGGTGACCACGCCGGGTCGCCCGAGCCCTCGCGGTCCTGGCTCGCCTTCCGTTGACGACCGGTGGCGACCTCGAGGACCCAGAGATCCCGGCGGTGATCCGTGTAGGCGAGCCATGTCCCGTCGGGCGAGGGGACGCCCTCGTAGCGCAACACATCGCCACCGGTGGTGAGCGTGCGTCCCTCGCCCACGCCCGTCGCCGGAAGGGTGACCCACTCGAACTCGCCGGTCTCGTCGGAGAGCCCCGCGAGGTCCTTCCCGTCGGGGAGGAACACGACGTCGCGGTACCGCACGCCTTCCTCGACCGACGCCCGCACGAACCGGCCCGGGCCCGTGGGCGCCACGAAGACCCGACCGCGCGCGGTGAGGACGACCCGGTCGCCCGTGGGGCTCGGGTGGGCGGACGTCAGGTACCGCATGGGCTCGTCCACCCACTTCTCCCGGAGCTGGTCGAAGTCGGACGCCAGCGTGATCGGGATCATGCGGTCGGCTCCGGTGGCGATGTCGTAGAGCCACAGGTCCGCGCCGAGCTCGTACACGATCCGTCCGTCCTGGAGGTCGGGGTTGCGCACGTCCCAGCCACTGTGGCGTGTATGTTGCCGCACGTCCCCTCCGCTCTCGTCCATGGACCAGAGGTTCATGGTCCCGTCACGGTCGGTGACGAACCAGACGCGGCCGTTCCACCACAGCGGAGAGTGGCTCTCGCCGCGGTAGTCCTTCGTGAGCTCCTCGGCTTCGGGGGCGCCCTCCACGTACTTCCAGACGTCACGCGCGGTCCCGCCCATGTAGCGCTTGGTCACGTTGTTGTGGAACGCGGGCCGCACGAACCAGAGCGTCTTCCCCGACGCGTCCCACGTGCCCTCGGTGGCCGTGTAGAGCGGCACTCTCGTGCGTGTGCCGTCCGTGAGATCCAGCCGGACGAGCTGGCTCTGCGGAAGGGTCGAGAAGTGGGTCGTCGTGTAGACCAGCTCTCCCGACGGGGTCCATGTGGTCGCGATGGACGGCTCCGCATCGTACGTCCACCGCGTGGGGCTGCCTCCGGACAGCGGCATCGTGTACAGAGCGGCGGGCCCCTCGTAGCGCGCGGTGAACGCGAGCGTGCGGCCGTCGGGTGAGATGGTGGGGTCGGTCTCCTCACCGGTGTGGGTGGTGAGGCGGTGGGCGAGGCCGCCGGTCACGCCCACGCGCCACAGGTCTCCCTCGGCGGCGAAGACGACCACGTCGCCGTGCAGGTCCGGGTAGCGATAGAGACCCAGCGTGCCCCCGGCGGCCGTGGGGGTCTGGGCGGTGGAGGGGAAGGGGAGCAGGGCCAGCGCGAGCGCGGCCACGGCGGCGCGGAGCATCATGGGGTTCTCCGAGGTGTAGGGTTTGCAGGAAGATCCTAGACGCGGGACCGCCGCGCGACAACGTCCGAGGTCACGCGGCCAGAGTGCGGGTCGCGCTCCTTGCCCGCCTCGGCGCTCTCCTCTACCGTGCTGGTCCACGCCTCGACAGGAGTCCCCATGCGCCGCGCAGCTTCCCTTCTCAGCGTCTCGCTCCTTCTCGCGGCCTGCGCGGAGACGGCCCCCCCGGCCGAGGAGCCGGCCGGCACCGCCCCGCGGCCCGAGGCCACCTCGCTCCTCGGTGAGCCGCTCTTCGCCCGGGAGGACACACTCGGGGAGATCGCGAGGGTAGACTCCGCGCTCGCCGCCTCTCCCGATGACGTGGAGCTCCTGGTCGCGGCGGGGCGCGCGCGCCGCGACTCATGGCATTACCGTGACGAGATCGCGCGCTACACGCGGGTCATCGAGCTGGCCCCCGAGGACTGGCGTCCGTATCGCTTCCGTGGCCACCGCTACATCTCCGTGCGCGAGTTCGGCGACGCGATCCGCGACCTGGAGAAGGCCCGCGAGCTGGCTCCGCTGAACTGGGACGTCTCGTATCACCTCGGCCTCGCGTACTTCGTCTCCGGTCGCTTCTCCGACGCCGCGGACGAGTACCTGCGCTGCATCGGGCTGGCGGACGACGAGGCCGCCGAGGCCGCCGACTCCGACGCGTTCCGGAGCTGCTCGCGAAACGGCCGCGATCCAGGCTCGCGGGTGGCCATGACCGAGTGGGCCGCCCGAGCGCTGCTACGCTCGGGGCGCCGGGCGGAAGCCGAGGCGCTGGAGCGCGCCGTCCCCGAAGATCTCGAGGTGGGGGAGAACCTCTCCTACTACCACGACCTGCTGTACGCCAAGGGGCTCAAGAGCGCGGAAGAGCTTCTGAACCCCTCGCCGGACGCACCCTACCGGCTGGAGACGGTGGGGTACGGGGTGGCCACGCGGCTGCTGGCCACCGGCGACACGGCGCGCGCGACGGAGGTGTTCGAGTTGATCGCGGCCGACCCGTGGTGGCCCGGCTTCGGGCGCATCGCCGCCGAGGCCGACCTGGCCCGCGCGGGCTACCGGCGAGCCGTCCCGCGGTGAGGCGGCGCGACGTCGTACGGGGCACCGGCATCGACATCGCGTCCCCGGACCGTCGACGGAGGTGGCCGTGGCGATAGACTTCCTCCGTGGCCCCCGCTGGTACGCCTCGCTCGCGGTCGCGGGCGTGATCCTGTTCGTGCTGTGGGTCCTCGCGGGCGGTGCGCCGGGCTACGTCATCCAGATCGACTACGGCTTCACGGGGGACGTCATGGTCGGCGCGGATGTCCTGGTGGACGGCGTGGTGGTCGGCAAGCTGGAGCCGGTCGGACGGCGTCCGGTGCGCGGCTTCGAGGTCGAGAAGGGAACGCACGTGCTGACCCTGCGGGGAGGATCGTGCGAGACTCGCCCCGACACGGTGACCGTGGGGCCGGCCCGGACGGCCGTCCTCGTCGCGGACATCGAGGAGCGCTATGCGGGCTGCTTCGTGTTCTTCCGGTAGGCGGCGCAGGGGAGGGCCCGTGCCGGCCCGGACTATCGCGTCGCGGCCGAATCCCCGGCGCTGAAGATCGTCCACGGACCGCTCGGAATGTCGCGCACGAGTCCTCTCGCCCAGTCGTACTCGGGGTGGAGCGCGTGCCACGCGTCGGCGTTGAACGGCGGCGCGCACGGCCGGCCGATCGCGGCCCACATCTGCATGGTCTCGATCATGGCGGCGTCGGCGACCTTGTTGTTCACGACGCCGGCGGGGTAGAACGGCCCGTAGAGCCACTCGGGAATGCCGCGGGGCGAGTCCTCCACCATGCCGCAGAGGCTGCGCTCGGTGGGGCCGTCGCGCTTCTCGATGACGTCGTACTTGTCGGCCTCGAAGAGCTTGCCGGCCTCGACGTCGATCCTGCCCTTGTACTCGGCCATGAGCTGTTCCCAGCGCGTGCGGCGCGCGTTGGGCGAGCTCGCCTCGTTGGAGTAGTCGAAGTTCGTCTCCGCCGCGGCGAACTCGGGGTGGACCGGGAAGTTCGAGCCGACGAAGTAGCCGTTCGTCGTGCGGTCCACCGTCTGGCTCTTGAGCCCCAGCTCGAGGAGCGCGATCTCCCCGGTCTTGTTGTCGCCGACGAGCCAGTCGTTGGCGTAGCCGCCGTTGTTTCTCTCGGTCATGATGCGCACGAAGTCGTCGATCGACTCGGCGTACTGCATCGCCTTGCGGGCCCGGTAGAACTCGGGCGTGCCGTTCGAATCCCAGCC
>CAYPMO010000015.1:0-70291 GCA_964412015.1 uncultured Gemmatimonadaceae bacterium | reverse complement strand
TGTCCGGCCTGCGGAGCGCACGGCTCCCAGGCCCCACAGTTTATGACACAGTAGTACTAGGGAGCTTCAAAGCCCGTGATCACCGTCGTGGTGGGAGAGTTGGTGGCCCAGCAGCGCGAAGGCCTGATCCGGCCCATCCGGTCCGATCTGGCGCCACTTACGGCGAGCGCGCGCGACGTACTCGTGGAGGCGGGTCCGACGGTGGAGGAGCGCCTTCGCCAGATGGGGACGCTGCCCGTCGGTGGGGCGTTCATCACCCCCGGTGGGGACCTTCCCTGCTTCCTCATCCATGTGGTGACCGCCTCGGAGGACGAGCCCGAATCCACGCAATCGGTGCAGCGCGCGCTCCGTAACGGGCTGCGCCGCGCGGCGGAATGGGAGCTCGCCTCCCTGGCCCTTCCGCCTCTCGGCATGGGCGTCGGTCACCTGGACATGGAAGACCCCGCCCGGGCGATGGTGGAGATGCTGGTGAACCATCTGGACGAAGGACACGCGCCCCTGGATCTCGTGATCGTGGTAGCGGGCGAATACGAGGCGGAAGTGTTCCGGAGGCTGGTGGCCGAGTTGACCCGGGACCGCTTCCCGATGCAGAACTAGGAAGGCTCCCAGGAGGACTCCGGTCGAGGGCGAGGAGGAACGTTGGGCAGACGGATCGCGGGCGGGGCCATCGTTCTCGTTTGGCTGTGCATGGTGGGCTGGCAGGTCCGCCGCGAATACTTCCAGCCCGAGCTGTCCCGCCTGGCCGAGGCGGCGCTCTCGCTGGCGCCCGGCGTGAACTTCTATACGCTCTCGATGGGGGGTCGGACGGTCGGGCAGGCCACGTCGCGCCTCGACACGCTGCCCGACGGGTTCGAGCTCGAGGACCTCATGACGCTGGAGCTTCCCGCGCTCGGCCAGACCGGCACGGCGGTGGCGCGCACCCACGTCAAGCTGAGTCCCGCGCTGGTCATGGAGAGCTTCCTGTTCTCGCTGGACAGCGAGGTAGGGCGGTTCGAGGCCGAAGGATCGCTCGGGCCCGACACGACCCTGGCGGTGACGATCCGCGCGGGGGGGAGCCAGCAGCGGTTGAGCTTCCGCATGGCGCAGCCGCCGGTGTTCGCCTCGGTGGTCCCGATCAGGGTGGCGGTCGGCGAAGGCCTCGAGGTGGGCGACCGCATCCGGCTTCCCGTCTTCGATCCCACGAGCATGGGCACACGCACGGTCGAGGTGCGCGTCCTCGAGCACGACACGCTCTTCGTCCCGGACAGCGCCGCGCTCGATCCGGGCACAGGGCGCTGGAGTCCCGCCCATTACGACACCATTCCGGCCTGGCGCGTGGCGGAGGCGTTCGGCGGGATCCAGGTGGAGAGCTGGATCGACGAGGACGGACGCATCCTGCGGGCCGCGAGCCCGCTGGGCTTCACGATGGAGAAGACCGAGTACGAGCTGGCCCGCCAATCCCAGGAGGACGCCCGACGGACCGGCGCCGCCGCGGCGGGCATCGACTCGGACGTCATCCTCTCGACGGCCGTGCGCAGCAACGTGGATCTGGCGAATGTCGAGCAGTACGGTGAGCTCCGTTTCGTCCTGTCCGGAGTGGATCTGGCCGGCTTCCAGCTGGACGGGGGCCGGCAGCGGCTGTCCGGAGACACTCTGACCGTCCGCCGCGAGGCCTGGGACGCGCTCGATCCCGGCTACGAGCTTCCCTATCCCCGCATGGACCTGCGGGAGGCGCTCGAGCCGGAGCCGCTCATCCAGAGCGACGACCCGCGCATCGCCCAACGGGCCAGGCAGCTCACCGCGCGACGGAGCCAGTGGCGGCAGGACCCCAAGCAGGTGGCCCGGACGCTGACCACGTCGGTGTACAACATGCTGGAGAAGAGCATCACCTTCTCCGTGCCCAACGCCGTCCAGGTGCTGGAGTCGCAGCGTGGCGACTGCAACGAGCACACGGTCCTCTACGTGGCGATGGCCCGCTCGCTCGGCCTTCCCGCGCGGACGGCCGTCGGGCTCGTCTACGTCGACGGAGCGTTCTACTACCATGCCTGGCCCGAGGTCTGGCTCGGCGAGTGGGTCGCCGTGGATCCCACGTTCGGGCAGTACCCTGCCGATGCGGCGCACCTGCGGTTCGTCATCGGCGGCCTGGCCCAGCAGGTCGAGATCGTGCGTCTGATCGGCAACCTCCGGATCGACGTCGTCGACCGGGAAGACGCCGCCTAGCCGGCTTTCCTCTCATCTTCCACTCCCACCCGAGACCGACTTCCGTGACGGAGACGAACCCTTCCGGCGAGATGCTCCAGCTGCAGGACGTGGTGAAGCGATACGGCAAGTTCACCGCGGTCGAGGGCGTGACGCTGGACGTGCACCGGGGGGAGATCTTCGGGTTTCTGGGGCCCAATGGGGCGGGGAAGACCACCACGATCCGCATGGTCGCCGGTGTGCTGCGACCGACCGCGGGGCGGATCCGCGTGGCGGGAGAGGACCTCCTGGAGAACCCGGAGAGGGCCAAGACCAGGGTGGGCTACGTGCCCGACCGCCCGTTCCTCTACGAGAAGCTCTCCGGGGGAGAGTTCCTCCGCTTCGTTTCGGGGCTGTGGGGCAAGGACGGGGCCGAGGCGGAGGCACGGGCGAACAAGTTGCTCGAGCTCTTCAACCTCGCGCCCTGGAAAGACGAGCTGATCGAGAGCTACTCGCACGGCATGCGCCAGAAGCTCCTGATCAGTTCCGCGCTGATCCACCAGCCGCAGTTGATCGTCGTGGATGAGCCGATGGTGGGTCTCGACCCCCGTTCGGCGCGGGTGCTCAAGGACCTCCTGCGCGCCTTCGTCGGCCAGGGAGGGACGGTGTTCCTCTCCACGCACACGCTGGAGGTGGCCGAGGCGCTCTGCGACCGCATCGCGATCATCAGCGACGGGAAGATCATCGCGCTCGGGACGCTGGAGGAGCTGAGGGCACAGGCGCACGCGGGCGGAGCGCATCTCGAGGAGATCTTCCTCAAGGTCACCGGGAGCGAGGACATGGCGGACGTCATCCAAAGCCTGCGTGAGGCGATCGAGTCGTGAGCGACCAAGCTCAGACGTTCCGTCCGGGGGTGCTCTGGCTGCTGCGCCCCAAGCTTCGCTCGAAGCTGAACCGGGCGCGCACCGACGAGGGGCGCGTGTTCAAGGCGGCGCTGCTGGGCTTCGCGGGGCTCTTCTTCTGGGCGCTGATCTTCGGCGTGATCTACCGGATGCTCCTCTACTTCCGGGGCACGCAGGGAATCGGTGACTTGCTGGCCGGGAAGCTGCTCGGTCTGGCGTTCCTGACGTTCCTGATGATCCTCGTGCTCTCGAACGTCATCACCTCGCTCTCCACGTTCTTCCTCTCCGAGGATCTGGAGCTGGTGGTCGCCTCGCCCGTGGAGCTGTTGAGCGTGTATGGGGCCCGTCTGACCGAGACGATCATCTCGTCGTCCTGGATGGTGGCCCTCCTCGCCGTGCCGTTGCTGCTCGCGTTCGGGGTCATCTATGCGGCGGGGTGGCGCTACTACGTCCTGGCCGCGGGAACCCTGCTCCCGTTCCTGGTCGTGCCGGCCGTCGTGGGAGCGGCCGTGACCCTGGTCCTGGTCAACGTCTTTCCGGCCCGCCGCACCCGGGACCTGTTGGCGCTCGTAGGTCTGTTCAGCGCCGCGGCGGTGGTGGCGCTGTTCCGGTTCCTCCGCCCCGAGCGGCTGGTCCGGCCCGAGGAGTTCCGTGACCTCGTGGACTTCGTCACGGTGCTCCGGACACCCACGTCGCCGTGGCTGCCGAGCGAGTGGGCGGCCGACGCGCTGCTGTCGCACCTCAATGGGGCGTTCGAGTGGTTCCCGTTCCTCCTGCTCTGGAGCACGGCGGCCGCGCTTTTCGTGTTCGGGGCGTGGCTGCACTCGGGCTGGTTCCGGACGGGCTTTACGCGCGCTCAGGAGGGCGCCGAGCGCAAGGAAGGCCGCATCCGCTCCCGCATGCTGGAGATCCTCCTGTCGCGCGTGCGCTCGTCCACGCGGGTCCTGGTCACGAAGGAGGTGCGGGTCTTCTTCCGGGACACGACGCAGTGGTCCCAGCTCATCCTGCTGGGCGTCCTGGTCGCGGTGTACGTGTACAACATCACCGTGTTGCCGCTCTACACGGGTGAGAGCGTGTCGTTCTTCCTCATCAACGTCGTGTCGTTCCTGAACCTGGGGCTGGCCGGATTCGTGGTGGCCGCCATCGCCGCACGGTTCGTGTTTCCCGCGATGTCGATCGAGGGACGCATGATGTGGCTGCTGCGTTCGTCGCCTTTGAACGTGCGCACGCTCTTCCTGGCGAAATACTGGGTGGGCACGATCCCGCTGCTCCTGGTGGCGCTCCCGCTCATCGTCGTCACCAATCTCGTGCTCGACGCTTCGCCGTTCATCCTCGGGCTCACGACGGTCACGATGGTCGGCGTGACGTGCGCGATCACCGCGCTGGCGCTCGGGTTCGGCGCGCTGTATCCGAACTACGAGACCGAGAACGTGGCGGAGATCCCCACGTCGTTCGGCGGGCTGCTCTTCATGATGGCCGCGGTCACGTATCTCGGGGGGGTGGTGGTCCTGGAGGCGTGGCCGGTGTATCTGTTCCTGGCGTCGCGGCTGCGGGGTGGGGACGCGGAGGTGAGCGTCGTGCCGCTCGTCCTGGGTATCGTCGCGGCCGTGCTGCTCACCCTGACCGCGATCGCCGCGTCGCTCGGGGCCGGGATGCGCAAGATGAGCCGGCTGGAGATCTGATCACGTTACGCATCGGGGTGGTTCATGCTCGAATCCATCAAGAACTTCTTCGGAGCTTCGATGTCCGCGCCGGCGGAAGACGAGAAGGGCAAGAAGGACGTCCGTTTGGCCGCCTGCGCGCTGCTGCTCGAGATCGCCTACGCCGACGACACGTTCAATGATTCGGAGCGCCGGCACGTCGAGGCGGCGGTGGCCCGCCAGTGGGGCCTCGCGCCCGCGGAGGCCCAGCGACTGCTGGCACTCGCCGAGGAGGCGCGTTCGGAGGCCGTGGACCTCTGGCAGTTCACCAACCTCGTCGCCGAGCAGTACACGCTGGGCCAGAAGATGGTCCTGGCGGAGGTGATGTGGGGGATCGTCTACTCGGACGGGGAGCTCGCGAGCAGGGAGGACTATCTGATGCGGAAGATCTGCAACCTGCTCCGCCTCGAGCCGGGGTATCTGGCTGCGGCACGAAAGCGCGTCGAGGACGCGGATCGCGGCCGGCCGGACCTGGACGTGCCGGATTGAGAGGGGGGATTTCCCGATAGCGCCGCGCGACCGCCGGCGTCGGGGGTGACAGACGCCGGCACGCCGGGCATATTTCCGCCTTCGTCACCTCAGACCCTCCAAACCAACCCCACCATGCGAGAGCTGGTTCCCGGCGGATACCTCTTCACCCACATGGTGTTCTGGACCATCATCGCGTTCGTTGCCGTCGGTACGAACGCGGTGGCCATCATCCTGTCGGTCGGGCTGGCATTCCTCGTTCTGGAGGCGCTGGGCAAGGGCTAGGAGGCCGTCTATTCCGTGCTCGTGCTCGAGATCGTCGGTGGGCTCGTGGCCCTCGGCCTCGGTATCTGGCTCGGCCTGCCCGGGAGATACGAGCAGAGCGTCGACGAGGTCGAGAGCCGCATGCTCGAGGGGAGGGGGCGGAGTCGCAAGGCCAAGCGCCACTTCACTCCCCTGGCGTGGATTCAGCGGCAGCTGAGCGCGAGAAGCTCCCCCCCGTCGGATCGAAGGGGTTTCCGCGTCCGGCACCCCGACGGGCGCTGATCGCGAACAGGACGGCTCTCCTCCCGGTCCGGATCGAGCGGGGCGCCCCTGGGCCAGGTCCGGTCAGAACAGCAGCGTCTGGACGAGGACGAGCACGGTCCCGACCACGCCGCCGAGCACGTATCCGAGCCTGACGATGAGCTTGAGCTCGCGATGGGTGACCTTCCGCACGAGGTCCTCCATCTTCTGCGTCGGGAAGTCCAGGACCTTCTGCTCGACCCGGCGCGCCACGTCCAGGCGCTCCACCACGTCGGGGACCTGGGTCTGCAGCCACTCCCACACGGGATTGCCCAGCGCCACCTCGATCCGCTCGGGGGCTCCGGCCGGCAGCCAGCGGGCCGGGGTGCCGATCGGGCGATCGAGCAGCATGGACGCAAGGCGGCCCGCGCCTTCCCGGAATGCCTTGGACGCCGCCTCGCTGCGCGCGACCGCGACCACCCACGAGGCGAGCCGCTCCGGGGGCACCCTGTCCAGGATCTCGCCCCACGTGCGCGCGCCGGCGCCTTCGAGGGCTGTGTGGAGCTTCTCCACGAGAAAGTCCCGCGTGGCCGGGTCCCGTGCCATCCCGACGGCCCACGTCGCGAGTGTGCGTCGGGCCTCGGCCACACTCGTGTCGTCGGGGTCGCCGAGCACCGAAACCACGGGCCGGCGGAGGAAGTCCACGATGGCCTCGTTCACCCCGCGGGCCATGGCGTTCTGCACCGCCGGATCGTGGAGGATCTCCGCGAGGCGATCCGACCCCTCGCGCTCGATCGTGTCGAGGACCTTGTCCACGGTTTCCTCGGTCATGACCAGGCGGGCCACGACGCGCTGGTGGAACCTCAGGTCCCGCAGGAAGCGATGGAGCAGGTCGTGGATCGTGGCCTCGAAGCGAGCCCGCGCGGTGTCGTCCTCGAGTAGCTTGCCCAGCCGCTCGATCGCCAGCGGGAGGTAGGACGCGATCGCCTTCTCGACGGCACCGACGAGACCCAGAGGCAGGATCTCCTCGAACGTTCGGCCCGGTACCAGGAGCCTGCGCGTGGCGCGATCCAGGTAGTCCTCGACGGCGCGCCCGAAGTCGTCGCTCTCCACTGCGCCCTCGAGCCAGTCCTGGATCGCCGCTTCGACCGCTTCCTCGCGCGCGGGGGTGAGCACGTCTCCGACGGGCTGGTCGCCCACCGCGACGACGAGATCTCCCGCGCGCCGGCACATGGACTCCTCGAATCGCTCCGACGCGAAGTACTGGTCCAACCTCTCGAGAGCCATGCCGATCGCATCGTCCAGGATGGGCTCGAGCTCGGCCACCAGGGGCGGCGGGAGGAATTCCCGGAGGGAACCGCGCTCCTTGCGGAGGATCTCGTCGAGGAAGCCGCCGAGCCTCTCGTCGAACGTCTGCCGGAACTCCGCCTGCGCGAACGTGCGGGTGAGATCCTCGGCCGTCAGCAGACGGTTTCCCACGGTCCGTCCGATCGCGGCCGCCAGGCGGGCCTGGTTCTTCGGCACGGCGCCCTGGAAGAACTTGATCCGCCGCCGACCGATGCGCGGCGGCTCGTATGGGTGGAAGAGCATCCAGATCGCTACGGAGTTCGTGATTCCCCCCGCGACCGCGCCGAACGCGATCGTGACCACGGCCCGGACGAGGTCGGGGTTCACGGGCGGGTGTGCCGGAACAGACCCCGGACGGGGAAGGCGCGGCCTTCGGTGCGGAACGTTCCCACGACGAGGAAGAGCGCGTCCACCGGCAGAAGCGGTCCCACGCCCTCGCCCGCTTCGACGTGGGCGGACTGTACCTGGAAGTCGGCGGTGACCTCGTCGTCGTCGGAGGTCACGGTCCACGACACGGGGATGTCCTGCCTCGCCGGCTGGAAGGCGCTTACGTCCACCCATTCCACCGTCACCGACGGCCACTGGAGGTCGCGGTAGTCCAGGCGCGCCCAGAGCCGGTATCCGCCCGTGGTTCCCGGTGGGGAGGCGGCGGGATTCGCCAGGATCACTTGGAGCGAGTCGCCCGACACGAGGAGCCCCCAGTCCCCCTGGGCCTCCACGTCGGCCCCATGGACGCGGCTCATGTCCAGGACGAGCCCCGCCACGCGCTGGTCCGAGATGTACGCGGCGCCGTCCATGAGTCGGTAGACCTGCCCGCGCACGCCGGTCCACTCGATGAGCGCGCCTCCCAGGACCTCGAGCTCCAGTTGGCGCTGTCCCTCCGAGTAGATCAGGCTCTCCACGACGTCCCCGTCGCCCACCACGAGCCGAAACGGCCCGTTCGGGAGGATCCGCCACGGGATGCGCGTCGGAGGGGTCGTCCACGTCTGGTCGTAGAACTCCTCCCACGAGATGCCCCGCGCGAGGAGGCCCCGCGCCTGCCGGACGACACCCCCCGGGCGGGTCTGCGCCGACATGAGCCAGGACACCACGAACGCGGTGTCGCCCGTGAGCGTGGTGAACACGAAGTTGCGCTCGTAGATCCGGCCCCGAAACGCCGTGGCCGCGGCGGCTTGTTCTTCCTCCGGCGGCTGCGACTCGGGCTGTCCTTCAGGGCCACCGCACGCCGCCGCGGCCGCGGCGATCAACACGAGGGCCGACGTGAGGGGTCGGTTCATCGCGCAACCGCCGTCAAGCGGTCCAGCGTGGTGGGCGGGTGGGGTCGAGGATCTCCGAGGGCGTGGCGCCCAACCGACGATCCAGCTCGGCCAGGAAGGACCCGATGAGGCGCGACGTCGAGCCCAGATCGCCGTGTGCACCGCGCAGAGCCGTGCGTACGTCCACCCGCGTCTGGCCGTGCTCGTCGAGCCGGATGCGCACGTGGATGTCCACGTCACGCCGGAGCAGCGCGGTCCGCGCCTCGGCCAGGATGACCCCCTTCTGGTCGTCGTGGGACAACACCCGCCACCGGCGCAACCCTTCCTGCATCACCGCCAAAGCGGTGGACCACACGCGATCGAACGTGATGGCGTAGGTGCGCCCCCGGAGACGCGGGTCGGGGGATTGAGGGTCCGTCTGGGCGCGGGCCCGGGCGGTGGCGATGGGGTCCTTGCTCAACGCCCCTCCAGGGTTCCGCCGAGCGCGAATCGGATGGTCACGCTCGCGCTGACGGTCAGGTCTCCGGCCTCGATGGGAGTGTCCACGGCTTCCGCGGCGCGGAAGGCGACGGGGCCCTGCGCGCGGGGGAACGGTAGCTCCGCGCCGCCCCGCACTTCCAGAGGAGAGCCGAGCTCACGCCCCAGGGCCTCGGCCATGACCTCGGCCTGGGCCGTCGCTCGCCGCACCGCCAGGCGGAGAGCCTCGGCCCGCGCGGCCTCGGCGTCCGCCGCGTCGAAGACCAGCGAGGACACCCGGTTCGCGCCGGCCTGGATGGCGATGTCGACCAGGCGTCCGGCCGCCGTGATGTCGCCGGCGGTGGCCCGGACGTTGTTGAGTGCCGTGTAGCCCTCGATGACGCGCGTGCGCGGCGCCTGCGAGACGGCGTAGTCGGGGCGGAGCGTATAGCCGAACGTCTCCACCCGCACCCCACGGATGGCCGACTCCTTGAGCGTGCCGACGACGGCGTTCATGAGCGTGGCGTTGGCGGACGACGCGTCGTCCGCCTGAGCGGCCTGGGTCTCCACGGCGAAGGACACACGGACGAGGTCCGGGGGCACGGTCACGGCGGCGCTCCCACTCACCTCGATGAAGGACGGGCCCCCCGGGGCCGGCGTCCCGCTCACCTCGATAAAGGACGGGGCCGCCGGGGCCGGCGTCTGTGCGAGGGGCGGGCGGCCGCCGCACGCGGCCGCCGCCAGCAGGGCCGGTACGAGCGCCACACGTCGCGAGATGCTCATCGAAGACTCCGTTCGGTGGCTGGCGAGGGCCTCGGTTTACACCGGGCCACGCGCCGGAATATAGTTGGCAGGCCCCGGGAGGGTGATCGCCCTCCCAGGCGTTCTCGCTACCCGTGTATCCTACGTGAAAGCCATCATCCCGCTGGCCGGGAAAGGCACCCGCCTCCGGCCGCACACGCATCATACTCCAAAGCCGCTCCTGAAGGTCGCGGGAAAGCCCGTTCTGGCCTACATCCTGGACGATCTCATCGGGGTGGGCGTCCACGAGATGGTGTTCGTCGTCGGGTACCTGCGCGAGGCCATCGAGGCCTGGATGGCGGAGGAATACCCCGACCTGAACGTCCACTACGTGCTTCAGAAGGTCCAGGACGGAACGGCGGGAGCGGTCGCCCTCGCCGAGCCGTACGTGGACGAGGAGGTCCTCATCGTCTTCGCGGACGCGGTCCTCGAGGTGGACTACGGCCTCGTGAAGGCGCTCGGACCGGAATACGGTGGCGTGATCTGGGCGAAGGAGGTCGAGGACTACCAGCGTTACGGAGTCATCCTCACGCACGAGGACGGCACGATGTCCACGATCGTGGAGAAGCCCAAGGAGCCCGTCTCCAGGCTGGCCAACATCGGCCTTTACTACATCCGTGACCACGAGCTCCTGTTCGACGGCATCCGCCACACGCTCGCGTCCGAGCCCGGACCGGGCGGCGAGTTCTATCTGACCGACGCGTTCCAGTACATGGTGGACCACGGCGCGAAGATCCTCACCGCGCCGGTGGCGGGATGGTGGGACGCGGGCAAGCCCGAGACGTTGCTGGAGACCAACGCCCACCTTCTCTCCACCCTCCACGGAGGGATCGCGGCCTCGGCGGTCGTGGAGCGCACGGAGATCGTCGAGCCGGTCCGCATCGAGGACGGCGTGGTGATCCGGGGTGGCCGGATCGGCCCCAACGTGACCCTCGAGCGGGGATCGAGGGTCGAGGAGACCGAGATCTCCGACAGCGTCGTGGGTCCCGGCGCCGTCCTCGAGCACGCGAAGCTACGACGCTCGCTGGTGGGAGGGCACGCTGTCGTGAAGCACGTGGCGGGCACGCTGCTGGTTACGGACCATTCGGTGGTGGAGGGGGCGTAGGGGGCTTACTCCACGTCGCAGAACAGCGCCACCGCGTAGAGGGCGCGCAGCACGCCATCGGATCCGCGGGTGTTGCGGTACCATTCATGGGTCGTATGGGAGAAGCCTCCCTCTCCACCACCTCCGACCGTGACGGCCGGGATCCCCGCGGCCATCGCCGCGTTGGCGTCCGTCGACGACTCGGTGAGGAGCGGGGTGACGCCCACCGCCTCGGTCGCCCGGATCAGGGCTCGAACCAGGGGATGATCGCTCGGTGTGACCCCGGCCACCCGCGACCCCACCCGGGCCAGCGCCACGTTCAGCGCGCTGCCGGTGCCCCTCACGCTCTCGTCCACGACCGCCCGCTCCGACTGGGTGCGGAGCAGCCACTCGAGGCGGTCGAGCTCCTCCTCGGACGTGCTCCGCATGTCCACCTCGATCCATGCCTCCTGGGGGATCGCGTTGATGCTGGTGCCGCCGCCCCACCGTGCCACCGTCAGGGTGGTCTTGGGCTCCGAGGGAGGGATCGCGGATGTGACGCGGTGCGCCGCGGCCGCGAGCGCGTGGATCGGGTTGGCGATTCCCCAGTCCTGCCAGGAATGGCCGCCGGTGCCGCTCGCGCTCAGTCGGAAGCGCCGGGAGCCGACCCCCCGCGACACGATGCGGTCGAGGCCGGCCCCGTCCACCGAGATGAACCCTGCCGCGCTCCTCCCGTCGCCCCGGGGGCCCACGAGGTGCCGGGCTCCGCGGAGGTCGCCGAGGCCTTCCTCCCCGACGGTCGCCGCGATGAGGACCGGGCGGCCCAGACGCACGCCGGCATCCGTGAGCGCCCTTACCACCGCCAGGACCACCGCGAGGCCACGTCCGTCGTCGGAGATCCCGGGTCCACGGAGCACGTCGCCTTCGCGCGTCACAGCGATCGCGACATCCGCCGCGAAGACCGTGTCCAGGTGGGCGGACAGCACGAGCGGAGCCACGCCCCCCGGCCCGGCCACCTCGCCGAGGACGTTGCCGAGCTCGTCCATGCGCACGCGCGACGCGCCGGCGTCCGCCAGGAGCGCTTCCATCCGCGCCGCGCGCGCCTCCTCGGCGAACGGAGGGGCGGGAATGCGCGTGAGGTCGGTCTGCCAGGCCAGGGTCCGCTCGTCCTCCAGGCGGCAGATCTCGGCCGCGCGCTCCACGGCCGTGTCGAGGAGCTCGGGCGGCACGCGGGAATCGTCCATGCCACGAAGCGTCGGCCCGGGACCGTCGGACCGTCAAGGAGCACGCGCCGCCGGCGTCAGAAGTCGTTCGTCCAGCTGAGGATCGCGAACCGGCCGTCCCGCTCCAGGATCGCGCTGAACAGACGGAGGTCCGAGGGCTCGCCACCCGGGCGCGTCACCCTCACGAGGCACCCCGTCCAGACGCGGTTGTCGCCCTCGGCCGCGGGATCCCGTGGGCACGTGTGCTCGTGGTACTCCAGCGCGCTCCCCCCCAGCCGGTCCAACGCCCTCAGCACCGCCCGACGGTTCCCTTCCTCGAGCTGGAACCAGGCGAGCCCCGGCGGGAGCTCATAGGGCGGGTGCGCCTGGACGCTGGTCGGGAAGTAGAGCCACGCCCACTCGGCGAGGCCCACGGTCAGCCGCGCCAAGGACGCCGTGTCGGCGGTCTCCAGGGCCCGGACGACGTCCCGGACGAGTCCGTCGCGGCTGTCCGCCCCGCTGGCGAGGCGGGTCGGCTCGAGGATGCCCGCGCGGAAGCGGTCGAGCATCACCGGCATCGGCAAGACGCTGTCCACGACCGCGATGTCGCCACCGCCGGCCGTCTCGGCGCCGGCCCCGCCGCAGCCGGCGAGAGACGCCGCCACCAACAAGGTGAGGACCAGATCGGGGCGGGACGTGCGCACGGCGGTCCGGCGAGCCTAGTTGCGCACCCAGCTCGTCCAACCCTCGTACCATCGGGCGGAGGCGGCGGGGTCCACGGCGCCGACGTACGCCGTGCCGGCCATCGTGCCGCCGAAGAAGTCCGTGACCCGCCCCGCGAGCGGCGTGCCGGCGAACGAAGCGAGCCCGGCCGTCCCGGCGGCGGCGCCCGTCTTGAGCGCGAGGTTCAGATTGCTGGACGAGATCGTCGTGGACTTCCCGGGCAGGTCGCCGGCGAAGACGTCGGCGAGCTGCGCTTCGGTCACGTTCCAGACCGCCGCGCTGTCCTCCACGACCGCGCCGTGGTTCTTCCCGGCCGCCTCGAAGTTGCTGCCGTTCCCGGCCAGGTAAACGTTCCGGATGTACAGCGAGTCGGCGTCCATGAGCGCCTTCGTCTCGCTGTCCCGGATGCTGAAGCCGACACCGGGCCAGCGCGCGATGATCCCGTTCACGAAGTTCGCCGCAGCGCCACGGCGCACGACCGCACCGTTGCCGTCGCTGGTCGAGAACACGCCCGTGCCGGGACCGACCACCGTGAAGTTGGCGAAGACCGGCATGGTATACGGGGTGTTGGCATAGGTGCAACCGGCCTTGTCGCTCTCGCAGCCGTCGCCCTCGAAGCCGCGCGGATCCGAGGACACCGTGCCGGTGCCGGGCCGCGGCGTGAGCACGGACGTCTGCAGCGCGATGAGGAACTGCCCCCGGCCCTGGTAGCCTTCGCTGAAGTCGTAATGGTCGTCACCGGCCTCGAACGAGACCATGTGCCGGATGTCGGCGGCGCCGCCCCAGAACTCGAACGAGTCGTCCAGGCCGGCCACGTTCTGGACATAGTCGTAGGTCGTGCCGCGGCCGACGGCGTAGCTCGAGATGCCGTTGAGCTCCTGGCCGCCGCCGTTGGAGACGTCGTAGCCGGCGAACTCGATGCGCACGTACCTGAGCGAGCCGGAGCTGTCGTTGACGTCGGTGCCGCCCGCGTAGTTCTCGGCCGCGCCGGTCGGGCCCTCGGTGTAGATCGGGTTCGCGGTGCGGTTGATCGGGGCGTTACCGACGATGACGAGACCGCCCCAGTCACCCGGAGCGCGGTTGCCCGCGGCCCGCTGGGACGTGAACACGATGGGCGCGCTCGCGGTGCCGTCGGCGACGATCCTGGAGCCGCGCAGGACCCAGAGCGAGCTGCCCGGAACCAGCGTGTCGCCGACGATCTTCGTGCCGGCCTGGATCGTCAGGGTCGCGCCGTTGCTCACCTTCACGTATCCCTGGAGGACGTACGTCGTATCGGAGTGGAAGGTGCGGCTGAGCGGGATGCCGGTGACGGTCGCCACCTTCGGGCCGGGCGTGCCGGTGATCGCGCTCGCCTCGGAGCTGTTGGCGCTCTTGCCGTCCGCGTTCACGGCGCGGACCACGTACCGATACTGCGTGGACGCCTTCAACCCGGTGTCCTCGTAGAACGTCCCGGTGAGGTTCGACGTGAGGTTGGCGAACGCGCCGGACCCTTCGGCGCGGTCCAGCTCGTACCCGTTGGCGTCGGACACCTGGCTCCACGTCACCCGGATGGACGACGTCGACGTGGACGACGCGGTGACGCTGGCGGGCGAGGCGGGCGCCCGGGATGTGGGTTCGGTCGGACCGTCCTCGGTGCAGGCGGCCAGGACGGCCGTGAGCGCGATCGCGTTGGCCAGGGCGAGGAGCCTCCGTGCGGTGGATCTCATCGGGTATGTCTCCGTGTTCCGGTGTCGGGCTGGTTCTCTCGGTCGGATCGAGTATGGCGTGCGCGTGCGTGGAACGATGGACAGTCCGGTAACGAGTGCGTCACTCCGTCGAGGCCGGGGCTAGCGCAGACTCCAGCTCACCCCCAGCGAGAGCGTGCGGCCCGTGCGGTACCGATGCCGGACGACGTCGCCCTGAAGCTCCTCGTGCGGGGAGTCGAGGAGGTTCTTGGCGTCGAGCTTGCCCGTCATCCCGCCGTACATCGGGAATCGCACGGAGAGGTCCAGGACGTGGCGTGGGTGGTCGTAGGTGTCCGCGGTCAGCGGCATCACCGCCGCCGACGTGATGCGCTTGCCGACGACGTTGTAGAGCAGCGTGGCGGCGAAGGCGTTCTCGGCGCCCTCGTAGGAGATCCCTGCGTTCACCACGTAGGGCGCCTGGCCCACCATGGGCCGGTCGTCGTTCGTGAGGGCCGACAACGTGCTGTTCCCGGTGTTGATCCGGCTTCTCATGAGCGTCGCGTTTGCGAACACCACGGTCGGCCGGAGCCGGTCGGAGACGAAGCCCAGACCCTTCCTGACCTCGAGCTCGATGCCGTAGTTCGTGGCCGAGGCGGCGTTGATGAAGCTGAGCTGGGAGGCGCCCGAGGTGGCCACGTCGATGGGCTCGATGGGATCGTCGAACTTCTTGGCGAACACTCCGATGCTGAGCGCCTCGTCGTAGGAGGGGTACCACTCCCAGCGCGCGTCGTAGTTGTGCACGCGCGTCCGCACGAGGCTCGAGTCGCCGAAGATCTCCCGCTCTCCCAGCATGTCCCGGTAGCTGATCGGCGCGAGCTCCCGGTATTCGGGACGGGCGAGGGTTCTCGTGGCCGACAGCCGGATCGTCTGGCTCGCGGTCAGCTTCAGGCTGACCGCGAGGGACGGCAGAAGGTCGGTGTTCGCGCGCTTCACCCCGATGAGGCCTCCGACGATCGGCTCGACGCCCAGGTCGAGGGTCCACCACTCCGTCCGCGCGCCACCCGTGACGCGGACGCGGGAGCCCATCTGGACTTCGGCCATCACGTACGCCGCGGTCACGTCGTCGGTCGCGAAGTAGCTGCCGCCCGCCGAGTTGGGCTCCAGCGTGATGCTCGCGGCGCTGTCGCTGGTGTAGGGCCCGTAGAACAGGTCCCGCGGTTCTCCCACCCGCTGCGCGGCGTCGAGGGCGATCGCGCGCACGTTGAAGGAGGTGGTGCGCGCGTCCCGTTGTACGTGACGGTGGGCGCCGCCCGCTCGGAGCGTCGCGCTTCCCAATTCGAGGGTGTAGTCGAGATTCCCGCTCAGGATCTCCTCGGTGATGTCACTGGACGTGCGCTTGGCCGCCTCGGGAATGAAGCCGAGCCAGGCGAGCGGAAGGCGTTCCCCGGTGGGCGCGAATTCGTACCCGTACGCGAGGTCCGCGCGGTCCGGCTCGGAGCGTGAGATCCCCGACGAGGTCAAGGACCACGCAACGCGGCTCGCGCCTCCGAGCCGATGCTCGGCGCGGAGCTGGTTCGAGCGCACGACGCGCTCGACGTAGCGGAGCGAGGTGCGTCGCACGCTGTCCACCTGCTGGAACTCTTCGAGCGTACCCCAGTCCACGTGCGCTTCGCTGTCCGCGGAGCGGTCGTAGGTGTTGTTCAACTCGAGCTTCGTCGAGCGGCCGAGCCGGGTGCTCAGGTTGAGCATGCCGCCCAGGAGCACGCTGGTCTGGCCGGTCGTCCCCGCGAACGCGTTGTACGGAGCAGGCGTTCCCGCCGCGTCCTCGGGAACCGCGCGGGCCCGGACCTCACCGCTACGGATCTCCTGGCTCCGCGCGTACGAGAGCGAGCCGACGTACCCCACCTGCCGCCCGAGCAGGGGGTCCTCTCCGCCGAACGACACACCGGCGGAGAGGTTGGGTTGTCCCGCCGCCTGCTGGAACGTCCAGTTGCGTGGGAACGAACGGATCAGCCTGTTCACGTCCGTCTGCGTGAGCTTCGTGAAGTCGGTTCGGGCCGAGACCAACTCCGTGGGCAGGCGGCGGTCCGACGCCGCCATGCCCAGCCATTCACGCCCCGTCGCGGGCAGCGTGGGGATGTCCCTGCCCGTGGCCCGGCCGTTCAGCCCTCCCGTGAGCGAGAGCTGGAACATGCGACGTGACGGGAACGACCGCGTCCTGAGGTCCACCTGCGCCCCGCTGAAGTCGCCGGGCTGGTCCGGTGTGAAGCTCTTCGACGTGGTGATGGCTTCCAGGAGGTTGGCGGGGAACAGGTCGAGCGCGACGACCCGCTTCTCGGGCTCCGCGCTCGGCAGGCGGGCGCCGTTCAGCGAGGTGGTGGTGTACCGCTCTCCGAGCCCCCTCACGAAGACGAACTTCCCGCCCTGGACCGTGACGCCGCTTACGCGCTGGATCGCCTGGGCCGCGTCGCCATCGGGACTCCGCGAGATCTGCTGGGCCGTGGTCGCGCTGGTCACCGCCACCGCCGTCCGCTGCGCGTCGAGCGCGGCCGTGATGGAGCTCGTCTCGCGAGTCGCCGACACGGTGATCCCCTCCACCTCGATGGCCGAGGCCGTGAGAGCCAGGTCCTGCAGGACCGCCTGACCCCCGATCACGTTCACGCCCTCGACGGTCTTTTCGCCGTGGCCGATGAACACCACCCTGAGGCTGTGCAGTCCTTCGGGAACCCCGCCCAAGGCGTAGCGGCCGTCCACGTTGGTGAGCGTGCCGATCCGTGTGCCGACGACCACGACCTGGGCGCCGGAGAGCGGGCGGCCCGTGTCGGCGTCCACCACGCGTCCGACGATCCTACCGACCCGGTCGGGTCGTGCGGTCGTACGCTCGGCCGCCTCCGGGCCGATTCCGTTCTGGGCGGCGGAGGGATCGGCGAGGACCAGCGTCGCCAGAACGCCCAACGCGAATGTGCCGAGCCGTTTCGTCATAGCAGCAATCCTCGGTTCAGAACGTCCAGCCGTGCCGAGGGGTCGGTACCCGCTCCCCTCGAACTGGAAGGCTACGCCTGGACGGACTCGATCCTGAGAGCGTCCCGTCACCGTGCGGTAACGATCGGCGTGGCGCCTACGGCGGCGGTCGCGGGCGGGCGAGGAGTCGAGCGGTGCGGCGGCGCGCCGGGGAGCCGGACGGCGCTTTTACCGCCCCGTTACAGGATCGGAGCCCAACCGTTACCGAGGGGCCCTACGGTTGGGGACCGAACCGACATCGGATCCCCACCTACGGACGCGCTTCTTGTGTTGCGACCGGTTCCCCGCCCCTATGTTTAGCGTTTTCCGGACTCCGATTCCGGAAGGCGGGGTGCATGGAGGAACACGACCTGATCCACGATTGGAATCGGGAGTCGCCGTCGTTCGACTGGTCGCGCGTCGGCCCCGTCGAGCTGTACGACGAGACCCTTCGCGACGGTCTCCAGAACCCATCGGCCGTGGACCCGCCGATCGGGGACAAGATTCGGCTTCTGCACCTCATGGACCGCCTCGGGATCGACACGGCCGACCTCGGGCTCCCGGGCGCGGGCCCTCGAGTCGTGAAGGCCGTGACCACGCTCGCCCTCGAGATCATGGAGGCCGGGCTTTCCATCCGGCCCAACTGCGCCGCCCGAACGATCATGACGGACGTGCGACCCGTCGCGGAGATCTCGCAGCGGGTGGGGATCCCGATCGAGGTGTCCACGTTCATCGGCAGCTCCCCGATCCGGCAGTACGCCGAGGACTGGACGTTGGACGACATGCTCCGGGCCTCCGAGGAGGCCGTGACGTTCGCCGTCGAGGAAGGGCTCCCGGTGATGATGGTCACCGAGGACACCACGCGGGCGCGCCCCGAGGTGTTGAAGGCGCTCTACGGGAAGGCGATCGAGTGGGGTGCCCGACGCCTCTGCGTCGCGGACACCGCGGGTCACGCGACCCCCGACGGAGCGAAGGCGGTGGTACGCTTCGTGATCGAGGAGATCGTGAAGCCGTCCGGCGAGGCGGTCGAGGTGGACTGGCACGGGCATCGGGACCGGGGCTTCGGCCTGGCCAACACGGTCGCGGCGATCGAGGCCGGAGCGACGCGGGTCCACGGCACGGCCCTCGGGGTGGGGGAGCGGTGCGGAAACACGGAGATGGAGCTCATCCTCGTGAACCTCGCGCTGCACGGCGTCCACCAGACGGACCTCACCCTTCTGCCCGCTTATTGCCAGTTGGTGGCTCGGGCCTATCACCTGCCGCTTCCGCACTCCCATCCGGTGGTGGGGGAGGACGCGTTCCGGACCGCCACGGGTATGCATGCGGCAGCGATCGTGAAGGCCAAGCGGAAGGGCGACGACTGGCTCGCGGACAGGATCTACTCGGGGGTGCCGGCTTCGCTGGTGGGCCGGCGCCAGCACATCGAGATCGGCCCGATGTCCGGGCTGTCGAACGTGAAGCACTGGCTCCAGGAGAACGGTCACGATCCGGAGGACGAGGATCTGTGTCGCCGCGTGCTCGACGCGGCCAAGCACACGGACCACACTCTTTCCAAGGAAGAGCTCGAGGCCATCTGTCGCCGGGTGTAGGACTGTCTCTCCCGGCACGAGCCCCCGGCCGACGACCATGACCATGGCGAACACACCGCAAGCCGCCCCCCGGGTCCTCGTGGTCGAGGACGAGCCGGACATCGCGGCGCTCGTAGCCTACCAGCTCACGCGCGAGGGCTTCCGCGTCGAGACCGCCGGGACGGGTCCCGCCGCGCTCGAAGCCGTCGCCCGGGACATCCCCGACCTCGTCGTGCTGGACCGCATGCTCCCCGGGCTCTCGGGCGACGAGGTCCTCCAGCGCCTCAAGGGGGAGCCCGCCACCTCGAGTATCCCGGTGCTGGTGCTGACCGCCCGACGGGAGCAGGAGGATCGGATCCGGGGCTTCGAGCTGGGAGCGGACGACTACCTCACCAAGCCCTTCAGCCCGCGCGAGCTCGTGCTCCGGGTGCAGGCGATCCTGCGGCGCGCGAAGGAAGCCGGGATCACCGCGGGCGGGAGGGTCCTGAAGGCCGGTCCCATCCGGATGGACCTGGGATCGAACCAGGCGACGCTGGGAGGCGAGGAGTTGAGCCTCACGCCCACGGAGTTCCGTCTCCTGCAGGCCCTTCTGGAGCGTCGCGGGCGCACGATGAGCCGGCAGCAGCTCCTCGAGAAAGCATGGGACGTCGAGCCCGGCGCGTCGGAGCGGATCCAGACGCGCACGGTGGACATGCACGTGCGACGACTCCGCGCCAAGCTCGGAGAGACGGGAGACTGGATCGACACCGTCCGCGGGTTCGGATACCGCTTGAAGGTGCCTGACGGCTTCTGACCGCCAACGTCACGTTCCGCCGACCCCAACCGCAACTCGTTCTGCGAACCGGCTCGAGGTCCTTCCTGATGACCCGACTTTCCAATCTGGGGCTGGCCGTCATGGTCGCGTTCGCCGTCGTCGGCGAGGCGGCCGCCCAGAACGCCGTCACCGCGCGGGGCGCATCCATCAGGATCGGCGGCCGCGTGCACACCCAGTTCGCGACGTCGTCGGTAGACGCCTACAACGACCAGTTCCTCTTCCGGCGGGCCCGCATCGAGGCGGACATCACCGTGAGCGACCTGCTCGACGCCCGGCTCCAGCCCGACTTCGGGGGCGGAGAGGTCGCGCTGGAGGACGTGTACGTCCGGATGAACTTCTCGCCGTCGTTCCATCTCACGATGGGACAGTTCAAGCGCCCCTTCGATCTCTTCGAGCTGTCCAGCTCCGTGGACCTCTCGCTCATCGAGCGGGACGGGCGCGTGGGCGGCGTGACCGACTGCTCCGGAGTGGGTGGCCTCTGCTCCTACAGCCGCCTCACCGAGAAGCTGGGCTACGCCGATCGCGACATCGGCGTGCGGGTCTCCGGAACCAAGGGCAAAGCGACGTGGGACGTCTCGATAACGAACGGGGCGGGGCAGAACGTCGCGGACGAGAACGACGCCAAGTCGTTCTCGGGGCGTCTGGGCATCAGGGTGGTGGAGAGGCTGGCCGTGGCCATGAACGCGGCACTGCACGACTACGTCGGACCCGAGGAGGAGGACGCCTACGCCGGTGCGTGGGGCGCCGATATCCAGTACGGAACCTGGCGCGACGGGCTGCTTCTGCAGGCGTCGCTCGTCACCGGAGAGAACTGGAAGAGGCTCGACGCGGGGGACGAGCCGGCGCCGTTCAGGGCGTTCCAGGCGGTGGCCAGCTATTATAAGGCTCTGGACGGCCACCGCTTCGCGGGCGTCGAGCCGCTCCTCCGCTTCAGCTTCGGGGACCCGGACACCGGCGTGGCGAACGACGGTGGCGTCGTGGTCACGCCCGGCCTCATGCTCTACGTGGCGGGCAGGACCAAGATCGGTTTGAACCTCGATGTCTGGTCGCCGCAGACCGGGAACACCGAGCACTCCATCAAGATCCAGAGCTATCTGTACTTCTAGCAGAGATCCTCACCGACCGTGCGCCTCCGCCTCCGCCACTCGCTGTTCGCCGGGTTCCTCGTCGTCACCGCCTTCCTGGTCCTCCTCATCGTGACGCTCGTGGGATCGGGCCTCCGGCGCGATCTCGTGGACGCGTACGAGATCGAGCTCGAGCGGGAGATCGGACTCGCCGCGTGGGTTCTCGACGAGAGCGAGGCCGCGGATGCGGACTCCGTGGCCGGGGAAGTCACGGAGCGGATCGGATATCGGGTCTCGATCATCGACACGACGGGCGTCGTGCTGGGCGACTCCTATGTGGAGGGAAGGCGCATGGGGCAGGTGGAGAACCACCGGGCCCGTCCCGAGGTGGCGGGTGCGCTCGCCCATCCCGGGGTCTCGTTCGGGGAGCGGACGAGCGCGACGGTGGACCAGCCGCTCCTCTACGCCGCGCGGCTCGCGCGCTTCAGCGAGCAACCGGTCGTGCTGCGCGTCGCCGCGCCGTTGGACGGCATCGAGGAGACGGTCTCCCGGGTACAGCGCACCGTCGCGCTCACGGGACTGGTCGCCACGGCGCTCGCCCTCCTGGTCGCGTACTGGCTGAGCATCGTCCTGACCCGCCCCCTCGTGGCCCTGTCCCACCGCGCGCGCCTGCTCGCGCAGGGAGACTTCTCCGGGAGGGTGCCCATGGGCCGGGGCGTGGTGGAGGTCGCCAATCTGGCGGTCGCCTTCAACCGGCTCACCGAGGAGCTCCAGGAGAGGCTGTCCGAGCTCGGTAGGGACCGTGACGAGATGAGCGCGCTCATCGATACGATGGCCGAAGGCGTGGTGGCGCTCACGGACGACGCGCGGGTGGTCCGCGCGAATCGTGCGGCGCGCGCGCTCCTGGGCTTTCCGGCCGAGCTGTCCCGATTCGCGCCGGTGGGAGCGCTCGTGCGTCAGGAGGACCTTCGGGAGGTTCTGGAGGGCTCGGTGGTTCATCCGGCCCAGAGCCGGGAGATCCGGCTCGGCGACCGGGTCCTGCTCGTGGCGTCCCGGCGCCTCGCGGCCGGAGGTGCGGTGACGACGCTCCTCGACGTCACGGAGATCCGGCGGCTGGAGCAGGTACGGCGTGATTTCGTGGCCAACGCGTCCCACGAGCTCAAGACTCCCCTGACGGCCATCCGGGGGTTCGCCGAGACACTCCTCGAGGGAGATCCTCCCCAGGAGCTCAAGGTGCAGTTCCTCACCGCCATCCGGGACAACACGCTCCGTCTCCAGAGGATGGTGGAGGACCTCCTGGACCTCTCGCGGCTCGAGTCGGGCAGGTGGATCCCGGGCCGCGAGACCGTGTCGCTGGCCGAGGCCGCCCGGGAGGCCTGGCGGATGTTCGAGGAGGCGGCGACCCGGCACGACAAGAGGCTCACGGTCGAGGGCGACGCGGATGTCGTGGCCGACCGTGAGGGCCTCGTGCAGGTCTTCCGAAACCTCATGGAGAACTCGCTTCGCCACACCGACGACGGCGGCCACCTCCACCTCGGAGTGGTCCGTGGCACGGCCCGCCACGTCGAGGCCCGCTTCTCGGACGACGGCGAGGGGATCCCCTCCCGCGCGCTGCCGCGCATCTTCGAGCGCTTCTACCGGGCGGACTCCTCCCGGGCGCGGGACGCCGGTGGCACCGGCCTGGGCCTCGCGATCGTCCGCCACCTGGTGGGAGCGATGGGTGGGGAGGTCTGGGCCGGGAGCACGCTGGGGCAGGGGACGACCATCCACTTCACCCTGCCCCTCGACGAGGGCGCCGAGCGCCCGCGCTGACGGGCACCTCCGGCGGCCGCGTTACCTCGTCGTTACAGGAAGGTCACGGGTTCGACGCCGGTTCTTCCTATTCTCCGGGCGACAGCAGGGACCCGGACGAAATCCAGCCATGCGAGGTACGATCCCAATGAGCGGCATCTCCACGAGGCTCGCCCCGGCGATCGCCACCACCCTTCTCCTGTCCGCGTGCGGCGGCGAAGGGAACCAGGGTGGAGCGCGGGGTGCGTCCCTTGCCGGTGAGGTCCTGATCGACGGCTCCAGCACCGTATTTCCCATCGGGGAGGCGATCGGCGAGGAATTCCAGGCCGCCAATCCCGAGGTCAGGGTCTCCGTGGGCTTCTCGGGCACGGGCGGCGGCTTCAAGCGCTTCTGCGCCGGTGAGACGGACATCTCCCAGGCGTCGCGCCCCGTGTCGGATGCGGAGCGGGAGGCGTGCGCCGCCAGCGGCATCGAGTTCACCGAGCTTCCGGTGGCCTGGGACGGGCTCTCCGTGATCGCCAACCCGGCGAACGACTTCGCGCAGTGCCTCACCGTCGACGAGCTCCGCAGGATCTGGGAGCCGAACAGCACGGTCCGGACGTGGCGGGACGTCCGCGGCGAATGGCCGGCCGAGGAGATCAAGCTCTACGGCCCGGGCACGGACTCCGGCACGTTCGACTACTTCACCGAGACGGTCATGGGAGAAGTCGGCGCGAGCCGTCCCGACTACCAGGCGTCGGAGGACGACAACATCCTCGTCCAGGGGATCTCGGGCGATCCGTACGCGCTGGGCTATTTCGGCTACGCGTACTTCGCGGAGAACGCCGACAAGCTCAGACTCGTGGGCGTGGACGGAGGCAACGGGTGCGTGCTTCCCTCCGATGAGACGATCGCCGACGGCTCGTACGCGCCGCTCTCCCGGCCCCTCTTCGTGTACGTGAGTCACTCGGCGTTGGCCCGGCCCGAGGTGAGAGCCTACCTCGAGTTCATGGTGGCGAACGCCCCGACGCTGGTACCCGCGACCGGGTACCACGCGCTTTCCGTGGAGGAGTATTCGGCGGACCTGGCGAGACTGAACGAGGCGGCCGGCGCCTCCCGCTGAAGGAGACCGTGTCGTGACGAGGGAGGCCGACGGGGCCTCTGGACCGGTGGATGCCGTTCCGGGGGCCCTTTCGTTCAGGCGCTCGCGAAACCTCAGGGAGCGGGTCATCGGCGTGGCCCTCTTCGCCTCGGCGGCCGCGTCCACGCTGGTCACCGTCGGTATCGTCGTGGTGCTGCTCCGGGAGACGCTGGCCTTCTTCGCTCACGTGTCACCGGTCGAGTTCTTCGCCGGCACGACCTGGACGCCGCTCTTCCAGAACCCGCGGTTCGGTGTGTTGCCTCTGCTCGCCGGGTCGTTCGTCGTCGCCGCGGGCGCCGCCGTCCTCGCCGTCCCGATCGGGCTGCTGTCCGCAATCTTCCTGAGCGAGTACGCGGGACATCGGACGCGCGAGATCCTGAAGCCGATGCTCGAGATCCTGGCGGGGATCCCCACGGTGGTATACGGCTATTTCGCGCTCACCTTCGTCACGCCGCTGATCCGGGTCGCGCTCCCGCAGACGGAGGTCTTCAACGCGGCGTCGGCCGCCATCGTGGTGGGGATCATGATCGTGCCCACCGTCTCGTCGCTCGCCGAGGACGCGCTCGCGGCCGTTCCCGACGCCCTCCGCGAGGGCGCGTACGCACTGGGCGCCACCCGGATGGAGGTGTCGCTGCGCGTGGTGGTCCCGGCCGCGCTCTCGGGGATCATCGCCGCGTTCATCCTGGGCCTCTCGCGCGCGATCGGCGAGACGATGGCCGTGGCGATCGCCGCCGGGAACATGCCGAACCTGACGCTGAACGCGCTGGAGTCCATCCAGACGATGACCGCCTACATCGTCCAGGCCAGCCTCGGCGACACGCCGCACGGGAGCGTCGGGTACCAGACGCTCTTCGCGGTGGGCATGACGCTCTTCCTGATCACGCTCGGCATGAACGTGATCTCGCAGTGGGTGCTCGCACGCTTCCGCGAGGAGTACCAGTGAGCGGGAACGCTTCTCCACTGGGCGGTCCGCGCTCGGGACGCCATCGGCGGCGCAGGCTGTTCGGGGCTGCGTTCGCCGTGCTGTGCGCGGCGGCTACGCTGGTGGGCGTGGTGTCCCTCGCGGTGCTCCTGTGGGACGTCGCCGCCGACGGCATGTCCCGTCTGGATGTCGGGTTCCTCACGCGCTTCGCGTCGCGCTTCCCGGAGCGTGCCGGGATCAGGGCCGCGCTGGCGGGCTCCGTCTGGCTTCTTGCCCTGACTGCGCTCTTCGCCTTCCCGGTCTCGGTCGCGGCGGCGGTCTATCTGGAGGAGTACGCGGCCCGGAGCCGGATCACGCGGCTCATCCAGCTCAACATCGCCAACCTGGCCGGCGTGCCCTCCATCGTCTACGGAATCCTCGGCCTGGCGCTGTTCGTGCGCACGCTCGGCCTGGGCCGGAGCGTGATCTCGGGCGCGCTCACGCTCGCGCTGCTGATCCTGCCCGTGATCATCATCGCGGCCCAGGAGGCGATCCGGGCCGTGCCGCCGTCGATCCGGGAAGCGGCCTATGGGCTCGGGGCGACGCGCTGGCAGGTCGTGCGCACCCAGGTGCTCCCGATGGCCATGCCGGGGATCCTCACGGGAACGATCCTGGCCCTCTCCCGAGCGATCGGCGAGACGGCGCCGCTGATCCTGGTCGGGGCCGTCGGGTTCATCGCATTCACGCCGAAGGGGCTCGGAGATCCGTTCACGGTGCTGCCACTCCAGATCTACAACTGGATCTCTCGTCCCCAGGCGGAGTTCCACGCGCTGGCCGCCGCGGGTATTCTGGTGCTGCTGGCCCTCCTTCTGACGATGAACGCCGCGGCCATCCTTCTCCGGAACCGCTACCAGACGCGCCGATAGTGCGCGATACGCGCATGCCGACCATCCACGATATCCCGACGGGAGGACGCCCGCCCGCGCTCGAGGCGCGAGACGTCTCGGTGTTCTACGGAGCCACGGAGGCGGTGAAGCGCGTCTCGCTGACGATTCCGGCCAACCAGGTCGTCGCCCTGATCGGGCCTTCCGGCTGCGGCAAGAGTACCCTGTTGAGATGCTTCAACCGGATGAACGACCTCGTGCCGCAGGCACGCGTCGAGGGTGTGGTGAGTTTCCGGGGCAAGAACCTCTACGATCCCGACGTGGACCCCGTCGAGGTGCGGCGCCGTATCGGCATGGTGTTCCAGAAACCCAACCCGTTCCCGAAATCCGTCTACGAGAACACCGCGTTCGGCCCGCGCATCAACGGCTTCCACGGCGACCTGGACGCGCTGGTCGAAGAGTCCCTACGTAGGGCCGCGCTCTGGGACGAGGTCCACGACCGTCTGAACGACTCGGCCTATGCGCTCTCCGGAGGGCAGCAACAGCGCCTCTGCATCGCGCGGACGCTGGCCGTGAAGCCCGAGATCGTGCTCATGGACGAGCCGGCCTCGGCGCTGGATCCCCTCGCCACGCAGCGCATCGAAGAGCTCATCTACGAATTGAAGAAGGACTACACGATCGTGATCGTCACCCACAACATGCAGCAGGCCGCACGCGTCTCCGACTACACGGCCTTCCTGTATCTGGGCGAGCTGATCGAGTACGGTCCCACCGAGACGATCTTCACGAAGCCGCGTGAGGAGCGCACGGAGGCGTACGTGACGGGGAGGTTCGGATGAACATGGATCAGAAGTCACGCCGCCACTTCCACGACGAGCTCGACCTGCTCCAGAAGCGGCTCCTCGAGATGGCGGGCATCGTGGAGCGCCTCGTGGCACGCGCGACCCAGGCCGTCCTCGCTCGCGATCCGACGGTGGCCGCCGTCGTGGCCGAAGAAGACAGTAAGGTGGACGATCTCGAGGTCGAGATCGACGCACGCGTCGTGGAGCTGCTCGCGCTGCACCAGCCCATGGCGAGCGACCTGCGTCGGATCATCGCGAGCAACAAGACGGCGAACGACCTCGAGCGCGTGGGCGACCACGCCGTGAACATCGCGAAGGCCGCACGGCGCCTCGCGGACACGCATCCCCTTCCCGAGGTTCGGGAGTTGCACGAGATGGTGGAGCTCACGCGGGAGATGCTGTCGGACGCGCTGGCCGCTTACGTGTCGCGCAACGCGGGTACCGCGCGGATGGTGTGCGCGACCGACGACAAGGTGGATGATCTGCGCCGCTCCCTCTTCAGGATTCTGGTCACCCATATGCTCGAGGACCCCAGGAGGATCGGGGGAGCGCTCGAGCTCCTCCTGGTGTCGCAGAACCTCGAGCGCATCGCCGACCTCTCCACGAACGTCTGCGAGGACGTGGTGTTCCTCGTCGAGGGGACGATGATCAAGCACGGCGCCGAAGGCTACGGAGTCGTGGACAAGGAGGAGGGCGAAGCGTAGTCTTCGCCCAATGTCCGAGCAGCCGGCCGAAGACCGTCGCGAGGAGCCCGGCCCCAACGGGTCCGACGTGCTCCCGTCACCCCGGGGCGCGCAAGAGGCCGTCGCGGCGCTGCTGGACGAAATCTCCGCCGAGACCCAGCCCGAAGCCCTCCTGGAGGTAGGCCCCCTCCGCGGACAGGTCGCGATCGTCACCGGCGCGTCGAGCGGTATCGGCCGCGCGATCGCGCTGGAGCTGGCCCGCTGCGGCGTTCACGTGGCGTTCTGCTTCCTCGACGACGGGGCCCCCTCCCGCCTCTCCGCGCAGGACGTCGCGGCCGCCCTCCGCCGGTTCGAGGTCCGCACGTACTTCCGCTCCTGTGACGTGCGGGATCCGCAGGACGTGAAGGCCTTCGTAGCCGAGGTGGTGGCCGAGCTCGGAGGCGTGCACATCCTCGTGAACAACGCCGGCATCGGCCGGGACAGGGCGCTCTGGCGGATGGAGGACCACGAGTGGGAGGCGGTCGTCCGGACCAACCTGGATGGCGCCTTCTACTTCATCCGGGCGGTGGCGCCTCATATGCGCGCGCAGGAGTACGGCAAGATCGTGAACGTGGCCTCGGTGCATGCCGCACGAGCCGAATTCGGGCTGGTGAACTACGCGTCCTCCAAGGCCGGCCTCGTCGGTCTCACGCGCGCCGCCGCTCTGGAGCTGGGCCCTCGCAACATCAACGTGAACGCAGTGGCGCCCGGCTACATCCGCACGACCCGCCTGACGGCAGGGGTGCCTCCGGAGATCCTCGACCGGGCTCGGGAGAGGTCCGCGCTGGGGCGCCTGGGGGATCCGCAGGACGTGGCGAGCGCGGTGCTGTTCCTGGTTTCCGAGGCGGCGCGCCACATCACGGGCGCGGTTCTCCCCGTGGACGGCGGTTACATGATCTGATGTCCGTCCTCGAGCGTATCTCGGCGGCTATCGACACGCTGAACGACCGCATCGGCGTGATCATCCGGTGGCTCGCGCTCCTCATGGTGCTCGTGGGAGCGTACAACGCGCTCGCCCGTTACCTCACGAAGTACGTACGGGTGCAGTTGGCCTCGAACGCGTTCACCGAGCTCCAGTGGTACCTCTTCAGCCTCATCTTCCTCATGGGTGCCGCCTACGGGCTCCGCCACGACGTCCACGTGCGCGTGGACGTACTCTACGCGAGGCTGAGCAAGAGGACACAGGCGTGGATCGACCTCGTGGGGTCGGCGCTGTTCCTGGTTCCGTTCTCGGCGGTGATGCTGTGGGTCGCGTGGCCGGCCGTGAACAACTCCTGGTCCATCAGGGAGGTCTCTCCCGATCCCGGCGGCCTTCCCCGCTATCCGATCAAGGCCGTGATCCTGGTGTGCTTCGCGCTCCTCATGCTTCAGGGTCTGAGCCAGATCATCAAGCAAGTCGGGATCATCTGCGGTGAGGGCGCGCCGACAACCGATCCGGCGGAGGATGGCGACCACGGTCACGACGCGCGGATATGAGCGGCCTCTGGGGCCCGGGGATGTTCTTCGGGGCGCTGATCCTGATCTTCAGCGGCTACCCTGTCGCATTCGCCCTGGGAGGCACGGCTCTCCTGTTCGCGTTCCTCGGGAGCGCCTCCGGTCACTTCGATCTGATCCTCCTGTACGCGCTCCCGGAGCGGACGTTCGGCACCATGTCGAACTTCACGCTCCTGGCCGTTCCCTTCTTCATCTTCATGGGGATCGTGCTGGAGAAGAGCCGGCTGGCGGAGCAGCTCCTCGAGACGATCGGGGCGTTGTTCGGGCGCTTCCGGGGCGGGCTGGCTCTGGGCGTGATCTTCGTGGGGGCGCTCCTGGCGGCGGCCACCGGTGTGGTGGGGGCGAGCGTCACCGCCATGGGGCTCATCTCCCTTCCGGTGATGCTCCGCAACGGCTATCTGCCCTCGTTCAGCCTGGGCGTCATCGCCGCGTCCGGCACGCTCGGGCAGATCATTCCGCCGTCCGTGGTCCTGATCGTGCTCGGCGACCAGATGGGGGTGAGCGTGGGCGACCTGTTCGGCGCCGCGATGCTCCCGGGCCTGGTGCTCACGGGCCTCTACGCCATGTACGTCGCGATCCTGTCGTTCGTGAGGAGAGACGTTGCGCCCGCCCTTCCCGAGGAGGCCCGGTCCTACGGGATCGCGCTGCTCCGGCGGGTCCTCGTATCGCTGATGCCGCCTTTGATCCTGATCGTCGTCGTGCTGGGGAGCATCTTCGCCGGCGTGGCCACGCCGACCGAGGCCGGCGCGCTCGGCGCGGTGGGGGCCATGATCCTGGCCGGCCTCAACCGCCAGCTCGACTTCGCGAGGCTGAGGGCCGCCTGCGAGGAGACGAGCCGACTGACGATCATGGTCGTGTTCCTGCTCATCGGCTCCACCGCGTTCTCGCTGGTCTTCCGCGGTCTCGACGGAGACCTGTGGATCCACGGCGCACTCACGAACGTGCCCGGCGGACCGCTGGGTTTCCTCTTCGTGGTGAACATGATCGTGTTCGTCCTCGGGTTCTTCATCGACTTCTTCGAAATCGCGTTCATCGTCGTGCCACTCATCGTGGCACCGGCGGCCGCGCTCGGAATCGACCCGACGTGGTTCGGGATCCTGCTCGGCATGAACCTCCAGACGTCGTTCCTCACCCCACCGTTCGGGTTCAGCCTCTTCTACCTCCGGGGCGTGACACCGGAGAAGATCCCCACGGCCGCCATCTACCGGGGCGCGGTCCCGTTCATCGTGATCCAGGTCGTTCTTCTGCTCCTCATGATCTTCTTCGTGCATCCGAGCACGCCTACGCTGCCCAGGATCTTCTGAATCCACCGTTGCCGCCCTGTGCGCGGCGCGAAAGGAATGAGCATGTCAATCGAGAGGCGTCATCCGTCGGTCCGATCGTTTTCCCGGTCCATGGCCCTGATGGCCGGCGGCTTCGCCGTGCTGCTCGTGCTCTCGGCATGTGATGGCGGCGAAGCCCCGCCTGCCGAGGATGCGCCGGTCCCGCCGATGTTCCTTCCCCTCCAGCCGGACCTCTTCGCCGCGTCCGGCGGCCAGCCGAACGCGTGGGCCGACTACGACATGGACGGTGATCTGGACCTCTTCGTGGGATTCCGTGGGCGCGCGAACCGCCTCTACCGCAACGATGCCGGCTCGTTCAAGGACGTGGCGGACTCCGTCGGCCTGGCCGACGAGGAGGAAACGCGAGCGGCGGCCTGGGGGGACTACGACGGCGACGGTGACGTGGATCTCTACGTGGGCTTCGCGGTGGGGACCGGGAAGGCCAACCGGCTGTACCGCAATGAAGAGCACGGCCGGAGCTTCACCGACGTGGCCGCCGAGGCGGGGGTGCGGGAGACGGGCGCCACGCGGCAGCCGGTCTTCGTGGACTACGACGGGGACGCCGACGCCGACCTGTTCGTGGCGTTCCGCGACAAGCCCAACAAGCTGTATCGGAACGACGGCGGCAGGTTCACGGACGTGACCGAGTCCTCGGGCGTCGGCGACCCCCGCAGGACCGTCGGGGCGGTGTGGTTCGACATGGACGGCGACTCCGATCTGGACCTGTTCGTGGCGAACCAGGACGGCGACGAGGACGGGGTGTACCGCAACCACGGGGACGGGACGTTCACCGACGTCGCCGCCGAGCTCGGGATGAACGCTCCAGGACGCGCCCGGGAGCAGGGAGGCGTCGGCGTGGCCGTGTCCGACTACGACAACGACGGAGACCTCGACTTGTTCGTCGCGTCCTACGGCCCGGATGCGCTGTGGCAAAACCAGGGAGACGGCACGTTCCGGGACGTGGCTCCAGGAACGCCGCTCGCCGCCGACGCGCACTCCGTGGCCGCGGCTTGGGGGGACTACGACAACGACGGCGCCGTGGACCTCTTCGTCGGGCGCTACCTGTCCGGAGAAGCGCAGGTGTCCGACGCGCTGTTCCGGAATATCGGCGGCGGCTTCGCGGACGTGACGCCGACGATCCTGCTCGTCGAGGGTGCCAGCCACGGCGTCTCCTGGGCGGACTTCGATCTGGACGGGGACGTGGACCTCGCCCTCGCCAACAACGACTCCGCGGGAACGCATCCCCTGTACGTGAACGGCCTGTCGGCGGCGCGGGGGGCGCGCTCCCTCCAGGTGCTCGTCCTCGACGGCCAGGGTCGCTGGAACCGCGCCGGCATGAAGCTCACCGCCACGGCGGAGGACATCGTGCCGGCGCATCCGGAGGGCTATCGTACGGGGCGGATCCTCGACGCGGGCGGAGGTTATGCGTCGCAGAGCGCGCAACCGGTGCATTTCGGTTTTCCGTCGTGGGTGACCCGCGTGAGCGTCCGTGTGGAATGGTTCGAGGAGGGGCAGCCGCGCACCGCCACCGTGAGCGGCGTGGAGCTCGCGAGGTTCCAGCACCAGTGGCTGGTCATGCGCCTCGGCGTGGAGTGACGCGACAGGGGCCGTCCCACACCGCGCGCCCGCGTACCCGCTCGACACCCGGAGGGGCTTGGTGTGGAACTGATATGCCATTATTATAATATAGGCATATACTGGTTGTTCGCTTTCGCCACCGGCCGAGAAACACCTCTCGGCTCCTGGAGATGCCATGGAGATGCAGATCGTCTTCCCGGGGGGCGCGCGCGTCGACGCCCTCGTGGGCCCCCTCACCATCGTCACCCATCAGGACGGTTCCGCCCCCGCCCCGTTCGGGCTCTTCCTGGCGTCCATCGGCACCTGCGCCGGGATCTACGTGCTCAGCTTCTGCCAGCATCGGAACCTCCCGACCGAAGGCATCCGGATCGTGCAGCGTATGCACTCGAATCCGGCCACCCGCATGGTGGAGCGAGTGGAGCTGGACATCGTCGTACCGCCCGACTTTCCGGCGAAGTACCGTGACGCGCTCGTGCGCGCCGCCGACCAGTGTGCCGTGAAGAAGCACCTGGAGCATCCGCCGACGTTCGAGGTGCGGACCACGGTCCAAGCGGAGGTGGGGACGCGGCTGGAGGCCTAGGCGAGGTTGCGGCTCCGAGCCTAGGCTCGGGCGGGGGCGCGGCTCGAAGCTCAGGCTGGGATCGAAGGCGAAGCCCGGGGCGAGGACGGAGTCGGTGCGCAGGGGTGCCGGGGGAGCGGTCGTCCCGTACCTTGCCCCCGATTTCCGCACCGACATTCCCGGCCCCCCATCCAGGAGCCGCGTCCCATGATGCTCGCCTTCGCCTCATCCTCTGCCCTCCAGGAACCTGCCGTCGCCGGCAGCTTGGTTCCCCTCCTCACCCGGATCAGCTCGTTCGTGTGGGGGCCGCCCCTTCTCATCCTGTTGGTGGGGACGGGGCTGTACCTGAGCTTGCTGCTCCGGGGGCTCCAGTTCCGCAGGCTCGGACACGCCCTCTGGCTCGCGCTGGTGAAGCGGAAGGAGGAGGGAGCCGAGGGCGACATCAGCCATTTCCAGGCCCTCATGACCGCCCTGGCCGCTACCGTCGGCACGGGCAACATCGTCGGCGTGGCCACCGCCATAGGGTCGGGCGGCCCCGGCGCGCTCTTCTGGATGTGGGTCACGGGCCTGGTGGGCATGGCCACCAAGTACTCGGAGGCGGTGCTGGGCGTGCGCTTCCGGGAGACCGACTCCGCCGGCGAGAAGCTCGGCGGCCCCATGTACTACCTCAAGAACGGGATCCGCTGGAGGCCCCTGGGGACGACGCTCGCCGCGCTCTTCGCCCTGTTCGCGGCGGTGGCCTCCTTCGGGATCGGCAACGGCGTCCAGAGCCAGGCCGTGGCCAGCGCCGTCCGGCAGTCCTTCGGCGTGCCCCAGTGGCTGACGGGGCTGGTCGTGGCGGTCCTGGTGGCCTCGGTCATCCTGGGCGGGATCAAGTCCATCGGCCGCTTCACCGGCGTGTTCGTGCCCGTGATGATCGTGGCCTACATGGGCGGTGCGAGCCTCATCCTCCTGCTCAACATCGAGAACGTGCCCGAGGCCTTCGCCCTGGTCTTCCGGGGCGCGTTCACCAGCACCGCGGCCGCGGGCGGCGTGCTCGGATACGGGGTCATGCAGGCGATTCGCTTCGGCGTGGCGCGGGGAACCTTCAGCAACGAGAGCGGCCTGGGCACGGGGGGCATCGCCGCGGCCGCGGCCCAGACCAGCGAGCCGGTGCGGCAGGCCATGGTCTCCATGACCCAGACGTTCATCGACACCCTCGTGGTCTGCACGTTCACCGGCATCACGCTCCTGTGCACCGGCGCCTGGCTGGGCGAGCACGACGGGGCCAACATGACCCAGCTCGCGTTCCGGACGGGACTGCCCGGCGAGTATGGCGGCTGGATCGTCGCCGTGAGCCTGTCCTTGTTCGCCTTCAGCACCATGCTGGGTTGGTCCTACTACGGAGAGAAGAACCTGGAGTTCTTCCTGGGGCGGAAGGCGGTCCTCCCCTACCGCCTCCTCTTCGTGGCCATGGTGGCGGTGAGCGCGTCGGTCCAGCTCGACGTGGTCTGGCTGATGAGCGACATCATGAACGCCCTCATGGCTCTCCCCAACCTGGTAGGCATCCTCCTCCTGAGCGGGCTGGTCGTCACAGAGACGAGGGCGTACTTCGCACGGTACCCGCACGAGGGGTGGACCTGACAGGCGTCGGGCGCTGCCCACCCGTCGGCGCGCCTTTGGCCCCGACGCGGTCGTATCGCGTCGGGGAAGTGGAAGCGTCAGAAGTATTGGCGCGTGACGATGATGAACCCGAGCACGATCGCGATCGCGAGGGGGGCGACGAACTTCACCACGAAGCCGAGCCCGGCGCGCCCGGGCAGGACGTTACCCCCGAGCTCGATGTACTGGAGCAGCTTCCCCGTGCCCCAGCGCCAGCCGGCGAAGAGCGTGATGAAGATCGCCCCGATGCTCAGCGCGTAGTTCCCCCAGATGATGTTCTGGATGTCGAGCCATCCGACGTCGGTGAGCCAGGCGCTTCCGCCTTGGGAGAGCGCGGAGGGGACGGCGAGCGCGAAGCAGGCCGTGGCGACCACGATCGCGGCCTTGGGCCGGGCCCATCCGCGCTCGTCCACGAAGTAGGCCACGACGACCTCGAGGAGCGAGATCGTCGAGGTGAGCGCCGCGATGATGAGGCAGAGGAAGAACAGGACCCCGAAGAAGTACCCGAGCGGCATGCTCGCGAACACCGTGGGGAAGACCACGAAGACCAGCCCCGGCCCACTCTGGATCTCGCCTCCGGCCGAGAAGAGGGCCGGAAAGATGATGAGACCCGCGAGCAACGCGACGAACAAGTCGGCCAGCGCGACCGAGGTCCCCGCGACCGGGAGGCTCTGCTCCTTCGGGAAGTACGACCCATAGGTGATCATCGTTCCCATGCCGAGCGACATGGAGAACATCGCCTGGCCGAGGGCGAGCACCACGACCCGCGGCGAGAGCGCGGAAAGGTCGGGGCGCAGGAAATACGCGAGCCCTCCGCTGGCGCCGGGCAGCGTCACGGCGCGGATCAGGAGGACGAAGAGCACGCCGAGCAGGACGGGCATGAGGATCCTCGACGCCCGCTCGATCCCCTCGGAGACGCCGCCGCGCACGACGAACGCGGTCATGAACAGGAAGAGCGCCGTGAGCCCGATGGCCGGGCCGGCGTTGCCGATGAAGCCTCCGAAGAGGTCGTTGCTCGCTGCGGCGTCGAGCCCGGGCGCGAAGCGGCCCGTGAGCGCCATCCAGAGATAGCCGACGGTCCAGCCGGCGATCACGCTGTAGAACGCGAGGATGAAGAAGCCGGCCAGGACCCCCATGACGCCCAGCGCGGGCCACGACGACCCGGGCGCCAGCGCCCTGAAGGCTCCCACCGGGTTGCGCTCCGTCGCCCGGCCGATCGCGAGCTCCGTGAATAGCACCGGGATCCCGATCGCGAGGACGCAGGCGAGATAGACCAGGACGAAGACGCCGCCCCCGCCCTCCGCCGCCATGTAGGGGAAGCGCCAGATATTGCCGAGTCCGATCGCGGAACCGGCGGCGGCGAGCACGAAGCCGAGCTTGCCGCTCCACGCGCCGCGGGCGGAGGTGGTTTGCGTGGCCATGACCAGGGGGCTGAAGAGGTATTCGTGCCCGCCACCCTCGGGTGGCGGGACCCCTCCATATGTCGGTCGTCCGCCCGAAAATCAAGCGCGGATGGAGACGTGCGTGCTCGCGACGCTCCCGGTGGTGCGGCGCTGGGGTCCGGGGCCTCGTCTCAGGCGGAGCCCCGTCCCTTGAGCGCCTTGTGGACCTGGGCGTTCTCCTCCCACGGCCGCCGCTCGAAGTACGAGTGCGTCAACTTCCTTACCTGCGGGGCCAGGAAGATGAGCGCGATCAGGTTGGGGATGATCACGATGGAGAGCGCGATGTCTCCCATGGCCCACACCACGGCCAGGGGCACCACGGCCCCCACATAGTGCATCGCCACGTACGCGAACTTGTACGGCAGCACCCACTTGTGGCCGAACAGGTAGTTGGCGCACCGGTCCCCGTAGTAGCTCCACGAGATGGCGGTGGAGACGGCGAAGAGGATCGTGCTGATGAGGACGATGAGGTGGCCCCACCTTCCCGGGAGCCCCCGGGAGAACGCCTCCATGGTGAGGGGCGAGCCGCTCTCGGCGGCCCTCCCCCACAGGGAAGCGTACGTGGCCCCATCGTCGGACACGGCCTGATACTCACCCGGCCGCACCACGCCGGTGAACGGCTGGGTCAACTCCCTGTCCAGGTACAGAGTGTCCACGGACGCTTCGTGCCACGATACCATGGCCGCGCCCACTCCCGTCTCCGTGTGGATGCCGTCCTCGATGCGGATCTCGGTGGGCGGCGTGGTGGATACGTAGCGGCCCGACTCCAACAGGGTGGTGTAGCTCAGGTCCCCACCCCGGAGCGTGATCTCGGTGGGGAGACGGGCCGTGTGCATCCCCGTCATGATGATCACGATCCCCGTCAACGAGCAGATGATGATGGTGTCGATGAACGGTTCCAGGAGAGCCACCACGCCCTCCGACACCGGCTCGTCGGTCCTGGCGGCGGCGTGGGCGATCGGCGCCGAGCCCTGGCCGGCCTCGTTGGAGAAGAGGCCGCGGCGCACCCCCCACATCATGGTCACCACGAAAACCCCCATCCCCGTGCCCGCCACTCCGGAGGTCGGGTTCAACGCCTCCTTGAAGATGAGGAAGAAGGCCGGGAAGAACTGGTCGTAGAAGCGGAGGATGATGAAGAGCGCGCCCGCGACGTAGATCGCGGCCATGAGTGGGGCGAGGATCGATGTGACCCGCCCGATGCGCGTAATGCCGCCAAGGATGACCATCGCGACCAAGCCGGCCGTCACCAGCCCGGTGATCCAGACCGGGACTCCCCACACCGTGAGCACGTTGTCCGCCACCGTGTTCGCCTGCACGGCGTTTCCGGTGAGGAAGGCGGTGAAGGCCAGCATCCCTGCGAAGAACACGGCCATGGGTTTCCACTTCGGCCCCAGACCGCGCTCGATGTAGTACATGGGACCGCCCGACACCGCGCCCTCCCACTTTTTCGCGCCGCCCTCGGGGTCCACGTCCCGGTACTTCTGGGCCAGCGTGACCTCCGAGTACTTGGTGGCCATGCCCAGGAATGCGGTGATCCACATCCAGAAGAGCGCCCCCGGGCCTCCCAGGTGGATCGCGATCGCCACGCCGGCGATGTTGCCGATTCCGACGGTGGCCGAGAGAGCCGTGGTCAGCGCCTGGAAGTGGCTCACGTCGCCGGGCTCGTCGGGGTCGTCGTACATGCCCGACGTGACCGCGAAGCCGTGGGCGAGCTTCGTGAGCTGCAGGAAACCGAGGTAGACCGTGAGGAAGAGACCCGTGCCCAGGAGCAGGATCACCATGAAAGGGATGTTCTCGCCCCCCACGGGGAAGCCCAGCTCGACCACGTTGGTGTTCAGCCAGTTGACGATGCTCTGGAGGAGCTCCATGCGGGGTCCGTCCTGGGCGAAGGTGAGAGGGGCTCGCTCGCAGCCCCCGGCGTTCAAGGCGTCGAAGAATGCCCCGCATCACCGCGCTGGGCAATGCCCGGGTCCCACCCGGGTCACTCGCTGAGCGCGAGACACACGATCGGAGCGAGGAGTGCGAACACCGAACCCGTGGCGGGGTGCGAGACGTGGGGGGGGCGGATCAGGCCGTGGAGCTTTCGACCGATTCCACGACTCGCCTGAGTGCCATGGCTCCCTGAACCAGACGGGGGCCAGGCCTTCCCAGGAACGCCTCCGGAACGCAGTGGACCTGGCGCCGCCGCACGGCGGGGACGTCGTGCCAGCGTGGGTTTCGGAGCACGACGTCGGGGCGATACTTGTCGGGTTTCACGCCACACCAGGAGATCACGATGGCGTCGGGGGCGTGGGCCGCCACTTCGTCGTCGGTCATGGGCCGGCTTCTCACCTCCTCGGTATCGAGGGGACCGCGGGCCCCCGCCAGTTCCAGCAGGTCGTGAACCCAACTCAGCTTTCCGGGAGCGATCACGGGCTTGGGCCACCACTCCACGAGAACCTGCGGGCGCGCCCTGCGGCCGACTCGACCGCCGTCGTCCCGTGCGTGCTCCTCCTCCACGGACTTCCTGACCGACTCGAGGGCTTCCCGCATCTCCCCGACCACGGCGTCACCCCGCTCCGGCACCCTGAGAGCGGCGCTCACGGTCCGGATGTCCCGAAACACGTCGGCGAGAGAAATGGGATCGAGGACGAGGACAGGCAGCCCGGCCCGTTCCAGCTCCTCCACGACTTTCTCATGACCGGGTACGGACAGGCTGGCCAGGACCAGATCGGGCTCGAGGCGCGCTACGCCGGCAACATCGATGTCGAGCTCGGGGCCGAGGCGGGGCAGTCCCGCCAGCGCGTCTTCGGGGTAGTCGGAGTGCTTGTCCACACCCACCAGGTGGGACGTCAGCCCCAGGGCATGAACGATTTCGGTGTTCGAGCAGACCAGGGAGACGAGCCGCATGCCCTCAAAAGCTCCCGGTTCCTAACGCTCTTTCGCCATTCGGACGCCCAGGACGAATTGTCGTCCGAAGATCGGCCCGTACACGTAGGACGTGTCGAAGGCGTCCCCGAAGGGATGTTCCGGATCGATGAGGGGACTCTGCTGCGTCCAGTTGAAGAGGTTCTTGACCGACGCGTAGAGCTGCCAGCCACTGCCTACGTCGAGGGTGCCTTGCAGGTTGTGGAGCGAATAGACCGGAGAGCGATCGGCCCGCTCGAACGGAGGATCGAACTCGGGTAGGCTCATGGGTCCCGTCACGGTCCCGGTGTAGTCCAGCCTCGCATCCTTGGGCAGTTCCCAGGACACGGACCACACACCCTTGAAGACCGGAGAGAAGTTCAACGCCTTCTTGTGCCCCGCCTCCTCGGAGTACACGTCCTGGAACGTGATCCCGGCGGAATAGAGGAGGGGAAGGTCGGAGAAGCTCTGGTCCACGGTGATGGAGGCGCCGCGGCTGACGGACTTCCCGGCCAGGTTGCGGAAGACGATCAGCCGGGGATCCACGTCGTAGTCCGCGATGAGCTGGTTGGAGAACCGGGTGTAGAAGAGATCCACGTCCAGCGCCATCGGGTTGCCGTCGAAGTCCAGGACCTGGTTCAGGTTTCCCGTCACGCTCCAGGACCGCTCCGGATCCAGCTTCTCCCCGATCACGACGTCCCGGGACCCGTGGACGATGGCCGCGAAGTCCTCGCTGAAGGCGTTCACCACCCGGAAGCCGGTACCTCCGTTCACCCGCAGCGTGGTCTTGCCGCTCCTTCCCGGACTCCACTTCACGGAGAGCCGCGGTGACGCGATGACGCCGTGGTTCTGGTGGTGATCCAGGCGCATTCCCCCCAGGAGGCTCCACGACGAGAACACGTATTCGTCCTGGACGAACACGCCGGGGATGAACCGGGAGTAGCGGTCCACCGTCGCGACCGTGTTGTCGTCGTGAACGTGGTGCCGGGCCGTGAGTCCCACGAGGTACGTGTGGCGGGTTCCCACGGTTCCTTCATGGGTGAGATTCCCGAAGTAGGTCTGGAAGATCCCGGTGTACGGGGTGTCTCCGTACATGGCGTCCTGATCGTGCCAGGCGTAGGAGAAGTCGAGCTTCCAGCCCGCGAGCGCGCTGGGTTTCAGGCTGCCCATGACCTCCACGCGGTGGGTGAAGATGGATTCGCCGTAGACCTGGTCACTTCCCCTCAGCTCGGGCTTCCACGCCTCCACCCCACCCCATCGGTCCTCGTAGTAGTACTTCGCGGCGAGGTCCATCATGTCTGTCTTGTCCCTTCGCCAGGACAGCTTTCCCATGAGCGTCGCGTTGTTGGCCTTGGGCAGGTCGGAGAATCCGTCTCCGTTATCGTCCAGGAATCGGTTCATGCGCTGGACCGAGGCGCTCACGAGCCCGCGGAGCGCCTCGGTTCCGGGACTGAACGACACGTCCAGGATCCGCTCGCCGGAGCTCTGTACCCGCAGGTCCCCGCTGAAGCGGGGCGTGAAGTCCGGATCCTTGGTGATCACGTTCACCACACCCGCCATGGCCTCGGAGCCGTAGAGTGTCGAGGAGGGCCCCTTGACGATCTCCATCCGCTCGATCGTGGACGGGTTGATTCCGTTCAGCCCGTAGACCGAGGCCAAGGCGCTCATGATGGGCATCCCGTCGATCAGGACGGCCGTGTACGGCCCCTCCATGCCGTTGATGCGGATGTTGTTGGTGTAACAGACGCCGCAGTCCACCTGGGTATAAAGCCCGTTCACCGTCTGGATCGCATCCATGAGGTTGTGGGTCGTGTTGCGTTCCAGGTACCGGACGTTGACCACCTCCACCTTCACCGGGGACTCGGAGACGAAGGCCTCCCTCATGGTGCCCGTGACCACGATGGGGTTCAGTTCCAGCGCCGCGGGCGAGAGCTGGATTTCCACGAAATCGCCTCCGCCCGGCGAGACCTCGAACCCCTGCTCCACCGTCTCGTAACCCATGGCGGTCACGAGGAGGATATGGTGTCCCGGCGCGAGGGAGCTCAGGACGAAACGGCCCTCTTTGTCGGTGATCAGAATCCGGTTGGATCCTCTGACCGAAACCTGAGCATAGGCGACGGGACGTCCGTCTCCCTGGACCCGCCCCGTCACGGCGCCGGGCGTGGAGTCGGTGGCAGCCAGCGAAACCTCGGCCTCGCGGCTCCCAGCGGATACCCCGTCGGGCGCGGCACCCGCGACCCCCCGTGGAGACGAAATGAAGAGGGTCAGGACGACAACGGTGACGACAGACGCTCTGGTCATGGTCGTTCCGACCTCATATATGGTGAAACTGATAATCATTCTCGTGTATGTCAACTCACGTTCAGCGCGCCCGGACGGCCGTCTCGGGCGGGCTCGATCCTCACGCTCCCATATCCGCCCGCCCGATCTTCGGGAACGCGAAGTTCTGGAACATCAGCTCGTTGCCGGCGGAATGGGGATAGGCGAGCGCGCGGAATTCCTTCCAGTCGTCGTACACCCGCTTGAACGTGGCGTCGGCCACCGCTTGCTCTTCCAGGTACTCGTTGGCCTCGCGCCACGCTGCCTCCATGATCTCGGTGGAATACGCGCGCAGCGTCACTCCGTGCTCCCGGACCAGCCTGCGCAGCGCCAGCGGGTTGGCGGCGTCGTAGGCGGACAGCCGGTCCAGCATGGAGGCGGCGCACGCGGTCCGGAGGGCCTCCTGATACGCGGGCGGAAGCGCGTCGAACGCGGCCCGGTTTACCAGGAGCGAGCCGCAGAGACCGGGCTCCCACCACCCCGGGTAGTAGTAGTTCTTCGCGATCTGATGGAAACCCAGCTTCTCGTCGTCGTAGGGCCCGACCCATTCCGTGGCGTCGATCGCGCCGCGCTCGAGCGCCGGATAGATGTCACCGCCCCCGAGCACCTGCACGGTGACGCCCAGCCGGGCCATGATCTCACCGCCGATCCCGGGGATGCGCATGCGGAGCCCGTTCAGGTCCGCGAGCGTGTTCACCTCACGCCGGAACCAACCTCCCATCTGGCCTCCGGTGGAGAGGCACGGGAACGTCACGATGCCGAAGTCCCCATAGACCGAGTTCAGGAGGTCGAGGCCGCCTCCGTGGTAGAGCCACGCGAGCTGCTGGCGGGTCGAGAGGCCGAAGGGGACCGATGAGTCGAACGCGAGGGCCGGGCTCTTGCCGATGTAGTAATACCCGGGCGATACGCCGCACTGCACGGTACCCTGCTGCACCGCGTCCATGACCTGGAGCGCGGGGACGATCTCGCCGGCGGCGTACACGCGCATGGTGAAGCTGCCGCCCGTGATCGCCGAGACCCGCTCCGCGACTTTGTCGCCCGCTCCGTGGATCAGGTCGAGGCTCCTCGGGAAGCTGGTGACGAGGCGCCAGTGCACGGCCGGCCCCGTGATGCCCGCGTCGGTGGCGGCGGTGCCGGGTCCGGCGTCACCGCACGCGCCGAGGGCCGCGGCGCCGGCGGCACCCGCCGTGGCTTTCTTCAGGAAGTCGCGTCTGCGGATCGTCATCCCTGCTACCTCACGGCGTTCGGATCGAAGAAGGCGGGAAAGCCGGGCAAGGTACGTATCCGCGCCCGCGGGGCAACCACCGCTGGCGCATCGGCGTCCGTCCCGGGATCTTTCACTTCAGCCGGCGCAACCGTGCCCGACGGCTGCCGCGCTGCGGACGTCCGCGACGCGGCTCGACCCTGGCCTCGCACTCTCATGATCACGACACGTCGCATCCCGTCCCGCAAGGCCCTCGGCATCCCGGTCGTGGGCATCCCGCTCGTCGCGGCGCTCCTGGCGCTCACGCCCGCTCCGGCCGGGCGGTCGGCCGCCGATTCGGCGTGCGCGCGCCCGTCGGCCGAGCCCGTCCGTGCGGCCCACGGCATGGTCGTCTCCGAGCACTGGCTCGCGAGTGAAGTCGGGCGCGACGTCCTGGCCGCCGGCGGCAATGCGGTGGACGCGGCGATCGCCACGGGCTTCGCGCTGGCCGTGGTGCATCCCTCCGCGGGCAACATCGGGGGCGGCGGCTTCTTCGTGATCCGGTTCCCGAACGGTACGACGACCACGTTCGACTTCCGTGAGAAGGCCCCGCTGGGCGCCTACCCGAGGATGTGGCTGGACGAGAATGGGGAGTACTCCTCCCAGATCCACCACCACAGCCACAAGGCCGTGGGCGTGCCCGGGACCGTGGCGGGCTTCGACAAGGCCCACCGGATGTACGGCTCCCTCCCCTGGGAGCGCCTCGTCTATCCCGCCGTGGCCCTCGCGCAGGACGGGTTCGCGCTGCACGAGAGCCTGGCCCGCGGCCTCGAGCGCCTCACCACTCGGGAGAACGCGCATCCGGCCACGGTCGCCGCGTTCTCGAGGCCCGACGGGACCCGCTATCAGGCCGGTGACACGCTGAAGCAGCCCGACCTCGGGAAGACCCTCACGCGGATCATGCTGAACGGGCGGGACGGCTTCTATCGGGGCGAGACCGCCAAGCTCCTCGCCGACGAGATGCGGCGGGGTGGTGGGCTCATCACCGAAGCCGATCTCGAGCTCTATCAGGCCCGCGAACGCACGCCTCTGCGCGGGACGTACCGCGGCTACGAGATCATCACGATGCCTCCGCCGAGCTCCGGTGGCGTGGGGCTGCTGACCATGCTGAACATCCTGGAGGGTTATGACGTCGCCTCGATGGGGCACAATACGGCGCCCTATCTGCACCATGTGGCGGAGGCCATGCGGCGTGCGTTCCGCGACCGGGCCCAATACGTGGCCGATATGGACTTCGTGGACGTTCCTGTGCACGAGCTGATCAGCAAGGAGCACGCCGACGCGCTGCGCAGGACCATCGATTCGCGGAAGGCCTCGGCCTCGGCGCCCGCGGACGTCACGGAGAGCTACGAGAGCCCCGAGACCACGCACTTCTCCGTGGTGGACGCCAACGGGATGGCCGTGTCGGCGACCTACACGCTCGAGGCGGGGTACGGCAGCGGCATCGTCGTGCCCGGGGCCGGGTTCTTGCTCAACAACGAGATGGGGGACTTCAACGCGGGTCCGGGCCTCACGAACGAGACCGGCCTGATCGGCACGACGCCGAATCTGGCCCGGCCCGAGCAGCGCATGCTGTCCTCGATGACGCCGTCCATCCTCGCGAAGGACGGGCGGCTCGTCGCCGTCGTCGGAAGCCCGGGTGGCCGCACGATCATCAACACGGTCCTCCAGGTGGTGCTCAACGTCGTGGACTTCGGGATGAACATCCAGGAGGCCGTGAACGCGCCGCGCATCCACCACCAGTGGCTTCCGGACCGGATCCGCATCGAGGGGGACGGGACGAGCGAGGCCGCTCTGGAAGCGCTCCGAGCGTTGGGCCACACCGTGGAGATGAGCGGCGGTCAGGGGCTGGCCCACTCGATCATGATCGACCCGAGGACGGGCGACCGACTCGGGGCGGCCGACCCGCGGAACTCGAACGCGGGCGCGCGAGGGCACTGAGGGCTCGACGCCGTGTAGGAGGGCGGAACAGAAGGACGCGAACCCCACAGCAAGGGAAGCACCCGTGACCAGTCTGCCCCTCCTGGCCCAGGTGGCCGTCGCGTTGAGCCTGGCCGTGCCCGCCGGCACGCCCGTCACCCCCGCCCTCGTCGCCCAGATCCAGCAGAGCGACGGCCACTATCACGAAGGCGAACTCGGCGAGGAGTACCTCGCGCTCGAGCGGAGCCTGAAGTGCAGCTGCGGCTGTGGCCTCGATGTCCACTCGTGCCAGTACCAGATGCAGTGCGGCACGTCGCCGGAGTGGTCGGCACGTATCCGCCGCGATCTCGAGGCGGGCGTCACGCCCGAGGCCATCAAGGCGGGCTTCGTGGCGGAGTTCGGTCCCACGGTCCTCATGTCACCCCCGGCCGAAGGGTTCAACCTGGTCGGCTACCTGCTTCCCGCGCTGGCCATGGTCACCGCCGGCATGCTGGTCGGGCTGGTGATCCGCCGGGGATCCGCGCCCGGGGAGCCGCTCGTTCCGGTGGAGCGGCCCTCCGAGGCCGAGCAGGCTCTTCTCGCCGCGGAGCTGAGGAAGCTCGAGGAGTCGGAGCGCCCGGACTGGTAGGTCGCTGGCGTCGTCGTCGAGGCCGCCGGTATCTTCCGCCGCGATCCTGGCGTGGCCACGTTGATGGGCATGACTCGGCGGTCGCGGAGGCTGATGAAGGGATGGCAATGAAGGAGTTCGTGGTCGCGGCGCTCCTCGTCTCGCCCTGGGGTGTGGCCGCACAGCAGCGGGGTCCGACGAACACGATCACCGACGTGCCCGGCATCAAGGTGGGCCACCACGCCCGTGTGGACGGGGGCTACCGGACGGGCACCACGGTGGTACTCACGGAGCGCGGCGCGACGGCGGGGTACAGCCAACTCGGCGGTGCGCCGGGCACCAGGGAAACCGACCTCCTGAAGCCGGGCGGGCTCGTGACGCGGGTCGACGCCGTCGTGCTGAGCGGCGGGAGCGCCTACGGCCTGGACGCCGCCACCGGCGTGATGCGCTGGCTGGAGGAGCGTGGCCTCGGGTACCCGGTGCCCGGCGGCGTCGTGCCCATCGTGCCCGCGGCGATCCTGTTCGACCTGGGACGTGGCGGCGACTTCGCGAGACGGCCGGACGCCGAGTTCGGGTACCGGGCGGCGGACGCGGCGACCTCCGCCCCGACTCCGATGGGCCGGGTCGGGGCGGGCACGGGCGCCGGGTGGGGTCTCGGCTCCGCGAGCGTCGTGCTGCCGAGTGGCTACACGGTCGGGGCGATCGTGGCCCTCAATCCGTCCGGCTCGCCCGTGGACCGGGCCACCTGCCTCCCGTACGGGCTCTTCCTGGAGCTGGCGAGCGAGTTCAACCTCGTCGCGCCCGAGGGAGAGGAATGCGCGGCCTGGCGCGCGACCGGAGGTCCGCCCCAGGACGGCTCGAGCGATGCGGCCTTCAACACTGTGATCGCCGTGGTGGCGACCGACGCGCCGCTGGACCAGACGCAGGCCGAGCGCATGGCGATGATCGCCAACGACGGTCTCTCGCGCTCGATCAAGCCGGTGCACGGCCTGGGCGACGGGGACACGGTCTTCGGCCTCGCCACCGGCACGCCGTCGAGCGACGCGCTGTCGAATCGGGACCTGGGTGGCATCTACGAGGCGGCTGCGGATGCGCTCGGCCGCTCCGTCGTGCACGCGATCCTGACGTCCAGACGGCTGGGCTCCAGCAGGCTCGGCTACTGTGAGCAGTTCCCGAGCGCCTGCCGGCTGCGCCCGATGCGATGACGCTCGCCGTCCTGATCGTCTACTCGGTCCTGATCGTCGCGTTGGGGCTCTGGGTCGGCCGGCGGGTCCGTACGACCGACTCGTTCTTCGTGGCCGGCCGCGGGCTGGGCCCGATCCTCGTGTTCTCGACGATGTTCGCGGCCAACATCGGCGCGGGCTCGACCGTCGGCGCGGCCGGACTCGGCTACGATGCGGGGCTGAGCGGCACCTGGTGGGTGGGGTCGGCGGGTATCGGGACGCTGCTGCTGGCGTTCTGGGTGGGGCCCAGGATCTGGCGGGTCGCGCGCGACTACGATCTCCACACCGCCGGCGACTTCCTGGAGCACCGCTACGGCAAGGAGGTCAGGGCCACGATCGCGATCCTGCTCTGGCTGGGCAGCCTCGCCATCCTCGCGGGGCAGCTCATCGCGCTCGCCTGGGTTCTCGACGTGGTCGCGGGCGTCCCCAAGGCGGCCGGCTGCCTGATCGGCGCCGTGGTGATGACGGCGTACTTCGCGGCCGGCGGGCTCCTGAGCTCGGCGTGGGTGAACCTGGTCCAGGTCGTGCTCATGGTCGTCGGGCCCCTAGTGGCGCTCCCCTGGGCCGTGGCCGAGGCGGGGGGGTGGGCGGCCGTGGTGGCCGCTGCGCCGGCAAGCTCTCCTGGCACCGCAGGCTACTTCGATCCGTGGGGTGGAAGCGCGACGTGGACGCTGCTGGCGCTGCTCGTGCCGGCCTTCATCGTCTCACCCGGGCTTCTGCAGAAGGTCTATGGGGCTCGAGACGAGAGGGCCGTCCGGATCGGGGTGGGATGGTGCGGGTTCGCGCTCCTTGCCTTCGCACCGCTGTTCCCGGTGCTCGGCATGGTCGCGCGGGCCTTCGACCCGAATCTGGCCAACGGCGAGCTCGCCCTGCCCATGGTCCTCACCGCGGGCGTGCCGCTGTGGCTGGGGAGCCTGGGCCTGGCCGCCGTGGTGTCCGCCCAGCTGAGCTCCGCGGACGCGGTCCTCTTCATGCTGTCCACGTCCCTGTCGAAGGACCTCTACAAGCGCTTCGTCAGGCCGAATGCCGATGATCTGCAGGTGCTCCGGGTGGCCCGTGCCGCGGCGCTGGGCGGAGGAATGCTGGGCGTCGCGCTGGCTATCGCGCTGCCGTCGGTCATCGCTTCGCTCTCCATTTTCTATTCGCTCCTCGGCGTCAGCCTCTTCGTGCCCGTGGTGGCAGGGCTCGAATCGCGACGGATCGGCACGCCCGAGGCGCTCGCCGCGATCGCCGGCGGCGTCCTGGTCCTGGTCGCCGCGACGTTCGCGCCCTGGCGGGACTGGTTGGAGCCTTCGGGTTGGATCGCGGCGGTGAGTCCCACGACGTGGGGTCTCGTCGGGTCGGCCCTGGTGTTCGGCCTCGCTTTCGCGGTGCGCTCGGGGCGCTCGCGGAGGGCGTGAAGGTCTCGAGGGAGACCGCCCTCCCCTCGGCAACCGGCCGGCGACAAGGCATGCGGTGCCCCCGTCGCACTTGTACGTTTAGTACAAATCGTTCATCTTGTTCCAACCTTGGGACCCCTCGCGCCGTCCAAGACCGAGCAGGCCGCCACGGAGGAACCCGACGATGAAGCCGATCAGCACCGCGGAAGCCCGAAGCAACATGGCCGAGCTGCTCAACCGCGCGGCCTACGGAGGCGAGCGCTTCGTCGTGACGCGTCACGGCAAGGAGCTCGTCGCGATCGTGCCGGTGGGGGACGCGAACCTGCTCGAGCGCCTCCGCGCCCTGCTCGAGAAGCGGGATTGGGGGGCGGCGCTCGAAGCCGTCTCGGAGCTCGGCACGGTGCCCTGGGAGGAGGTCCGCCGGGAGCTGGACCTGTAGCGGTGGCGGGCATGCCCTGGAGGATCGAGCTGTCCCGACCCGCCGTGCGGGCCCTGCGACGTCTGCCGCGCGGGGAGCAGCGGCTCGTCGCTGAGCGGATCCGTCAGCTGGAGCTGACGGGCCTCCCGCGGCGTGCGGAGGGAAGCCAGGCGATCCACGAGCCGACCGAGATCCGAGCGGGGGATCAGAGGCTGCTCTGCGTGGAGGATGTCGAGGAGCGGCGCGTCGTGGTGGTGACGCTGCGGCCCGTGCGGGTCGGCGCGGGACGCGCGGTGATGGGCTTCCTGGGCAGGATCGTCGGTGGGTGGATGGATCTCGAGAAGGGAGGATGGGGCATGGGTGCGCTGGTCCAGGATCTCGGGTACGCTCTGCGCTCGCTCGGCAAGGCGCCGGGCTTCTCCATCGTTGCGGTCCTCACGCTCGCGCTCGGGATCGGCGCGGCGACGGCGATCTTCAGCGTCGCCGACGGCGTGCTGCTCGCGCCGCTCCCGTACGGCGATCCCGACCGCGTCGTCACGATCTGGGCGAGCTGGAACAACTTTCCCGACAAGACGTGGGTCTCGGTAGGTGAGTACCAGGCGTGGATGCAGGACAGCCGCTCCTTCGAGGACCTGGCGCTCTACCAGACCGGGAGCGTGAACTTCACGGATCCGGAGAACCCGGAGCGCGTGGGGGCGGCGCTGGTGACGCCGAACATCTTCTCGGTGCTGCGTGTGCAACCCGCGGTCGGGCGTTTTTTCTCGGTCGAGGAAGCACGGACGGATGGGTCCGTCGTCGTGCTCGGCCACGACGTCTGGCAGCGCCGCTTCAGCGGGGACCGCTCGATCGTGGGCCGCGCGGTCGAGATCGACGGGACCGCACGGACGGTGCTCGGCGTTCTCCCCCCCGGATTCGTTCTCCCCGTGGACTACGGCTCCCCGATGGCCAGCGAGGTCTTCGCACCGCAGTACGTCGATCTCGACGAGCCCGACCCGATCCGGACGAACGGCGGCAACCACGGCTCGTACGTCGTGGGCCGGCTCGCGCCCGGGGTCAGCGTGGAAGAAGCCCGGACCGATCTGGTACGGCAGGCGGAGGCATGGGTCGCCGAGGGGGCCCGTCATGCCGACATGCAATTCGTGCCCAAGGTCTTCGCCGCGAAGGACGACATCGTGGGGAGCGCGCGGAGCACGATCCTCGTGCTGCTGGGCGCCGTCGCGTTCGTGCTGCTCATCGCGTGCGGCAACGTCGCCAACCTGCTGCTCTCCCGCTCGGAGGGGCGCTCCCGGGAGACCGCCGTCCGCGCGGCGCTCGGCGCCGGACGCTTCCGACTCGTTCGCCAGCTGCTCACGGAGTCGCTCGTGCTCTCCCTCGCGGGTGGGGCGCTCGGGCTCGGCCTCGCCGCCGTGGGGATCCGCACGCTCCTGGCCGTGGACCCGTCCGCCGTCCCCCGCTCCGGCGGAATCGCCATGAACGGGTCCGTGCTCGCGTTCGCGCTCGGCATCTCGGTGCTCACGGCGGTCGTCTTCGGGCTCGTACCCGTGCTGCGCGTATCCCGCGGGAAGCTGGCGCGCACGCTCACGGACAGCTCGCGCGGGGCGGGGGGGGAGGCGCGCTCGAACCGGACGCAGGGCCTGCTCGTGGCCGCACAGATGGCGATGGCCGTGGTGCTCCTCACCGGGTCCGGGCTGATGATCCGCACGTTCGTCCAGCTCCTGCGCGTGGACCCCGGCTTCCGGGCGGAGAACGTGCTCACGATGCGCATCACGGCGCCGGGCGGCTCGTACCCGGAACGTGGGGAGGTCGCACAGTTCTACCGAGAGCTGTTGCGCCGCATCCGCGAGCTGCCCGAGGTCCAGGAGGCGGGCGCGGCCCGTCTGCTCCCACTCGCGAGCACGATGGGAGACTCCGGCGTGCGCGTCGAGGGATACGAGCCGGCGCCCAACGAGTCGATGCAGGCCGAGTGGCAGTACGTCACGCCCCGCTACGTCGAGGTGATGGGCATCCCGCTGCTCGAGGGTCGCGCGTTCACCGACGCCGACGACCTCGAGGCCCCGGACGTGATCATCATCAATCGCGCGTTGGTCCGCCGCTACTTCGGAGACCGAAGCCCCCTGGGCGGACATATCCGCGTCCACGGGCTGAGGGACGAGTGGGCAACGGTGGTGGGCGTCGTCGGAGACGTCCGACACAACGGGATCACCGCGGCCGCGAAGGAGCGCTTCTATCGGCCCGAGTACCAGCAGACGGCCCGCACGATGTCGCTGGCGATCCAGGCCCGGGCGGGCGTCGAGCCCGGAAGCCTGGTCGCGCCGGTCCGCCGCGTCGTCGGCGAGCTCGATCCGAGCATGCCGATCTCGGAGGTCCAGACGATGGACCAGGTCCTGGCGAGCTCGGTCGCCCAGCCCCGCTTCGCGATGCTGTTGCTCGGGGTGTTCTCGGCCGTGGCCCTCACCCTCGCGGTCGTCGGGATCTACGGCGTGCTCGCGTACGGCGTGAGTCGGCGCACGCCGGAGATCGGGATCCGCATGGCGCTCGGGGCGGACTCAGGACGCGTCGTCGGCATGGTCGTGGGGCAGGGGATGAAGATGGCGCTCGTGGGCGTGGCGCTGGGCGTCGCCGCGGCGCTCGGGATGACGCGCCTGATGCAGGGGATGCTCTACAGCGTCTCGCCCCAGGACCCGCTCACGTTCGTCGCCGTGCCCGCTGTCTTCGCGGCGGTCGCCCTCGCGGCGTGCTGGATCCCGGCGCTGCGCGCCTCACGCGTGCACCCGGCGGTAGCGCTGAGGGGGGAGTAGGCCCGCCGTCACCGCGACCCGGGCCGTCTCCGTACCCCTCACACGTACGTCAACCACCCCCGCGTGTCCTCGACGCGCCCGCGCACCGTGTCCATCAGGCGCGCCTGGATCGCCTCCGTGACCGGGCCGCGGCTTCCGCTCCCCACCGTGATCCTGTCCACGCTCCGGATCGGCGTGACCTCGGACGCGGTGCCGGTGAAGAACATCTCGTCTGCGGTGTAGAGGCTCTCCCGGGGGACGTGCTGCTCGCGCACGTTGTAGCCCAGGTCACCCGCGATCGCGATGACCGCGTCGCGCGTGATGCCCGAGAGCGACGTGCCGTCCAGGAACGGCGTGACGAGCATCCCGTCGCGCACCAGGAAGAGGTTCTGGCCGCTCCCTTCGCTCACCAGACCCGAGGGCCCCAGCGCGATGGCCTCGACGTAGCCGTTGGCGATCGCCTCCAACTTCATGAGCTGCCCGTTCACGTAGTGTCCGCCGGCCTTCGCGGCCACGGGGAACGTGTTGGGCTCCGCCCGGCTCCACGACGAGACGCACACGTCCACGCCCTTGACCAGCCCCTCCTCCCCCAGGTAGGTGCCCCAGGGCCAGACCGGGATGTACGTCTCCAGCGGGCTGGAACGTGGATCCATCCCCGCCGCACCGTACCCCCAGAGCACCATGGGCCGGATGTAGCAGTCGCTCAGACCGTTCTTCCGCACGGTCTCGCGGCAGGCGTCCATGAGGCTGTCCTGCGAATGCCGCAGGGGCATCCGGTAGATCTTGCACGAATCGTGCAGGCGGCGGATATGCTCCTTGAGGCGGAAGATAGCCGGACCCCGGTCCGTGGGGTAGCAACGGATGCCCTCGAACATCGAGGCGCCGAATTGAACGGCGACCGACAGCAGATGGACCTTGGCCTCCCCCCAGGGGATGAACTCCCCATCCTTCCAGATCCAGTCCGACCCCGCGAACGACGGCGTTCCCATCGGTTCCTCCCGTAGGAGCCTGATCCATGACGTCCTGTTTCGTGTTCCCTCGGAAAGGTACCAGTCGGCTCCGTCCAGCCAATCCCGCCGGGGTGCCGAAGGCCTCCACGGCGCCGCACTCCGCGGCACGGCCGGGCGACCGAAGGGCGCCGGGCTAGGCCCTCATCCCTCGTTCCTCAGCGACACGGCGGCGTCCACCCGTGCCGCGCGCCGTGCGGGGATCCATGCCGCCAGCGTGGACGTCACGAGGAGCACGAAGGCCGCGCCACCGAGCGAGAGCGGGCTCGACGCGCTCACGCCGAACAGGACTCCCCGGAGGGCCCGGCCCAGGAGGACGGCCACGCCCAGCCCGATCACGATCCCGACGGCGGTGAGCGCCAGCGCCCGGACCAGCACGATGCGGACGAGCTCCTCCCGACCGGCTCCGAGCGCGAGACGGATCCCCATCTCTCGCGTCCTCTGGGAGACGCCGTGGGTCATGAGTCCGTAGAGCCCGAGGAGGGAGAGGACGAGTGCGAGCGTCGCGAACGTGGACACGGCCAGCACGAAGGTGCTCGTCTCCGGGAGCGATCCCGCGATGCTCTCGCGGAGGTCCGAGAGGCCCGTGACCGGGACCTCGGGGTCCACCGCGGCTACCGCCCGCCGGACGGCGGACGCGACCGCGCCGGTGCGGCCCTCGGTGCGGACGTGGATCGCCAGGTAGCTCTCGGGCCACTGGTGGAAGGGATAGTAGACCCCCGGGTTCGCGGGTGCGCGCAGCGACCGCATCTGCACGTCCGACACGACCCCGACGATCCGGAGGGCCCCACCTCTCCGTGCGAGCTCCTTGCCGACGGCGGACTGGGCACCGCTCCCCGAAGAGTCCTCCGGCCAGAAGTGACGCGCCAGCGACTCGTTCACGACCACGACCGGCTCGGGCTCGTCCGCGGGGTCGCGGAAGGTACGGCCGTGGAGGAGCCGGATCCCGAGGGTCTCGAAGTATCCCGGGGTCACGACCGTGTACTCGGCGTCCGTCACCGCGTCGGGGTCGTCGGCCAGCTCCAGGGGGACGACCGAGCTTCTCGAGTGTCCTCCGACGATGGGCGCCTGTCCGGCCAGGGCCGCGCTCCTCACGCCGGGAATGCGCTCCATCTCCCCCACCAGACGCTCCTGGAAGCCCGCCACGTCGTCGTCGGCGTACCGGCCGGTGGCGCGTAGGTTGAGGAAGCCCACCAGGAGCCCGTCGGGGTCGAAGCCAGGGTCCGCGTTGCGCGCGTTCAGGACGCTCCTGCCCAGAAGGGCGGCGCCGCTCACCAGTCCCAGCGAGAGGGCGAGCTGCGCGACCACCAGGGCGTCGCGCAGCCGGGAACGCCTGCGGGCGCCCGCTGTCCCGCCTTCCCGCAGCACGGCCGACACGTCCCGTCGCGACACCGCCCACGACGGGAGCGCGCCGAAGAGAAGGCCGGCGACGACGCCCACGGCCACGAGGAAGCCGTACACCCGAGCGTCGGGCGCCAGCGAGACCGACAGGCGCCAGGGGATGAACGAGGGCAGCAGCGCGCTCCCGACCGTCACGAGAGGTACGGCCAGGACCACCGCCACGAGCGCCAGCACCACGCTCTCGGTGACGAGCTGGCGCACCAGGCGCCCGCGCCCGGCGCCGAGCGCCTGGCGCACGCCCACCTCGCCGGCCCGGCCGACCGCCCGGGCCAGGAAGAGGTTCCCGACGTTCGCGCACGTGAGGAGGAGAACCAGGATCGCGATCCCGCTCAGGAGCAGCGTGACACGCTGGGCTTCGGCCCGCTCCTCCGGCGCCAGCCCGACCCCGGGGGCGAGGAGGACGCGGATCCCTTCATGGAGGTCCGACGCCTCGCGCAGACGCAGCGTCACCGCCCCCATTGCCCCTTCGGCGGCCCGGTAGGATACCCCCTCCTGGAGGCGGCCGAAGAGGCTGAACCAGCTCGACCCCCACGCCTCGAACAGCTCGGAATCCCCGAACGGTGCCCTCTGGTATGCCGGCACCCAGAGCTCGGGGGCCGCTCCCGCCGCCTCGATGCCCGTGAAGCCGGGGGGCGCGACGCCCACCACCAGGTACGGGGCCGAGCCGATGGAGACCGTGCGGCCCACGACGCCCGGGTCGGCGCCGAAGCGGCGCGTCCACAGCCCGTGACTCAGCACGACGACCGGGTGCTCGCCCGGTGCCACCTCGTCCGACCCGTCCAGGAGCTGGCCCAGCGCGGGGCGCACGCCCAGAACCTGGAAGTACCCACCGCTCGCGTACTGGCCGAGCACCGCTTCGGCGTCCTCCCCCCGGCCCAGGACGAACGCGCCGGTGGAGAATCCCGCGACACCGGAGAAGACCGGGCTCTTCCTTCGGATGAGCTCCGCGGCCGGCCACGACCAGTTGTCCCAGCGGGGCGCTCCGTCGTAGCTCCGCGCGATCTGCACGAGCCGGTCCGGCTCCGCGATCCCGGCCGGCGGGCGCAGCAGGAGCCCGTTCACCAGGGAGAACATCACGGCGTTGGCCCCGATTCCCAGCGTGAGCGTCAACGCCGCCACCGCCGTGAAGCCCGGCGAGCGCCGGAGCACCCGCGCCGCGAACCTGAGGTCGTGCACCACGGTTTCCATCGTCCAGCCCTCCATTCTCATCCACGCCGCGTGGGGAAACGCCCCCGCCACGAACCGCACGCTGCCGGGATAGTCCCCGGCCCGTCCGGTGGCTCGGAGCTCGAGCAGGGCACGGAGTTCCGCCTCCCATTCCTCCAGCCACTCGTCCCTCCGGTCCCCGGGCACGATCCACGAGGCGAGGCGGAGCGCACTCCGCCCGAAGTCGGACCCGGGACGTCCGCTCACCGGGCCGTTCCGAGCGCTCCCCGGTCCAACGCGGCGAGCGCCTCGGCCGCGCGCGCCCGTCCCTCCGCGAGGACGGACGCACCCTCGGCGCTGAGCTCGTAGTAGCGACGGCGGGGGCGCCCCTCGCGCTCGGCCTGGCGCTGGTCCTCCCACCTCGAGGAGACGAGGCCGGCCCTCTTGAGGCGTGCGAGCGTGGGGTACACGGTTCCCGAGGGGAGACCCGTGGTGGCGACGAGGTCGAGGCCGTAGCGGCTCCCGTCGCGGATGGCCGCGAGAAGCCGCAGGGACGTGAGGCCGAGAGGGCGGGGCATGGGTCCTCCGCGCGGACACCTGTAAGTAGAAGTGCAAGGTACATAGCAAAAGATGCCGGCTTCCGCAATCCCCTCCGTTCAACGGCTTCCGCCTGTGTTCTACCTTTCGACGGGTCGCTGGCGCTCTCTCGCTCGGCGACCGCCAGGTCCGGCCGCGCCCCGGCGAGCGTCGGGCGCGGGAACAGCACGCCGGTGGAGGGATCCGTGAGCCGCTCGACGACCCGTCCGACCCGTTCGCTCCTCGCGCTCACGACCCTCCTGGGCGTTGCGGCCTGCGGCCACGCTCCCGCCCCCGAGCCCGGGGCCTCTCCGAGGCCTCCGGATCTGAGGGGAAGCACGGTCATGGTCCTCCCGTTCCAGCAGCCCGGCACCGTTTCGGGCGACGTGGACGCCGAGCTGGCGTTCGGGATCCGGAGCCGCGGCGAGGGCGTGACATGGATCCTGCCCCCGCGCCTCCAGGAGGCGGTGGACCGCTCCCCGGGCCTCCGCGCCCGCGTCCGTGGGCTCTCCGTCGGCGCCTTCGGCGGGGCCGAGGTCGAGCGCGTGGGCGATCCTCTGTACGGTGATCTCCTGAGGCTCGCGTCCCTGGTGGACGCCGAGGTCGCCCTGGTGCCGATCCGGGCCTGGGTGCAGGCCGGGGACCCGGGCCCGAGGGTTCGACTCTCGGCCGCGCTCATCCATGTGCGCACGGGACGCGTGTTGTGGTATGGGATCGAGGAGGGAGGCTCGTTCGACCCGGACGATCCGAGGGCCCTCGCGTCCGCCGCGGAGACCCTCGCGCGAAAGCTGCTCTGGTACGACGGATCCGGAGGTCCGGACGGGCACCGGGGAACGACGTGAGCGGGGTGTCGTCGTCCGACGAGACCGCGCTGTGCCATCGTTGTGGCGAGCGGAAGGACGTCGTGGAGTTGGACCGCCTCCTCTGGTGCGCCGAATGCCGCCGGAAAGCGCGTGAGCGCGCGGCGTTGTGGGGATGGGGGGAGGGGATCGTCTTCGGGGCGTTCGTGGCGGCGTACATCTTGCTGGTGATCCGGCCCACCGACATCGTGACGTCCGGTTGGGTCGCTACCGTGCTCGCGGCCGTCTGGATCGGAGGCCGCCTGGGGCGGGAGATCACGTACGGGATCATCCGCTACGCACGGACCGGGGCGCCGGGCGCGGACGCGCGCGGCACTCCCTCCCAGGGCCGAGAGGCGTAAATTTGTAGATTCTGTCCACCCTCCGACACCGACGACGATGGGCGCTCGCTTCCAAGGCATCGACTTCTACGACATCGACTCCCTCCTCTCCGAGGAGGAGCGGATGGTGCGCGACACGGTGCGCGCGTGGGTGGAGGACCGCCTGATCCCGATCATCGGTGAGGCGTATATCCAGCGCCGCGTGCCGGCCGAGCTCATCCCTGAGATGGGGGAGCTGGGGGCCCTGGGCGCCAACCTCCCCGAGAAGTACGGATGCGCCGAGCTCAACAACGTCGCCTATGGGCTCATCATGCAGGAGCTCGAGCGCGGCGACTCCGGGATCCGGTCGTTCGCCTCGGTCCAGGGCGGGTTGGTCATGTATCCGATCTACGAGTTCGGGTCGGAGGAGCAGAGGCTGACCTGGCTTCCCAAGCTCGCGTCCGGCGAGGCCGTGGGTTGCTACGGCCTCACCGAGCCGGATTACGGGTCCAACCCGGCCGGCATGATCACCCGTGCGGAGAAGACGGCCGACGGCTGGGTCCTCAACGGATCCAAGATGTGGATCACGAACGGCTCGCTCGCCGACGTCGCCGTGGTGTGGGCGCAAACCGGTTCTCAGGGGGACGCGAAATCGATCCGGGGCTTCGTCGTCCCCACCGACACGCCCGGGTTCAGCGCCCGTGACCAGAAGGGCAAGCTCTCCCTGTTGGCGTCGGATACCAGCGAGCTCGTGCTGCAGGACGTCAGGCTTCCGGAACATGCGATGCTCCCCGGGAGCACCGGCGGGCTCAAACACCCGCTGATGTGCCTCACCCAGGCCCGCTACGGCATCGCGTGGGGTGCCGTCGGAGCGGCCATGGCCTGCTTCCACGAGGCGGTTTCCTATTCGAAGGAGCGGGTCATGTTCGGCGGGCCGATCGGCGGCAAGCAGATCCAGCAGGTGCGGCTGGCCGACATGCTCACGCGCATCACCCAGGGCCAGCTCCTGGTGTACCGGCTGGGCCGATTGAAGGACGAGGGCACGATGACGCACCAGCAGGTCTCCCTGGCCAAGAGGGCCAACGTGGACATGGCCTGCGATATCGCTCGGGAGGCCCGGCGCTTGCTCGGCGCGAACGGCATCCTCGTGGAGTATCACTCGATGAGGCACATGGCTAACCTGGAGTCGGTGTACACGTACGAGGGTACGGATGACATCCACGCGCTCGCCCTGGGTCACATGCTCACGGGAATCTCGGCCTTCTAGGGTCGCCCGGAGCGCGGTCGCGCCGCGTCGGGAGGGGCCGGCTTTTCGAGGGACCCAGGGTTCACTGTGGGGGGAAGAATCCCGACACGGCCGATGGGAAAGGCCCCCCCTGCACGGAGGTGCGCGGCTGTGGTAGAATCGCCTGGACGAGTATCCGTATTCCTGCGGAGTTTCGGCTTGCTTCGGGCCCTGGGTCGCTCTATCGTCCCGCGACCCTCCCGTTGCAGCTCATCGAGCGGACTCCGGCTCCACCGGGTCCGGCAGATCGGAGCAAACGAATGAGGATCCAGTCGGGCCAGGCCCTGGCGTCCGTGCTCGTGCTCGCAGTCCTTCCGTTCGCGGCCTGCGTGGACGAGAAGGTCATCTACGAGGATCCCCACGACGATCCGGGCGAGATACCGTCGGCTGCGGCGGGCTTCGTGGGTTATCAGGATCACGAGGCCGCGCTGACGTACTGCGGGACCTGCCACGTCGAGAAGCAGGCGGAGTGGCTCGCGACCGGGCACGCGAAGGCCTGGAAGGACCTCCAGGAAAGCGGGGGAGCCGATGCGTCGTGCGAGGCGTGCCACTCGACCAACGAGCTCGGAAACGCCGCTACGGCCTTGGCCGGCTACCACGCTACGAAGGAGAAGCGCTACGAGGACGTACAGTGCGAGGCGTGCCACGGCGCGGGACTCGAGCACATCGGAGCTCCGTCGCAGGCGAAGCTGCCCTCGGCTCCGCTGGCGGTGGGGACGGGCCTCGCCACGGGGTGCGGAGAGTGCCACACGGGAACCGCGCAGCCTCAGCTCGAGGAATGGGCCGCATCCCGCCATTCCCGCTTGAGCCCGCTCGCAGCCAACGCTTCGTGCACGGCCTGCCATTCCGGTGACGGCGCCATGAGGGCCTGGGCGGTGGATACCGACTTCGCGGAGAAGGCCACAACGACGGGCAAGGTCGCCGTGACCTGCGCCGTGTGCCACGACCCGCACGGAAGCGAGCACGACGCCAGCCTCAGGTTCTCGGTGCGCACCGAGAGCCTCGAGACCAACCTGTGCATGCGGTGCCACCAGGATCGCCCCAGCCTCGACTTCGCCGGCATGCCTCACGCGGGACAGGGAACGGTCCTGCTCGGTGACGCTGGCTGGAGGCCCGCCTCCCTCCAGGGGCGCGTCTCCGCGACCCATGGGACCGCCGCGTCGAACTCCACCCTGTGCGTCTCGTGCCACAGCGCGCCGCGCACGGTCGAGGGCGCGGACCGAGCCGTGACGTTCCGGGATACCGGTCACCGGTTCTGGGCGACGCCCTGCGTGGACGCGTCCGGCCGTCCGATCTCCGCCTCGGGCTGCGACGACGACGAGCGAGACTATCGCTCCTGCACGGGTGCGGGGTGCCACGGCTCACAGGACATCGCGCGTGCGGCGCGGGCGCGGGCGGAGGACCGTGTAGGCGACCTGATCGCGGAGTTGAGCGTCCTGCTGGCGGAGGTACCGGCGTCGGAGTTCAGCTCGATGGACGGCCGCACGAGCGTTGGCGAGGGTGCGCGCTACAACCGTGAGCTCGCGCTCATGGATGGAGCGGTCGTCCACAACCCGTTCCTCATCGAGAAACTGCTCATCGCGACCATCGAGGAGTTACAGGAGGTCTACGGGCTCCGGCAGGTCACCGGCGTGAGCCTGGAGCCTGCGCTGACCGGCGCGGAGCACTGAGGTCGGCGTGCTAGACCGGGTCCTCGGCGCGCTCGCCTCGATCCCCGGACGGGTGTCCGCGTGGGCGGCGAACCTCACCGCGCCCACGCTGGCCGGCATCGGTGTGGTCGTGTTGGCGGGCGTGGGCGCGGGCGGCTACTACGCGTATCGGACGTACGACTACGTGCAGCACGACAACGATTTCTGCATGTCGTGCCACCTGATGCGCGAGCCCTATGAGCTCTTCGCGCGGAGCGCCCATCAGGGGCTCGGCTGCAAGGAGTGCCATCAGCCGACGCTCGTGACGCGGAGCAGGATGGCGCTCACGCAGATCGTCGAGAACCCCGAGGAGCTCGCGGCCCACGCCGAGGTCCCGAACGAGCGGTGCGCCCACTGCCACATCGACGGCGATGCGGACAAGTGGCGGCTCATCGCGGGCTCGGCGGGACACAAGGCGCACCTGGAGTCCGACGATCCCTCGCTCGAGGGGCTCCAGTGTGTGGAGTGCCACTCCACATCGTTGCATGAGTTCGCGCCCATCGACAGGACGTGCGCGCAGTCCGGCTGCCACGAGGACAAGAAGATCCTTCTGGCGGGGATGAGCGACCTGACCATCCACTGCGCGGCCTGCCACAGCTTCCTCGCGCCCGTGAACACGGCCGGTGCGCGCACGGCGATTCTCGGCGATGATGTCGAGGCCGCCATCCTCCCGGACCGGGAGGAGTGCTTCAGCTGCCACGCGATGCGCGCGCTCGTGGACATGCCCCGTCCCGATCCCCACGAGGGCGTCTGCGCGGCGTGCCACAACCCGCACGAGCAGGGGACATCCGCCGAGGCGGTCCGGTCCTGCGCCAACGCGGGATGCCACACCCAGGCGGCCACGCTTTCCCCGATGCATCGCGGACTGCAGCCGGGCGTGCTGGAGGACTGCACCTGGTGCCACAAGGCCCACGATTTCAAGGTCGACGGCAACCGGTGCCTGGACTGCCACCAGGACCTCGATCGCGACAGCATCGACGCCCGGGCACACGCGCTCCCCGACCTCGTCCGGCCGCACGCTCCCGGACGCCAGGGCTCCGGGGAGCACGAGCCCGCGTCCTGGGTGTCCTTCGCCCTCTCACGGCTTCCGGTGACCGGGGTGGGGATCGGGTGGTGGTCGCACGAGCTCCGGCAGGTCCAGCAGCTCCCCACGTTCAGCCACGCCCAGCACCGAACCGTGGACTGCGTGAACTGCCACAGGAGCCAGGACAGGCACGGAGGGCTCTCCGTGGTGACGCTGGACGACTGCCGGGGGTGCCACCACCGCGCGCCCCTCGCCGACGACTGCGCGCGCTGTCACGAGGCCTCGGAGATGCCCACGGGTGCGTTCCGGCAGGTCCGTGCGGTCACGTTCTCCGTGGGTAGGCCGGATCCCGAGCGAGTCATGAGCTTCCCGCACGAGACCCACGGGACCATCGCGTGCGGCATCTGCCACACGGAGGGGTTGGCGCTGTCGGCCGCGAACGTGGACTGCACGGGGTGCCACCAGGACCATCACGACCCGAAGGCCGATTGCGCGTCCTGCCACCGACCGCCACCCGCGCGCGTGCATCCTACCGCGGAAGCCCACGTGACGTGCTCCGGAGCGTCCTGCCACCGTAACCCACCGTTCCGACCCGTCCCCCAGACGCGCACGGCCTGCCTGGTCTGCCACCAGGAACTGCAGAGCCACCGGCCAGGCCGCATCTGCGTGGAGTGTCACTCGATGCCGAGCCCCCGCGGCGCGGGGGTGGAGAGACTCTCATGAGCCGTCGGCGGGAGAGCCTCGTTCTGTCCGCGTGCAGGAGCGCGTCGGCGTTGCTCCTGGCGGTGGGCTTCGTGCTCACTTGCGGCCCCACGCCCGTGCACGCACAGGGCCTGCGGGGGTGGACGAGCACCACCGTACAGATGGTCGAGCTCAGGCCGTTCGGGCAGGACTCCATCGCGCGTGCCGACGTGCTCGTGGACACGGCGGGACAATACTGGTATGAGGGACGGCAGGTTTCGTGCTTCACGGGCGCATGGTGCACGGAGTACGTTCCCCTCGCCAAGGACCAGGTGGTGGCGGGGACCCAGGACGTGAGCTTCACGGCGTGGGGCTTCGGTATGCAGGGCCTTAGCTTCACCGCGTACGTCCGTGGACGCGCGCACGCCGGGAGCGACCTGCTGTGGCCGCGCTCGGACGACGCCTTCGACGCGCTCGTCGGGTACGCTCAGCTCCTCCGCGGCCGGTTCACCGTCCGCGTCGGACGCCAGGAGCTCCGATCCGGGCTCGGGTTCTCCGCGTTCGACGGAGCCAGCGTGGGATATGCCATGCTCGGCACGCAGGTGGAGGCCTACGGTGGGCGGAGCCTCGCGCGTGGGCTCCGCGAGCCGACGAACGAGGCCCTCCGAGGGATCGAGGACTTCTTCGTGGACGAGGGGGTCTACCTCTTCGGTGCGTCGCTGAGAAAGCGCCTGAGCCGAGCCGTATTCACCGCCCGCTACCACCGGGAGATGCTCGCCGACCGCTCCGGCCTCGCGGGTGAGCGGGGATCGGTGGACGTGGTCAGCGCGCTGCCCGGCGTCCGGATCACCGGCTCGCTCGACTACGATTTCGGCTTCCAGCGGCTCGGAAAGAGCTACCTGACGGTGGCCGTTCCGCTTGAGAACGGCCGCATCCTCGTCGAGGCCACGGCCCGGCGCTACGTCCCCTATTTCCAGCTCTCCACGATCTGGGGCTTCTTCGATCCGGTCTCGTACTCCGAGCTGGAGCTACGCGGGAGCTGGGCCAGGGGCTCCACGCTCGGCGTGTGGGCCTCGGCCGGCCGCCGCTCGTACGGAGACACCGACACTCAGGTGCTCCTGGGGCCTCTTTCCGACACCGGGTGGCGCGCCAACGCGGGAGCACGGTGGCAGGCCAGGCCGGGTTGGACGGTCGATGGAGCCTACCGTCTCGAGTGGGGCCCGGGCGCCTTCCTGAGCTCCGCCGACCTCTCGGTACGATTCGATGCGTGGGAGCGCCTGGCCCTCTCGCTCACCGGCACGACGTTCCAGCAGGTCGAGGAGTTCCGGGTGGGAGACGGCCGAGCGTTCGGAGGCGGATTCTCATTCGACTTCGACGTGACGAGCCGGACCTCGTTGATGGGCGGAGCGTCCCTGCTCCGACACCGCGACGGAGGCTCGACCTTTACGAGCCCGTGGGATCAGGCGCGCGCCTGGACGTCGCTCCGCATCGCGATCGGAGAAGACCCGGGTCTCGCGAACCGGAGGAAGGTACGATGAACGGCGCCGGACGTGACCGGGCGGCGGGCGCGCGGGCGGGCGTCGTGCGGCTGGCACTCGTCGCGCTGGCGGTCCTCTCCGCCGGCGCGACCCTCTTCGCGGCCGCGCGCCAGGAGCCCGCGTTCCCACACGAGCTGCACCAGAGGTTGTTCCCGCTCTGCACCGGCTGCCACGAGGGGATCCCGACCGGCGACGTCGAGAAGTTCTATCCCTCGCCCGACTTGTGCGCACGTTGCCATGACGGCACGACCCAGCCGCGCGTCTCGTGGCGCGGGCCGACCGACCGGGTAGACAACCTGAACTTCAGCCACGATCGGCACGCAGCGCTCCTGGAGGGCGTGGGCGACCCCGAGCAGTCTTGTCAGACATGCCATGTGCCTCCCGGCGGCCAGCGCATGGCGGTCTCGTCGGCGATCCAGGTCGCGACCTGCCTGTCCTGCCATGCCCACGAGGCCCAGGATCACCAGGTCGACGCCCAGTGCTCCACGTGTCACGTCCCGCTGGCGGAGTCGGGGTTCTCGCGGACCCACCTCGAGGCCATGGAGGCTCCCGCCGACCACGCCGATCCCGCCTTCGCGAGTGGGGGGCACGGGGTGGCGGCCACGGCGGACCTGGACCGCTGCGCGACGTGCCACACGGCGGACCGCTGCGTGGCGTGCCACGTGGACACGGACAGACCGGAGATCGCGGGGCTCCCCTACGCCCCGGAGGGCATGGAGCTGCCGCCGGCCCCGGCCCACTACAGCGTACCGGCCAGCCATGAGGCCGAGGAGTGGCTCTCCCTGCACGGGGCGCAGGCTTCCCGCGTCGCGTGCGCGACATGCCATACCAGCGACGACTGCATGGCCTGCCATATCGAGCCCGCACCGGCCCAGATCGCGACGCTCCCCTCTCGTGCCGACGTGGTCGCTCCCGGTGTGGGGGTCGAGCTCCGGGCACCGGAGAGCCACGAGAGCTTCTTCTTCATGGAAGCGCACCCGGCGCTGGCGGCCGGCGATCCCGCCTCGTGCAACACGTGCCACGTCGAGTCGTTCTGCGTGGACTGCCACGACGGTCCGGTCGGGGGCGGCTACCATCCGGTCGGTTACGTGGCCCGCCATGGGGCGGACGCCTTCGGAAGGGAGACCGAGTGCGCCAGCTGCCACGATACGCAGGTATTCTGCCGCAGTTGCCACGTTCAGTCCGGCCTGACCAGCGTGGGGCGGTTGGGGCCGGGGTATCACGAGGGTGGATCGGTCTGGCTGCTCCAGCACGGCCAGGCCGCGCGCCAGAACCTGGAGAGCTGCACCACGTGCCACAAGCAGAGCGACTGCACGCAGTGCCACGGAGTGCTGGGGGCGTTCAAGATCAGCCCGCACCCGCCGGGCTTCGACGCCCAGCGCGCGTGGGAGCAGAGTCCCCGTACCTGCCTGGCGTGCCACATCAAGAACCCGCTCGAAGGGACCATGCCATGAGCGCGACGCAGAGGTTGGCCGCAGTGGTGCTGGCCGCGTCGGCGGCGTCCTGCAACCCCGCTCCCGAGGACCAGCGGACGGACACGATGGACGTGCCGCAGGCCGTTCGTGAGGAGCGCGAGAGCCTGCCCGTGGAGGTCACGGCCCAGCTCGACAGCGGGAGTGCGGCCTTCCGTGCGGACGACTACCAGGCGGCGCTGGCCCACTACACGAAGGCGACGGAGATCGCCCCCGACGTGGCCGCGGCATGGTTCGGCGTATACATGGCGCACGAGGCTCTGGGCGATGCCGACGCGGCCGGTGAGGCCCTGGCGAAGGCCCAGGCGGTCGAGCCCGGCGCCACGCTCATCCGCCCCGGCGGCGACACGATCCGCTGAATCGTCGCGCCCCTCGCGGGGTCTCGGGCTGCGGGGCGCGTCGAGGAACTCCCCACACACCTGTCGGGATTCTACCTTACAGTATATCCATTACGGAAGTACCATCCTGCGATAGGAGCTTCGGTCGTCGACGTATGACCTGATGGCACGGTGTCCGCGGCCTTCGGGCTCTTCGTGGCGACCGGAACGGAAGCTGGTCCGACCGACGTGGCAGTCCCGGATCTGTGTCCAGGCGGGTAGGGTCCTTCGAACCGGAGGACTTCAGATAGACAGGGGCCGGCCCCGACGGCGTGCGGGAGGTTGCTGGATCCCACGCCCGAAGGGTGCACGACGACGCGATGCCGGGGGGGGATTCTGGTCGGATCACGTACCATCGCACGGCTGCTCAACGAGGTCCCCCTCAGCGTGGTCCTCGTCGTAGCGGCGTCCTGCGCGGGGCCTGACGAGGCGAGCGAGACGGCAGCCGAGCCCGGGCCGGCTGCGACGGTGGCGGCCGAAGCCGCGGCGTCGGAGGACGAGACGCCCGAGCGGCGATATCTACCGGATGAGCTGCGCCGCTCCACGCGAGCGGAGAGCTTCCCGCACGAGGCCCACGTGGAGCTGGGATGCCGCGTGTGCCACGAGACCCCCCGGGGTCACACGGTCCACGCGAGCCTACGCTGCGCCGAGTGCCACCGGGCGAGCGGGTTGGCCACGCGCCAGTCCCTGACGCCCGCGGAGTGCCAGGCCTGCCACCACGACCCGGCGCGGAACCTCCCGTGCACGCGGTGCCACGGCGCACCGGGCCCCGGGACCACGGAGCAGCGCTTCCGGCTGGGTGTCTGGCCGGCCGCCCGGACGCGCGCGCTGCCCTTCGATCACGCCCTCCACGCGAGCCTGGACTGCGCGACGTGCCATCAGGATCGCCCCTCGATGGCGTTCACGCGCACGTGCGGGTCGTGCCACGAGAACCACCATCGCGCCGACGCGAGGTGCGTTACCTGCCACGCGGAGCCGGCCGCCGGGGCCCACGACCTCCAGGCCCACCTCACCTGCACGGGAGCCGGGTGCCACACGGCGCCGGACGTCGAGGCCATCAACGACCGCCAGGCCGTGTGCCTGGTGTGCCATCGCCGGCAGGAGGAGCACGGAGGCGGCCGCGAGTGCGTGAACTGCCACACGATGCGCACGGGAAATCCCCTCGGGCCGCCGGCGCGCGCCGGACATCGTGAGGAGGTCGCATGGTGAGCCGCGCCAGCGGGCACGCCGCGGCCCTCGCGCCCGCCGTCGTGGTTGTGACGGAGGCGCTCATCGCCGTCGCGCTCGCCGTTGGCGGCGGCGCCTCCGCGCAGACGCTTCCCACCTCGGAGGACTGCCGCGCGTGCCACACGAGCCTGGACGACGAGCGGCTGGCCCAGCCGGCCATCCTCTACGACGGCGACGTCCACGCGCAGGCCGGCTTCGGCTGCCTGGCCTGCCACGGGAGCGGCGGCCGCGACGAGTTGAACCCGCGTGCCGGCTTCCTGAGCGCGCCGGTCCGGACCGAGATCCCGGACCTCTGCGGACGCTGCCACTCCGACGCGGCGTTCATGCGCCAGTTCAATCCCGCGCTGCGCGTGGACCAGCTGTCGGAGTACTGGACCTCGGCGCACGGCATGAGGCTGCGCGAGTCCGGTGATACCGCCGTGGCCACATGCGTGGATTGCCATGTCGCACACCAGATCAAGAGGCCGTCGGACCCCGAGTCCAGCGTGCACCCGGTCCGTCTCGCCGAGACGTGCGGCCGGTGCCACTCGGATCCGAAGCGCATGGGGCCGCGCGGCGTGCCCACGGACCAGGTGACCGACTACGAGCGGAGCGTGCACGGCAAGAAGCTCCTGGAGGAAGGCGATCTCTCGGCGCCGGTGTGCAACGACTGCCACGGCAACCACGGCGCGGCACCCCCCGGCGTCGGGTCGGTGCGGAACGTGTGCGGCCAATGCCACTCGGTGGTGGCGGACTACTTCGACCAGAGCGGCCACGAGGAGATCTTCAACGACGCGGACCTCCCCGGGTGCGTCGTCTGCCACGGCAACCACGCGATCGATCCGGCCGGCGACGGCGCGCTCGACACGCGCACGGTGGAGATATGCGCCCAGTGCCACGCGCCGGACGACGCCGCGGGCCAGGCGTTCCGGGCCATCGCGAGAGTGCTCGACTCGCTGGAGCGCGCGGTGGACACGAGCCGCGTGCTCCTGGAGGAAGCCCATGACCGTGGCATGGAGGTGAGCCAGGCGCTCTTCGAGCTGGAGGACGTCACCAACGCCCAGACGAAGGCACGCAACGCGATCCACACGCTGTCGGTGGAGCCGGTCGGCAAGGAAGCCGAGGCCGGCTTCGCGATCGCGGCGCGGGCCGAGGAGCGCGGGCTCGCCGCGCTGGAGGAGCACCATGTGCGCCGGGTGGGCCTCGGCGTCTCGGCTGGGATCATCGTGCTGCTGATCACCGCCCTGTACCTCAAGGTGAAGGACGCGGAGGCACGCTCGGCCGAGGTCGTGGAGGCGGTGACAGCGCATTTCGAGCGCACGCTCGGCGGAAGCGGGATCCCGTCGGCCGCGCGCGCGCGCATCGCGGCGTTCGCACTCCTGCTCGAGGCCGTCTACACCGACGACGATCTATCGAGCGCGGACCGCGCGTTCATGGACGGCGTCGTCCGAACGGGCCTCGGGATCGCGCCCGCGGAAGCGGACGAGCTCATCGAGCTGCTCCGATGGGAGCGCGCGGCGGCCGGGCGGACGTGCCGCTACGCCGGGCTCGTGGCCGAGCGCCTGAGCGCCGAGCAGCGCGACCGGATCCTCGAGGAGCTTTGGACCCTCGTGTTCTCGGACGCGAAGCTGGCCGAGTACGAGGTCAACTTCATGGACGACATGGCGAAGCTGCTGCACGTGGATCGCGAGGTGGTGGTGGCGGCCCGGCGGAGAGCCACCGCGACGGCGAGCGCGAGCGGCCAGCGCCCCGGGAGCGGAGACGTGGGATGACGACGAAGCAGAACGCGGCCGGATCGGGGATATCCCGCAAGCGGTTCCTGGACTGGCTGCTCGGGACCAGCCTCGGAGGGCTCGTGGCCGCGGTCGCCTATCCGGTCGTCCGCTACATCATCCCGCCGGAGATCCCCGAGGCCGCAGTCAGCTCGGTGGTGCTGCCGTTCGAGGCGAGCGACATGGCGCCGAACTCCGGGCGCATCTTCAAGTTCGGGAGCAAGCCCGGGATCCTGATCAAGACTCCCTCGGGCGAGCTCCGCGCGTTCTCCGCCGAGTGCACGCACCTGGACTGCACCGTGCAGTACCGTGACGACCTGAGCCACATCTGGTGCGCGTGCCACAACGGGCACTACGACGTTGCGGGCGTCAACATCTCCGGTCCTCCGCCCCGTCCCCTCACGGTCTACGCCGTGAACGTGCGCGGCACGCAGATCGTCGTGAGCCAGGCATGACCGAGCGGCACGACGTGCCGACGAGACGGGGCGGGATGAGGAGCCCGGGCCGGTCCAGGCGGATCCGCCGGACGATCACGTGGCTGGACGAGCGGCTCGGGTTCACCGCCGTCTTCCCGTTCATGCGCAAGAAGGAGGTACCGATCCACCGGCACACCTTCTGGTACTACCTCGGTGGGATGGCCCTCTTCCTGTTCGTTCTCCAGGTGGCCACGGGCATCCTCCTCCTGTTCTACTACCGGCCGAGCGCGGAGGGTGCCTACGAGTCCGTCCAGTTCCTCATGGCGGAGGTGAAGTTCGGATGGCTCATCCGATCCATCCACTCGTGGGGCGCCAACCTCATGATCCTCGTGGCCTTCATCCACATGTTCAGCGTGATGCTGCTGAAGGCCTACCGATCTCCCCGGGAGATCACGTGGATGAGCGGCGTGGGGCTGCTCATCCTGTCCATGGGCATGGGCTTCACAGGCTATCTGCTCCCCTGGAACGAGCTGGCGTTCTTCGCCACGCGCGTGGGCTCGGAGATCCCGGGCGTGTTCCCGATCGTGGGGGACTTCATCCGGAACATCCTGAGGGGCGGGGAAGACGTCTCGGGAGCGACGCTGACGCGGTTCTATGCGCTGCACGTGTCGGTGCTGCCGGCGCTCGTGTTCATGCTCCTGGGCCTGCACGTCCTGCTCGTCCAGAAGCACGGGATGAGCGTTCCGCCCGATATAGAGGCCGAGGGAGGGACGAAGCGGTCCATGAAGTTCTTCCCCAACTTCCTCGTCCGCGATCTGATGGGCTGGCTGGCCGCGCTCGCGATCCTCGCCGCCATGGCCGCGTTCGTCCCGGCCCACCTCGGGCTCAAGGCCGACCCCTTCGCGCCTGCGCCCGCGGGCATCAAGCCCGAGTGGTACTTCATGTTCATGTTCCAGACCCTGAAGCTCCTCCCGGCGGAGGTCCTTGGGATCGAGGGCGAGCTTCTGGGCGTCGCGGCCTTCGGAGCGCTCGGGGGCGTGCTGCTGCTCGTGCCGTTCCTCGACCGGCCGAAGCCGGGCTCGAAGCCTTCGGAGCTCTGGACGTACCTCACCTGGGCGGCGCTGGCCTTCATCCTGGTGATGACGTACTGGGGATACGCCGCGAGCCCGACCGGCTGAGGCCGGATCAGTTCCAGGACGGCGCCGCGACGATCCCGGGCTGGAACGTGGCCAGGTACGCCACGATGTCCCACAAGTCGGCGTCGCTCAGGATCGTTCCCCACGCGGGCATCGTGGAGCCGTGCACGCGATCTCCGCCCGCTCGCACCTTGGCGAACACCGCGTCCCAGTCACCCTTGGCCACCAGCGTGTCGGCGGTGAAGTCCACGGGCTTCACATCCACCAGGTTGGCCGCGCCGGGCCCGTCTCCCTTCCCCATCGCCCCGTGGCATCCGGAGCACCGGTATTCGTAGATCTGCTGCCCATGGATCGCGCTCCCGGGGATCTCGGGCGGATAGACCAGCGCCGGGATGTAGGCCAACGCGGCGGCGAAGCTCTCCTCCTTCACGAGCTTGGCCACGTGCTGCATGTGCGGATGGCTGGGGTCCTCCCCGGCCAGGCTCGCGTGGAAGCGCTGCATGAGCGTGGCCTGCGACGCGGCCGCGTAGTCGCGCGTGTGCAACGTCGGCGGCTGCAGGTCCTGCGTGACGGCCGGGCCGTCCCCGTGGCCGCCCGACCCGTGGCACGTCCAGCACACGCTCTCGAACGTCACCTTGCCGGCCTGCTGCTCGGGCGTGAGCGAGACCGCCCCGTGTACCTCCGCCTCCGCGGTTGCGGTGGGCGTCGACTCCGCAGGCGGCGGCTGCCCGGGCTCGGCACAGGCGCCCAGGGTCGCGGCGAACGTGACGAGAGCGAGCTTCCGCATGGTATCCTCCGGGGTTGGCGGGATGCCGTGCGCGGCGTGGTCGGAGCCGGCACACGCGGCCGATCAATAGAGGGCGTCGCCCCGACGCGGGGCAAGGCTGTCGCGTCCGGCGCCCGACGCCGCACGGACCCGATCGGCTCGCCATCGCGAGGGACGATTCCACCCGTTGACCCCGACCGGTGAAGCCGTACTATTCACTCCTTCCGGCGATCCGCCGGGAGCGGTTCGCCCCGCTAGCTCAACTGGCTAGAGCAACTGACTCTTAATCAGTAGGTTCGGGGTTCGAGTCCCTGGCGGGGCATGTGGGAGAACGGCAGTTCCCAGCGGACTGCCGTTTTCTTTGGCAGTCAGTTGTGACGCCATCTGTGACGGCTTCTGTGACGGTAGCTGTGACGGGAGGGCCTCGTGAAGACCCACCTCCGGTACCGGCGGCATGGCCCGCTACTGAGAGGGCGGGTCCACCGAGGCAGGCATCCGTCAGCAGCTCCGCGCCGATTCGGGCCCTGTCGTCTACGACGAGGTGGAGCAGCGGGACACGAAGTCGGACGCCCGGATTCAGCAGGTGCTCGCGTTGGCCCGCTCCGCCAGCTCCACCGAGGGGGCCGAGACGGCGAATGGGACGACGGCGGGTTCGGCCATGAGCTTCCAGGTGCGGAGCATGTTCTGCCTCGCGAGCATCGGTGGGGCCGTCCGCCAGGACGGCGGACCCGGACGAGCGCCGGGAGCACTGGTCCCGGTATGCCCCACGGTTGGCACGGATCACAGTGGAGCACGGCCGCGAGCTATTCGCCCGGACCCTCCGTTGGCTGAGGGACGGGAGGTTCGCCGAGACCCTCAAGGTCTTCCGGGCCCAGACCGCCGTCGTCCTCGGCGACCAGCGGAGCAGCGATCTGTACGTTCTCCGGGACGTGGATCCTGATGGCGGACGAGCCGCCTGCCGCCGAGGAGGCGCGCGAGTTGATCGCCAGCCATGGGCTCGGGACGTACATCTCCGAGCAGGCCCCGGAGGGGTTGAGGGTGCTCCACCGCATCCTCCAACAGGAGGTGCGCGTGGACACCAAGGACGGCCCCCGGACGTTCGCGGTCGCCCAGCTCGTGGACGCGTGCATGGCCGAGGTCTCACCGATCCAGGACGACGCGGAGCGGTGGCTCCGAACGCACGGCATCCTCTGCTCCGTCTCGAACGGTGAGAGGGTCCTCGAGCTCGCGAACACGGCGGAGTGGATCACCCAGGTCCTCCGTGACACGCCCTACGCGGACGGCTGGCACATGCAGCTCCGGACGCTGCCGGGCGTGCGCTCAGGGCCGCCGAAGCGGTTCCACGGCGGCCTGACGAGCCGCGTCACCATCGTCCCGAAGGGCGCATCCGACTGAGGGGGGCCCAGCACTCCGTCTGCCAGTGGCCAGCCGGTGCGGGCGGAACCTGTGGCGATTCGCAGAGGCACGCGGCATATTGGCACGGCCGACGGGCCCCAAGGGTGCCCGACGCCGCAGAACCAACCCTCCCGTGCGGCGTTGTCGGCCTACGCACCCCCCTCGCAGGTCGAAGCGGATCGGTCAGTCGTGCTTGTGTGTCACGAACGCGAGATCCAGGAAGGACCATATCGTTCAAAGTCTCAGGCGTGCCGTTCCCAGCGAGGGGCCAAGCGAAGCGACGCCCCCAGTGGAACGGCATGCCCCGAAGGGCCGCGACCGTGCGCAGCACGGGCGCGAGCTGAGACTGTTTGTTAAGTGACGTTCCGTGATCGCGTAAAGCGGGACGGTCACGGCTTGACCACCTCGTAGATGACAAGTCGTTCGACACCGAGCTCGTCCCTCTCACGGCCGATGACGTGATCCGTACCGATCCTGAGCACCTCCAGA